>JBBQZQ010000001.1:0-340053 GCA_038207565.1 Mycobacteriales bacterium
CCGAACGCCGCGCCCTGCTTCCCGCGGCCGAAGACCGCCACGATCGTGGAGTCCACATCGATCGTCATCGGCGCGCCCAGATCAGCCGGACCCGCACCGGCGGCCCAGAGCCGGACCAGCAGCTCGCGGCTGACCGCGTCGAGCTGGCGCACGTTGTGCCATTTGAAGTCCCGCAACCACGTGCCGATGGTCGAGGGCGCGCGGGTGTCGTCGAACAACACCGGCAACTCCCCGGCCCGCAACAGTCCGATGTCATCGATGCTGTCGCCGCCGGCCAGCATCGAGGCGATCACCGTCAACGCCTTCGCGCCGCTGTTCGCGCCATACCGGGCCAGCGTCACCCGCGCCTCGACCAGCCCGGCCACATCGATGCGCTGGGCCCAACACCGCGGCCGGCAACAGTCCAGCCGACGGCACCAGAGTCGGCTCGTCGAAGCTGACAGACACGCGACTCAAATCATGAGATGCTCGCACCGAACGGATGCCTTCCTGCACGGGCCGACTGGGACCTTCAACAAGTCCAATCGTCCTATCCAGCAAGGCATTCGTTCGTCTACGACCCGCCCATCACCCGATCAACACGGTGGATCCGGGCTTAGTGCATGTCGGTGACGATTTCGACGGCGACCGGACGTTGGCGGCCCACGCGGACATGTTGATAGTCCCGGCCGGGACTCCTGCCGACGTCGCGACTCGCATCAGGCGGCTGTGTGAACTCGCCGAGTCAGCCGGGCGGCGCTGGGTGCGTTTCGGCATCTCGATCCGTCCCGTCGTCGGGCTCGATCACGACGGCGTGGAGGCGTTGTGCCGCAGCGTCATACGGGTCGCACCCGCTGAAACGTTCGGCGAAGACCGCCCCTCCTCGCCTGCGGCGCGGCGGCTCGTACTTGCGGCGATGACATGTGCATCCGGATCGGCTGCCCCCTTCGTCGGCACGATCGATGAGATGCAGCGTCGGCTGAGCGGGTACGAGGCCGCCGGCGTCGAGGTCTTCCAACTGCGTGGGTTCGATCCGCTCGCCGATGTCGTGACGCTCGGCGCCGTCGTCGACCTGCTGCGTGCCCGCGTTCCTTCCGACGAGCCGAGGACGGCGTCGGTCATCTGGTCGAGGATGTCGCGGGCACGGCTGGCGAGTACGTGCCCTGCGGTCGTCAGCTGCACCCGGCGACCGGTTCGCTCGAGCAGTCGGGCACCGGTCTCGCTCTCGAGCACTGCCAGCTGTTGCGACACACGCTCGACGCGCTCTGGTGCGCGGCCGAAGCGACGGCGCGGACCGTCCCGAGCGTCTGGAGTTGGCAGAGCAGTCGGAGCCGCCAAGGAGTCAGCGTCATGTCCAAGCTGTACGGCAGAACCGAACAGCCGGTCAAGAAATGTGCGATGGACGTGACGCTCCGCATCGTCCTAGCGTGACTGTATGACCGCTCCAGCGCAGTTCGACCCCACCGTCTCGGACGCGTTCTGGGGCAGCGCCGACCGACACCTCGTCCGCTACTGCGGTGCCGCTGACTTCACCCGCGAGATCATCGATTCGGCGGCCGGAAGCTTCCTGACGACCGCCGACGGACGCCGCATCCTCGACTTCACCTCAGGTCAGATGAGCGCGATCCTCGGCCACTCGCACCCCGAGATCGTCGCCACCGTCCGCAAGCAGATCGGCACGCTCGATCACCTCTTCAGCGGGATGCTCAGCCGGCCGGTGGTCGAACTCGCCGAGCGCCTGGCCGACTCGCTGCCCGACCCGCTGGACAAGGTACTGCTCCTGACGACCGGGGCGGAATCGAACGAGGCGGCGATCCGGATGGCCAAACTCGTCACGGGCCGGCACGAGATCGTCTCGTTCGCCCGGTCGTGGCACGGCATGACGCAGGCCGCGGCGAGCGCGACCTACAGCTCGGGACGCAAGGGCTACGGCCCGGCGGCGCCCGGCAACTTCGCGATCCCCACCCCGAACGCCTACCGCCCGGACTTCACCACCCCCGACGGCGAACTCGACTGGCAGCGGCAACTCGACTTCGGCTTCGACCTCATCGACGCCCAATCCGTCGGCAGCCTCGCGGCGTGCATCATCGAGCCGATCCTGAGTTCGGGTGGTGTGCTCGAGCCGCCGCTGGGCTACCTCGTCGCCCTGCAACGCAAGTGTCGCGAACGCGGCATGCTGCTGATCCTGGACGAGGCGCAGACCGGCCTGTGCCGCACCGGCACGTGGTACGCGTTCGAGCGCGACGGCGTCGTCCCTGACATCCTCACGCTCTCCAAGACCCTCGGTGCCGGGCTACCTCTCGCCGCCGTCGTTACCTCGCGCGAGATCGAGCAAACCGCGCACGACCGCAGCTTCCTATTCTTCACCACGCATGTGTCCGACCCGCTCGTGGCGGCAGTGGGCAACACCGTGTTGGACGTCTTGCAACGCGACAGCCTCGACCGGCGCGCACAAGAGTTGGGCGGCGCGCTCGCCGACGGGCTGCGCGAACTCGCGACACGTCATCCGGTGATCGGCGACGTCCGTGGACGCGGCTTGCTCGTCGGACTGGAGCTCGTGCTCGACCGCGAGACCAAGCAGAGCTCGGACGCGCTCGGCGCCGCCGTCACCGCACGCTGCCTCGAACTCGGCCTGCACATGAACATCGTCCAGCTGCCCGGCATGGGCGCAGTCTTCCGCATCGCCCCGCCGTTGACCGCGACCGACGACGAGATCGCGCTCGGCCTGACTATTCTCGACGAGGCGATAAGCGACGTCACGGCCCGGACCCGACCCGGAACGAGACGCCGATAGTTGCGCGCCCGTATCCGTTGTTCCACATCATTGTCGACCGGTCCCTTCGCCCTGGGGCCCGTCTGGTCGGGCGGCCGTTGCCCGACCCGGTGCGAAGGTCTGCACTCGGGTAGGTCTTGCGGCCCTACGGCATGGCGCCGGGTCCTCGTAGCGTCGGGTGGGAACTGCCCTCTGGGAGGAGCACCGGCCGTGGAGGTCATGAGTCCGCTCGATTCCGCGTTCCTTCGAATGGAGGATCGACACACCTCACTGCACATCGCATCGATCGCAATCTTCGATGGTCTGGCGCCGTCGACGTTCTCGGCACAGCGACCGCCGGATTCCACGACCTCGCGGGCCTCCGAGCGCACCGACCGGCAAAGATTATGGGGCTCAGCCCGCACGTTCGGTGACTGCTGCCGACATCGCCGGACGGACGACAGCCGTTATCGTCACCGAGCGCGACCCGCTGGGGCTCAACCATCTTCGGCCCGGCCAGTTCCTCGCTGTTGTCGGCTCGCGAGTCTCGGTCCGGGCGCAGCGTCAGTATTAGTCATTACCGGGTTCCGCCAAGGCCTCAGACACTTTGTAGCATAGTGTAGCAATGTGTGCTACAGTCTGGTGGTGTCTAGGACCATCGCGCAGCGAGAGCTTCGCAACGACAATGCCAAGGTGATCGAGGCGGTGGTGGCCGGGGAAAGTTTCGTGGTCACCCGCAACGGTGAGCCTGTCGCGGAGCTTCGCCCGATCGGACGAACCCGGCGGACCTTCGTTCCCCGCTCGGAGATCATGACTGTCGCGATGCAGGGGCCTCACCTAGATGGCGCAGGGTTCCGGCGCGATCTGGACCGTGTTGTCGATCAGGGGCTCTGAGGTGGCCGCCGGCCTGCTGGACACCTCCGTCGTGATCGACTGGGACGACAGGGCCGTGACGGCGGCGCTTCCTGATGAGGTCGCGGTGTGCGCGGTCACCGTCGCCGAGCTAGCGGCCGGCCCGCATCTTGCCTCGAGCGGGGCGGAGCGGGCGAATCGGCAGGCCCGACTTCAGCAGGTTGAAGCCCTGTTCGAACCCGTGCCTTTCGATGGGGTCACTGCCCGCAGCTACGGACTCATCGTGGCTGCTGTCGTCGAGGCGGGACGGTCCCATCGCAGTCGTGTCGCTGACCTGCTGGTCGCCGCGACGGCCCACGCCCATGACCTTGCGCTATACACCCGCAACCCCGACGACTTCGCCGGCCTGGACAACCTGGTCTCAGTCGTCGGTGTCTGAGCCTGCCTGATCCGCTGCCGTTGCACCGCCGGGCGCGTGGGCAGGCCGGGCCAGCCAGCCGAGGGGTGCCGATCAAGATCATGTCAGTCATTTGTCAGTCAGTACCGGAAGCCATCGCGGGTCACGCAGCGACACGGAGCGACAGGAAATCCAGCAACCACAGGGATTCCACGACCCCGGCCGACATGGGCCGACACGAAATTGGACCCGTAACCCGCGCTGGAAGTGTGGGGGTCAGGGGTTCGAGTCCCCTCAGCTCCACCGCAATGGCCCCGGATTCCGGGGCCTTCAGTCATTCGTACCAGGCCCAGAATGACCCAGTGACCCTCAGCCGGCGCTCTGCCTCGGCTCGTCGGTCCCCGATGCAGAGCAATGGACGTGCCGAACCACACCGCAGATGATGCTCGACTGGTTCAAGTGCAGCGCTCGTCGGCCAGTTCGCCCTTCAGTCGGGACCGTAAGTGACATCTGCCATTTGCACGGATTCTGCGCGCGTTGCCGTACGTCGAACTGCACAGACAGGTTGTCGCGATGCTTCCCCGCGTGATGCTTACGTCGTGGGCCGGGCAGGGCAGCGCCGTTTCGGCCCTGGGCTGTTCTTCCCCGACTCGATGGAGGTCGTCCGGCAAGAAGACCGCTGCCTGTCGAGGATTCATGGTGTTGCCATACCGGATGTCAACACGGCGAGCGGCTCGATTCCGATCGATGGATACGCCCATATCTCCGACGAGACAGCGCTGCGTCCCTGGTTCTCGAGGCCGTCACACCGTCGCGCTCGTACACGTTCGGGCGAAGGGTGCCGAGGCGGCCCTGGGCTGTGGGAGGCGGTAGGCGTGGTGCCCGACCCGCTGCCCTCGACTGTCTTCGTGCTCGGCCGGCCCGGGCTCGCCGCTGCTTCGCTGGCTCGTCGACGCCGCGGTGGCCGGTGAACCGGTGGTGAGCACCATCGCGAACCTGCGGGGCTGCCCGCTGCCGCTGCCGCCGCTGCCGCCGCTGCCGTCCGGCACGTCCGTGTTCGTGTTCGTGTTCGAGAACCCGTCGCTGATCGCGGAGGCGAGCGCGGCATCGTGGGACGGCCCGCTGTTGTGCAGTTCCGGTCGTCCGACGATCGCGACCGTCACGCTGCTGCGTCAGCTGACGGCCGACGGGGCACTGGCCTTTCTGCACGCCGACTTCGACCCTGCGGGCGTGTCGATCACGCAGTGGCTGGCGCAACATGCCAACGATCCCGTGGCGGATGGGCGCCGGCGACTACGCCGCGCACGCGACGGCGGCGCAGGGCGAGCTGCGCAGGCCCGTCCCCAAGACGCCGTGGGATCCCGCGCTGCGCGCGACGTTCTCGAGAACGCGCGCGTGCCGCAGCGCACTTGCGCGGACCGCGGTGGCATGCTTGGGCCGCCGCCTCGACCGCTCGCCCGCGACGAGTTGTTCTTGTTCGTCGTTCCCGAGCGACGTAGCCGATCGGAGATGACCGTCATCGACTCCAGCGCCGCCCGGGCGGCCGGTACGTCCGGGGGCAGCATCGGGCGCGGCACTGCGCGGTCTAGGACCGCGCGGCTCTGCACGGAGGGCGTGCCCTGTCAGCGCCTGCACGATGAGTGCGCGGGCCGTCAGGTGGGTCCAGGCGAGATCGGCGGTGCGCCGGCCATCGCCTTCGGCGGCGTAGGTCGTCAGCACGCGCGCCGCGCTCGCGATCTCGACGGCGATCACCCAGCGTTGGTCACGCCCGATCTGTTCGCTGAGGACGCCGACGACGTCGGCCAGGCTGCCGGCCAGGCCGGTGAGGCGCCCGGATCGGTCGAGATCGAGTGTCGCCGCGTTCTGTGCGCACGACTCGGCCAGGTCGTGCGTGATGGTGTCGCGCCGGCCGCGCACATCCAGCTCGAGCCCGGCACTCGCGAGGCGCCGCAACGCGCGGCCCAGCTCGGCCAGCGCGCCGGCGGCGTCGGGTGACTGCCGGTCGGTGCCGGCCTCGTACGGCGCTTCGCTCTCCAGCGCGTACACCAGGTCGCGGATGCTGGTGGCCATCACCGCACCCCGACTTCGGAATCGCGGCCGAGGCGGCCCGCGTGTCTAGGAGCGCATCGAGGACCGGATCGGTGATCTGGTCCTCGGGCAACGCGGACAACAGCGTGATCGCCTCGCTGAGGGCCGCGGGGATGTCTGCGGCGTCGTCGCCGACGAACGGCAGCTGGGTGGGGCCGAATCCGAGCACGACGTTGGCCCGCAGCCTGCCCGCAGCGCAGCGGTACATCGAAGTCGACGGGCTGCTCGCTGTCGCGGGCAATGGCCTCCAGCAGCGCGGCAGCAAGGGCGAGCGAGGCGGTCGGGTCAAGGGTGGTCATAGTTTTCCTGCAGGTGTCGGGCGGGGTGCTCTGGTCGGTGAAGTCTTGAGGGCCGGCGGACGTGGTGGGCGGTCCGCGCGAGATCTGTGGACAACCGCCGCGCTGCGCCGGGCCAGCGGCGACGTGCGACGCGGCCCTACTCATTCCAGGTCCCAGTCGCGGTCGCCATCGACGCCGTCTGACTCCTGCAGGCGGAGCACGTCGCCGTCGACGAGCTCGGCGACGGGGGAGTGATCGTGTCCTTCGCTGAGGGTGCTGTTCTGTCGTCGCGGAGTGGCGGCCTCGATGAGACGCGCCTCGATGTCGGCGGCCCGCAACTTTGCAGCCGACAGGTCGCCGGCGTGCGGGAACGCGCTGCCGATGCGGGCCTGGGCCCGGGTGATCTCAGCGGCTACGTGTTCGGCCTCCTGCTGAAGTTCCTCGCGGCGCTGGTCGAGGGCGTTGATCTTGTTCTCGAGGCGAGCGACCAGGCCAACGGCCAAGCTGTCGTCGCGCAGCGTGTCGACGCTCAACTCCACCGCGGTGTAGGGCACGTCTGTGCAGCGCAGCGTCAACTCGATGCCGCTGCTGCGCCGGGTCGCGACGGCCTCGATCGGCAGGCCTGCCAGCATGCCGATCGGCGCGATCACCTCGCGCTGGTAACCCAAGTCGCGGGCCAGCTCAGCCGGGCGCTGCTGCAGCCCGCGGCCGGCGTTCGCGCGTTTGTCGAACACCGCGGTGCCCACCGTCATCGTGAAGGCGTCCGCGCTCGTCGACCGGCGCCGCGGCAGGACCTCCGCCAGGACCGTGGCGTTGCGCTCGGTGCCGACCCGCTGGTCGGCCATCGACACGACCTGCCAGCGCAGCCCGTCCTGGGATCGGTCATGCGCCCGCTCGAGGCGGCGTAGCCGCGTCAGGTCTGCGTCGAACTGGGCTTTGTCCAGCAGCAGCGGGTCGCCAGCTGCGAGGGCATTAATTTCGCCGTAGCTGAGCGCGGTCTCTCCGACGTCCTCGATCTCCCGCACATCCAGCTTGCCGCGCAGGACCTGGCCAATGAACTTCGATTTGCGTTCCAGTACTGGCGCAGGGTCCATATTCGACGCGTGCGCTATACCGCTCACGTCGGCCATCGCTTCGGTTCTCACACTCCGGACAAGCGCTCCGGCCGGTGAGTGATGCGTCAGATCGCGGGTCTCGGATGGGTAACGATCGCCCACGGTAGACGCGTGTGCTGCCCGCGGCGCGAGCGCCCGCCGCGGCTTTAGACTCTTTTAGACTTCCCGGCTTGTCTAAATAGCCGATTCGAGCTCACCTACGCAGACCTCGGCGCCGACCATCACGCCCGACACGCCAACCCCGACACCAAGAAACGAAACCACGTCCGAGAACTCCAAGCCCTCGGCTACAAGGTCACCCTCGAACCCGCCGCGTAACCAACGCCCAGCCAGACCAGCCAGCCCGACAACGGGCTCGCCTTGCTATGCCATCGCCAGTTCATTTCCCGTTAGAGGCAGGCGGGCGCATACCTGAAGGACTACCGACCCGGCTCGGTGTTCGCGACGACCTGATCACGCGGCGCGCACGGGAACCCTTCAGTGTGGCGTCGACCCCGTTGAAGGCCCAGCACCTTTGCCCGGCTTCGCCGCCCACCGCAGCGTCGCTACCACCGCAGACGTCTTAACGGCGCGCTACGACAGGCGTTCCACGGTTTCAGGCTTAACACGCGGACGGGTGAATCGGTTACGGGACAATCTCGCGAACTCGTTGCCTGATTGGTGCTAGCTGACGCGGCGGTAGCGCCAGACTCCGAGTGGTGCGCAGACGGCGACAATTCCGATGATCCAAGCGAGTGCGGGGGCTAGGTCGGTCGCGTGGGTGCCGAGGGTGAGTTCGCGGGTGGCGTTGACGACCACGGAGACTGGTTGGTGGTTTGCCCAGCCTTGCAGCCAGGACGGCATGGTTGCGACGGGGACGAACGCTGACGAGGCGAAGACGAGCGGGGCGAGTAGCGGGAACGAGGCAGCTTGCGCGGTTTCGGCGTTGGGTGTGCTGAGCCCGACGATCGCGAACACCCATGACAGTGAGTAGGCGAAGGCGAGCACGAGGAGTAGGGCGCCGATGAGTCCGCCGGCTCCGGCATGGGCGCGCCAGCCGACGAGCAGGCCGATGACGGCCATCAGGATCACGACGAACAGGTTGCGCGCCAGGTCGGCCAGGGTGCGTCCGACCAGGACTGCTGACCTGGCCATAGGTAGTGACCGGAATCGGTCGATCAGGCCGCGGTGGAGGTCTTCGGCTAGGCCGACGCCGGTGGTGAGGGCGCCGAAGACGACGGTCTGCACGAAGATGCCGGGCATCAGATAGTCGACGTAATTGATGCCGGGGACCTTGATCGCGCCGCCGAATACGTAGCGGAACATGAGCACGAAGATCACCGGCTGGATCGTCGCGAAGACGAGTAGCTGTGGGGTGCGGGCGATCGTGAGCAGGTTGCGGTGCGCGATGGCCAGTGCATGGCGCACCGGCCGCGGTCCGGTGGGAACTTCGGCGGTGCGCGTCGCGTGTTCAGTCGATGCGCTCATCGGCGTCGCTTCCCGGTTTTGGCAACGGTGGCATCGTCTGTGGCCGGCGCTGTCTCGGCGGCGTGGCCGGTGAGTGCGAGAAAGACATCGTCGAGGGAGGGTTCGCGCAGCGTCAGCTTGGTCGGGCTAATCGACGCCGCCGTCAGGATCTGGACGGTCTGGAACATCGCCGCCGTGCCGTCGGTGACGGCAATGTTGACGTCCTGGCCGGCGATCGACAGCGGCCCGACTGTCGCCAGCTGTGTCTTGATCAGGTCGAGGGACGCGTCATCGGACAGGCTGACCTCGATGACCGTGGCCCCTAACTGGGTCTTCAGATCTTCGGCGGTGCCTGAGGCGATGACCTGGCCGTGGTCGATCACGACGATCTGGTCGGCAAGCCGGTCGGCCTCCTCGAGGTACTGGGTGGTGAGTAGCACGGTCGTGCCCGTGGCGACGAGGCCTTCGATGACCCTCCACAGCTCAGCTCGGCCTTGTGGGTCGAGGCCGGTCGTCGGTTCGTCGAGAAACAGCACAGTCGGGTTGTGGACGAGTGCGGCGGCCAGATCGAGACGGCGTCGCATGCCACCGGAGTAGGTGCGGACCAGCCGATCCGCGGCGCTGGTGAGCATGAACCGCTCAAGCAGTTCGCTGGCTGCACGATCACGGGCCGTCTTGGGCAGGTTCGTCAGCCGCCCGACCAGCTGCAGGTTCTCCCGGGCGGTCAGGTTCTCATCGACCGCGGCATACTGCCCGGCGAGCCCGATGACGCCCCTGACCCGGTCGGGGTGCTTCGCGACGTCGATCCCGAGTACCTCGGCATGGCCCCGATCAGGTCGCAGCAGGCTGGTCAGAATCCGGACCGCGGTCGTCTTGCCCGCACCGTTCGGGCCGAGGAGCCCGAACACGGTGGCTGGCGCGACGTCGAACGTGACCCCGTCGAGTGCCACGACATCGCCGTAGCGCTTTGCGAGATCCTCGACGCGGACGGCGGGTTGATCCACTGCGCTGCTCCTTAGCTGTCGCGGTCGGTGCTGGCTGGGTGAGCAGGACCAGTGCTACTGGCGAGGTGCCAGCGAACGATACAGAAACCATGCTGGACCGCTGCCTGTAGAGGCTCGCGGGCAAAGCGGCCGTCCGGGTCGCGGGGAATGCGCACGAAGCGGTCGACGCTGGGATTGGCCGCCGCCATCACGGCCAGTAGATCGTCGATCTCGTCGAGGTCCTGCACGAGTTCGGGCGTGGCCATGACGTCCTTACCCGGAGCCGCATCCGAACTGGGTTGCCGGCGCGCAGGTTGAGCGTCCAGCGGCCTCCGCCGGGGGTCAGCAGCACGTCGTCGTGGCCGACCAAGCTCAGCGGTTGGCGGTAGGTCTTGGCAGTCTTTCCCCGATGATGAGCACCAGCATGAGCCGCCCGCCCAGCGGAGTCGCAAACGGCCAGCCGAGCACGACACGCATCGGCACATTGAGCAGTCGCATGGCCCGGGCCCGCACCCGTCGCCCGAACGGTGCTTTGCTCGCCGACGTCCCTGCTGGATTGTTCGTCGTGCCCATCGCCTTCACCTTGCCTCGATTCGGCTGACTGCTGGTATATTGTTCAATCGTACAGCCTGTCTAATTAAAGTATCTCGCTCGAATCGAACGGAGTCAAGTCACGTGAGTCCACGGCCATATAAGCTCGGCAAGCGGCAAGCCGCCGTGGATGACGCTCGCCGGCGAATCCTCGCCGCGGCACGGGGATTGCTGGCCGGATCGATCGCCTACACGGACTTCACCCTCGAAGCGGTCGCCACCCGCGCCGATGTCGCGCGAGGCACCGTCTACTACCAGTTCGGGTCGAAGACCGGCCTGCTCGAAGGGCTGTGCGACGACCTGGCCGAATCGGCCCAGATGGGCGAACTTGCCAACGTCTTCGCGGCCTCTGACCCGCAACAGGCACTGCACGGCTTTATCGCCACATTCGCCCGCTTCTGGGCGAAAGACCGGCCGGTCATGCGACGGCTACGTGCGCTGGCCACACTCGATCCGGACGTCGGGCAGGTCATCGCCGCCAGAAACGACCGCAACCGCACAGGAGCGCGGGTCCTTGCCGGGCACCTCGTCCCAAAGGCTGCGACCGACCGCAAAGAGCGGCTCGTCGCCGTCTTGCACACGCTGACGATGTTCGAGACTTTCGACTGCCTCGCCGGCCCCGACCAAGACATCGAGGCCGTCACATCGACCGTCGTCGAACTTGCCGACGCAGCCGTCAACCTCGCCCTCATGGAGCGATAACCAATCCAGATCGACTCATGTGCGCGCTTCGCTGCTCACGATCGACCCGCTCAAGATCGACGGATCGCGCGGCACTGAAGGGCCCGAGGCGTCTGGCGACCTGGCTGCCACCGACGATGAGTGTCTGCGGGCATGCCGGCCCGTGACGGATCCCGCTCGCACGCCGCGACCGCCGTATTGGGACCCGTTACCGTTCCTCTGACATACCCATCGTCGGGAGATACGCATTTTGCCGCAGGTTGTCGATTTCGAGAAGGTGTCCACCGTCGGGCTTGACTCGTCCCCGTACGCGGAGGCTCTCGCCGGGCTGAGGGCCAACGAGGCGCGCTACTACAAGAACAAGTACGGCCATGCCTTCACGGTCGACCCGGCGAGTGAGGCGACGGACACGGTCGAGTGGGTGAGCCGCATCCTCGAGGTCGAACGCGACATCGTGATCTCAACCCATCCGCTTGAGGCGACGTCCTTCGAGGTTGACGGGACCCGGATGGCCTACGTGTTCTACGAGTCCGGTCTGTCGATCAACGTGATGTACGGGCTCGAGGACGGGAAGAAGCGCGCAGTCGGGTTCAAACTGTCCGAAGGTATGGAGGTGCCCGAGGAACTCAAGTCCCGGTTCAAGTTCGCGCGGCAGAAGTCGAAGCTGGCCGGCACGATCCGTGGCTCCTTCTTCGTGATCAAGGGAGAGTACTGAAAGCGCTTGGTCCGTTGGTAGCCACTCCACAAGCTCTCTGCAAGATGCCTTAGCCCTGAGGTGAGAAGCACAGATCAACTCATCCGGACCCAGAACGCCAATTGAGAAGCCGTTGTGCAGCCCACACCTATCAGACGGTTACGTGGACAGCGATTCGCGGCGGTCGGCTGAGGCCTACGCTCCGCGTCGTGCCGGTAGAGCGGGTTGCTGCTCGCGGGCTGGGCGTTTGGTGATGTGGTGCGCCTGGACGACTCGCAAGCGCATCGGGTCGAGCGGATGATGATCACTGACGGGGGTGGTGCTGGAGTTCCGCCCGGTTGGCCGTGCGCTTGCTTTCGCGGTTCGAGCGGCTATGCCGGCGGGCCCGGTAGCCGATCGTCGTGGATCGGTTCGGGACTGAGCCCTCGTTCGCGGCGGCATCCTCACGTACTTCAGTGACTGGCGGTGAACACCGTGCGGCGGCGCGTAACGCCGTATGTCGTGCTGTATGCCGGGTGCCACGCGGACACAGGTGTACCTCACGGCCGAACAGTGCGCGGGCCTGGATGAGCGGGCCCGGGTGGAGGGTAAGGCGATGGCGCACGTGATCCGCGACGCAGTCGACACCCATCTTGCGGCCGGGGTCGGGGACGTGGAGCGGGACCGGTTGTTGACCGACACGTTCGGGGCTGTGCCGGGGTTGGCGCAGCGGGTGCCGTCCCTGGGTGAGTGGGACCGCCCCGGCGGGGGATTGGTTGGTCGTGGCTGATCTGCTGCTCGACACCGGGGTGTGCATCGATCACCTGGTCGGCCGTTCCCCGCTGTCCGGGCGCAGCAGCGCTCTGGGGTACTCGGTGCTCACCCGCGCTGAGCTGCAGTCCGGCGCGGCGAATTCGTTCGAGGCGGAGCAGATCCGGCGACTGTTGGGCGCGATGACCGAGTACCCGCTCGATCGACAGATCGCTGAGGAGGCCGGCCGTATCCGCAGCGAGGTCGGTATCCGGTTGCCCGACGCGCTGCTCGCTGCCACCGCACTGGTCCACCGCCTGAGCCTCGACACCCGCAACCCCTCCGACTTCCGACAAGTCCCCGGCCTGCGACTACGACGGCAGCGGTAACACCCGCGCCGCCCCCCGGCGCACCGCTCGATATAACGCCGATCGTGCCGACCTCGGGGTTATGCCGATCTGCCTCTGGATCGCCCGCGGGGTAGGGAGATTCCCGACAAGAGCTGGGCATAATCCGAGTCCGTCCATGCGGCGCGCGATCGGCGCGACAAGAGATCGGCCCGTGCGCTCGAGAATCGTGGCGCCTGCGGAACGCCGACGCGTGGACGCGCTGATGTCCAACCTGTATGGACTTTGGTGCGCTCGATTCCGCGAGGCTCGACGGTCGGGCTGACAGAGCAGCCGGTTAGTCACTTGAGATCGGGCCGCCGGAGCGAGCGAACCAGACCGCGGATTATGCCGACGTCATCTGGCCCAAACCCCGTCCAACGCACGGGACTCGACGACGACGTCGGCATAACCCTGAGGTCGGCATGATCGGCGTTCTCTCGAGCCCGGCAACGCGATCTCTGCGGACGCGGCTGTCTCGTCGTCGTGGACATGTCGCCGTTCCGGCTTCCGTGGCAGCGTGCACAGGCAAGAACGCATCGACGAAAGGGAATCGCTGGCGCTGACGGCGGAGACTCGGCCCAGAGAACGTGTCTACAACAGGTCGCCACGCCCAGGGAGGCGACATCGTGGACACGCCAGGAGCGCCCAAGAGAATCGGCGTAATGCCGACGTCGGCATTACGCCGAATACCGTGCAGGCTTGTCACAGCCTGACGGCTGAGTACCGCGTCGTTATGCGCGCTGAGGCGTGGGGTCGCAAGCTGTCGCGTCTGCCGGAAGGTTCCGTATCGGGTCTGGAACGGGTTTTCGCAAGGCGCCGCGACGTCTCGGGAAGGAGCAGGTTGGATGCGAACGCACGAGGCCAGTCGTGCTCCCCCCGCGGAAACGCCGGAGCCACGCGAAACGCCCGGTGCCTGGTTCGTCAGCCTGCCGATATCGCTGTTCTGGCGTTCGATTAGCACACGGCGGTGCGGAACTTCTTCACTGCCAGCGGATCACCTGGAATGGTCGAGGAGCGGGGTGCGTGAGGGGACCTCCAAGAGCACTGTCGTGCCACTACCCGAAGAGAAGACCTGCATTTTCCCCCCGATGTCCTGAGCTGCATCGGCGATGAGCCGGAGTCCGAAGTGGCGCTCGCTCCTGGGGTCGAAACCTTTCGCAGGCAAGCCTCGTCCATCGTCGTGGATCTCGAGCCGGACGGTGTGCGCGCCGCCGGTCAGGCGAACCTGCGCATGGCGGCCGGCGGCATGTTTCTCGATGTTGGTTAGGCACTCGTTGTCCGGAACGTAGACGTAGTGCGTCCCATCGGCGTTCGCACTCGGGTCGTAGGTCGCCTGCCCGGGCGAGCTGATCGTGAAGCCCGGATCGCACACCGCCGAGTTGATCGCCACCAGCTTGGTTCCCGGAACCGGATCCATGCGACAGAAACCCTGGGCGTGGTCAGAACTCCACCAGTGACCACCCAGTGCGCCGGGAAGGAAGACGACCCCGCCCTTTGGTGCCGTGATCCCATAAGCGTTCAGGTCGGCGACGGGATGGACGTAGGTGAACTGGTCCGCCTTCACTGCCGGGCTCGTGCTACCTGCGGCCGTCACCTGGACATCGACCGTGCCCGATCCTGGCGGGCTGACCGCAGCGCAGCTGGTCGAGCTGGCGCAGCTCACCGTGGTCGCCGGGTTCGCTCCGAAGCTGACCGTAGTCGCTCCACCCGCCGGGTCGGTCAGGTTCGCGCCGGTGATCGTCACCGTCGTGCCCCCTGTCGCCACTCCGGACGAAGGCTTGATCGTGCTGACCGAGACCGCGGTCGGCGGCGTGGTATAGGTGAAGACGTCCGCGCCGCTCGTGACGCTGGTCTGCCCGCTGCCATTCGTGACGGTGACGTCGACCGCGCCGGCACCGGCGACCGCGGGACTCGTCGCCGTGCACGATGTCGCGCTGGCACAGCTGACCGCCGACCCGCTCACCGTGCCGAACTTGATACCTGGGGTGCCACCGGCGTTGAGGTCGGTACCGGTCACCGTGACGACGGTCCCGCCGGAGGCTGGACCACCACTCGGCGCGATCGCGGTAACGGCCGGCACCGGTGCGGAGCAGGGCACCCGCCACAGATGTCCCTGAGCATTGGCCACGATCGTCAGCCGTGCGGTCGGGTCGTCACCGACCTACAGGTCACCATTCGGCGCAAGACCGAGGCCGGTGATGCTCGCATACTGGCTGCGAGACACACCGTCGAAGCTGGCGGTGTAGGTGGGAACTGTCGTGGAGTAGATGCTCTGCATCTTGCTCGACAGATCGAATTCGAGAACCCGAGCGGACAGGTTCGGTGGCGAATCGCCCACGTAGAGCGTCGTGCCGTCGGACGCCAACCCACTCGGGAAGAAGGAGACGGTCTGACCAGAGTTGTCGCTGACCGTGGCGGCGATGCACACCGTCGGCGAGCCGCACACCGGCCGCCCAGCCGTACCGGTGATGTCGGCGATCTCCGACATGCCGACGCCGCCGATCTCGCCGAGATAGAGGTCGGAGTGCTTGGCCCCGGCACCGTCGGTGCGGTTCACCATCGCGAAGCCACCGGAGGAGCCGCGGCCGTCCGAGGTCGTTCCCGCCTGCGTGACGACTGGCACGACACCCGAGCGCAGAGCAGCCGGAGTGGCCACCTTCATCACGTCCCCGGACTTGATGTAACCAACAGCTCGTTTCCGCTGGGGGAGACCGCGACCGAGGCGGCTCGGCCGCCACCCTTGCCGCCGCCGACCGCCGTGGGGTTCGGGACCTGGATCGCCAGCGGGTTGCTGATGTTCTCGGTCGCCTGGCTGTAGTCATAACGGATCACCTGAACACTCGTGGTGGATTCGTCTGCCACATAGACCTTCTGGTTCACCTACTGTGCCGGTAGTTTTCCGGCGCCGGTGCGCCGGTGCGCCGGGCGGCCAGGACACGACCACCGCGACGAGCCTGGTCGGGTCCTACGCGGCCGTGCTATGCCAGCTGCACCAGGTCGGCCGGCCGCTGCGCCGGGGTCGACCCGCGGTCGCCGCACTCGTCCGCAGAGGCGTCCGCCGGGGGGTTTCACGCGGTTTTGACGAGTCGTACCTAGCGTCCCGCACGTCCAAGGATGTGCTTGCTAGGAGACGTGCCCGTGATGACAGTGGCAGCTGCCCAGATGCGCCTCGAACACAAACCGACCCGATGGGGCTGGCTGATCGTCGCGACAGCGGCAGCGGTGGCAGTGCTAGGCCTGCTGCTCGACCTGCGCGCGGTCGCCCCGGCGTCCCACCACTCGTCGTCGAAGGTCTTCCGCGTCGGCGACGACGTGCCGACCAGCTTCGGGATCGTTGCGGTCGAGTTCGTGCGCAGCGTCGACGGCGTGAGCCACCGTGCCCTTGCCGGCGCCAGTCACGGCGTGTCCGGTTACGTCGGGCACGGCAAGCAGCAGATCCAGGTCGCTGTGGCGCTCACGAACCAGACGAAGAAGTCGCTGACCTACCAGGTGCGCCAGTTCCGGCTGAGCGTCACGGTCGCGAAGAAGACCACGGTCCTTCCGGCCACGTCCGGTGACCTGCCCGACGCGCGGATTCTGCCGGACGCGGGCATCGAGGGGCACCTGGACTTCACCGTGCCAGCCGTGAGCGCCGCGATATCTCTCGAGTTCATCGACCCCGGTCGGACGGCACCCGTCGTCATCGATCTCGGAACTGTCAAGTCAGCCGTCATCGGGACGGAGCACCACCATGGATAGCTCACCATTCGCCCAGCAGTCCGCCGAGAACCTCCGTCGCCGGGGCCGTGCCGAGCCGGCGCGTGAGGTATTCGGACTGGGTGTCGCGTCCGGTGTTGCCGCGTCGCTTTGGCTGACCCAACTGCCGGCCCGTGCCGGCGGCGGCGCAGCACAAGCCCACGGCGGCCTTTCGTGGCTGCGCGACACGGCAGGCGCGCTGCCGCTCGTCCTCGTTGCGGTGTGGGGGGCACTGATTGTCGCGGAGCGGGTGCGCGGCGCCGACGGCGCCGGCCGGCTGAACACGGCCTCGCGGCTCGCGCTGGTCGCCGGCGCCGCGTCTTTCGCGACGGCTCTCGCCGCTGCATTGACTCCGATGCTCTTCGGCGGGGGCGTTGCACTGCAGCTCGCGCCGGTGCTCGCCGACGCCGCCCGGACCATGCCCGTCACCCTGCTCGCCGCGACCGGCGCGTGGCTGCTGGCCCAGTGCTGGTCCGCGGGCGGGCGACGGTCGCGGCTGCGGCTGGTCCCCATAGCCGCCGTTGCCGCGCTGGTGGCCACCGCCGCAAGCATCAGCCCGGTCGGCTCCGCGACCGCGTCTGCGGCCGCTACCACTAGTTCCGGCGCCTGCCCGTCAGGCGCCCCGGTCCGCTCGTACGACGTGCAGTCGATCAATGTCAACATCCCGATGAACCGCTTCGGTGATCACGACCCGAAGGGCATGATGTACGTGCTCTCCAGCCGGATCTCGGACGTGCGGGCCGAAGAAGCCAGCCAGCACGTGTCCATCGGACTGCGCAACGACGCCATCCAGCCCCTCGTGATCCGCGTCAACGAGGGCGAGTGCCTGCAGATCAAGTACAAGAACGGACTGGCCAACACCGTCGGCATGCACGTCGACGGGCTCGCCTTCGACACCGCGTCCTCGGGCGACCAGGTCGGGCGCAATCCGGCATCTGACGTCGCGACCGGTCAGAGCACCACCTACAGCTACTTCGCCGCGAACGACCCGAACCTGGAAGGCGCGCACTACCTGCACCCCGGACCGAGCTTCCGCTCCCTGGTCAACCACGGCCTGTTCGGCAGCGTCGTCGTCGAGCCCCCGGAATCGACCTACCTCGATCCCAACGCGATCGACGAGGCGCACGCGCAGGCTCTCGAGTCCGGCTGGGAGGCGATCATCCGGCCCACGGGCGAACCAGAGTTCCGCGAGAACGTGCAGCTCTACCACGAGGTCGGCAACGAAGCCGAGAAGAACGCCGTGCTGCGCAAGGGTGGGACGCCCGTCCCCTTCATCGACCCGCGCACCGACGCATACCGTCCGGCAACACGCGCGATGAACTACCGCACCGAGCCGTTCTTCGACCGGCTGAACTATGCCCCACTGCAGGAGGCACACGCATACGGCTCATACACCTTCGGTGACCCGGCGACGCCGATGCCGCGCGGTTACCAGGCCGACCCGACGAAGTTCCGGATCCTGCACGCCGGCAGCGAGATGTTCCACGTGTTCCACATGCACGGCGGCGGGATCCGGTGGCGCTTCAACCCGGTTGCCGATCCGACCTACTTCTACGGTGACACCGGCCTGAACAAGCACCCGATCGAGATGTCGGACTCCGAGCGCCTCGACTCCCAGGCGTTCGGCCCCGGCGAGTCCTACAACCTCGAGATCGAGGGCGGCGCCGGTGGCGTGCAGCAGGGCGCAGGCGACTTCCTGTTCCACTGCCACATCGCCGAGCACTACGTGGCCGGCATGTGGAGCTTCTGGCGGGTCTATGACACCCGGCAGTCCAACTTCGCCCCGCTGGCGGACCGGGTCGACCGCGGCCTGTCGCCGCCGTGGCCGGTCGACTCGACCGGGCTGATCGGCAAGACGTTCAACGGTCAGACCGTCACCGCCGCGAACCTGGCCAGCTGGGTCACGCCGCAACTCTCGCCGCGCGGCGTGCGGCGCAACTCGAACGACGCGGCCGTGTGGAACTGGGGCATCAACCCGGCCAACCTCTCCCAGTACCTCGGCGAGCCGGAGGACACCCGCGCGGTGGCCTTGACCTATCCCGACTACTACAACGACCCGGCCCAGCAGGGCCACCCGACGGCGCTGCAGGACGACACGTTCGTCGGCCACCGGCCGGTGCTGCTGTTCAATCCGGTCAACGGACGGCCGGCGTACCCGCTGATGCGCCCGCACCTGGGAATGCGGCCACCCTTCTCGCCCAATGGTCACTCCGGCGCGCCGTACCTCGGCGAGACCGGTAACAAAGCCCCGACCGGCGTGACCGCGAGGCACCTCGACCCGTGGGCCAATCGCTCCGACGCGATCTGCGCGGCCACGCAGGCCAACGGCGACCCCACCATCACGCGCCGCTTCAACGTCGTGGCTGTCGAGCACCCGGTGCAGGTCACCCCCAACCCGCTCGACACCGATCCGACCGGCATGGTCTTCGTGCTCGCCCACAACAAGCAGGCAGTGATGGACGGGACGAAGCCGGTCGAGCCGCTCGCACTGCGCACGAATGTCGGCGAGTGCGATGCGGTGACGCTGACCAGCGAGCTCACCGACGCGAACGCGGCCGACCACTTCAGCCAGGTCAACGTTCACATCCACCACGTGCAGTTCGACACGCAGGCCTCGGACGGCGTCATCACCGGCATGTCCTACGAGCAGGCGGTCCGGCCGTACAAGGTCGAGGACCCGCAGCTCACGGCCGACGCGGCCCAGGGCGCGACGGTGCTCCAGCTGGCGAGCGTGGCCAAGTTCAAGGTCGGCGAGAGCATCGGCGTGGGTCTGGGTACCGACGGGCCGCCTGCGACCGACACCGCCAATGCGGGCCAGTCCGGCACCGGACCGGAGATCCGTACCATCACCGCGATCGATGCGGCCGCCGGCACGGTCACTCTCTCAGCGCCGCTGACGATCGCGCACCCGGCCGGCGAGTACGCCGGCACCGAGTTCGTGCAGTACCGCTGGTACCCCGACGTGAACCTGGACAACATTTTCTTCCACGACCACGTCGACGGCATCCACACCTGGGCGCACGGCCTGGTCGGTCAGCTGATCACGGAACCGGAGGGCTCGACTTATCACGACCCGCGCACGGGTGCGCTGGTCGACTCCGGAAGCATCGCCGACATCCACACCAACACCCCGCTCGCCCAGGCCGCCGGCGTTTCCGGGAGCTTCCGCGAGATGGCGCTGTGGACGATGGACAAGGGCTTCGGCGCGACCGCTGACTCGATGCTGAACCTGCGCGCCAATCCTCTCGTCGACCGAATAGGGCCCACCTCGCAGAAATTCAGCTCCTACACCTACGGCGATCCGATAACGCCCTTGCCACGGGCCTACGCCGGCGACCCGTTCGTCATCCGCACGATCAACGTCGGGCCGACAGTGGACACCCTGCACGTGGACGGCCACACCTTCGGCTACGAGAACAGATACGCCGACGGCAGCGGCAAGCTCGAAGGCGCCGCCGTGGATACGCTGCACTACGGAATCTCCGAGAAATTCACGCTCATCCTCGCCGGCGGGGCGGGCGGCTCCAACCACCTGCCCGGGGACTACCTGTACTTCAACGGCGTCGACCGGCGCATCAACGACGGGGCGTGGGGCATCATCCGCGTGCTGAAGGGACGGGTCACCAGCAACACCAGCGACCCGAACTACCTGCAGCCGCTGCCGGGCACGTCGCCTGCGGACGCACCAGCACTGCCGACACAGACCGGCGGAGCACCACCGCAACCGTCGGGCGTCGCCAGCCCGTGCCCAGCTGGCGCGCCGCAGCACCTGGTGTCGGTGACCGCGGTGCGGGTGCCGGACGCCACCAACCCGGTGCGCTACGCCTACGTCCCCTCCGCACAGGCCGCGGCCGCCCTGGCCGGCACGCTCAAGCCCGACCCACTCGTGCTGCATCTGGCCCAGGGTGAGTGCGTGAGCGTCGCTGTACTCAACCGGACCGGGGTCGCCAAGATCTCCTTCCACCTGTCCGGCCTGGCTAGCGACATCGCCTCCAGCGGTGTCGACGTCGGGTGGAACCCGGACACGACGGTCGTCAACAACGGACCGGCCCGGACGTACACCTACTACGTCGACAACGCCAAGCTGAGCGGCGGCAGCATCGCCGATCTCGGCGGCGGCCTCGACAAGCTCGGGCTGTACGGCGCGTACACGGTCGCCCCCAAGGGTTCGACGTTCACGGACCCGAGCACCGGTCAGCCGACAGATGCGGGCGCCTCGGTGGACGTCCACCCCAGCGGCACGCCCGCGTACCGCGACGCCACCCTGATCATGGCCGACGACGATCCCCAGATCGGCGCCAGCTTCATGCCGTACCCGATCAACGTCACGAAGCCGGATTCGGTGCGGGTGAACTACCGGCAGGCACCGCGTGACGGCAACCGGGCGGACGCGTTCAGCTCCGCGGCATTCGGCGATCCGAGCACACCGATCCTGTCGGCGTACGCGGGGGATCCGATGGTCGTGCACGTTCTGGTAGCACCGGGCAGCGAGCAGATGCACGCCGTCAACCTCGGCGGCCTGTCCTTCTCGCTGGACCCGAACATCGCGCGTGCCGACTCTGCCGAGACGCGCGGTGTCGGACCCTGGGAGTCGCTGACTGCGAGCATCATCGGCGGCGCCGGCGGACCGACGCATCAGCCAGGGGACTACTTCTACGGGGACATGCGTAGGGTGTTCACTGACGCCGGGATGTGGGGCCTGCAGCGCGTGCTCGCGCCTCCCAGCACGTGCCCCGCGCCAGGCACCGGACTCCAGTGCCTGCACTGATGAGCCCGCTTCGCGACGGGGAAGGGGAGCGACGTTGCCACGCCACACGGTGCGAATGCTGCTGCCCGCACTCGGCGTGCTGGTAGTCGGTGCCCTCGGGGTTGCGGTCTGGTCGTCGACCGCACGGCCGCAACCGCCGTCCGCGCCCAGTTCCACTGCCGACGGCGCCGTCCCGCCGGCACCCCCGACCGGCTCTGCTGCCGTGCGCACGAGTGTGGCGCACGGCAGCAGCTCGGGATACGACGCGACGTTCCGCATCACAGAGACCGACCTCGGTGCTAAGACGCTCGCGCAGCTGGACGTCCAGCTGATTACCGAGGCCACGCCCGCCAGCGCGCCAAGTGCACACGCGCGGTTGACCGCGGCTAACGGCGCGACGCGCGACCTCGCATTGACCATCGTCGGTGCCGGACGCTGGACATCGCGGCAGTTCAGCATCGCCCCCGGCCGGTACACTTTGAGCGCGCAGTTCGACCGGAGCGGTGCCCCGGTGACGATCCGTGCCGTCGTCCGGCTCAACTGACCCGCGCTGCCGACGTCCGGACAAGCTGACCCGGAACGGGAGCGGTCGCTGTCCGGGCGGGAGGACCATGGCGCGTCATCGGGCGAGTTCGCGGGTCGCGGTGCTGCTGTTCGTCTTCGTGCTCAGCATGCTCGCGCTGACCGGCACCGCCTCGGCGCACGCGCAGCTCGTCGGCACCGACCCGCACGCCGGCGACGTCCTCGCCCACGCGCCGACGCACGTGACGCTCACGTTCGGCGAACAGGTCGAAGTGGCCGACAACGCCATCGAGGTCTTCGACGACCACCTGGCCCGCGTCGATGACGCCACAGTGTCGCGGGTCCCGGGGCACGGCGCCCAGATCCGGGTGGGGGTGCGGCCCCAGCTGCACGTGGGCACATACACGGTCACCTGGCACGTCACATCCGACGACACGCACCCGGTCTCGGGCGCGTTCCGGTTCTCGGTCGGCGCACCGAGCCGCGTCACGGGAACGGTCGCGCACTTCTCGACCAACGACACGGCGGGCGTGCTGCTCGGCGTTGCCCGGTTCGCCGGCTACGCCGGGCTGATCCTCGGACCCGGCGCCCTGCTCGTCCTGCTGAGCCTGTGGCCGGCCGGCCTGGCGTTGCCGCGACCCCGCCGCACGGTGTACCTCGGCCTGGCACTGCTCGGTGCCGGCACGATCATCTCGATCTTCCTGGACGGGGTGTGGGCGAGCGGCCAGCCGTTGCGCGCGATGTGGCTGTCACCCAGCGCGCTGGACACGCACTCCCGCCGCTTCGACATGCTCTACGCCTACCGCGCCTACCTGCTCCTCGGTTTCGGCGCGCTTGCCATATGGACGATGTCGCGGGCCTCGGCTGCGGCGGCGCCCGGACCAGCAGCCCGGTCGCGGCGCGGGCCGGCGGGCGGCGTCGCGCGGCCCGCCCGGGACCCGATCCCGGTGTTCGCCGCCGCCTCGGCCGCGCTCCTGCTCTTCACGACGTGGACATTGGCCGGTCACCCCGCGACCGGGATGCAGACGCCGGTGGCCATCGCCGCCGACCTGCTGCATGTATCGGCGATGGCGGTGTGGCTCGGCGGTCTCGCCGTGCTCACCTACAGCCTTCGCTCGACCTTGCGCGAGAGCGACCTGGCTGCCGTGCTGCCGCGCTTCTCGCAGCTCGCCTTCGGGTGCGTCCTGGTCCTCGTCGTGACCGGGACCTACCAGAGCTGGCGCGAGCTCGGATCGATACCTGCGTTGTTCGCCACTGCCTTCGGCCGGCTGCTCCTGCTCAAGTTGCTCGCCGTCGCCGCGGCCGTGGCGATGGGTGCGGTCGCCCGGCGCTGGGTACGCCGGCACCTGGCCGCTGCGCCGTCGCCGTGGCGGCCCACGCGGGCGGTTCCCGTCCCGGACGCGGGCCACGGCGTGGCGACGTCGGTGCGGGCGCCGGTCGCGTCAGTGGACGTGGACCCGCTGCCGGTGAGCCGCCTGCAGCGCGGGCTGCTGGTCGAGGTGGGCATCGCCGTCGCCGTGCTGTCAGCAACCTCGGCGCTGGTCGTCGCCGTCCCCGGCCGGGAGTCCTATATCCGGCCGTTCTCGCGCACGCTCACCGCGAGCGGCCTGGCCGTGTCGCTGCGCATCGACGGCCCGCGCGCCGGCGACGCCGTCCTGCACGTCACTGTCCACTCCAGCGGTGGTGACCCGCTGCCCGTGCGCCAGCTGCAGGCGTCGGTGAGCCTGCCCGACGCCCAGCTCGGCCCGTTCCCGCTCCGCCTGCCCAACGCCGCCGGCTCGGCTCACGACGGCGTCGAGGACCTCGGCATCACGTTCCCCCGCTCGGGCAGCTGGGTGCTCAACCTGAGCGTCAAGACCTCGCAGTTTGACGAAACCGTGTTCTCCGCGAAGGTCCCGGTCCGATGACCCGTTCGATGGCTCGTTCGATGTCCGAGGTCACCCGCAATCAAGGCCCTTTAGTCCCAATATCGTTGAACGGTATTGCCTTTGGTCCGTGTCGACGCAAGAGCGCCTCACGTCTAGCTCGGCCTTAAGAGCACCTACCGATCGATCTGCGCATCGACCGGGCACACATAGATGCTCGCTATCGACGGATATTTCAGCGCCGCTGAGGTTGATGAGTGTGTTCAGGGGTGCTGTCGAGTGCCAGCCTGCCCGACAGGTTCAGATTGGGCTGGCCGGGCGCACGGGGCCTTGCGGCCGGTCGCCGTTGGCGTTGGCGTTGCACGGCTAGCGTCGGGGGGTGTCGTCGTTGCTGCCACGGCCAGAAGTGCCGGGCGCGGATCTCCCGGTGCGGGCGGTGCTGGCGGAGACGATCGCCGCGCTGCGGCGGGCCGGTACAGCGGTGCTCGTGTCGCCGCCCGGATCGGGCAAGACCTCGCTGCTGCCGCTCGCGCTTGCGGACGCTCTGAACGGACGGATCGTGGTCGCCGAACCGCGGCGGATCGCGACCCGCGCCGCGGCTCGACGGCTGGGCGAGCTGCTCGGCGAGCGGCCGGGCGGGCGGGTCGGCTATGCGATGCGGGGTGAGCGGGTCGGTGGTGCGGCGACGCGGATCGAGGTGGTGACGACCGGGTTGCTCGTGCAGCGCATGCAGCGCGATCCCGAACTGCCTGGCGTGGCTGCTGTGGTGATTGACGAGTGTCACGAACGACATCTGGACGCCGACTTGTTGCTGGCGTTCTGCGTCGATGTCCGCGCCACGTTGCGTGCCGACCTGGCGCTGGTGGCGACGTCGGCGACACCAGACACGGCAGCGCTTACCCGCGCGCTCGACGCGCCGGTCGTCACTGCGACCTCTGCGACGCACCCGGTGGGCGTCGTCTGGGCCCCCCCGTCGCGAACGCTGCCGCTGTTGCCCGGTTCGCGCGTCGACCCGCGATTGCTCGACCACGTCGTGGACGTCACGCGGCGTGCGCTGACCGCGTGTGACGGGGACGTGCTCGTCTTCGTGCCGGGTGAACGGGAGATCGTAGTCGTTTGCCGGGCGCTTGCTGGTGTGGGCGCCGACGTGCGCCCGCTGTTCGGGCGTCAGTCGCGCGCCGAGCAGGACCTCGCACTGACATCCGGGCCGCGGCGTCGGATTGTCGTCACCACCTCGGTAGCCGAGAGCTCGTTGACTGTGCCCGGCGTGCGAGTCGTCGTGGACGCCGGGCTGGCGCGCGAACCGCGCACGGACCAGGCGCGCGGACTCGGCGCGTTGATCACTACGCGGGTGTCGAAGGCGTCCGCCGATCAGCGCGCCGGCCGGGCGGGACGCGAGGCGCCGGGCCGCGTCTATCGCTGCTGGTCGGCCGAGGAGCACGTTCACCTCGCGGCCCATGCGCTGCCGGAGATCGCCACGGCCGACCTCGCCGGGTTCGCACTCACGACCGCCGCGTGGGGCGCACCGGGCGGCAAAGGTCTCACCCTGCTCGATGCGCCACCGGTCGCCGCCCTCGACGCCGCGACTGCGCTGCTGCAGCGTCTGGACGCGACGGACGCCGAGGGCCGCATTACCGCTCGTGGCCGGCGGATGGCCGTTGTGGGCGCGCATCCGCGGCTGGCTCGCGCCGTCCTCGATGGCGCGGGACTTGTCGGCGCCGCCCGGGCGCGTGAGGTGGTGGCGCTGCTGTCTGACGACTCGCTGACCGGTCGCGGCGACGACCTGGCCGCCCGCTTTGCAGACCTTCGCGACGGCAGCGACCGCAACGCCGCGCGCCAGTGGCGGCAGGAGACGCGCCGGCTCGGCAGCGGCGGCCCGGCCCGCACCGCGATGCCCGATGACCTCGCAGTCGGCACCGTCGTCGCCCTCGCCTATCCCGATCGCATCGCGCGTGCCCGCGGCGCGGACACGCCCAGCTACCGAATGACCAGCGGCACCGGTGCACAACTCGCTGACTCCTCACCGTTGCGGCGCGCACCGTGGCTCGCGATCGCCGTGGCCGACCGACAGCCCGGCCGCGCCGACGCCCGGGTGCGGACCGCGGCGCCGATCGACGAACCAACGGCCCGCGCCGTCGCCGCGGACCTGCTCACCACCTCCGACCAGATCGAATGGACCAACGGCGCCCTCCTCGCGAGACAGATCGAACGGCTCGGCGCGATCGAGCTCTCGACCGCCCCGCTACGCAACCCCGATCCGCTGCGCGTGCAGGCCGCCGTACGCGAAGGGCTGCGCGCGCAGGGCCTCGACTCCCTGACCTGGACCGACGCCGCTCGCGACCTGCGCGCCCGCCTCGGCTTCCTGCACGCGGTGCTCGGCGACCCGTGGCCCAACGTCGAGGACACCGCCCTGCTCGAGCGTCTGGGAGAGTGGCTCGACATCAGCGCAGTGCGACGCAGCGCCGACCTGCGCCGCATCGACGTACGCACCGCGCTGCGCCGGTTACTGCCCTGGCCCGCGGCGACCCGGTTGGACGAGCTCGCACCAGAACGGCTACGCATGCCGTCCGGATCCCGCGTCCGCGTCACATACGACGGCGCCGAGCCGCCGGTGGCGGCGGTGAAACTGCAGGAGACCTTCGGATGGACGCAGACACCCACGCTCGCGGACGGACGCGCCCCGCTCGTCCTGCACCTGCTCTCGCCCGCCGGCCGCCCCGTCGCCATCACCGCAGACCTCCCGTCGTTCTGGCGGCAGGGCTACCCGCAAGTGCGCGCCGACCTGCGGGCGCGCTACCCCAAACACCCCTGGCCCGAGGACCCGTTCACCGCCCAGGCAACCGCGCGCACCAACCGTCGCAGCTGACCGCCAGCGCGCCGGCTCAACCGTCGCGGACCGCTCCAGCGCCGAACCACACACTCACGGATCAGAGACGTGCGCGATAACGGTGACTTGGACGGCGATTCGCGGCGGACGGAAGGGGCCTAGGCTCAGGGCCTCGCGCTTGCCAACGCGGTTCGGGTGGCTATGCCGGCGGGCTGTATGAGGTGCCGTATATCGGGTGCCACGCGGACACAGGTGTACCTCACGGCCGAACAGCGGGTGGGCCTGGATGAGCGGGCCCGGGTCGAGCGAACGGCTGAATTCTGCGGGTGAGTCCGTGCGATCACGCGGTCGCGAAGGATTGTTACGAACACGCCTGGCACGGTCCGTTCAGACGAAATCTGCAATTTCGGCGAGCCTGACTTCGCGCCGCGAGCCAGGTGTGGCGATTGCGCCAGGTTCAGAGCGGCAGTAGGTCTTTCGCGAGGTCGCGCCTGACCTGCCATGCGGCGGGGTCGGATCCGGCGCGGTAGGGGAACCCTCCATTGCCGAACACCCAGTTGAGGTAGGACACAAACGGCATCGTGGTTTCGGCCACGAACAGGCCGTCGACGCAGCCGTCGCAGACGACGACTCCGTAGGGCAGTCCGCCGCTCACGTTGTCCTTGTGGAGCCGATCGGGTGCAAGGGGAAGCACGTGAAGTAGTCACAAATCGGATCCGCCGCCGCGGAAGTGGGCCACATCGGGTGCGTGCCCACCAGCCAGACGTCTCCCACGAGCCGGGCCCATGCCAGCAGCGTCAGCGGGACGTCGCCGAAGGTGGCTTCCAGCCACGCGGCGTGGTCGGACGCCTTCGCGGAAGGCGGGAAGTATGGCGTCACCGGACTCTGCGCTTCGTCGTTGGTGTGAAACCAGTAGCCGGCGTCCCCGAGTCGCTCGACGATGATCTCGACGTTTCGGCGGGCTCGAGCGGCCATCTCGTCGCACACGAATTGCGCTTCGTCGATGAAGCTGGACTCTCGGACCGTGGCGCCAAGTTGACGAAGTTCGTGCCAGACCTGGTCGCGTTCTCCGCCGCGATAGCGGTTGAGCCAGCGGGGTGAAGTGGTCACCAGGGGATTCTCGTCTTCGACGGTCACGGTGCAAACCGGGAGCGCTTCTCGACGCCGCTGCTCGCGGTAGCGCAGCCTTGATCAGTCGTCGCTCAATCTCGAGGCGTACCGTCCTGACGGGTGAGTGTCGGCACGGATGTTACCGGTGTGGTCGACGCGACCGTCGTACACAGCGGCGGCAGTGTCGCCCTGCGTGGTGCGACGGTGCTTGCCGGTCCGGGTGAGCTACTGGTGGTTCTCGGACCTTCAGGAGGCGGCAAGTCCACGCTGCTGAGAGCGGTAGCAGGCCTGACCGATCTGGGCCGCGGTCGGGTCCTGATCGGCGGCGTGGACGTGACGAGGCTCCCCCCGGAGAAGCGTGACGTCGCCATGGTGTTCGAATACAGCCAGTTGGTGCCTTTCATGGACGTGGCCGAGAACCTCGGGTTCGGGCTGAAGGTGCGCCGTCGCCCGCAGCCCGAGGTTGCCGAGCGTGTGCTCGCCCAGGCGCGGGGACTGAAACTGATGCGATTGCTGTCGCGCCGGCCCGCCACGCTGTCCGCGGGCGAGCGGGGGCAGGTCGGAGTCGGCCGGGCGCTCATCCGGGTGCCGTCTGCCTTCCTTTTCGACGAGCCGCTCGCCCACCACGATGCCGCCAGCCGGACCCAGATGCGGCGTCACATCGCGCAGGTCGTCACCGGTCTCGGCGTGAGCACCATCTACGTCACCCACGACCAGGCCGAGGCGCTGGCGATCGCCGATCGGATTGCGGTGCTGCAGGAGGGCACCGTTGTCCAGGTGGCAACTCCGCGGGAGCTTTACGCCGAACCGGCAACCATCTTTGTCGGGGGGTTCATCGGATCGGTGCCGATCGGATTGCTGCCGGCGCAGCTCGTGTCCTCGGCGGGAATGGCCGGGTTCCGGGTCGGTGCGCGCATCCTAGCGCTGTGGGCTCCGGTGCCTGACGAGCTTCGCGACCGGGTCGGGCAGGACGTGGTGCTGGGAATCCGGCCGGAGGACGTGCACGACGCGACGAGCGGGACGTATCCCGATCTCACGAGCCTGCCGGGAGTGGTCACCGGAGCCGACTACACCGGTGCCGAGACGATCCTCACCGTCGCCGTTGCCGCCCCTCCCGTCCACGCGCCGGGTTCAGGTCTCGCCGACCGCCGGGCCGAGCGCGCTCTACTGCGCGCCCGATTCTCCGCGGGAACCACCGCTCGGGTCGGGTCGGCGGTTCAGGTGGACGTCGACGTGGCGCGCGCGCACATTTTCGATCCGGTCACCGGACGGGCACTCCACCATCTGGCCCCACGCTCGGCAAACTAACGTGCGAACGCTGGCGCGCGTACCTGCAGCCGAACCCGACCACCGACTGCGCGACGGCCTGTGGCTGCGGATCACGGTCGCCTGGTCCGTCAGCACGGCATCCTCGGGTGAGCCGGCGCGCGACGTCGCCGTTCTTCAGGGTGCTCGCGGAACGGAGAAGGACGTCAACGTCGCCGAAGCGGGACGCATCTCGTCCCACGGCGCGGGTATCTCGAAGACCGCGACGCCGCCGGCCGGGTATCCGGCGAGCACGTCCTGCCTCGCGTCCTCGTCGCCCGTGCCGTCGTCGAGGACGAGCGCGAGTTCGGCGAACGACGGGTTGTGACCGATCAGCGCGAGCGCGTGCACGTCGGCCGGCGTGTCGCGGATGACGTCGAACAGCAACGCGACGTCATTGTTGTAGATCCGGCCGTCGATAACGACCTCGACCGTGGCCGTGAGCTCGGATTGCGCGCGTTCCCAAGTCTGTCGGGCGCGGAGCGCGGGGGAGACGATGATCCGGTCGGGGACGATCCCCGCCTGCGCGAGAGAGCGCCCGACGGCAGCCGCGGCCCGGCGACCCCGAGCAGCGAGTGGCCGCTCGATGTCGATCGGTCCGTCCGCGGACTCGGCGTGGCGGACGAGGACCAAGTGCCTCTGGGTCACCGGCGCCTCTGGGTCACCGGTCAAGTGTTTCAGGCGCCGACCCTGCGCGCACGGATCGGCTCCTTGGTCATCGGGAGCACGCCGATGCCGCTATTCGGCATCCTCCAACCGGAAGCCGACCTTGAGCCCGACCTGGAAGTGGGCAACCGCGCCGTCGTCGATCTGGCCTCGGATCTCGGTCACCTCGAACCATTCCATGTTGCGCAGGGTCCGCCCGGCACGCGCTACGCCGTTACGGATGGCCTCTTGGACGCTGTCGGGGGAACTGCCCACGATCTCCGTCACGCGATAGGTGTGATCAGCCATTTCGAACCTCCGGTCGGGTGAGCCTCTTCCACCGCATCACACTCGCCCTGCGGGTCATGCGCAATCGACGCCCGTGCCGTCATTCGACCGCGCGGTCCCGTCACTCGCGCGAGAGATCAAGGCGTCACGGCGTCGATCGCACGGCGCTCGGCCTCGGCGATCTCCCACGCCGCGTTGACCAGGCCGACGTGGCTGAACGCCTGCGGGAAGTTGCCGAGCAGCTCACCGGTCAACGGGTCGACTTCTTCGGACAGCAGGCCGACGTCGTTCACCAACGCAGCCGCTCGCTCGAACACTGCCTTCGCACGCTCTACCTGATCGCACTTCGCCAGCGCTCGCGCAAGCCAGAACGTGCACAGCAGGAATGTCCCCTCATCGCCGGCGAGTCCGTCGGCACCGTCCTCCGTGCGGTAGCGATAGACCAAGCCGCGGTCATCGGTCAGCTGCCGCTCGATCGCATCGATCGTCGATAGCATTCGCGGGTCGTCGGGCGGTAGGAAGCCGACGATCGGCATCATCAGGTTCGACGCGTCCAATGTGCTCGATCCGACGCGCTGGGTGAACGCGCCGGCCTCGTCACTCCAGCCGTCGCGCACGACCATCTCCGAGATCTCCTCGCGGCCGCGCTTCCATCCCTCGACCCGGTCCTCGGCGCCGAGCAGGTGGGCCAGGTCGATCGCGCGGTCGAGCGCAACCCAACACATGACCTTCGAATACAGGAAGTGTTGCGGCTCGCCGCGCACCTCCCAGATCCCCTGGTCCTTCTCCTGCCAGCGGCCCGCAGCCGTGTCCGCGCAGGCGACGAGAAAGCGTTTGGTGTCCGCGTCGATACCCGCGAGCTGGTCCGCGAGCTTGTGTGCTGCGCCGAGCACCTCGCCGTACACGTCGATCTGCTGCTGGTTCCAGGCGCCGTTGCCCACCCGCACCGGGCGGCTCTCGCGCCACCCCTCCAGGTGGGGGAGCTCGCGCTCGGTGAGGTCGCGCTCGCCACCGATTCCGAACATGATCTGCAGCCCCTGCTCGGGCCCGATGCCGGACGCCGCCGCTGTGGCCATGAACGCGAAGAAGTCGTCTGCCTCGTCCGGGCAGGCGGCGACCCAGAGTGCCTCCATCGTGAAGCTTGCATCCCGCACCCATGAGTAGCGGTAGTCCCAGTTGCGCTCACCGCCCACGCCTTCGGGCAGGGACGTGGTCGCTGCTGCGACGATCGCTCCGCTCGGCTGGAACGACAGGGCCTGCAGCACGCGCCCGCTGTGCTGGACGAGCCCTGCCCACGGTCCCTCGTAGGACTGGTGCAGCGCAGACCACGACTGCCATGCTTCGACGGTGTTGTCGACCTGTGCCGCGAGATCCTCCTGAGACCAGACGTGCGCCGGTGTCTGCTCCAGTGTCGAGCGGTGCAGCGCGAAATGCGTGGTGTCGCCGGCTCGCATGGTCGTCCGTGCGTGCGCGTGCGATCCGGACAGGTCGAGCGGCAGCGGGGTCGTGAGGACCAGCCACTCGGCGCCGCCACGGGCGGTGACGCCGTCGCCGACGGCCGAGAGCAGCGGCACGATCAGCCCGTATTCTGGCCGCGGCTCGTACTGCACGGCGAGCTCGAGCTGTCCGTCGGTGCATTCGACGCGTCGGACGAGCAGGTGCGGGACGTCGCATCCGAGCCGGTGCCCGCCATTGTCGACGCCCAAGGCCAACAGGTCGGTGAGCACGAGCAAGCCCGTGGCCGTGGTGAACGTCGTCTCGAGGACCATCGTGTCGTCGAGGTAGCGGCGGGTGCTGGTCCACTCGCCCGTCGGGGCGATCTGCCAGTACCCCGCGCTGTCACCCAGCAGGCGACCGAACACCGAGGGGCTGTCGAATCGCGGAAAGCTCAACCAGTCCACGGAACCGGCCTTGGTCACCAGCGCACTCGAATGGCGGTCGGACAGCAGCGCGTGGTCAGCAATCGGGGTCGACGACATCAGGTGCTCCTTCGTGATCGTTGGTCGAGAATGCAGACCCGCCGGCCATCGGGGTGCTACCACCCTGCGGGCGTAACACCCGGCATCGTGCGAGCGACTGCATGTCGACGAGTGTCGTCCGATCGGCGGGCAGTGCACAGCTGGACGGCGTCGACATTGCTTCGCGTCCCCGAAAACTACGGATTGTGAGCGCTCCGCGATGATGCCCGATACCTCGTTCCTGAACCTCTTCATCGTCTGCCTGGTCGCGGCGGGCGCGCCGCTGCTGCTCGGCTTCGCGCCGCGACTGCGGCTGCCGTCGGTCATCATCGAGATCGTCGCCGGCATAGTGCTCGGACCGTCGGTACTGGGCTGGGTGAAGGCGGACCTGCCGGTGCAGGTCCTCGGCCTGATCGGGCTCGCCTTCCTGCTGTTCCTGTCCGGGCTCGAAATCGACCCGAGCCGGTTGCGAGGGCGCCTGCTGCGCAGCGCCGTGCTCGGCTATCTGATATCCCTCGCGCTCGGCATTGCGATCGGCTTCGGGCTGCATGCGGCCGACTGGGTCAAGAGCCCGTTGCTTCTCGCTGTCGCGCTGTCGGCGACCTCGCTCGGTCTCGTCGTGCCCGTCCTCAAGGACACCGGCCAGGCGGAGGGGGAGGTGGGCCAGACGGCGATCGTGGCAGCTACGGTCGCGGACTTCTCGGCAATCCTGCTCCTCTCGCTGTTCTTTTCCGCGTCCGACGGCAGCCCGGGCAGCCGGCTGGTGCTCATCGTCGCGTTCGCGGTCTTGGTCGCGGCCACCGCGCTCGTCGTCTCGCGTGCCGGGCGTTCGATGCGGCTGGGCACGGTGCTACTGCGCCTGCAGGACACCACGGCCGAGATCCGGGTGCGCTTCGCCGTCGTATTACTTGTCGCATTCACCGCGCTGGCCGAACGGTTCGGCCTGGAGAGCATCCTCGGCGCGTTCCTGGCCGGCGTGGTCGTCAGTGTCGTTGACCGCGATTCGGTAAGCCACCCGAACTTCCGAACCAAGCTCGAGGCGATCGGGTTCGGCTTCGTGATCCCGGTGTTCTTCATCAGTAGCGGCATCCGGCTGGATCTCAAGGGACTGCTCGACAGTCCGTCCGCGCTGCTGCGTGTACCGATCTTCCTCCTCGCGCTGCTCGTCGTCCGTGGGCTGCCGGCGTTGCTGAACGTGCGCACGCAGGGCCGCCGCGCGTCCATCGCCGCGGGGCTGCTGCAAGCCACGTCCCTGCCGTTCATTGTCACCGCCACCCAAATCGGCGTCGAGCTCGGACGGATCGCGCCCGTGACCGGTGCCGCACTCGTGTTCGCAGGGCTGCTGTCGGTGCTGTTGTTCCCGGTGATCGCGTTGAGTCTGCTGCGCAAAGCCGATCCGGCTCGAGGGGCCGGTTCCGAACCGCAGCCGGTCAGCTCGACCCCGATGTGACCCGCTCCGCCGATTTTGCGCGGAACCAGACCCGCCGGCTTGCGCCGAGCAACAGTAGCGGCCGGTACGCCGAAGACGTCAGACCGGACGGACCATCATCGGCAGCAGGGTATGCACCTGTGCGACCAGGTCATCGAGCACGCCGGGGCGCTCGCACAGATAACCGAGCAGCGCCTGTTGGAAGATGCCGTCGAACACGCCATAGGTTACGTGCGCATCCACGGCCGGTTCGACACCGGCGAGGTCGGCGTATCTGCTGATAACGCGCCAGATCATCTGCTCAAGAGTCCGGTCGATAGAAGTGACCGCGTCTCGTAGCCCGTCCTCGAACATGCTCTGCGACCGGAGGTCGTACCAGAGGCGGTGCATCGGTGCCTCGTCGACGATCGTCTCGACCAGCTTTGCGGCGAAGGCTTCGAGCAGTTCCGGTGCGGTTGTCGCATCGGTGATGACGCCGTCGTAGCGGGTAACGCAGGTGGCCTTGTAGTGGCGCACGCAATAGATGATCAGCTCGAGTTTGTCGTTGAAGTAATAGTGCACGACGCCGTGACTGAACTCGGAATTGTTGGCGATTTCGCGCAGACTTGACCGTGCGTACCCGAGTTCGCCGAGCGTGCGCAACGCCGATTCGGCGAGCTGGGTACGTCGCTCGCCGTGCTTGTCGGCGAACGTCCGCCGCGCGGCTATTCCGGTCATCAGCTCGACACTCTAACCGGCTCGGGTCGTTCCTTGACGGGCGTCCAGAAATCTCTTGACAGCTGTCAAAGACAATGTGCACCATGTGGCGGCCGTCACATGACATCCCACGCCTTTCTGGCGCCTTCACTGACGCAATTCGACCTGATCGGACGCACAGCCTTCGTGACGGGTGGAGCCCAGGGCCTGGGGGAGGGCTCGGAGGGTTGGATATCGTGGTCAACAGCGCTGGCATCGAGATCACCAGCCTGATCGTCGACCTCGATCCCGTCGATATTCCCACGCAGCTCGAGGTCAACCTCCTGGGCACGGCGCTCGGCCTGAAGCATGCCTTCCGCACGATGCGCCCGGCGGTGCGGCCCGGCGGTGCGGCCCGGCGGTGCGGCCGGTAACGGCGGGACGGCCGGTAACGGCGGGACGATCATTATCGTTGCGTCGATCGCCGCGACCATTGCGTTTCCCGGCATCTCGATCTACTGCGCCACGAAGTCCGGGGTCGATCGGCTGACCCGGGTCGCGGCCATGGAGTCGGGCAAGCTCGGCTACGGCGTGCGGGTCAATGCTGTCAATCCGGGTCTGGTGCCGACCGCGATGGGTGCTGGTCTCGCCAACGACTGCGCGCGACTGGGCCCGTTCGCCTCCCCCGAGCAAGCCGTCGGTGCGGTTATCGAACTCACACCGTCCGGCCGCCTGGGAGAGGTGGCCGACATGGCTGATGCACACCGGTGACCGGGGCGGGGCTTCAGGCGCTCAGCGCGCGCAGCTGGATGAGCAGGTCCGTGGCGATGGACGCCAGTGAGCGGTCCTGGTCCTCGCGGATCCATTGTGCGAACGCGATGCTGAAGACCGTGGCGCCGGACTCGGCGGCCAGGGTGGCGGCTGGTTCGGTGATGCCGCGCTCGCGCAGTGCCGCAGCGACCGAGTTGGCGAGGCCGGCGAGCTTGTGCCGTTCGCGTTCCTGCAGCGCGGGGTTGCTGTCGATCACCGCTTGCCGCATCCGCGAGTAGGGCCGGCGCTCGTCGGGGAAGAATGAGGCGGCGGAGTGCAGAGCAGCCGCAATAAGCTGCATCGGCGCGGCGTGTGCCGGGGCGGCGTTCATTCCGTCCAGGAACACGTGGACGAAGGCGTCCTGCCCGTAAAACAGCACGTCGCGCTTGTCGGCGAAGTAGCGGAAGAATGTGCGCTCGGTCAGCCCAGCGGCTTCGGCGATCTCCGCCGCGGTGGTCCGCTCGAACCCGTGGGTGGCAAACAGCTCGAGGGCCGCCTTCTGAAGCCGCTCGGTGGCTCCCGGTTCCCATCGCGCCATGGGACCGAGTCTAGGCGATGACAGAGGCTGACATCGACCTGTATCGTCATGTCAGTCAAGGACATCTAATACCAGGAGTACACCATGCGCGTTTTCGTCACTGGAGCATCCGGCTGGATCGGTTCGGCCGTCACCGAGGACCTACTCGCGGCGGGCCACGAGGTGACCGGGATGGCGCGGTCGGACTCGTCCGCGGCCGCGCTCGAGGCCAAGGGCGTGAAGGTCCGCCGCGGCGACCTCGACGACCTGGAGGACATCCGCGCCGGCGCTGACGAGGCCGACGCCGTCATCCACCTCGCCAACAAGCACGACTGGTCGAACCCGGCCGCGTCGAACGCTGCCGAGCGGTCCGCGGTCCAGACGATCTGCGACGCGCTCGCCGGCAGCAGCCGCCCGTTCCTGTTCGCGTCGGGCGTCGCAGCGCTCGCCCAAGGACGGCCGGCGACCGAGGCGGACCCGTCACCGTTCCATGGCCCGGACTCGCCGCGCGGCGGCGCCGAGAACCTCGCCTTCGAGTTCGTCGACCGCGCCGTGCGGGCGATCAGCCTGCGGTTCTCCCCGACCGTGCACGGCGTGCGCGACCATGGCTTCATCTCCCGCCTTACCGCCATCGCGCTCGACAAACGCGTGGCCGCCTACCCCGGCGACGGCGCGAACCGCTGGCCGGCCGTGCACCGTTCCGACGCAGCCCGCATGGTCAGGCTCGGCCTTGACAAGGCCCCGAGCGGCGCACGCCTGCACGCGGTTGGCGAGGAGGGCGTGCCCACCAGGCAGATCGCCGAGGCGATCGGCCGCGCCTTCGACCTGCCGGTCGCCTCGATCGACGCCGACGACGTCGCCGACCACTTCGGCTGGATCGGTGGATTCTTCGCGATGGACCTCTCGGCGACCAGCAGCGCCACGCAGGCCCTGCTCGACTGGACCCCCACCGGGCCTACGCTCGTCGAGGACATCGACGCAGGCGCCTACACGTGAGCGACCCGATCACCACACATCCACGGTCCTGACCACCGCCGAAACCAGCGGGATCGGACACGCCACGACCAAGCAGCCGCACGAGTGTGGTACCGCGTCGCGGCGACCGGTCACACCCAGGACTCCGTGGCCCAGAACGAGCTGCCCGCAGTGGTGCTCGTCCTGCAGGCGGACGCGCGGTCGTCCGCCGACACCTACCCCGTGGCGCACAATGTCAGCTCGTAGTCGAGGGTCTCACCACCGTATTCCCGAATGCGGAGATCACCAGTCCGACCCCAGCTCGCGATGGTGCCCTCGCTCGCCGTCGTGCCGGCGTCGAGCCCGATCCGAGTCAACGCGGTGAGTCCGGGCCCGCTCGAGAAACCGATCTGGTCCAGCGCAGGGGCGTCGCAGAAGACGTCGCCGCGATCCTGCGATTCCGCGTGGCCCGCAATCCGTTCGGCTGCGAGTCGTCCAGCGCGTCGCTACGTGTCAGAATTCTTCCGCCCCGAGCGGTCAGCAACGAAACGCGGCGAGCGCCTCTGGAGAGGGGTGACCCCAGCCGATGCAGAAGAGGCGCCCCGCCGGGTCGGCATACACCTGATGGCCCTCGTCGCTGTCCAAATTGGGAGCTGACTGGAGTAGGCCGGCGCCGATGATGCTGCGCCAGGTCTCGTCCTCGAGGACGCGCCCGCTGACCAATATGGGCGTGAGTCGTCAGCACGCGGCCTTATCCACCAGTCGAACCCGCCCCAGCATTTCCCTTCGGGCTGGAATGAGGCCTGCGTGATATCGATCCATCTGTGCACGACGATATTCGCCGCGAGGCCACCCATAACGGGTCGGCGCGCGGGGTACGTGTGATGTCAGCGGCATGAGCGCGCTGCGGCGCGTCAGCGGCAGACCCAATAGAGCCTGATCAATCGTTGCCGCCCGCACATCGGCGTGGTCGGGCGCTCGGGCAGAGCTGCCTCGTTCAGAATTCGAGCACGAGATGCGCCGTGATGTCGATGCCTGTTTCGGCTTCGCGGCGGGCCGGTGCTGCCTCGACCACGTCGTGGTTTCCGGTGGCGTTGCGGAGCGTGGTCCGCGTCGTCGGGCCGCAGGGCACCGTCCGTCGCGCGGTCGGCGCGGATCTGCGACTCTGAGCCCATGGCGATCATCGTCCAGCCGGTCGGCGAGGCGTTCTTCGATGATATCCAGACGATCTTCGGGGCCAAGGGCCAGGCCGCGCGCTGCCAGTGCCAGGGCTACCGGATGGGCTGGTACGCACAGCACTCCGACGATGTTCAGGGCCGCCGCGAGCTGCTCCGCGACCAGGTGGTCGAGGGACACGGACTCGTGGCCCACCTCGACGGTGAGCCGGTGGGCTGGTGCTCGCTGGCGCCACGCAGCGACTACACCTACCTGCGTCAGACGACGTGGAAGGGCCGCACCGAGGACAAGGACGATGCGAGCATCTGGGCGGTCACCTGCTTCGTGACGCGAGCAGGCTTCCGCCACCAAGGCGTGAGCCGCGCGCTGGTCGGCGGCACGATCAACTTGGCCCGCGACCATGGCGCCCGGGCCGTCGAGGCGTATCCGATGAAGCCGGCCACGGGTAGGGACGTCACCTGGGGCGAGATGCACGTCGGGGCGCTCAGCTCATTCCTCGCTGCTGGATTCCGGGTCGTGCACGTGCCATCGCTGCGCCGAGCGATCGTGCGCTACGACTACTAGACCCGTCTGATCTCTTTGCCCGCAAAGGGGTACGGCACGCCGCATCCGACGACGGCGAGGCCTTCGCTCGAGTCCGGACAGCAACCATCCAGATCATCGATCCCGCACTGGAGTGCACGCTCATCAGCATGCTCGCATCGTGCGGGCGACCGTCGGGGCCGAGCGGCCAACAGGCACATACGGCTTGATAATGCGCACCGTCAGCTTCGATCCGGGGTGCGCGACATCGGGGGCCTCTCGCGCGGCCGCCGCGGAGTCTCGCGTTCTGCGGCGGGTTGCCTGAATGGTGGGAGATGACTACCGGCCCCTCGCGCTTGTCACTGTGGTCGACCGACTCGCTGCTGTTAATCGGATCTCGCGGTTCGGTGCTGTGCATCGGCCGCATCGGATCGGTGGCCTCGATCGGGAGTATCGGTTCGGCCGGATCGATCCTGTCTATCGGCTCGGCATTGTCGGTGGGTTCGGCTTTGATCGTTCTCGCCGCCGCACCCGACCTGCTCAGCGCCCGTCCACGCAGGCATAGCGAGATCCGTCCGGGCACCCCAGCGCCTTGATCGAACTAGAGCAAACGACGGTGTGGCGCGGCCTTCACGGTGTTGCTCGGTTTCGGTTGATGTAGTCCGGCGATGAGTAGGCCGACCATGCGGCGAGCGTCGTAGCGGGAGTCGCCGTCGATGCTGACGCACAGGTTGCCGACGCCCCGCATCAATTCGAGGGCGTCGACGTCTGCCCCGATTTCGCCGGCCTGTTCACACGCCTCGAGCAGCTGCGTGCACGCGGGCACGAGGCGGTCGAGGAAGTAGGTGTGTAGAGCCTCGAAGCCGGCGTGGTCGGAGCGCATCGCCGCGGCGAGTCCGTGCTTGGTGACCAGGAAGTCGACGAACAGATCGACCCACTGCGACAGCGCGTCGTAGGGCGATTCGTTGTCGGCGAGCAGAGCTGGCCCCGCCTGGGCGCAGGCGTCGACCTGGTGGCGGTAGACGGCGATGATCAAATTCGCCCGGGTAGGGAAGTGGCGGTAGATCGTGCCCATCCCCACGCCGGCCTTCGTCGCGATGTCACGCACCGGCGCCTCGACGCCGGAAGTGACGAAGACATGGGCGGCCGCGGCGAGCAGTGCCTGTTCATTGCGCCGAGCGTCGGCCCGCTTGCGCGGTGACGACGGGTGCGTGGGTTCTCCGTCGACCGGCATATCGCACCCCTCCTCTACGCATCTTGCGAATCGGAACCATGCTCCGTATATTAGATGGAGCGTTGTTCCATTTTATCGATGATGCCATATCGGTCGAGGTGGTCACGACGTGTACAGCTCACAAGCGAGGGGAATCAGCTCATGCAGTACCGCACCTTGGGCCGCACTGGTGTGCAGGTCAGCTCACTCGTGCTCGGCGCCATGAACTTCGGCGCGATTGGGCGCACCACCCAGGACGAGGCGACGGCGATCATCGATGCCGCGCTGGAGGCCGGTGTCAACCTGATCGACACCGCCGACTTCTACAGCCATGGCGAATCCGAGGAGATGGTCGGCAAAGCCATCGGCGCGATCGCCGGCCGGCGCGACGAGGTCGTGCTCGCCACGAAGGCGACCCTGCCGATGGGCGAGCGGCGCAACCACAACGGCAGCTCGCGCCGCTGGTTGGTGACCGAGCTCGACAACAGCCTGCGCCGCTTGGGCGTCGATCACGTCGATCTCTACCAAATCCACCGCTGGGACCCAAGCACCAGCGATGAGGAGACGCTGTCGTCACTCACCGACCTGCAGCGCGCCGGCAAGATCCGCTACTTCGGCTCCTCAACCTTCCCCGCATACCGCATCGTGCAGGCGCAGTGGGCCGCGCGGGAGAATCACCTGAGCCGCTACGTCACCGAGCAGCCCGGCTACTCGATCCTGCAGCGCGGCATCGAAACCCATGTGCTGCCCGTCACGCAGGAGTACGGTCTCGGCGTACTGGTGTGGAGCCCGCTGGCCTCGGGCTGGCTGTCGGGCGCGATCCGCGAGGGCCGCGAGATCTCGACCAGCCGCTCGACGCTCATGCCCCAACGCTTCGATACCACCGTCGCGGTCAACCAGGCCAAGCTCGACGCCGTCGAGCAGCTTGCCAAGGTCGCCGACCAGGCTGGGCTGACGATGGTCCAGCTCGGGCTCGGTTTCGTGACCGCGCACCCGGCCGTGACCAGCGCGATCATCGGCCCGCGCACGATCGACCACCTCCACTCCCAGCTCGCCGCCGCCGACACCGTGCTCTCGCCGGACGTGCTCGACGCGATCGACGCGATCGTCACCCCCGGCCTCGACCTGGCGCCGGAGGAGAAGATCGACACGCCACCGTCGCTGCTCGACCCGTCGTTGCGGCGTCGGCGATGACCGCGATCAGCTTCGGGATCATGACCGCGCCCTCGCAGGTCGACTACTCCGACATCCTGCGGGTCTGGCAGCAGGCGGACACGATCGAGAAGATCGAGCACGCCTGGCTGTTCGACCACCTTATGCCGATCTTCGGTAATCCGGACGGCCCGACCTTCGAGGGGTGGACGCTGCTGTGCGCCCTCGCCGCGCAGACCCAGCGGCTGCGCCTCGGGCTGCTCGTCACGAGTAACCGGATCCGTCCGCCGGCGATCCTCGCCAAGATCGCCGCGACCGTCGACATCGTCTCCGGCGGACGGCTCGAGTTTGGCATCGGCGCGGGCTCACTGCCCAGCGTGCCCTTCGCCCGACGCGAGTACCAAGCGAACGGCCTGCCCTTCCACGACGCCGCGTACGCGGTGGGCAGCCTGGCCGAGGCGTGCACGATCATCACGCGGTTGTGGACCGAGACCGAACCGTTCGACTTCGAGGGCACCTACCACCAGCTCACCGGCGCGTTCGGCAACCCCAAACCCGTCCAGCGACCACATCCGCCCATCGTGATCGGTGGCCGCTCCACTGCGACGCTGCGCGTGGTCGCCGCGCACGCCGATGTGTGGAACATCCCGGGCGGCGACATCGCCGACATGATCAGCCGCAGCGCACTGCTGGATCGCTTCTGCGCCGAGATCGGACGTGATCCCGCTGCGATCACCCGCTCCACTGCACTCCCGGCCTCCTACGACCAGCCGGGTGACGTGCGGGGCGCGATCGAAGAAGCGACCGATGCCGGCTTCAGGCACATCATCCTGATGCTCCCGGCGCCTTATCCCCACAACGTCGCCCGCTGGGTCGCCGACGAACTCATCGCACCGTCGGTCTAGCTCGTTCAACGGGCCCTCGACCGGAGCAAGTGCGCGATGGGTAAACACACCGCAAGGCTCATCTGCGCGTCCGGTACGCGGTGCCGCGTCCGCGCAGACGAATCATTCGCTGATGCGCCCGTTCGTCGTCGACGGTAGGTCCCCAAGCGAACAGATCGGGACCGCAATCCGCCCCTCGAGGCCGGCGGCACGTGCACGTGCCTCATCTGTTGGTTTTGCGACGCCGCCCGGCAGCATCGCTGTGCGGGCGTTGAGCGCCGCGATCAAAGCGTCGAATGCATCGTCGGAGCGTTCGCAGAGCTGGCGCTGGTCGTCCTCGAGGACCAGCCACGGCGCTGCCAGCTTTGACGACAAGCAGCTCCTTGATCCGGGTTCCCCATTGATCAGCAAGCGCCATCCTGTCTACAGGACGAGGGTCGAGACTTGTGCGCGAAGCAACAAGTGCGCAGGCGATGCCGGCGCCTGGGGGAGCGACGAGGGCGCCCTGGTCGTGCCTAAACCAGCGCGTCGTGGGCAGCCTGCTGGTCTGGACCGAGCGTGGCCGCGAACTCGAATTCCTGCGGCTGCCCGTTGGCGCTCGTCGTCGACTTCTAGTCAGCCGGAGCAGACGCTTGTTCTCGGCCCGCAGTCTTGCGCCCTGAGCCGCAGCTCGGCCAACTTGGCCTCCAGCGACGGAAACCAGCGATGTCGGCTCATAGGAAGGTGGATCTTCGGTCTACTCGGCGATGTTGCGCAATTTGCACCATCGATGCGTTCGGTCGGTCACCTCAGCGGACCAGACCCGAGCTGGCCAGGAATACCCGGCTTGGCCTCGTCGCGGTGGATGTAGTGCGCGTCACCTGCTCCCGACGCGAGGGTGATGGTGCCTCCGGTGAAGCACGGTCGGGCCAGAACGTCGAACCCGCCGCGGCGAATGAGCAGGCAGCCGACGCCGGTCGGGAATCCGAAGATCTTGTAGAGAGGCAACGTCACGAATTCGGGCCGGGTCCGCGCCATATTGAGCCGATTGGTCGGTGTGCGAACGCGGCGGCATCGATCATGACGTCCCAGCCCAACCAGTGAGCCTGCTCGATCAGATCGAGCGGATGCTCGACGCCGGAGAAGTTCGACTGGGCAGGAAAGGTCAGCAGATGGCGCGCAGCCGGGTCCGCGGCGGCAAGGGCTCGGTGCGTTCCCCTCCGTCAAGAAAGGGTTCGGCTTGGCTGCGCTCGAGGCCGTCGCCGCGGGAGTTCCGGTCGTCGCCCGCGATCTGCCCGTGCTGCGGGAGGTGCTCGGCACGGCAGTCGACTACGCGAGGACGCCGGGGGAGTTGGCCAGCGCGTTGCTGCGTTGCTCCACGCTGCCGGGGGCCGCTCGCCGGCTCGGGTTGCCGCGGGACAGACGCTGGCGCGCCGATATGACCGGGCGAGCGCCCGCGCGGGCGCATCTCGCCTTCTACCGTGCAGCTGGGACGTTGCCCGCCGCCGCAGGCATCGGGCGCGGCGAGGTGACCAGCGTCGGACGCAAGGGGCCGGGCAACGGCAGGCGCAGATCCGGCGGCAGCAGGTACTGACCGTCCGACATCCGCATCATGAGGACGACGGCGGTGATGGCGCCGAACGCCGCCAACAGCGCGGCGCAGACGATGGCGGCGAGTCCGAGCCCAAGGCGGATGCTCGAAGGGACGCCGACGGTCGCGACGATCGGGCTGGCCACGACGCACCCGACGACCAGCGCCACTGACAGGAAAGCGTCGGACCACATGACCACTCGGACGGTGCGGTCGAATCGGTTGGCGGCGCTTCTCATGACTCAAGGAAAGCTTGGTCGGGGAACCGTGTCGATTACCTCCGACGTAAGGACGCCGCCTGAACTGGCCCCAGGGCTCGAAAGGGCCCGTCTTATGCAGTCTTGGGTGTGGAGTCCCGGGCTTGCGTGTCTTTGGCTGTAAGCGTCTTCCAGAATATGATCTTGTCGTCACCGGCGTCGTAGAAGTCTCGGATTCGTGCTTCTTGGTGGTAGCCGATGCGTGCGTAGAAGGAGCGTTGGGCGGCGAAGTCGGGCACTCCGGAGGTCTCGATGAGCAGCACGCGTGCGCCGCGGCGGCCGAGGTCGTGTTCGACGCGGCGCACGAGTGCGGCGCCGCGGCCTTGTCCTTGACGACCGGGATGCACGGCCAGCAGGTAAAGGTTCCAGGTTCCATTGGTCATCCGCTCGGGTGCGTAGTAGGCGATGCCTGCCACGCCTGCGCCCGGGTCGTCAATGAGCCAGTGCTCGTCTGCGCTTTCGCCGGAGAGGTAGGAGTCCAGCGTGGCTTCAATGTCGAACAGTTCCGCCGGTCCGAACAACCCCGACTGTCGAGCGACATCGATGATCGACGCTCGGTCCTGCGCGACGGCTGGGCGGATGGTCGTGTCGGTGCTTGCAAACTCGCTCATCCGGTCAGGATGCCGCAGCGCACCGCAGGTTCCATCGCCTTTGTTCACCAGCGGGGTTCAATCCGTCCGGGCTGCGTGCGTGCTTTGCGGGCGTTCATCGCAGCGGGACAGGCGAACCGCGTGCCGTTTTTCGCGTTGTCGCCCGGAGTTGGGCGATCCGTATGTCTCGTATCGAGTCGGCCGCCGCAGCAGATGAGCGGCGCGGGGTGGGCGCAACCCGACGCCACGCGGGGCTGCGCAATCATGCGCAGACCGCGCACTGGCGGTCCGCAGCAGGGGACGTGACATCACCTGCGAGTCACCAGTCACGTGCGCTACACCGTTCGTTGGAACGGGTGTTGCGGTCGCGCAGTTCCGACCATCGCTCAAGCGTCGCCACTCGACCGCTGGTCCTCGTGATGTGACACGATCTCGCAGGTGACCAGCACACCCGACGTCGCGCAGCACCTGCGCGACCTCGCGCGGCTGCGCCGCGTCCGCGACCGGATCGACCGGGAATTCGCGCTGCCGCTGGACGTCGAGGCGCTCGCTCGCGGCGTGCACATGTCGGCCGGGCACCTCAGCCGCGAGTTTCGGCTCGCCTACGGCGAGTCGCCGTACGGCTACCTGATGACGCGGCGCATCGAGCGCGCGATGGCGCTGCTGCGTCGTGGCGACCTCAGCGTCACCGAGGTCTGTTTCGCCGTCGGCTGCTCGTCGCTGGGCACCTTCAGCACCCGCTTCACAGAGCTGGTCGGTATGCCGCCCAGCGTCTATCGGCGCCAGGCGGCGCGCGCGGCGGCGGGGATGCCGTCGTGCGTCGCGAAGCAGGTGACCAGACCGGTCAGGAATCGAGAAGCGCGTGTCACCGAGGCGCACCTAGCCTGACCGCCATGGACATCACCATTCACGCGAGCTTCCTCCCGCACAACGACCCGGACGCCTCCCTGGCCTTCTACGGCGACACCCTCGGCTTCGAGGTCCGCAACGACGTCGGATACGGCGGGATGCGCTGGATAACGGTCGGCCCCGCAGGCCAGCCCGGCACGTCCATCGTCCTGCATCCACCGGCCACCGACCCGGGCGTCACCGACGACGAGCGCCGCACCATCGTCGAGATGATGGCCAAGGGCAGCTACGCCATCATCCTCCTGGCGACCGCCGACCTCGACGGCACCTTCGAGCGGGTGCAGGCCAGCGGCGCCGAGGTCGTCCAGGAACCGACCGAGCAGCCGTACGGAGTTCGCGACTGCGCCTTCCGCGATCCCGCGGGCACCATGATCCGCATCCAGGAGCTGCGCTGAGCCGTCCGGCAATGCCCGACCCGCGCAGACGGCACCGTGAGCCGATCTCCAAAACCACGGCGGCTCGTGTCCACCCCGTTTCGTCGGACGGAGCCGATTGGGATGAACTGTGTCGGACGTGATCGGTGCCGGCGCGCCGCGCTCAGCGAGCGTTGCGGTCATACCAATTCAGCACGCGGAGCGCACGGAGCGTGTTCCAGCGACTGGGCTGCCCGTCGCCGTCCTCCATCGTGAAGTGCACCGCGCCGGGATGGGTGTTCTCCAGCAGCCAGGTGCCGGCGGACTGCGGTTTCGCGCGCAACACCGCGACCGCCTCGGCCAGTCGCGGATCCGGCGAGTCCCCGGCGGCGCGGAAGTAGTCCAGGGCCCTTAGAACGTCGTAGTGCCACCAGGTCGGGAACGCGAACCGCAGCCAGCCCGGGTCAACCACCTCGCCGGTGCTCAGCCGCCGGAACAGCCGGCGTTCGAGCAGGTAGTTCTCGCCTCGGCGGCGCGCCGCGAGGGCCGCGGCCGAACCACCGGTCGCGCGCTCGTGCTCGAGCAGCCCCTCGAGCACGCAGATCGTCGTCGCGAACGACGCGCGCACCGACCCGTTCTCGGTCTCGCAGTTCCAGCCGCCGTCCGCGAGTTGCTCGCCGAGCAGCCGGGCGACGATGGCGTCGACGTCCACTGCGAAGTAGGCGCCGATTGCGATGGTCCGGCCGTTGATGCACGGCTCGACCTCGCCGGCGAAGAACGGCTGCCCGGCGTGCTCCCATCGGCAGTTCTCGCGCACCAGGGCGACCGCCTCGCGGACCGGCGGGGCGTTCGGGTCGATGCCCAAATCGCGCAGCAGCGACAAGGTGGGGAAGGTAGCGGTCCAGGGCTGCCCTTGGGAGAAGTCGCCGCGGAAGTCCGCCGGGAAGCACGCGCCGCCGGCCCACTGGCCGTCATCGCCGCGCAGCGCGAGCAACCGCGCGCCCCAGCCCTCGGTCGCGACGCGCGAGCGCTCCGCGGCCACCGCCTCGGGTGGCGCATCACCCAGATCGTGCAGCACCTGCCAGCGCAGCGCCGGATCCGAGTCGAGCAACCAGTCCTGGACAGTCATGGCCCCGAAAGTAGACCCGACCGCCGACATCGGGTCAGCCGATGAGCGGGCAGCGGCCTCCGCTCGCGAGAGGCGCCGGCGCCTGCGCCTGCGCACGGCCGATGTCGACGACATCATGATCAGTGTTGCAGCACCACCCCGGCGATTAATCCGAGACCGATGCCGTTGCTCGCGGTTCCGATGTCGATGCCGTGCCCCGAAAGGCCGGTGTAGGCCCCGGTGCCCCCGTGCAAGCAGACCGGACCGGTGTTGCTTGACGACGTCTCACCAAACTTGAGGAATACGTGCTTGGTCATCTTGAACGTGCCGCTGCCGTCGTCGCAGGTGTACACAGTGCGAATGAGCAGGTTTGCTTTCGGCTGGTTCGGCGCACCGGCGAATACCCTGACGTCGTCGACGAATGTGCCCGACTCGCAAAGCGGCCCCGTCGCAGTGAAGGTCTGCACGCCGGTGTTGAAGTCGATGTTCTCGGTAATCGTGAACGGAACCTGCGTCGCAGCGTCAGCCGTCGGAGTAACGGTCACGATCGGCGCCAGGGAAACAATCGCGCCGACAACGATCGATCTAATGCGGTTCACGGCGGTCTCCTCGATGACAGCCCGATCCAACAGCGCCGGGCGGGCTAGGCGCATCGCACGGTCACGTTCTACTCCAAGCGAACGGTTCGGTCCAGATCTTCTCGAGACGGAGAAGTCTCCGTGAACCGGCCCGGATGGATCCTGCGATCGGGCTGTATCGGACGGGTAACGCGGGCGTACGCGTCTCCGAAGGCGGAGCGCGCGTCCGAACGGTCGCTAGGCACCCAGAAATCACGCCACCGCAACCACCGATGAGGCAACGCCACATCCCGTCAGAGAGCTCTACGACGCCGTCTCCGAACGTCCAACTCATCCGGGCATTGTCGCGCAGTCCGGCCTCACGACGACGAGAGGAACTTCTCAATGACGCGGTTGAACTCGGCGGGGTTCTCGAGGAACGGAAAGTGGGAGCTGGCGACGTCGGTGGGGAAGACGTGCAGCTGAGCGTGGGGGATCTGGTCGGCGATGTAGCGCTGTGACGAGGGGTCGACGTGGCTGCCGTCGCACCCGATTACCAGCGTGTCGACGTCGATGCGGGGGAGCACGTCGCGCCAGTCCTGCGCGCAGTGGGCGAACAGCAGCGGCACCGCGACGTGCGGAGGGACGGTGTCCAATTCGGCCATGACGAACGCGAGCAGTTCGGGGTCGGTGTTGTTGCCGGTGAACATGCTGCGGACGAACCCGTCGCGTGCAGCAGTCCCTCCCGGTCCGTGGAGAGATTCGCCCAGGGTCACGAGCGCTGCGACGTCGAAGATGGCGCCGCTCGCCGCTTGCTCGTCGGCGCTCATCCACGGGACGGCAGCGACCGCGGAGGGCTGGTCGACGGCGATGAGCCTGCGGATGCGGTCGGTGCCGTACTGGTCGATGAAGCTCCACCACACCGATACACCCATGGACCAGCCCAGCGCATCGACCTCGTCCATGCGGAGGTGGTCGAGCAATTCCCAGACATCGCGGGACAAGCGGGCGATCCGATATCCGAAGTGCGGTTTGGACGACAGTCCGTGTCCGCGTAGGTCGAGGGCGATGACTCGATGGTTGGCAGCGAGGTCCGTGAGCTGGTGGTGGAACATCGCCTTGGTCTGGCCCCACCCGTGCAGCATCAGCAGGGGGAAGCCGTCGCCGCCGGTGTCCTGGTAGTCCAGATCGACCCCGTCGTGGGTAGTGAATGTCGTCATCGTCGAACTCCTCGTCTTTGTCGAATGTCGTCGCAAGCATTGTTACCAAAAGGAAGGTCCGGTCAGATCGCGCGCGCGTGCAGGCCCCCATCGACCGGTATGAGCGTTGCGGTGATGTAGGCCGACTCATCGCAGGCGAGAAACAGCGCGGCGTTGGCGACGTCCCGGGCTGTCCCCATGGCCCCGGTCGGGCTCTTGGCACTGCGCTCGGCTCGAACAGATTCAACGTCCTGGCCGTCGGACAGTTCGCGGTAGGCCAGCGGGGTGTCGATGAGGCCCGCGAGGATGGCGTTGACCCGGACGCCGGTGTCGGCATACTCCAACGCGATGCTCTGGGTGAGCTGGTTGACCGCTGCCTTGGACGCGGCGTAGGCGGGATAGCAGAACCCGGTCCACCGGATCGACGCCGTCGACGACACATTGATCATCGAGCCGCGGGTCTCGACCAGGTGCGGCAGGGTGGCTTTCGCGCCGAGGAAGACCGAGTCCAGGTTGACCGAGACAACCCGTCGCCAGTCGACCAGTGACGTCTCCACGATCCCGCCCACAAGAGTGACGCCGACGTTGTTCTGCACGACATCGATGCGGCCGAACCGATCCAGTGCCGTGTCGACCGCGACCATGACGGCGGCTTCGTCGAGCATGTCGGCGACGAGCGCGAGGGCTCTTCCGCCGGCGTCGATGATCGTCTCGGCGCTGCGCTCGGCCGCGTCCCCGTCGCGATCGACCACGACCACATTCGCGCCGTGCGCGGCGAACGTGGTGGCGCATGCAAAGCCGATGCCCTGTACCCCGCGTGGACCGTCGCCACCGTGACCGCCGCCGAATACGACGGCCGTCCGCCCTGCCAGACGTTCAGGCACGGACGCTCCCGTCGACGTCGCTCACGGGTACCGGGACGAGTTCGAGTTTCATCTCCATGATCGTTCCCTTCTGGTGGCTCTATCGCAGGATGAGGATCCCATGCCGATGAGGCATCGCTCGGACGGATCAAGGGGCTCGACAGCCTCCCGAACCCAGCCGCCAGCCTCACGGACGAGGTCATGGCCAGTCCTCGGCGGGCAGCGCGGTGACCGCGCCGAGGCGGACCTGGAGCGCCACCGTCGAATACATCGCGCATGCGGACCGGGCTGGACTTCCGGCTTCGTCGCAGCGCATTCCCTTTCGCGGCCTTGTTCGGCCGGCCCGGATCCATAGGAGCCGTGGCAGGCATCCCGTCCTGGAGACGATCGGCTGTCGCGACGCTGGCGGCATCGCCCGCTACTCTGCCGCCGCGGTGGTGGGCGACAGCCATTCGGCCAGGACCTCAGCGGTGTGTTCGCCGGCTCGCGGCGGCGGTTCGGGCGAGCGCGTCGGGGTGCGGGAGAAGCGCGGCGCCGGGGCGGGCTGGGTAATGCCGTCGACCTGAATCAGGGTGCCACGCGCGGCCAGGTGGGCGTTGGCCGGAGCTTCGGCGAAAGTGAGGACGGGGGAGACGCACGCGTCGCTGTCGAGAAAGTGCGCCGCCCACTCGTCGCGCGTCCGGGTGCGAATCTTTCGGGTGAGCTGAGCGCGCAGATCAGGCCAGCCGGCGGGGTCGGTGTGATCGTAATCGGCGTCCAGTTTCAGCTCCAGCCCTTCGGCGAGTGCCTGGAAGAACTGCGGTTCCAGGGCCCCGACGGCAAGGTAACGTCCGTCGCTGCATTCGTAGGTGTCGTAGAACGGGGCGCCGCCGTCGAGCAAGTTCACGCCGCGCTCGTCGGACCACGCCCCGGCGCCGCGCCAGGCCCAGATCATCTCGGCGATCAAACTGGCCCCGTCGACCATCGCCGCGTCCACGACCTGGCCCTGCCCGGACGATGCGCGCTCGAAGAGCGCGGCCAGGATGCCGACCAGCACCAGCATCGAACCGCCCCCGAAGTCGCCGACCAGGTTCAGCGGCGGCACCGGTCGCTCGCCGGGGCGCCCGATGGCGTGCAGTGTGCCGGTGAGCGAGATGTAGTTGATGTCGTGCCCGGCCCGCTGGGCCAGTGGGCCCTCCTGACCCCAGCCGGTCATCCGCGCGTACACCAGACCCGGATTGACCGCATGGCACTCGCGCGGTCCGACCCGCAGCCGCTCGGTGACACCCGGGCGGAAACCATCGACGAGGACGTCGGCCACCCCGATCAGCTCGAGCAGCCGGGCATGTTCGGCCGGGTTCCGGAGGTCGAATGCGACCGACCGGCAACCGCGCGACATCTGATCCGCGACTCCGGGCGGGATCGGGAAGGTCCCTGCACCGGGCCGGCCGACGCGCACCACGTCCGCGCCCAGATCGGCCAGCACCATGGCGGCGTGCGGCCCCGGGCCGATTCCGCCGAGTTCAATGACCCGAAGACCCGCCAGCGGTCCAGCCACGATGTGCACTCCTCCATCCTCGGGGGCCGGGTGTTGCGATCTTGCCGAGCGGGAAGCGACGGTCGCGGATATCAGCGGGCGGGTCGAGCAACTTCTCGACGAGACGTTTCGCCGGTTACATTCTGGCCTTTGGCAGCGACAGTGCCGGACGGGTGCGCGGCGTTGTGCAACTCGCGACGCCGTTCTGCGAACCACGTCCCTGCCCACACGAGCCAACCGAGAGTCACGACCAGTGCGAAGCTGATCAAGCGATACAGCAACACACCGGCTGTCGCCGACACCGTGCTGACCCCGCCCTGGGTGAGCGCGAAGATCATCGCTGCGTCCGCCACGCCCAAGCCGCCGGGAAGCAACGTGAGCCCGGACGTGCTCATGCCCGCGACATACGCGACCAGTACCAGCACGAGCGACGACCCCCGCGCGCCGACGGCTTGGCAACATGCGATGAGGCAGATCAGATCGGCGACCCAGTTCATGCCGGCGAACCCGAGCCCCGCCAGCCAATCGCGTCCCCGAGGCTTGATCGCCGAAAGTTCTTCGATGAAGTGCTCGATGCTGGCGAGGCCCGCGTCGGGAGCGCGGTGCCGGATGCGGTTGGCCCGTGACAGGCTGCGTGCGGCCACCCGCGCGATGAGGTCGGGCTGAAGGCGACGGTGAGCGAGTGCAAGCGCGCCGGCCGCAACGATCACGGCGCCGATGACCAGCAATGAGCCGATCCCGCCGTGACCAGCGAGCACCGCACACGTGACTGCGAGCAACGCGAACGCGAACGTGCTCAGCACGCCGGAGGCCAGGATCGTGAAGCCGGCCGCCGGGACCGTCGCACCCCATGACCGCAACCGGCGAAACACATAGCCCGACGACAGTGCCACGCCCCCGGGCAAGGTGACGCTGACCGCGTTCGCGGCGTAGGTGAGCGCTGCCATGTGGCAGATGGGCACGCGAGCGCCGCCTGCAGAGAGCATGCGGCGTTGCACCCGCGCGAAGGCGCCCATTGAGCCGAGTTCAGCGCCGACCGCGAGTGCCAGCCACCGCGGATCGGGCCCGCTCAGGGCCGACATCGCGCGCAACAGCAACGGTGCGAACACGGCGATCTCGACCACCAGGATCGCGCCGAGAACGCCGTAGACGATCCGGCGGCCGGTATGGCTGTGCGATGCGACCTTGCCGGGCTCAACGACATGATCGGACGTGATCGTCGGGACCACAGCGACAGTGGTCACGCGTACACGGCCGAACCGGGCTGGTGCGCAAGCGCGGCGCGGGCGGCCAGCCAGTCGAGGGCGAGCCGGTAGCCGTCGTCGATCAATCGCCTGGTCTCGCGGAAATCCAGCGGATTCGTCGCGCCGCTGACGGCCGCTGGCAGAAGGTGCACGTCGCCGCGGGCGGCGAGCGAGTCGCGGCGCGAGGTGGATTCCAGAATGTGGCCGAGCGCGTGGTATGCCATGGCCAGCGGGCCACGAAGCGGCGCCTTGCGGTCGTCGGAACCTGCGGCCGGCAGGACATAGCAGACGGTAGCGCCGAGCGCCTCTGCCTGCAGGACCGGGATGTCTGCCGATACGCCTCCGTCGACCAGTCGCAATCCGGCCCGGGCGACCGGGGCGTAAATCCCCGGAAACGCCGATGTCGCAAGCAGTGCCAGGGCGGTCGGCCCGTCGGACATGACGACAGGTTGCCCGGTGAGCAGCTCGGTCGCGACCACGTGGGCTTGGATGGCGGTCTGCTCAAGGCGAGGTGCCACCAGGTCGGTATCGAGCATCCGCCCGAGCGGCGCGGCGTCGAGCAACCCGTCGCCGCGGCCCAGAACGGCGCGAGCGATGGTCCGCGCCGAGATGCCGGCCACGTTGCGACGACGCAGGGTCAGCCAGAGGTTCTCGAGTCTGCGCAGACCTGCAGCACTGGGGTCACTTGCATACGCGACGGCGTTCAGCGCGCCGGCGGATGTGCCGATGACGAGGTCAGGAGTGATACCCGCCTCGGTGAGCGCGCGGAGCATTCCGACCTGGGGTGCACTGAGGCTGCCGCCCCCCTGGAACACAAAAGCCACAGTGGGGGTCGCCGGACCGTTCCTGGTCGACACCTCAGTCATCGCTTACCCCGCTCGGACGATCCAGCTGTTACTGGCCGAAGTCGCGGTGGGGCCGTCCTATTCCGGACGGTGCGGGACCTTGGCGGCGGCGGCGGGCCTCAGCTGAGGTCGATGGAACGGGTGTAGGCGTCCTGGTTCGGGGTGGTCGTGCCCGGATTGCCGCGGAAGTCGGTCCAGGCGGGGTGCAACCGGCGGTCCGAACCCATCGACACCCCGGTGTAATCGCCGATGAAGCCGCCCTGTAGCACCCGCCCGTCAGCGCCGATGACCGGGAATTGAATCCGCGGGTCGGAGGACTGGCTGGTGACGCGGTGGATCGTCGCGGACGTGACCGGCCGTCCCGGTGTGGCCGTGAGCGGCCACCACGCGAAGTCGAGGCGGACTCCCCTGGGCTGGTACCCGCGGGTGTAGGACACCACAGCCGCCGTGCCGCCGTAGGAGGCGACAGCGCCGAAGATCTCGTCCCGCACGGTGCCGACCGAAACTGGACGGGTCCATGAGATCCCGTTCGTCGAGGACGACACGATGTTGTCGGCGTTCGTCTGCAGCGATTGGCCCGCGATGGTGTAGTGCCCGTTGCGGTCGTCGACCCAGGTCACCAACACGACGCCGGTGACGGGGTCGACCGTCAGCTGTGGAAAGGCGTTGATCCGGAAGTTCTCGTGGGTGAGCCCTTCGCCGGAGATCTCGTCGTCGAACGGGAAGTCGTAGTTCGTCCCGACGATCGAGCGCGAGAACGATGCGCCGCGGTTGGTGGACGTGGCCACGACGGTCACGTCGCGGTCGTTCGGATGGTCGCATGCCTGGCTGGCGCAGTAGGCGGTCTCGTACGCGACGTACAGGGTGCCGTCGGGGCCGACCCGCGGATTGCTGCCCTGCGAATACGGCTGCAAGCCCGGATTGGTGGTGCCGGCCACTGGGTCGATGCGCCGGAAGTGCGTGAACGTGGCGCCTCGGTCGATGCTGGCCGCGATGACGATCGGCGACTCGGCGTAGTCGCCGAGAGCCGTGTCGAGAAAGCGCGTCCACGTGACGTAGACGCGGCCGCTGTTGGGGTCGGCCGCCACCCAGACCTTGTCGTTGAATACGCGCGTCGGCGTCGGGTTGCCCCGTGCGTCCACGCCGTCGATCTGGATGATCTTCGGCAGGCCGAAGGTGAGGCCGCCGTCGTGGGAGATGCTGACCACGATCGCGCTGGGCGCCTCCGTGCCGCCCACGGCCGGCGCACCCCGGCTGAACACGATGTTGCCGTAGTAGACCGTGTTGTTCGGGCCGAAGGAGATGACCGGGTCACCGGCACCGTCCATCGCCCGCAAGGCGCCCACGGCGCCGGTCTGGTAGGTGAGCCCGGGCAGCAACACGTTCTTCCAGGTGCGCCCGCCGTCGGTCGAGGTGTAGGCGAAACCGGCGGCGTCGTTGCGGCTCTCGCGGGCGTTGTAGACGCGGTAGTCGTTCGCGCCGGCGACGATGTTCGCCGGGTTCGCCGGGTTGGATGCGATCGCCGTCTCGTTCTGGGCAGTCGGGCACCCGGCCGAGGAACCGGCGGACGTGATGTGGTCGCCGACGATCATGTCGACGTTCGGTTTGGTCGGCGGGTACGGGCTGGGCTTGCCGATGAATTGCTGGCATTGCGCCGAGACCGTCGGCGCCCGCGTACCGATCTCGTCCTGCCGCGCGAGGATCTCCTTGAGCAGCGGGTTGTGCCGCGGGCCCGCGGTGGCCTGGGCCGCGCGGCGGTTGACCTGCTGACCGGCGTCGGGGGCCGGTGCCGCACCCGCGGTACCCACTCCGGCGCCCACGAGGGCCAGCGCGGTGACAGAGACACCCACCAGCCGGCGCAGCGATCCAACGACCACGACAAACCCCCAGATGTCCGGACATAGATTCTGGCTCGCGAGCCTCTCACGCCGAGGGCTTTCGGCATAGAGCCCGGCGCATCCGACTCTCGGCGATCACCGATGCGGCCGTAGCGCCCGCTCGGAGCGCCCCGATTCGGCCCGGTGACTGGCTAGTAACCCCCTCGGCGGGGCAGGCTCTGGGGGTGGCACCCGAACAGTACGAACTGAGTCCAGCGCCGTTCCGGCGTATCGCCATCGTCAACCGCGGCGAAGCCGCGATGCGGCTGATCCACGCGGTGCGTGACCTCAACGCAACCCACAGTGTCGCCGGCGCCGAGCCGATCCGCACGATTGCGTTGTACACCGATACCGAGCGGGGCGCGATGTTCGTTCGGGAGGCCGACGATGCCTACCCGCTCGGCCCGGCCGCCGCACGTCCGTACCTGAACTACGACGTACTCGAGTCGGCGCTGCTCGCCACGAACGCGGACGCAGCATGGGTCGGGTGGGGCTTCGTCGCCGAGGATCCCGCATTCGCCGAACTCTGCGCGCGGATCGGCGTGACATTCATCGGGCCCAGCCCGGAAGCGATGCGCAAGCTGGGGGACAAGATCGGCTCGAAACTCCTCGCTGAGGAGGTCGGCGTGCCGGTCGCGCCGTGGAGCCGGGGCCCGGTAGAGACGCTGGACTCGGCGCGCGATGCCGCTGCGAGCGTCGGGTACCCGTTGATGCTCAAGGCGACCGCAGGCGGGGGTGGTCGGGGCATCCGCGTCATCGGCTCCGAAGCCGAACTGGTGGAGGCCTACCAGCGCACGCGCGACGAGGCGGGCCGTGCGTTCGGCAACGACGTCGTGTTCCTCGAGCGCCTGGTCACCGGCGCGCGCCACGTGGAGGTCCAGGTCATCGCCGACTCGCACGGGACGGCGTGGGCGCTCGGCGTACGCGACTGCTCCGTGCAGCGGCGCAACCAGAAGGTGATCGAGGAGTCCGCGTCCCCGTTGCTGTCGGCGCCGCAGGTGGAGGAGCTCAAGGCGTCCGCCGAACGGCTCGCCGAGGCTGTGGGCTACTGCGGCGCGGGCACGGTGGAATTCCTTTACCACCCGGGGGAGAAGTCCTTCGCGTTCCTCGAGGTGAACACGCGGCTGCAGGTGGAGCACCCGATCACTGAAATCACCACGGGAACCGACCTCGTCCACGCACAGCTGCACGTCGCAGGTGGCGGCAAGCTCGAGGGCGTCAAGCCCGCAGAGAGCGGCCACGCCGTGGAGGCCAGACTCAACGCCGAGGACGCCGACCGCGACTTCGCGCCGTCGCCCGGACGTATCGAATTGCTCGAACTGCCGTCCGGGCCGGGCATCCGCGTGGACACGGGAGTCAGCGAGGGCGACGTCATCCCCGCCGACTTCGACTCGATGATCGCCAAGATCATCGCCCACGGCCGTACCCGTGAGCAGGCCCTCGCCCGGCTACGGCGCGCGGTCGGCGAGACCGCCGTCATTATCGAGGGCGGCGCCACCAACAAGAGCTTCATCCTCGACCTACTCGATCAGCCCGAGGTGATCGAGGCCGCCGCCGACACCGGCTGGATTGATCGCGTTCGCACCGAGGGGCGGCTCGTGGCTGATCGCCGCTCGGGAGTCGCGTTGGTGGCCGCCGGCATCGAGGCCTATGAGGACGACGAACGGATCGAGGTGGCCCGACTGTTGCAGACGGCGCGGGGCGGCCGTCCGCAGGTGCAGCACCAGGTCGCCCGCCCGATCGACCTCAAGCTCCGCGGCCGCGCATACCGTGTCGCGGTGTCGCGGGTCGGGTCGCAGCGGTTCCGGGTGACGCTCACCGCCGACGGCGTGCCGCACGTCGTGGCAGCCGACGTCGAGCGGATGGGAAAGTACCGCGTCCGGCTCGTCGTCTCCGGCCGCGCCTTCCGCGTGCTGACGGCGACGCACGGGCCTGTGCACTTCGTCGAGGTGGACGGGGTGGCCCACCGGATCAGCCGGGACGAGGGCGGCATGCTGCGCGCACCGGCGCCTGCGCTCGTCATCGCAACGCCCGTTGCCGTCGGGGCCGAGGTCGCGGCTGGTGCGGCGGTGATCGTCCTGGAGTCCATGAAGATGGAGACTCGCCTCACGGCGCCGTTTCCCGGACGAGTGCGGGAACTGCATGTGTCCGCGGGCAGCCAGGTGGAGACAGGAACCCCGCTCATCCGGCTCGAGCCCGTCGCCGACGACGATGCCGAGGCGCCGACCAGTCATGCCGGCGTCGACCTCGATCTGCCCGCACCCAGCGAGGACGTCGAAGACCCGGTCATCCGGGGACTCGCCGACCTGAGCGCGGTGCTGCTCGGCTTCGACGTCGATCCCGGCGACAACGGCCGGACCCTCGCGCGCTACCTCGACGTCCGCGACGAGGCGGCAGCCCTCGGAACCGACGTCCTGGCCGGCGAGATCCAACTGTTCCGGTTGTTCGCCGACTTCGCCGACCTCAGCCGTAACCGCCTGGCAGCCGAGGAGATGCGCACCGAGCTGCGAGTGCACAGCCCGCGCGAGTACTTCCACAGCTACCTGCAGAGTCTCGACGCCGACCGCGGCGGCCTGCCCGACCTCTTCCGCGCCAAGATCGAGAGCGTACTGGCCCACTACGGCATCAGCAGCCTCGACCGCACCCCGCAACTCGAGGGGGCCGTGTTCCGCATCTTCCTCGCGCAGCAACGCTGGGCGCCCGACCTCGGCATCGTCACCGCGATCCTGGAGCGTTGGCACACCGAGCCCGCACCCGACACCGCGGTGGACCTGCATGCGCGCGATGTGCTCGAGCGGCTCGTACTGGCCACCCAATTGCGATTCCCGGCGGTCGGTGACCTCGCCCGCAGCGTGCGGTTCCGCTGGTTCGACGAGCCGATCGTGGCCGACGAACGCGCAGCCGTACTGGCCGGTGTGCGCAGCGAGGTCGAGTCCCTCGCCGCGGACGATGATGCGATCGATCGCGCTGAGCGGATGGACGCCCTGGCCGCGATTCCGGAGCGCATCGTGAGCTTCCTCGCCGACCGCCTGCAGGACGGCGTCCCGGCCAGCGAGCCGCTGCTCGAAGTGTTGATCAGGCGGCACTACCGCGAATACGAGATGCACGGGCTGCGGGCACTGCACGTGTCCGGTCGCCCCTTCGCGGTCGCCGACTACGTGTTGGACGCACGGCCGACCCACCTCGTCTCGACCCTCGCGACATTCGCCGAGCTCGACCCCGCCAGCGGGCTCGCCCAGGAGCTCGCGGAACAGGTCGCCGCCCGGACATCCGAGCAACACAGCGTCGTCGACCTCTACCTGTCCTGGCCCGACGCGCCGGAGGAGCCGGATGAGTGTTCGGACCTGCTGGCCGAGATGCTGCTCCCGATCGCATTCGCCCACGACGTGCGGCGCACGGCGATCGGGGTGTGCCCGGGCGCCGGACGGCCCGTCACCTACTTCACCTTCCGGCCGATCGGCGGTGACCTCATCGAGGACGGTCTGGTCCGCGGCTTGCACCCCATGGTCGGTAGACGCCTCGACCTGTGGCGACTGCGGGACTTCGACATCACCCGCATCGCTTCGCCGGAAGACGTGCTGCTCTATCACTGCACCGCGAAGGACAACGCCGCTGACCAGCGCCTGGTCGCTCTGGCCCAGGTACGCGAACTCGTCGTGGTCCGTGACGAGGACGATCGCGTCAGTTCGCTGCCGCAGGTCGAACGGGTGATCGCGAACTGTGTCGAAGGCATCCGGCGCGGCCGGGCACTGCTGAGCACACCGGCCGCGGTGCTGGACATGAACCACGTGTGGGTCCACATCTGGCCGATCATCGACGCGCAGGTCGATCAGCTCACCGCGTTGCAGCGCGGCATCGCCCCGCTCACCGCGGGCGCGGGGATCGACGAGGTGCTGGCGCGGGGGCGAGTGGCAACGGCCGACGGGGCGATCGTCCCCATGGCGGTGAAGTTCTTCTACCAGCCCGGTTCGGGTGTGCAGTTCACCGTCGGCCGGCCACCGACCGAGCGGTTGACGCCGCTCAACGACTACGCGCAGAAGGTGGTGCGGGCGCGCCGGCGCGGGACGGTGTACCCGTACGAACTGCAGTCGATGGTCGCCGGACCGGGCGGGAACGTCGTCGAACATGACCTGGACGACGCCGGGCACTTGGTCGCCGTGGATCGCCCAGCCGGGTTGAACAAGGCAGGCATCGTCGTGGGCGTGGTGACCACTCCCACCGAGTTGCATCCTGACGGCGTCACCCGCGTCATCCTCAGTGGTGATCCCACCAGGGCGTTGGGTGCGGTGTCGGAGGCCGAGTGCTCTCGCATCATCGCCGCGATCGACCTTGCCGAGCAGAGGGGCGTTCCGCTCGAGTGGTACGCGCTGTCGGCGGGAGCGCGCATCTCCATGGATTCCGGCACCGAGAACATGGACTGGGTCGCCCGCGGGCTCAAACGCATCATCGAGTTCACCCAGGCCGGTGGCGAGATCAACATCGTGGTCGCAGGCATCAACGTCGGCGCCCAGCCGTATTGGAATGCCGAGGCAACGATGCTCATGCACACCAAGGGTGTGCTGGTGATGACGCCGGACAGTGCGATGGTGCTGACCGGCAAGCAGTCGCTGGACTTCTCCGGCGGCGTGTCGGCCGAGGACAACTTCGGCATCGGCGGTTACGACCGGGTGATGGGGCCTAACGGACAGGCGCAGTACTGGGCTCCCGACCTCAAGAGCGCGCGCGACATCTTGCTGCAGCATTACGAGTACAGCTACGTCGCGGCCGGCGAATCGGCACCGCGACGCGTGCCCACGAGCGATCCGGTCGACCGTGACATCACCACGGCCGCCCATGACATTCCGGACAGCGATTTCCGGACCGTCGGCGACATCTTCTCCGCGGCGACGAACCCGGATCGCAAGAAGGCCTTCGACATCCGCACGGTCATGCGCGCTTTGGCCGATCAGGATCAGCCGACGCTGGAGCGGTGGGCAGACATGGCCGACGCCGAGACAGCGGTCGTCTTCGACGCGCGTCTCGGCGGTCTGCCGGTATGCCTGATGGGCATCGAGTCACGTACCGTTCCACGTCGCGGTTTCCCGCCCACCGACGGCCCCGACACATACACGGCGGGGACGCTGTTCCCGCGGTCGTCGAAGAAGGCGGCGCGCGCGATCAACGCCGCTGCGGGCAACCGGCCGCTGGTCGTGCTGGCGAACCTGTCCGGATTCGACGGATCGCCGGACTCGATGCGCAATCTGCAGCTGGAGTACGGCGCGGAGATCGGAAGAGCCATCGTCAATTTCGACGGGCCGATCGTCTTCTGCGTGATCTCGCGCTACCACGGCGGCGCATTCGTCGTGTTCTCCAAAGCGCTGAACCCGCGCATGACGGTGCTGGCGGTCGAAGGTTCGTTCGCATCCGTGATCGGCGGCGCGCCGGCTGCCGCAGTGGTGTTCTCCGGGATCGTGGACAAGCGCACCGGCGCCGATCCGCGGGTCCGTGAACTCGCCGACCGACTGCGCGCGGCAACCGGGGCCGAGCGGGCACCGCTCGCCGCCGAACTCGCTGAGCTCCGGATCGGCGTGCGGGCGGAGAAGCTCGGCGAGGTCGCAGCCGAGTTCGACCGCGTCCACAACATTCATCGAGCTGTGGAAGTCGGGTCGGTGGATGCCGTGATCGAGGCCCACGAGCTGCGGCCGCGGATCATCGCCGCTCTGCAGGGCGGCTCGTGAACTAACCAAGGGCTGAGTCGAGCGCAACTCTGGAGCAGAGCCGTCCGGTGATGGTCTCGGTGACGGCACCCGTCGCGAGGTCCCCGGTCCCGAGGAACGTCAGGTCACCCAAGGCACCGGCAAGCAGGCCGGTCCCACTCAAGGGTGTGGACGTCGCGCGCAACGACCCTGTGATAAGTATGTCTGGTCAAACATCCGGCAGACTAATACGGCACCGTTCAAACGCTGCCGACCGATTGCACCGGTCGACACGATTGCGCAGAATCGCCAGCAACCTGCTCCTGCGTCACGTCGAGGAAACGCAGTGGGCCTAGCGTCGGTCTGGATCGACACGAGACCGTCCGAAGGAGCCTCCATGACGCTGACGTCCGACCGTCCGCAGCGCGACGGCACGTGGCACGCGTTACCTGCCCACCCGCTCGAACCGCTGACGCCGGATGAGATTTCCCTCGCCGCGTCGCTCATCAAAACCGACGAGCGCTTTCCCGACGGCACGCGCTTTGTTTTTCTCGAGCTGGTCGAGCCGCCCAAGGACCTGATGTCGTCGTGGCAGCCCGGCGCGGCGTGGGATCGTCAAGTGGCGGCCGTGCTGCGCAATCCGCGATTGCGTGCGACCTACGAAGCCGTGGCCTCGCTCAGCAACTCGACCGTGCTGCAATGGCGCCATGTCGAGGGCGTGCAGCCACCGATGACGGCCGAGGAGTTCATGGCCTGCGAGGACGTCGTGCGCAACGACGAGCGGTGGCAGGCGGCCATGCGCAGGCGCGGGGTGTCGGACTTTTCGCTGGCCATGCTGGACCCGTGGGCGTCCGGATACACCGGTCCCGACGACGCGCCGTCCGGGCGCCGGCTCGCGCGTCCGCTCACCTTCCTCCGGTCGAAGCCTGACGACAACGGTTATGCACGTCCGGTCGAGGGTCTGATTCCGCTTGTCGATCTCGACACCATGACGGTGATCGATGTGACCGACCACGGCGTGGTGGCGTTCCCGCCCCAGCCGGGCAACTACTACCCGGACCTGATGACCGAACCCGGCAACGTCCCAGCATTCACCGAGCAGCGCGCTGCGCTGCGCCCGATCAGTATCACCCAGCCGGAGGGGCCGAGCTTCGAGATCGACGGGCACTTCGTCTCCTGGGCGAACTGGCGCTTCCGCATCGGGTTCAGCCCCCGCGAAGGTCTCGTGCTGCACGACATTGCCTACGTGGACAAGGGCGTGCCGCGTCCGGTGCTCAATCGGGCGTCGATGTGCGAGATGTACGTGCCCTACGGCGATCCGCGTCCGACGCACTGGAACAAGAACGTATTCGACGAGGGGGAGTACGGGCTGGGGTGGCTTGCGAACTCGCTCGAGCTGGGTTGTGACTGCCTGGGCGAGATCCATTACTTCGACGGCTACGTCAACGACCAGGACGGCGAACCCGTCCGCATCCCCAACGCGATCTGCATGCACGAGGAGGACGCCTCGATCGGCTGGAAACACGTGGACTTCCGCACCGGACGCGCCGAGGTGCGCCGCAACCGCCGCCTGGTCGTGTCGCTCATCGCGACCGTGGGCAACTACGAGTACGGATTCTACTGGAACCTCTATCTCGACGGTTCGATCGAGTTCGAGGTCAAGCTGACCGGCATCCTCTCGACCGGGGCGATCACCGTCGGCGAGGACCCGGTGTTCGGCACGACGGTCGCGCCGGGTCTGTTCGCGCCGAACCACGAGCATTACTTCAGCGTGCGCCTGGACATGCGCGTGGACTCCGACCGCAACAATGTCTTCGAGATCGACTCGGTGGCCGAACCTGCCGGAGCGAGCAACCCGCACGGCAACGCGTGGCGCAGCCGCCGCCGGCAGTTGACGAGCGAAGCCGAGGCGCAGCGGCTCCCCGACCCGCTGACCGGACGTGCCTGGCTGATTGCCAGCGCCGACACTGAAACGGCGCTCGGGACGCGTCCTGCCTACAAGATCGAGCCGGGCCCGTACACTGCGCCGCTCTGGCACGACGGGTCGGAGCAGGCGGCCCGTGGCGGTTTCGCGACCAAGCAATTGTGGGCAACACCGTTCGACCCTGAGCAGCGCTACGCGGCGGGACGCTATGTCGCGCAGAACCCTGGCCCTGACGGGCTGGTCGCCTACACCGCGGGCGACCGTTCGCTGGTCGACAGCGATCTGGTGGTCTGGTACACGATCGGCGCGCACCACGTGGTGCGTCCCGAGGACTGGCCCGTCATGCCGGTAACGAAGGTCGGCTTCCGCCTCTTGCCGTTCGGCTTCTTCGACGGCAACCCGATGCTTGACCTGCCGCGGGAGGGCGGCCACTGCGCCACCGAGGGTGGCTGCATGTGCGGTACCTGCGAGCACTGCAGGTCGTGAGGCAGTCGGTGGGGCGGCGCTCGGCACATCGGCGGTCGCCGGTCACGGTGTCGGCATCGCGTCCGGTGATTCGGGCAGCACCTGGCCACCGTCGATGACGATGGTCTGGCCGGTGATGTATCCCGCTTCTTCGGTGGCCAGAAACAGGCAGGCGTTGCCGATGTCGGCCACGCTGCCGAGCCGCCGGAGGGGGATGACCGCGGTCATGCCTGCCAGGTACTGCTCGCCCATGTCGGCGAGCCCCTCGGTCATGATGTTGCCCGGGAGGACGGCGTTGACAGTGATCTTGCGCGTGGCGAGTTCGATGGCGGCGCTGCGCATGAAACCCAGCTGCGCGGCCTTGCTGGCGCCGTAGTGCGACCACCCCGGGAACCCGGTGATGGGTCCGGTGATCGACGACGTGACGACGACCCGTCCACGACCGCTCGCGGCGAGCGCCGGCGTGCAGGCCTGGACCGAGAAGATCGTGCCCTTGACGTTGACCCCGAACACCAGATCGACGTCCGCCTCGGTCATCCCGTCGAGCGGCTGCTCCGGGAAGATGCCGGCGTTCGCGCAGAGCACGTCGATGCCGCCCAGCCGTTCGACGGCCGCGTCGGCAACGCGTCCACACCCGTCGACCGTCGAGACGTCCGCTGCAAGGTACTCGACCTCTCCTCCGGCTGTGCGCAGGTGCGCTGCTGATTCGGCCAACGCCGTCTCGTCGCGCGCAGTGATCAGCACTCGGGCTCCGGCGCCGGCGAACGCGGCGGCAATTCCTTTGCCGATTCCTTTGCTGGCTCCGGTGACGACGACTGAGCAGCCCTGCAGCGAGGTGAACATGATGGCTGTCTATCGACGCGCACGGCCGCAGTCAACCGGTGCACGAGTCGGAAACACCGAGCTAATGCATCGGTTACCCCACGTGTCTTGTGCCGGGCGCCGCGTGCTGGCAGCGTGTCCGAGATTGCCGCGGACAGCGCGACACGACGTCTCCCGGCGTCGCACAAACAGAGGAGCGCCGCCTTGGCCGTCGACAACCTGCCCCCGAACGTAGCGAGCAAGACCGAGGCACCGAAGGCGGTGAGCACCGGCAAGCTCAGGGTCGGCGCGGTCGGACTCATGGGTGTGCTGTTCATGGCCGTCGCCAATGCCGCGCCGATCACCGCGATGACCGGCAACGTGCCTATTGCGGTCGCCTACGGCAACGGACTCTTCGTGCCCGCTGGATTCCTCGTCGCCACCGTCGTGCTGACCCTGTTCACGGTCGGGTACGTCTCGATGGCGCGCTACATCACCACAGCCGGCGCCTTCTACGGGTTCATCTCGCACGGGCTCGGCCAGGTGTGGGGCATGGCCTCGGGCGCACTCGCCACCATGGCCTACATCGTGTTCGAGGGTTCACTGGTCGGCATCTTCTCCTACTTCGCCGACGACGCCCTGAACCAGTGGTTCGGCTGGCACATCAACTGGCTGATCCTGGCCGCCGTCTGCATCGCCGTAATCGCTGTGTTCGGCTACTACGACATCAGCATCGCCGCGGCACTGCTCGGCGTCTTCCTCGTCGGCGAGGTGCTACTGCTCGGCGCGCTCGCACTCTCGGTGCTGGTGAAGGGCGCATCGGGCGGGTTCCACCTGTCCTCGATCAATCCGGTCAAGGCGTTCTCGTCGCTGCCGTCGGGCGGCGGCGAAGGCGTCAAGGTCGGCGGGGCGCCCCTCGCTGCAGGAAGCGCCGCCATCGGGCTCTTCTTCGCGTTCTGGTCATGGGTAGGGTATGAAACCACAGCCGTCTACGGCGAGGAATCACGCAACCCGAAGAAGATCGTGCCCCGGGCGACGATGATCGCAGTGGTCGGGCTGGGTCTGTTCTACACGTTCGTGTCGTGGATGGTCATTTCCGGTAACGGGCCGAAGGGTGCCATCGACAAGGCGGCGAACAACTCGATCGGCATGTTCACCGACCTCGCCTCGAAGAACCTGGGCGGGCACTGGGTGGTCAATGTCTACCTGTTCCTGATCGTGTCCGGGTCATTCGCCTGTGCGCTCGCCTTCCACAACGCCGCTTCGCGCTACCTGTACGCAATCGGCCGCGAAATTCCGGCGTTGCGCAGGAGCATCGGCGCGACGCACCCCACGCACGCATCGCCGCACGTGGCGTCGATCGTGCAAACAGTGATCACTGTTGTGCTCACTGCCGGCTTCTACTTCCTGACCAAGGGCGGCAGCGACGTCCTGCAGGGCGGGTACGTCTACGAGTACGGGCTGCTTGCAGTGCTGGGAACGATGTCCATCTTGATCGTGCAGGCGATCTGTTCACTCGCCGTCATCTGGTACTTCCACGTCAAGAAGGTGCATAAGGGCAACATCGTCACCACCGGCATCATCCCCGCGATCGGCGGCATCGGGATGCTGTATGTCGTGTACCTGCTCTTCTCCAACCTGAGCTTCGCCGGCGGCGGGGCGTCCAAGTCACCGTTCTTCCACGCGATGCCGTGGATCGTCGTGGCCACGTTCCTGCTCGGCGCCGCCGGCGTCCTGTGGCTCCGCGCGGCCAGACCAGCGGTCTACAGCGAGATCGGCAAGACCGTTCTGGAGGAGACGCACGAACGGGCATGACGTTTTCCGCCTCGGCGACGGGCCTCCACCGCGCCTTCCCCCCTGCGCAGACCAAATTTCCGGCCCGTTTTCCCGTCGTTGCGGGGAGGGCGCAACTGCCCGAACTGGGCAGTGACGTCGAACTAGAGCCAGGCAGGCAGCACTGGCAGGCCTCCGGCACACTCCAACGCCTCGCCCGCCGAACGTCCCGCCAGCCACGCGGCGAGCTCGGACGGCGGGCCGGCCACGGTGGGTCCGCCGCCGCCGATGTCGACGGCGCGTCCCGAGCTGCTGTCGACGAGCCGCAGCGCGGGCACGTCGTCGCGGTCCGAGAACGACCCAGCGATGTCGTCGATCAGCGCGGTTGCGAGATCGTCGGGAATGGCCTCGGACGGGGCTCCGAGGTCGACCGCGTGCAGCCACACCTCCTTGACCCGCATCCAGGGCACCTCACCGGCGGCGATGGCACGCCGCGTGCTGCGTACCTGCACCGTCCAGGTATCGTCGGCGGTCGCGGCAATCGCGTCGTCGAGTGCCGCTGCTGTGGTTCGGACATCTGCGCGCTGAACCTGCGCATCGCGTACGGCGTCGCGCTCGATCTCTGCGTTGCGCACGTCGGCGGAGGGGTACATCGGGGTTACCTCGCCCGTCTGCGCCCAGTACAGCAGCCGCATCAGGGCATCGGCGTTGCGGGCGATGTGCGCCGCGATGTGACCGTTGGTCCATCCAGGCAGCGGGGACGGCGCCGTCAGGTCCGCCCGGTCGAGCCGGTCGAGCAGCAAGACGGTGCCCTCGCGCATCCACGTCACGCTCGTCGCGACGTCCGGTGCGGTCATGCGAGGGCCGCCGGGCGCTCGCACAACGCGGTTATTTCAACGCTGTTCGGCACAGTTGTTACCTCCAGGATTCAGCTGTCGCGGCCGGGCGTAGCCGACCACGCCTCCTAGCTTTCAGCCACGCGGCCACCTCGTCCAGAGCCAGGTTTCGGTCACCGCCATCCGCGTCCCGCCGATCACCCCGGCGTGTCCGGCTAGGCAACGAGCGGGGGCGGTGGCAGATTGACCGGCACCTGAGCGTCGATCGAGGCGACGGCGGCGCCGACCCAGGCGGCGATCGCGTCGACGTCGAGTCCATGCGGGTCCGTTCCGCGGTAGGCGAGCACAGCAGCACGCCCCCGGTCGAGAAGCGCCACAGCGCCCGAGCGGTTGCCACGCGCGGCGTGGGTCGCGCCGACGGCAAGCTGCGCCAGTCCACGCCACAGCTCACGCTCGCCGGGCGGGGCGGCCTTCCATGCGTCCTCGAGCACCTCGTGCGCGTGGAACGGCATGCCGGCGGCGAACAGCCGGTGCGCCTCGGCCAACGTGTTCGTCGGCGTCCGCACCGTGCCTTCCGGTGCTCGTTCAACGCCCTCGCTGCCGTAGGCCAGCGGGCGGCCGAGTCCGTCGCGGGGGCGGGCGTTACGAGGCCGCCGCGTTGCGTCGCGATCGCGATTGATGGACGGGTCGGTCACCCGTCCAGTGTGCCGACACACCTGAGGTTGCGGAAACTCGCGGCCCAGCGGCCGGCCGAACCCGTCACCGGGCCGGCCGCCGGGTCCGCGTGTCATCGCGCCGGCGGATCTTGGGTTAGCGGGTCCTCGGGTCAGTAGTAGTGCCTGCGACCACCCACCTGGTGACCGATCGCGCCGGCCAGAAACAGAAGTGCGCCGATGACCAGCACGACGACGCCGATGGTCCAGATGATGGGGATCTTGACGAGCAGTCCCACGACGAGCAGGACGATACCCAGAATGATCATGAAAACTCCCAGAGTGGCGATGCTGTGTCGCGACCGGCCAGGAGGGGTAGTCCGCCTACGGACCACGCTGGGGCCTGCTACGACGTCGGTCGGGCCGCAGGTCTCTGGGCGGCGTTCGTGACGGCAAGCTCAAGTATCACCTACTTGTGCGCGGATAGCCAGCTCAACGTGGCTCCGCCACGAGTGCTCAACGTGGCTCCGCCACGAGTGCACTCGCGACCGAACCGAGCTTGCGGCGCTCGCGCCGCGCCTGGGCGCGCAGCTCCTCGAACGCCTCGCGGGCAGAGATGCCGTTGCGGTTCATCAGGATTCCCTTCGCCTGTTCGACCACCGCGCGGGTGTCGAGCGCGCCCTGTAGTTGGCCGGCGAGGGCGCTCTGCTTCTCGGCGTGCAACATGCTGGCGATGAGCAGGGCCGCCAGATCGGTGAAGGCCAGTAGCGCCAGCTCACCCTCCGGCGACCACGGCCGGCAGTCCTGCGAGACCACCCCGACGACCCCGATCGCCTGCTGGTTGTAGGGGATCGGGCTGGCCAGAACCGCGCGGATACCCCGGTCGAGTGCGGCCGCTGTGAAGTCCGGCCAGCGCTCGTCCTCCGTCAGATCCTCGGCACACACGAGCTGCTTGTCGTCGAACGCGGCGATGCACGGACCTTCGTCGTGCGTGATCTGCAGCTGCTCGAGATAGTCGAACCGGTCGTCGGAGACGGCGGCGTTGCGCAGCTGGTTGTCGGCGTCGACCAGCATGAGGCCGGCGCCGTCGACGTCGAAGATGGCGTGCGTCGTCTGCACGATTCGGTGCATGGCCTCATCGATCGGGGTAGCGCCGAAACGCAGCTCGCCGAGCTCGGTCATGGCGTGGCGCACGTCGTGCACCGAGATGGTCACCCGTAACTCCTACCGCATCCACGTCCCGGTGACCGGACGAAACGGCCGCGCGTCAACGAGCACGGTCGAATTCGGCGACGTTTCCTACGGTGCGAGGTTGTCGACCAGCCATTGCCGAGCGGCGCCCGCGGAGATGTCGAATCCCTTGACGTAGGCGTCGAAGTGTCCGCCGGGCATGATCTGCAGCTTCTTCGGCTCGCGAGCCGTCTGGAATGCGGCGATGGCGAGGTCGGAGACCGTGAGGTGATCGCCGATGGCCACAAGCATGAGCAGGGGCGTCGGGCTTATGTAGGGGAGGTAGGTCGCCGGCTCGTACTCGCTGAACAGCTCGACACTGCGCAGGGTGACCTCATTGCGCCATGACGGAGCGCGCGACTCACCCGTCCCGGTGAACCACTCCCAGGAATCCGCTGTCGGCATCGCCGAGGGTGCCAGTGGGTCCTCGGCCACCGCAGGCACCATCATCGGAGCATCGCCTCGGTAGCGCCCGCGTCGGTCGGCGTCGAACTGCTCGCGGAAGCCGCTGATCAAGTCCGAACGCACGAGGGCGCGGAAGTTGTCGTGACCGCTGACCAGGGGTACCTGGCTCACCACCGCCTTCACCCGGCGGTCGATGGCGGCGACCACCAGCACGTGACCGCCGGAGTAGCTGCTGCCCCAGATGCCGATCCGGGCTGGGTCGACTTCGCTCAGTGACTCGGCGAACGTGATGGCGTGCCGGTAGTCGCGCACCTGCGCCCACGGGTCGATCTCTTGACGCGGCTCACCGTCGCTCGCCCCGAAGTTGCGGTTGTCGAACACCAGGGCGTGCAGACCCGCGGCCGCGAATGCCTTCGCGTACTCGTCCAGATACATCTCCTTCACTGCCGAGAACCCGTGCGCCATGACCACCACGGGCCCCGAGGTGCCAGCCTGGTCCGCGGTGTAGAACCAACCCCGCAGAGTCACGCCCTCGGCGTCGAATTCGATGTCTCGTCTGGTCATGGCACTTCCCTTGTCCGGCGCGGCAGCGCGATTCTGTTCAGGCGTGGGCGTGCGTCTGCTCGGACTCGCTCGACGCGCGCGGCGTGATCAGGCCGGCGAGTTTGACCGACACGAGTCCCAGGACGCAGCCGATGAGCAGCGTCAGCAGGCTGTTGAAGAACACCCAGCCCAGCGGTGTCGAGAGGACACCGCCGAAGGCACCGGCGCCAGCGGTTGCGGGCTTACCCAACGCGGCCACGCTGTTGCCGACGCCACCACCGTCGATCGCCCACCCGTCGAGGCCGGTCGTGATCCACCAGAACACCGTCGCAGCGAACGCGCCGAAGATTCCGGGCACGTAGTACCAATCGCCAGCTGCCGAGGCCACCACGATCAGAAACGCGAGGACTGCCACGGTGATCGCGATGCCCCAGAAGTCCGGAAGATCGGCGATCTCGGGGGCGATGAGCATCAGCAGCAGCGCGCTAACCGCACCGATGACCGAGCCGATGGCGACCTTCTTGAAGGCTGCCATGTCGGCTCCGGCGGCGAAGAAGAAGCCCCACGAGACGAACGCCGCCGGCACGACCAGGTGGAAATTGCTCGGCAGGCTGAGACCGTTTCCGAGGTCGCCGTCGGTCACCCAGTGGAAGGTGAAATTCAGGCAGAACTCGACCCAGATCAGGGCGAGGACAGCGATGACGAGAGCTAGCGGCACAGCCGCCTTGACACGTTCGATCATGGTGGACTCCTTCGGGCTTCGCGGTCGAGGCCTTGGACGGACGGCGTTGATCGCGACGGCGGACCTGCTCTGCCGTCGTCCTGCGGGGGTGCTTCGTGAGCGGGACTACCGGGTAACGCCGCTAGGTCGGACCGCGGGGAGCATGGGACTGTTCGCAGTCGGTCGAAGCGGACAGCGCCGTAGCGTTTGTGGGCCCGGTCACGTTCAGCAGACTAAGTCGAGCCAGCGATGTCCGAGCCGAATTGGCGTCTATTCGCAACGTCTCAAAATACGACACCGATGCCCGCGAGGAACGATTTCAGGTGAATCGAACCACAGTGCTAGCTACCCGCTTGCAAAAGTTAGCGCTGCGGGACACCCTGGACCTACGCGTTACCCGGCCCCGGCGTCCGCCAAATAGGCGTGGACGTGCCGGATCCGGCGTATCGAGACCAAATCGGCCCGCTAGATAGGAGCTTCACACCATGGCGCCACAGATCGCGTCCATCGCGACGAACGCACGCAGCTACCTCGAGTTCACCTTCGCTCAGGGCAAGACCACCCTCGTGACCACCTCTGGCCGACTGACTGCCCTCACGGGCGTGGCCCGCCGGCAGGCCTACGCAACGATCGGCGCCGGCGACGCGATCGTGGCAACGATCGTCAAGCGCAGGCAGGAACTGCCTGTCGAGGCCAAGCAGAGCGCGACCAAGTTCATCGACACCACCAAGGAACGCATCAACCGCGCCAACGCCCTCGCCGCGAAGACACAGGACAAGGTCGTGACGGCAGCAGGCGAGCTGAAGGACCGTGGCACCGACGCAGTCGACGCTGCTCGCAAGATCAGCCTGCCGGCGACCACCGCGAGCGTCAAGGACGAGGTGGAGGAGAGCGTCGTCCAGGTCAAGGACGGGTTCAACAAGCTCGTCGTCCGTGGTGACCGGGTGGTCACCGACCTGCGTCACGACCCGGTGCTGGTGCGCCTCATCGGTGATGTCGACAAGCGCGTCGAGAAGGCTGCTGGCGAGGTCACCTCGGTGGCGCAGAAGCTGCGTCGCCGCGCGGCAGCGCAGGCCAGGCGCGAGAGCCTGGCCACGACCGCGACCCCGGTTCGTCCGACGCCGGCGAACAAGGTGCCGGCGCACCGGACCACGGTTCGCAATACTCCGGCCGGCGAGGCGCCGATCAGCACGACCCCGACACACCAAGCCGCAGCCTACGAAACCGCGACGCGCAGGGCGGCTGCCCGCAAGGCAGTAGAGACCCGCGAGGAGGCTGCCGAGGCGCGTAGCGCGACTGCCCGCCGGGCCGCCGCGACCCGCAAGCGCAACGCAGCACAGAATGCCGCGAGTTCGGCTCCGGCCAAGAAGGCTCCGGCCAAGAAGGCTGCGGCCGAGAAGGCTGCGGCCAAGAAGGCTGCCGCGTCTACTACGCGCTGATCAGCTGACCACGGTTGCTGCCCCGTACCGACCCCACGTCGGTACGGGGCAGTGTTCTGTGCAGAGCTGAAGGCCCCGCCGGACCGCACCTGAGCGGCTTGGTCGGCGCGGATCATGTTTCAAGCGGCACTGTCGCCGGGGGAGCCCCAAACCGAACGAAGGGGACGAACTGGCTGATCTTGTCAAGGTCCGCTCGGAACCGACGACGCGAGGTCGGTCGTCCGCGATGAGGATGACGCCAGCCGCTGAGGCCCTCAGGCGGCGGACACGTCGGGCGGGGTCGTGATCCACCGCAGCGTGCGGACGATGCCGCTGCCCGCCGCGCGGACGACGGTCGCTTCGGCAATCGGGAGGTACGGCAGCCGCAGCGGCCACCGCGCCCACACCGGCAGGGCAGCCACCGACGCGGCAGCCAGCACGGCATAGGGCGGGCGGGCGATCGCGGGTAGCGGTGGCCGCACCAGCATGAACCGTGCCGCAGAGCGTGCTTCGGCGGTTCCCCGGAGCTCGGGACGGTAGGACTGCAACTGCTCGTCGAGCTCGGCCACCGTCAGGGGCGGGTTGTCGATGCCCAGGGCGCGTGCGATCACCGCGGTGTCAGCGACGTACCCGTCCTGGCCCTCGGCATCCAGCGGGGCCGCGCCGTAGCGCCGATAGGTGCTCAGGAAACTGTCCACCTCGGCGACGTGCACCCACCGCAACAGGTGCGGGTCGGCCGCCGAGTACGGCCGTCCGTCCGGTGCGACCCCGCGGACCCGCTTGTGCACGGCGCGCACCTTGTCCACCGCGTGTTGCGCGTCGTCGGCCAGTCCGAAGGACGTCACCGCCAGGAAGTAACTCGTGCGCTGCAACCGTCCCCATGGATCGCCGCGGTAGCCCGAATGCCCCGCTACACCGGCCATTGCCAACGGATGCAGCGATTGCAGCAACAGCGCGCGCAGCCCGCCGACGAACATCGAGGAGTCGGCATGGACCGTGCGGATCGGCCGGTCGTCAGCGAACCAGCGTTCGCCGCTGGTGTGGTGGATCCGGTCGCGCTTGGCCGGGCCCTCGACCCCGGCCACCCGTTCGAAGACGATCTTGCCGAGTCGGGCGCGCAGGTCCAGGGCCATACCTGCATCATGCCCAGCGGCCCGGCACGGCAACCCGTCGCCGACCACGGTTAGCCGGTTACGGCTGCGCGACCTCCGAGTCGACCGGTACGGGCTCGGTCGCGGAAGTCTGGGGCAGCAAACCATGCAGGGTCGGGACGCCGTGGACGGCCACCATGGACGCACGGGCCTGCCCGTTGTCGACGAGCTGTCGCGCCAGCGATGCCACGATCTGCGGGTTGGCGCCAAACTGCCGGGCGAAGTCGTTGATGGTCAAGGCCCGGTCCTGGGCAGAGCGGGCCTGCAGCATCCGCAGGATCTGCTGTTCGAGATTCATCATGGTCGTGCGCCTCTCGTCGTGACGGCGGCCGGGCGGAGAACCGCGCCAGCCGTTGCCCGGTGCCGAACCGGATGAGGGGCGCGCTCGCGTCCCTCGGGTCGGTACCTACCACCCGCCTCACCCCGCAAGCGGAGGGACGAGGTGTGCGCAGACGTGCCTGCGCAAGAACGAGAAGCAAGGAATGCAACCAGCTTCACGCTAACACGGTGGGGGTGCCCGACCGCCGGATGAGCGGCGGCGAGGCCCCGATGCGCAGGGTCGGGTTGACTGATCCGATGGCACGCAAACAGAGCGCTGGGCTGCTCCTCTACCGGAGGCGTCCGCGGATCCAGCTACTGATCGCCCATATGGGCGGGCCGTTCTGGGCGCGCAAGGACGAGCACGCCTGGAGCATCCCGAAGGGCGAGTACGCTCTCGCCGAGGATGCGTTCGTGGCAGCCTGCCGGGAGTTCGCCGAGGAGCTCGGTTCAGCGGCACCAAATGTCGACTACCTCGAGCTCGGCGCGCAGAAGCTGCCAGGGGGCAAGGTGCTGACCGTCTGGGCCGGCGAATCCGACCTCGACACGAGCACCGTGGTCAGTAACACCTTCGAATTGCAATGGCCGCCGCACTCGGGCCGGCTGCAGGCATTTCCCGAGATCGACCGCGCGGAATGGGTCACCGCTGAGGTTGCGCGCCGCAAGTTGGTGACCGGCCAGGTCGTATTCGTCAACCGCCTGCTCGCCGCTCTCGGGGATCGGGTCGATACTGGGCGGTGATGTCGTCGTTGCCGTCGGCCCGCCACCTGCTCCGCGCGAAGGATCTCGCCGACGCCCGGTATTCCGAGCCCATGGGCGTCGCCGATCTCGCCCGCGCAGCAGGCCTGTCGCAGGCGCATTTCAGCCGCGAGTTCCGCCGCGCGTTCGGCGAGTCGCCCCACGTCTACCTGCTCACCCGCCGCCTGGAGCGCGCGGCCGCGTTGCTGCGCAACACCGATCGCAGCGTGGCCGACATCTGCTGCAGCGTCGGGTTGGAGAGCGTCGGTTCGTTCACGTCGAGCTTCGGCCGGATGTACGCGATGACGCCGACCGAATACCGTGCCTCGTTCCCGCCCGCGTCGGCATACGCGTTGGTCCCGGCCTGCGTGGTGCGCCTGCACAGCCGCCCGAAACACCGCACGTTTGGAGAAGACACCGCCGCCCGCTGATCAATAGCGTCATCCGCACCATCCGGTCCGAACGAACGGAAGAGGCAAATGATCAAGATCGGCAACGCGCAGCTGTGGGTCCACGACCAGCAGGAGGCGCTCGAGTTCTACACGCGCAAGGTCGGCTTGGAGGTCCGCGCAGACGTCACGATGCCCGAGATGGGCGACTTCCGCTGGCTGACCGTCGGCCCGGCGGGCCAGGACGACGTGGCGATCGCGTTGATGGCCATACCCGGCCCGCCCATCATGGACGAAGTCACCGCCGACCAGGTGCGCGACCTGATGGGCAAGGGCTTCGCCGGGACGGTCTTCCTCACGACCGATGACTGCCGGGCAAGCCACAAGGAGCTCGTCGAGCGCGGCGTCGCATTCGTCGAGGATCCCGAGGAGCGCCCATACGGCATCGACGCGGCGTTCCGCGATCCGTCCGGTAACAACATCCGGATCACGCAGTTGCTCGACCCGTCCTGAGAACAGCTCGCGAGCTCAGCGGACGCTCTCGTCCTCGGCCCACCTGATGCCCAGCTGGGACGCGGCGTCCTCGAGGACTTGCTGCACCGCGATGGTGTCCGCGAGTGGCATGACAGCGCTCTCCGTGCGTCCGGTCAGGACGCCCTGGGTCACCTCGTCCAGCTCGTGCGAATAGCCGCCGCCGCAGGCAGGCAGGTCGAGCGTCTCGGGTTCAGCGCCGTCGCGATGCAGGACGACGCGGGACGGGTGATGGAAGCGGGGCAACACGTCGATCCAGCCGGAGGTGCCGAACACGCGCGCCTGTCCGGGCATCGGGCTGTGCAGGGAGGTGCTGAGCACGGCTGTCGCTTCGCTCGGGAAGCCGAGCAGCAGCGTGGCCTCCTCCTCGACGCCCGTACTGCCCAGCGCACCGAGGCACGTCACGCGATCGGGCGTGCCGAGCACCATCTGCGCGAACGACACGACGTATACGCCGAGGTCGAGAAGCGCGCCGCCACCGAGGGCCGGATCGAACAGACGGTCCTTCGCGTCGAACTCGCGCACCACGCCGAGATCGGCCTGCACCCCCCGTGCCTCGCCGATCGCACCGTCGGCTAGCCACGAACGGACCTGCACGATCGCGGGCTGAAACCGTGTCCACATCGCCTCCATCGCGAAGACACCCTGCTTGCGGGCGACGTCGGCGACCTCCCGCGCACCCGCGGTCGTCATCGTGAACGTCTTCTCGACGAGGACAGCCTTGCCGGCCTGCAGCGCCGCCATCGCGAGGGCATGGTGCTGCGGGTGCGGTGTGGCGATGTACACGGCGTCGACCTCGTCGTCGTCGAGCAAGGCACGGTAGGAGCCGTGCGCGCGGGCAGCCCCGTGCGTGGTGGCGAAGGCCTCGGCGCGCTCGTGTGAGCGCGACCCGACGGCGACCAGTTCGGCGTCCTCGACGTAGCTGAAGTCGGCGGCGACCTTGGTCGCGATGCGACCCGGTCCGGCGACGCCCCAACGGACGGTGCGGTTGCTCACGGTTCCAGCCTGGCACACGCCGAGAACCGCGACCCGCTCCCCGTCCGGGCCCCGCACCAGGCATGCTGGGAGCATGGACATCGCGCTGACGAAGGAGGAACGCGCCTTCGCCGAACAGATGCGCGCGTTCTTCACCGCCGAGATCCCTGCCGACATCCGCGAGCGGGTCGGCCGCGGGGAACATGCGACCCGCGACGACATCCTCACCTCGCAGCAGATCCTCAACGCCAACGGTCTCGCCGTGCCGCACTGGCCGGCCGAGTGGGGTGGCCGCGACTGGACTCCGGTGCAGCGTCACCTCTGGTCGGAGGAGATGGTCCTCGCCCACGTCCCGCCGCCCCTCGCGTTCAACACCGCCATGGTCGGTCCGGTCATCGCCACTTTCGGCAGTGAGGAACTCAAGCAACGGTTCCTGCCGAAGACCGCAAACCTCGACATCTGGTGGTGTCAGGGCTTCTCCGAACCGAACGCCGGCTCCGACCTCGCCTCGCTGAAGACCTCCGCGGTCCGCGACGGCGACCACTACGTCGTCAACGGGCAGAAGACCTGGACGACCCTCGCGCAGTACGCGAACTGGATTTTCTGCCTCGTACGCACCGATACCACCGTCAAGAGGCAGCAGGGCATCTCGTTCATCCTCATCGATATGGACGACCCCGGCGTGACGGTCCGCCCGATCCACCTCATCGACGGAGGCTACGAGGTCAACGAGGTCTTCTTCGACGATGTCCGGGTGCCCGCCGACCAGCTGGTGGGTGCGGAGAACCGTGGCTGGGACTACGCGAAGTTCCTTCTCGGCAACGAACGCACCACCAATGCCGGAGTCGGGATGATCAAGTCGCGGATCGCTCGCATCAAGCGGGTGGCCGGACAGACCAGGTCCGGCGGTGCGCCGGTGCTGGACAACCCGCTGTTCCGCGCCAGGCTCACCCGTCTCGAGGTCGAGGTGAGCGCGCTGGAGATGTCGGTACTGCGGGTGCTTGCCCGCGAGGACAAGGTCGGGCCGGGCAAGCCCGACCCGGTGTCCTCGGTCTTGAAGCTCAAGGGCTCGCAGCTGCAGCAGGAGGCGAGCGAGCTGCTCGTCGACGCGCTGGGTCCCGCGGCGCTCGCCTTCCGCAAGAGCGCCGGCGTTCCGGAGGGCTTCGCCAACCTGCCCGAAGGTGCGGTGGACGCGCTGCCGACCTACTTCAACTGGCGCAAGGCCTCGATCTACGCGGGGTCCAGCGAGGTCCAGCGCAGCATCATCGCCAAAGCGATCCTCAAGTTCTGACCCGAACTCGCCCGAGCAGACGGAGCCCCGATCGTGGAATTCGACCTGACCGACGAGCAGCGAATGGTGGCCGACACCGTCGACCGGCTGCTCGACAAGCGCTACGACGCGAATACGCGGCTGGCCCTGCTGGATTCGGAGGCCGGCTGGAGCCGTGAGCTGTGGCAGCAGTACGCCGACCTCGGCCTGCTGGGGTTGCCTTTCGGCGAGCAGTACGGCGGCGCCGGCATGGGCGTGGCCGAGCTCGCCGTTGTCATGGAGAGCTTCGGCCGTGCCCTGGTGCTCGAGCCGTACCTCGCTACGGTGGTGCTCGGTGGTCAGCTGGTTGCGGCGGCCGGCAGTCCTGAGCACAAGGCCGCAATCCTGCCCGGCGTCTCGTCCGGTGACCTGCTGCTGGCCTTTGCCTACACCGAACGCGACGCACGCTGGTCGTTGACGGATCTCGCCACCGTCGCCACCCAGAACGCAGGCGGCTGGACGCTGAGCGGGGAGAAGATCGCGGTCCTCGGTGGTGACAGCGCCGATCGGCTGATCGTCACCGCGCGCGTAGCCGAAGGCATCGGACTGTTCCTCGTCGACGCCGGTGACGTCCGTCGCGACCCCTACTCGATGCAGGACGGCCTTCGCGGTGCCGATGTCCTGTTCGCCGACACACCCGCGCAGCCGCTGGGTGCACCGGCCGAGGCGCTCGGGCACGTGCGGGCGGTCATCGACATCGCCACCGCCGTGTTGTGCGCCGAGGCGGTCGGCGCGATGGACCGAATGCTGTGGCTCACCGTCGACTACCTCAAGACCCGCCAACAGTTCGGTCAGCCGATCGCAGTGTTCCAGGCGCTGCAACACCGCGCGTCCGACATGTACGTTTCCCTGGAACAGGCGCGCAGCATGGCCCTGCTGGCCCGCCTCGCGCTTGCGGCCGACGATGTGGACGAGCGGCGGCGTTCGGTGAACGCGGCCAAGATCCAGATAGACCTGTCCTCGCGCCACATCGGCCAGGAGGCGATCCAGTTGCACGGCGGGATCGGGATGACGATGGAGTACCCCGTCGGGCACTACGTGAAGCGCACCGCCGTCATCGCCAAGACCTTTGCCGACACCGACCAGCTGCTCGACACGGTGGGCGCCGGCGGCGGCCTGATCTGAACCCAGGACGTGGCGGCGAGGGTGCGCGTGCAGCGTGGCTGCCCGCAGCTGCGAGGCTGACGGCGTGGACGACCAGCGCAACGTGCTCGGCGGTGAGCTGCAGCCCTGCGGCAGCGATCCGGTGACCGGGTTCTACCGGGACAGCTGCTGCTCGGTGGGGCCGGAGGACGTCGGCGTGCACGGCGTCTGCGCGGTGATGACACCCGAGTTTCTCGCCCAGCAGCGCCAGACGGGCAACGACCTCGTCACGCCGCGTCCTGAGTTCGGTTTCACCGGCCTGCGGCCCGGAGATCGATGGTGCGTGGTGGCATTGCGCTGGCGGCAGGCATACGGTGACGGCGTCGCCGCCCCGGTGGTCCTCGCGTCGACGAACGAGCGCGTGCTCGAGGTAATCCCGATCGCGGCGCTGCGCGAGAACGCGGTCGACGTCCCGGATTCACCGGGAGACCTCGCCTGAGTTGCTAGCTGCCCTCGCGGTAGGAGCCGGGCGTCGTCCCCACCCGCTTCTTGAACACGCGGTTCATGTGGCTCTGATCGGCGAAACCGCACCGCACCGCGATCTCGAGCAGCGATGTGTGGGTGCGGGTCAGCATCGTCTTCGCCCGCGCGACGCGTTGATCGAGCACGAATGCGTGCGGGCTCGTGCCGACCGAGGTCGGAAGCGTCGAGCGAAGTGGAATCGGCTCAGCGCGACCGAGGCGGCCAGGTCGTCGAGCGATATGCTCTCGCCCAGGTGTTGCTGCACATAGTCGCGGACGATGCGCTGCTGGAGGAAGGTCAACCCGTCGTTGACCTCGGCCTCCCGGAACAGGACGTGCGCGTGGCGACGCAGGATGTGCACCGACAACTCGCAGGACAGCGCATCGATGAGCAGTTTGCTGCCCGCACCCCCCTGTGCGGCTTCCGCGGCGATGAGCATGGCGGTGCGGTGAATCGCCGGGTCATCAGCCTTGACCTCGTCGCAGAGCTCGACCTCCTCGACATCGCGCCCATATATTTCTCGGCACGTCGAGGCGAGTTCGTGCTCGGTGAGATAGACGTGTACGACCTCGATGTCGTCGGGCCACACCCAGTGCGAGTCGGCTGCGCGGGTCAACAGGGACACGTCCCCAGGTCTGCCGGGCCGAGCAGGAGCTGATCGCGGGCAGCGAACTGCGGGTCGTGGACGACGTCCTGGGCCACCTCGGTCTGTTCGGCGTCTCCCCCACCTACATGACCCAGATCGACCAGCACCTCGGCGAACTGCTCGCGACCAAGGTGTGAGGTGACCCCCCTCGCCCCCGTCCCTGGACACCGCCGCTGACCGCGGTCGACCTACGCGGACAGCAACGGCGGCAGCACCAGCAGCATGACCGTCGACCAGGTCAGGTGGGTGAGCATGGAGGCCAGGATGCCGCCGGACGCCCGTCGCTGTAGCGCGAAGAGCACGCCCATCAGCACCGCGGCGAATACGAGCATCGGGTTGCCGGTCGCGACCGTGACCAGGGCGTACACGACCGTGGACAGGACGACGGGGTTTCGCCCGCCGAGCGCGGCGAACAGTGCACCGCGGAAGAAGACCTCCTCCGCCGCGCCGTTCAACAGCGTGATGACGAGGACGAGGATGAGCGAACCCTGCGACGCGTGCTGCAGCACGCGGTCCGCGACCTCGCGCAGCGGCTGGACCTGACGGATGACCAGTGCCCCGAGCACGAACACGCCGGAGGCGAGCAGGCCCAACGCGATGGGCGTGATCACCGGTCGCCGTAGCGTGCCCCGGAACGGGATGTAGCCCAGGTGTAGCGGCCCGGACGCGAGCCCGCCCGCGATCCACACGACGGCGACGCTGAAGGTCAATGGGTAGAACGCGGGATCGCCCGGCTTGGTCGCGAGCGAGACTCCCAGTAGCGTCGCGCCGACGACGAGCGCGATGACCACGACGATGCGTCGCCGTCGGAACTGGTTGTCGGGCTGATGATGGTCGCGCGGCACCTTGTCGATGAGAGCCGGCGCGACCAGGCGTTCCACCCTGGCGGGCCAGGTCTTCACGTTGCCTCCGCCCGCTCCTTCAGTGCCAGCCGCACGGAATCCTCGTAGCCCATCCGCTCGAAGGGCACGATCTGTTCGATCGAGTGATCGCGGACGATGACCTCGTTGGTCATCGACGCGACGAGGTTGTGCGCGGTGGCGTAGTCGACGTCGGTAACCAGGGCCAACCAGTGCGACGACAGGCCGGGCGACAGCAGCGGCACATCGAAGTGCGGCAATCGCTTGCCCTTGACCTTCGCGGCCAGAATGAGCATGTCCATGTAGCGCAGCACGTCCGGGCCGCCGATCTCGAACACCTTGCCGGATGCGTCCGGATGATCGAGCACCCCGACCAGGTACCGAACGACGTCGGGCAGCGCGATGGGCTGGGTGCGGGTCTTGACCCACTTCGGGGTGATCATCACGGGCAGGTGGTCGACGAGCTGGCGGGTGATCTCCCAAGAGATACCGCCGTGCCCGACCACCACGGCCGCGCGCAGGACCGTGACCGGCACCCCGGCCACCCCGAGCAGCTGCTCCACCTGACGCCGCGAGCGCAGGTGCGCCGACAGCGCCCCGTCATCGACCCCGAGCCCGCCCAGGTAGACGATGCGCTCGACGCCCGCGTCCGCGGCCGCGCCGCCGAAGTTCAGGGCCGCCTCAGCGTCCTTCTCCTCGAAGTCGTCGGAGGCCAGCGAGTGGACGAGGTAGTAGGCGACGTCCACGCCCTGCATGACCGGGGCGAGACTGGCTGCGTCCTCGACATCGGCCTTGATCGGCTTGCCGGCTCCGCCGTAGGTGTCCGGGTGGCGGGTCATCGCGTGAACCTCGTGGCCGGCGTCGACGAGGGCGCGGGCGAGGTGCGATCCGACGAACCCGGAGGCGCCGGTCACGAGCACGGTCTTCGACATGGCTCCATCTTGCCCAGATCGCCCGGCAGTCTTAGCGGGAAGCGATGCAAGGCGCAGTGACCGGCGACACTCGCTGCGTCCGGGATCTGCATCAACGGCAGAGGCGAACGTGACCCCCGGCGCGCCCAGGTGTCAGCCGAGGTGTCAGCCCAGGTGTCAGCCCAGGTGTCAGCCCACGTGTCGGCCGAGCAGGCTGAGGTCCGCGGCACTGAGGCGGTCGGCAGATGTCTTGGCCTGGTGCCAGTGCGGGTAGCGCAGCGGTTCGGCGCTCACGTCGTCCAGGCGCGCCACCTCGTCCACAGACAGAGTCAGCATTGCCGCGGCCAGGTTGTCGCTCAGCTGCTCCGTGGTGCGCGAACCGACGATCACCGAGGTCACCGCCGGCTTGCCGATGAGGTACGCGAGCGCGACCTGCGCCGCCGACACGCTGTGGGCCTCACCGATTTCGATCAGCACGTCGATCGTGTCGAAGAGCTTGTCCTCGTCGTGCACCGGTGGCTCGTCCCAGTCGCTGAGGTGCCGGCTGCCCGCGGGCGCGTCGGTACCGCGGCGGTACTTGCCCGAGAGCAGTCCGCCGGCGATCGGGCTCCAGATCAGAATGCCGAGACCCTGGTCCAGGGACACCGGCACCAGCTCGGTCTCGGCGTCGCGAGCCTGTAGCGAGTAATAGATCTGCTGGCTGACGAAGCGCTGGTAGCCGAGCCGCTCGGACACACCGAGCGCCTTCATCAGCTGCCAGCCCGCGTAATTCGAGGCCCCGAGGTAGCGGACCTTGCCCGACTGCACCAGCGAGTCCAACGCGCTCAGCGTCTCCTCGAGCGGGGTCTGGCCGTCCCACTCGTGCACCTGGTACAGGTCGATGTAGTCGGTGCCCAGCCGGCGCAGGCTCGCCTCGGCACCGCGGATGACGTGGTGGCGTGACAGGCCCGCATCGTTGGGGCCCTCGCCCATCGGCATGCGAACCTTCGTCGCCAGCAGGACTTCGTCACGGTCCTTGCCGAGCGCCGCGCCCACGATCTCCTCCGACAGGCCTTCGGAGTAGACGTCCGCAGTATCGATGAGGTTCACGCCGGCGTCGCGAGCTATCGCGATCTGCTCGCGCGCCCCGTCGACGTCGATCTGACCGACTGAGGCCGCCCATCCGGTGCCGCCGAAGCCCATTGTTCCGAGCGTGATTGTCGAGACCCGCAGTCCCGAGTGTCCGAGCTGGCGATATTCCATGCTGTCCAGCCTAGGGGGCGGTAGTCAGTCGCCTACGGCGCTGCCGACCCTCGCCGGCTCGTCGAAACGGTGTGCCGGCTCGCGAGCGGGCTGCGGCCCGCTTACGGCCAGGACGACGAGGGAGAGGACGACGACGCCGAGACCGTAGACGTAGGTGGTGTGCAGCAGGCCGAAGTGGGTTGCTGCGAATCCGGCGGCGACTGCGGGAATGCTGAACGCGAGATAGCCCACGACATAGACGCTGGCGAAGAATTCGCCGCGCTCGTCGGGTTCGGGCAATACCGAAAGGGTGCGGATCGACCCGATCATCGATCCCCCGAGGCCCAGGCCCCCGACTGTCGAGCCGAGGACGAACAGCAGCAGCGAGTCGGCGCGCAGTCCGCCCAGGGTGACGGCGATCCCCACGATCAGGCCGATCGAGCCGAGCTTCGTGCTGCGCAGCGGTGAGGTGTCGCGCAGCGCGAAGCCGGCGACCGTGCCGGCGGCGCACACGGCGACCACGATCAGGCCGGCATCGAAACGATTGGTGACGCCGAACTGCGCTCCGGCGACGGACACCAGCAGTGAGAGGGTCAGCCCCATCTGCGCCCAGGGTGCGAACAACGATGGCGTAGAGCGCAGGAACGCGCCGCGGATGGGCCGGGCGATCCGCACTCGCGGGAGCAGGGAGCGCAGCGCGCCGGCGCGGGGTCGGTCGGACTCCGGAGCGAACGCGATCAGCACTACGAGCGCGACGAGGGCGATGCCCACGACGACGTACACGAGCACGGTCGGGTCGGGCCCCCACTCCGCGAAGGCCCCGGCGATGAGCGCGCCCATGCCGAGTCCGAAGCTCGGGACGAGCGCGTTGAGCAGGGTGGCCAGCCGCTCGCGTCCCTGCGGCGCGAGTTCGACGATGCCGGCGCTCAGCGTGCCGATAGCCGCACCAGCGGCCAGGCCCTGCATGACGCGCGCTGCGTAGAGCCAGCCGACGCCCTGCGCGCCGGCGAACACGGCCATGCTCGCGGCCAGCATCGCGAGCGCACCGATGAGGACCGGCCGCCGTCCGACGAAGTCCGACAGGCCGCCGACGGTGAGCAGCGACGCCAGCAGCGCGAGCGCGTACACCCCGAAGATCACCGTCAAGGTCGACGTCGGGAAGTGCCACTTCGATTGGTAGACGACATAGAGCGGGGACGGCGTGCTGGCCGCGATCATGAGGGTCAAGTACGCGGCGACCACGACCCAGAAGGTTGCGGTGCGCGACAGGTGCGGCAGGCGGGCCCGGCTGGCAGGAGCGGACATGCAGGTCTCCGTGATGTTCGGATCGGGCGGCGCGGTCAGGCGCCGAAGGTGACTCCGGTGACGGCAGTCAGGCGGTGAGCAGGTGGTCGTATACCGCGAAGAAGCCGTCCATCGCGGCGGGCGACTTGCTGACCTTGGTGCGGGTCACGACGCCTTCCCAAGCATTGACGAGGAACGGCCCGAGCAGGTCGGGATCGTGCTGCGCTCCCAACTCGCCGGTGGCGCGGGCGTCGCGCAGCAGTTCGGCCGCCGCCGCGCTGCGGAACGCGAGGCTGGCCTCGACCTCGGCGCGCACTGCCGGGCTGAGGTCGCCGAGTTCGGAACCCATATTGCCGAGCAGACACCCGCGCGTGTAACCGTTGCTGGCGAGGGCATCGCGCTGCGCCTGGAAACGTCGGCGCAGCCGGATGAGGGGCGGCAGGTCGGCGTCGTCGCTCGTCCGCCAGACCGAGCCCTGGACGTAGTGGCGCAGCGCTTCGACGGCGAGGTCTTCCTTGCTTTCGAAATGGTTGTAGAACGAGCCCTTCGGCACGCCTGCGGCCTTGGTGATGTCCTCGACCGAGCAATTGTGGAACCCGCGGGTGTGGAACTGCTCCAGGGCAGAGTCGACGATCTGGGGACGGACGCTCGGACGGGCCATGCATTCAATATGACCGGTCATCTTAGATTTCGCCAACCTTATGTGAGCCATTTCATGAGCCGTCCAGGGAGCTGCGGCGATCGCGTCTGCGGCGGGTACTGCGCGGGGTGTCGACGGTCAGGATGGCGTGCCGTGGGCGGCGATGGACACCGGCTCCCACTCGTGCCAGGTGGCCAGGCGTGACTCGTAGTCCTTTTCGGCAAGTGCGAGCGGGCCGTCGCCGAAGAAAATTCGCAACGGGGGCTCGTCGGCGTCCACGATCTGCAGCACAGCGTCACGGGTGGCGACGGGATCGCCCGGCGATACCGTGCGGCTGGCGCGGGCGCGTTGTGCCTGCTCGCGCACCGGCTCGTACGCGGGCAGCGGCTCGGCGTGCCGCGCGGACGGTCCGGCCCAGTCGGTGGCGTACCCGGTGGGCTCGATGACGGTGACAGTGATGCCGAAGCCGGCGACTTCCTGGGCCAGCGCCTGGCTGAGGCCTTCCAATGCCCATTTCGACGCGTGGTACATCCCGATGTTGGGGAATGCAGTGATGCCCCCGATCGAGGACACCTGCAGGATGCGCCCGGACCCCTGCTCGCGCATGATCGGCAGCGCCGCCTGGGTGACCCAGAGGGCGCCGAACAGATTGGTGTCGATCTGCTCTCGGGCGTCGGCCTCGCTGAGCTCCTCGACCATGCCGAACTGTCCGTAGCCGGCGTTGTTCACGAGGATGTCGAGGCGCCCGAAACGGGCATGCGCCTGCTGCACCGCGGCGAACACGGCCGCGCGATCGGTGACGTCAAGTCGCAGGGGCAGCAGCACGTCACCGAACTTCGCGGCGAGATCGTCCAACGTGGACGTCTCGCGTGCGGTGGCGGCGACGGTGTCACCGCGCTCCAGAGCGGCGATTGCCCATTCGCGGCCGAAGCCGCGGGACGCGCCGGTGATGAACCAGGTCTTGGGCATGGTCTAGCTCCTCAGCGGGTGCGGATCGGCGCGCGCACGCAAGTCCGCGCGCCCTCTTCCGAGGGGAACGCGACCGGACGGCGCGGTATGCCCGCTGAGGCAGAATCCAGGATCAGACCTGGGCGTGGGTCAAGCTGGCGACTGTAATCTTGGCCGTAGCGCAGATGCACTTTCGGGTCATGGCATTCGTGCGCGTGGCGGTGCAGTAGCGGTCAGCGATCCGGTCGTGGCTTGCCAGCGAGTGCGAACAGACGTCGCAGATCTGGTCGGTAGCGTTGGTAGTCATCAAGGGACCTGACTCCGCGGCAGTGCGCGGCCGAGGCGAACTCCCGGTCCGGCGCGTGTTCGTGACGATCCGCGCTCGAGAAGAACCTGAGACTCCCTGAGCATACGCTCCGGCGTCGCTCCGATCGTGGTTCTTTTCCCCCGCCTCAGGCGGGTAAAGAACCACGATCGGAGTCGGGTCAGAGCAACTCGGCGAGCAGTTTCGCCGCACGGGCGGCGCCATCGGTCTCGACGGGCAGGTACCGCGGCGTGGTCCCGATCAGCTTGCCGATCTCGCCCGCCAAGCGCTCGGGAGTGGCGTCATCCCATTCCACACAGGTCCCGGCGCCGTAGCGCGAGAGCCGGTGCCGCACGTGGATGTTCTGCTCGAAGTGGTGCCGCAGCGGGACATAGACGAAGGGCCGGCCGGCGGCAGTGAGTTCCATCGTCGTCGTCAACCCGCCCTGCACGAGGGCGACGTCGGCAGCAGCCATCCGTCGGTGCAGGTCCGGGAGCATGCCGTGTATCTCGACACCGCAAGTCTGCGGCAAGGAGCGAGGATCGATGCGCGGTCCGGCGACCACGATCATCCGCAATGACGGGCACTGCTCGCGCGCCAGCGGGTAGGCGGCGATCGCGCGGCGGAGCAGGTGCACCCCGACCCCGCTGCCGCCGACGGCGACGACACATACCGGTTCGGCGCCGTACCCGAACTCCGCGCGCAGGGCCTCTCGATCGGCGATGTCGGCGGGGTCGAATCCGGTGACGTAGCCGGTGTAGGAGTAGTGCGCCGACGTCCAGTCGCGAATCGAGGGGAGGTTCGCCCCGAACGACTCGTCCACCACGTCCTCGCGCTCGCCGACGAACAACGCGCGGTCGCGGATGCGGGGCAGTCGCGCCACGTGCTCGAGCATCTCCGCGTTGTAGTCGGCGGTCAGCGCGGCCTCACGAGCACCGCCGTCGGTGTTGGGCAGCCACCCGACGAAGTCGGTCAGCCACGCGTAGGCGGACTGCTTGAGCCGGGGGTTCTCGTACAGGAAGTGGTCAAGCTCCCACGCCTCGTCACCGACCCACAGGTCGTAGTCGTCCTGCTCGACCACATCCCGGAACACCATGAAGTTGGCGAGGAGAATCTCGTCCATCTCGCGGATCGCCTGGAAGGCATGCAGATCGTGCTCACCGGCGACGGACTCGATGTGCGCGATTTCGCTCGACAGCCACGCCGAGGCGGGGTGGACCCGCTCGCCGCAACGCAGCAACCAGTCGGCCAGCGGTCGTTGCGCGAGCCAGTCGACCTGCACGTCGGGCTGCTGCCGGCGCAGCTGTTCGACGATCGCCAGATCGCGGCGGGTGTGCCCCAGGCCGATCGGTGACGAGAGGTAGAGGACGCGCCGATCGCGCCGGCGGAGTGTCGGGTGCCGCCGAAGTGCCGGCGCGGGCAGGACCCGCTCCAGAAAGTCGCGGATCGCCAGGTTCACCGTGACTGGTTCGCGGGCCATCGGCAAATGCCCCGCCCCGGTGAGGGTCAGCATGTCGGCGCCGACCGCTTCGGCCAGGATCTCGCCTCGCTGCAGGGGCTGGCACTGGTCACCGTCGCCGTGGATCACCAGCGTGGGGCACTTCACCTGCGCGAGCAAAGCGCGAGTCTTCGCCTCGTCCGCAACGCAGATCGGCGCGTCGTGGTCCGCATTCAGGACCTCAGGCGTTGTCTGCAGCGCCCACGCCACGCAGTCCTCCCACTGCTTGGACGAGTGTGGTTCGACCAGCAACTCCCGGAAGAAGAACTCGACGAAGTCACGGTAATGGCGCACGCGGTAATGCCGGTTGTCCTTCGCCCAGCCCTCGTCGGTCTCGGGTTCGGCATCGAAGTCCCACCTCGCACGGAACGGGTGCGGTGGGGTGACGAACGGCACCAGCGGCGCCAAGGCGACGACCCCACGCACCCGGTCGGGATGGTGCGCGGCGAGCACCAGGCTTATCCACGCCGAGGCGCAGAGCCCGACGAGCACCGCGGATTCGACGCCCAGCTCGTCCATCACGGCGATCGTGTCGCCCGCCAGCGCGACATCGGCGTAGGCGGCCGGGTCGGTAGGCCGACCCGACCGCCCGTTCCCCCGCGGATCGACGGTGATCACCCGTGCGTGCCGGGCCAGGTAGGGCACCTGCAGCTTCCAGGCGCGCGACTCGACGACCGGGTTGATCGGCGGGAACACCACCACCCGATCACCCGAACCGAAGACCTCGTAGGCGATGTCGACGCCGTCGCGGTCGAGGTGGCGGGTCAGCTCGGGTTCAAGTGCGCGCATGGTGCTCAGCGTCCTACGGCCGCGCCTCGTACACCAGATTGAACGGTGTCTCGGCGACGCGCTGGAACCGGGTGAATCCCGCGTCGGTGACGACGCGCCGGATCGCCGCCTCGCCCGCCTGGGCGCCCAGCGTGTACCCACCGGACTGCGACATCGCGTTCGGCAGGCACAGGAACATCGAGAAGTTGTAGTACACGCGGCCCACCGGGTTCAGGTTGTCGTTGGGGTCGTCCTGCGCGAACGGCTCCACGATCATCCAGGTGCCGTCGGGTGCCAGTGCTTCGCGCACGTGCTTGGCCGCGGCGAGCGGATCCCCCATGTCGTGGAGGCAGTCGAACGTCGTCACCAGGTCGTAGTCGTGACCCGCGAAGGTCTGCGCGCTGGCGACCTCGAAGCCGGCCCGTTCGGTGACGCCCGCGTCGGCGGCACGTTTACGGGCCAGCTCGATCGATTCGTCGTGGTAGTCCGAACCGGTGACGTGCGAGTTCGGGTAGTGCTGCGCGAGCAGCACCGTCGACGAACCGAGCCCACACCCGATGTCGGCAACGCGGGCGCCGGAGCGCAATTTCGCCTCGACGTCCTCCAGCGCCGGGATCCAGCTCGCCACCAGGTTTCCGACGTAGCCGGGACGGAAGAACTGCTCACAGCCGATGAAAACGTCGTCGTCGTGTTCGTGCCACCCGATGCCCGCTCCGGTGCGCATCGCGTGGGTCAGCCGCGGCTCTGCACGCAGCGCTCCGAGGGCCAGCACGAACGCGCCCGGAAGGTACAGCGGGCCGTCGGGGTCGCTCAGCGCGAACGCCTGCTCCGCTGTCAGCGAGTACGTCTCGCGGTCGGCCGGGCCCTCACTCACGACGTACCCACCCGCCGCCTGGCCGCGCAACCACTCCGTGAGGTAGCGCGGATTCGTGTCGGTGCGTTGCGCCAGCTCGGGCGCGGTCGCGGGTCCTTCGGCGAGAGCGCGATAGAGGCCCAGGTGGTGCCCGACGACCACATTGCCCGCGGCGACCGTCGCCCCCAGGTCGCCAACGAAACGGCCCAGGAACTCCATCAACTTGTCTTGATCGACTGCCATCGTGTCCTCCTCGATAGTGGCTTCCTACGATCAGGACGAGAGAATGGCTGGCGCCATTGCAGCGGCGTTGCAGTGCGCCGGCAGCTCAGCTCACGGCGGTGAGATCTCGTCGGCGAGACGGACGAGGGCCGGCCAATCGCCGGCCGCGGCAGCTGCCCGGAACGGCGCCAGCACCTCGATCGCCCGATCCGGGCGCCCGGCCACCGTCCACGCGCGGGCGACACCGAGGTAGGCGTCCGCGCCGAGCAGCCAGGCCCGTTCCCGCGGAACCTTGATCGTGTGCACCAACGCGTCCGCCGCCTCGAGTACCTCCAGGGAACCGGACGCCTCCGCCAGCACGCCCAGGCACCGCAGCAGATAGCTCTCGGCTCCGGGTGCACTCGCCGCCACGCGGACTTCGGATGCGAGCCGAGCCGCGTCCGACGCCCGCCCGGCAGCGAGCAACGTGCCCGCGAGCAGCGAGGACGCGGTGGTCGACCACCACGTGTGCCGAAACTGCCGGCTGTGTTCGACGGCCCGGCGCCCCTCCTCCAGCGCGAGATCGAGCCGCCCGGCGAGGCGGTGCGCCCACCCGACGTGCGCGCGGAAGAACGCGTCGTGTGCTGTGTAGCCACTGCGCCGGCAAACCTCGCTAGCGCTGTTCATCAGCGCAATCGCCGCGTCGTAGTCCTCGGCGGCAAGAGGGACGACGGCGCGCTCGAAGAGCGTCCACTGCAGCATCCACAAATCCCCGCGGCGGCGCAGCAACGGCTCGAGTTCGTCGAGCACCGGCAGCAGAGCCGGGATGTCACCAAGGTAGGCGACGCTGGTCTTCAGCGCGTCCAGACCACAGGCCAGTGCGCGTTCGTCGCCCGATGATCGCCCGGCGGCGGCCGAGCGAAGCGCCAGTCCTCGCGCGGACGTGAAGTCCAGGTGCGAGCACGCCAGCACGGCGAGGCGATCGAGCACGTCGGCCTCGATACTGCGATCGCCCAGCCCTTCGGCGAGCGCCAGGCAGTCCAAAAGCGGCGACTCACAGGTGGCCGGCGCGCGGCCGAGTGCGACCGGCACGTCCCCGGCCAGCTCGCGCAGGACGATCATCTCGAGCCGGCGATCACCCGCCTGCCGAGCTGCCGCGCGAGCGCTCTCGAAGTCCGCCAGCGCGGGTGGGTACTCGGCCGTGGCGTCGCGGGACCGCCCGCGGGTGACCAGCGCGCGCCCGCGCAGTTCCGCGTCGTCGGTTTCATTGGCGGCTGCGATCGCACGGGTCGCCAGGATTGCTGCGTCGGCAGCAGCGAAGCGGGCCATCGCCTGGTCGGCGGCGAGCAGCCACGCGCGCCCGGCCCGCGCCCGGTCACCGATCGCCTCGGCGTGCACGGCGACCGCCTCAGGTGTCGCTGCCAGTACGTCGGCCGCTCGGCGGTGATAGGCCAGGCGGGTGGGAGACGGGGTGGTCTCGAGCAGCACGTCGCGGACCACGTCATGCACGAACTCGTATTCGCGACCGCTGGCGACGAGCAGGCGGGCCGCGAGGCCGCGTTCGAGCCCCGGCAGCGCGACGTGCTCGGGCATCCCGACGAGCACCGCGGCCACTGCCGGATCGAAGGCAGCGCCCAGCACCGCACCCGCGCGTAGCAGTCGGTCGGTCGACGGCCCGGTTTTCTCGACCCGCTCCAGGACGGCGGCCTGCAGGGTCGCGGGCAGGCCGACCTGGCCGGCGGCCAGCGCACGCAGCGTCTCGACGAGAAAGAGCGGATGGCCGCCCGTGCGCCGGGCGATCTCGGCCCCGCGCGACGACTGGCCGGCACGGGCCGCGAGCTCGCCGACAGCGTTGTCGGACAACGGTCCGAGGGCGATCGTGGTGCTGTCGTCTGCCAGCGTTGTCAGCGCCTCGTGACCCTCGTCGTCGCGCAGTGTTGCGACGACGAGCACGGGACAGCGACTGAGCTTGCGTCGCAGGTTATGCAGCAGTTCGAGGGTCGAACTCGCTGCATGCTGCAGATCGTCGATCAGCAGCAGCACCGGAGTGGTGCCACTGAGGGCGCGCAGCAGACCGGCGATCGCGGCGTAGCGCCGCTCCTGTTCGCCGGGCTGCGCCTCATCAGTTGGCTCGGCCCCGCCGAGGACGTCGTGCAGCTCGGGCAGCAGTCGGGCGAGGGTCGAGAGGTGGCCCGCCGCAACCGTGCGGACCTGGTGCACCGGCAGGCGAACGAGGAGTTCGGCAAGCGCGTCGACGACTGCCTGGGCGAACAGCGATCGCTCCGCCTCGAAGCAGCGACCCGATGCGACCAGGCCGCCCGTCCGGGTCGCCAGTGCGGCCAGCTCATAGGCCAGGCGCGTCTTGCCGATCCCGGCTTCTCCGGTGACGAGCACCCGCCCGCCGTGTCCGCCGACGGCATCGCTCCACGCCTCGCGCAACGCGGCAAATTCCGCGTCGCGTCCGACGAGACCGAGCTGTTCCGACGGGCGGTTCGAGGTCTCGGGAACGTGCGGCTCGCCGTGCAGGGCCGCCAGGTACAGTTCGTAGGTCACTGCCGCCGGGTCAGCACCCAACTGGTCGGCGAGGTTGCGGCGCAACTCGTCGTAGGCGAGCAGTGCGCCCGCCGGCTCGGCGAGTGCGACGTAGGCCGACATGAGCAGGCGCGTCGCGGCCTCGTCGAGCGGATCGGCGGAGATCGCCGCCGCGGCAGTGTCGCGCGCCACCGCAGCGTCGCCGGTTTGCAGCGCCGCGGTCGCGAGCGCGTGGCGGGCACGGCGACGTAACCCGGCTGCTTCGGCGTCCAATGCCGCGTCAGTTCCGGTCCCCTCGCGCAACTGTCGAAGGGCCGCCCGCGCAGCCGTTACTGCCAGTGCGGGAGTACCGCTCGCTACGCACCGCTGCGCCTGTTCGATCAACGTCCACGCCTGGTCGACGTCGACGATGACGTCCGGTGGCCCGCCCAACCGGTATCCCCGACGTCCGCCGACGATCACGTTGCCGCCCAGGATGCGGCGCAAGCGGCTGACGAGAGAAGCCACCACTGCCTGCGGGTCGGCCGGCGGGTGTGTGGTCCAGAGAGCATGGACGATCTCAATCGCCGCAACGTCTCCGGTACGGCGCGCCGCCAGCAGCGCGAGCAGCTGCCGCGCCTTGTGGCTACCGATCTCCGCGGGTTCCAGAGGCGAGCCGTCGCGCTCGACCCGGAAGCCCCCCGTGAGATGGATGACGACCGGGCGTGCCTCGGTGGCCGTGCGCGCCATGGCGCACATCATCGCGCGAAAACGGTGCCGAAGTCAGCTGGCGAGGGTGATGCGGCGCCGCGCGTTCCTCGACGCGTTACGGCTCGCGCGGACGACCCGCAACCAGCCTGATCAGCCGCCCGCCGTACCGGCGGTCAGTCGGTCCTACGTTGCGTCTTGCTCTCGGTGTTGCCGGGCCATACACCGGTTGCGCGCGCGAAACCCTTGGCCCCCGTGCGGTCGGTCACCGCCTTGACGGTGCCGAAAACCGCGCCCTGCACGGCGGCGGATGCGAGTATCTCGGGCCAGCCGCGGTCCAGGTCCTTGGCGTCGGGGCTGTCGTCCTCGTGCTTGACGGCGCGCCAGGCGCGCTTGAACAAGGCACCGGCAATGACGCCGCCGAGCACGCTGAGCAGCAGACCGAACGGCTTGTAGAGAGCCTTCATGCGTCCTCGCCGCCCTTGCGCCGACGAATGATCAGAAGTACCAGCACTCCGACGACCGCTGCAGCGATGATCTTGCTACGGTGCGGCTCCGCCCTCGCCGAGACCTGCCGGGCGATCGGCGCGGCCTTCGCACCGGCCTGATCGAGCGCGTTCTGCACCTGGGGCGGGGCGGCGGCCTTGGCCTTTGCTGCGCGGTCGGACACTGCCTGCTTGGCAGCGCTCACCTTGTCCGCGGCCTGGCTCTTCACGTTGAGCTTGTCCGTCAGCTGATTCACGGTCTCCGAGAGTTCGGCGCGGGTCCGCTCGATGTCGGCGCGGATCACATCCGGGTCCTTCGGGTCGTCGGCTGGCATGCCCTCGGCGGGCGTGGTGTGCTCGGTCATCGGTTCTTCCCTGGTTTGAGTGCCTGGACGTCCTGTTTGATGCCGGCGACCGCTTCGGCGGGCATGACCGGGGTGGCCTGGCTGACCTTTTTCTTGCCCACCAGGGCCGCGATGCCGGCGATGGCGAGCAGCGCGACGCCCACGATCACTGCGGCCAGCCAGTCCGGTAGCGGGCCGGCGAGCCCCAGGATGGCCGCGGCGATCAGGGCTCCGAGTCCGTACAGGGCGAACAGTCCGGCCCCGCCGAACAAGCCCGCGCCGAGGCCGGCCTTCTTGCCCTTAGCGGTCATTTCGGCCTGCGCGAGGCGCAGCTCGTCGCGGATGAGGCGGCTGGTCTGCTCCGACATCTGGCCGACGAGATCGCCGAGCGAGGGTTCGGCCCCCGATCCGCCCACGGGCGCTTGATGAGACATGACGCACTCCTTCGATGGGGCTTTCGAGCGGTTCTCCGGACGGGCTGCGCAGACGTCCCGCGCGGTGCTGGATGTCAGACCCGGGTCCGGACGATGTGATCCGGCGGCGTCGCAGGCCCGTGCACGGTTGGTTACCGACCGGCGCGCGACGCCGGTGCCGACACTAGAGTATGCGTCGCGAGGCGGTGAGCCTGTTCGCGCGAGCGGCGTCAGCGCAGGTAGCGGTCGAACCAGTCCACGATCGCTTCGAAGCGGGCGAGTCGGTGACTCGGCAGCCCGGAGCGCGACAGCTCGTGTCCCTCGCCGGGGAAGAGCAGCATCTCGACAACGGCATCGCGCCTGCGCAGCGACACGTAGAGCCGCTGCGCCTGCTCGAGCGGGCAGCGCCAGTCCTGTTCCGAATGAATGATAAACAGCGGGGTGGTGATCGCGTCGGCGTAGGTCAGCGGACTCTGTGCGCGTCGCTGTTCGAGGTCCGCGCCGTACAGGTCATCGGTGAATCCCCAGCCGATGTCGCTTGCGCCCTCGAAGCTGTCGAGGGCGTTCACTGCGCGCTCGCTCACCGCCGCACGGAAGCGCCCCGTGTGGCCGACGAGCCACGTGGACATGTAGCCGCCGTGCGATCCGCCGAGCACGCCCACCCGGGCGCCGTCCAGCTCGGGGCGCTGCAGCGCCCCGTCGAGCAGGGCCAGCAGATCGGGCGTGGATCGCTCGCCCACGTCGCGCAGGATGTACGCGCCGTGCGACTGCCCGTAGCCGGACGACCCGCGCGGATTGCCGTAGACCACGGCGTATCCGGCGCCCGCATAGACCTGCGCCTCGTCGAACACCGTCCAGCCGTAGGCCGCGAACGGACCGCCGTGGATCATCAGCAGCACAGGGTGTGGTCCTGGGCCCTCCGGCGCGACGAGGAACCCGTGCACCTCATGCCCGTCCGGTGCGCTCGCGAGGAGCTCGGTGATGGGCAGCGCGCTGGCGTGTTGACGCAGTCGCGCACTGAAGTCGGAGAGCCGCTCCGGTTTGCCGTCACGCAGCACCGCGAGCTCGGGGCCGGTCACGTCGTCCTCGAGCACCACGACGACGGTGTCACCGGCCGCGTCCACGCCGGTGATCTGCTGCTTGCCTGCGGCAAGCGTGGTCGGCTCGCCGCGCACCGGCACCGACACCAGGTCGATGGCGCCGCGGTTCTCGACCAGCACCAGGATGCTGTCGTCGGTGACGGCAACCCGGGCGTCGGCGAGATGCACCGACTCCTCGTCGGTGAGCCGGCGCGGACGTCCGGGTCGGTCGACGGGAAGCGCCCACAGGCCCTCGTTGTGGGCGATCCACTGATTGGCGCCGGTGCCCGGATCGGCGCCGACGGCGAGAACTGTCGCGCCGTCGCGCGTGAAGGCCACGCTTTCCAGCATCAGTGAGGAATCGGTGAGGCGGGTGAGCTCGGCTCCGTCCGGACGGACGAGAAAGACATCTCGTACCCGGTCGTGCTCGCGGCGCTCGTGCCGCGCGGACACGAAGGCGAGCCACGTCCCGTCCGGGCTCCAGCACACCTGGTCGTCGTCATGGTCGCCGTCGGTGATCTGGCTCGGCTCCGGCGCCGGATCGCTATCCTCGGCGCTCACGACGAACAGGTGCTGACGCCGGTCGGCGAGGAAGCCAACGCCGTCGCGGCGGTACTGCAGTCCGGTGATCCGGCGCGGCGGTTCCTTGTCAGGGGTGATCTTGTCGTCCTGGCCGTAGCGCTTGTCCTCAGGCACCCGGGCGGTGAAGGCGATCGAGCGCGAATCCGATGACCACACCGGGGCGCCCGCGCCCAGCGTGAGGTCGCTCAGCACCCGCGGATCGCCACCGGCCAGAGGCATGACGTGCAACTGCGGCTTGCCGCCCGACTCGGCCCGCAGGAAGGCGAGCTGCGCGCCGTCGGGGGACAGGCGTGGTGCGGAGTCCCTGGCCCCGTGGGTGAGGCGACGTGCCGGCGTGGACCCGTCGACGGCAACCACCCAGAGCTGGCTGCGGTACTCGTCCTCGTCCAGGTCGGCGCGGGTTGCGGAGACGACCGCGATGCGGCCGTCGGGCGAGAGCGTCGGCCAGCCGAGGGTGGTCTGGTGCGCGATGTCGGTCGGCTTCACGCCGCCACCCTAGGTCTGCGTTGCCGAAGGGCTCTGCGGCCGGGCCGGGTGGACGCGATACTGCGGTGGTGGCCGTACCCCTCGTAATCTCGGCCACGCGGATGGTCACCGGTGATCAAGTGCTCGAACCCGGTTGGCTCGCCGTCTCCGGAGGTCGCATCACCGATCTTCGCGCCGGCTCGTACGACGGCGCGGCCGTGCGGGCCACGACGGTGACCCCCGGTGCCGTCGACGTCCACATGCATGGCGGGGGTGGGGCCGACGTGACAGCCGGCCACGACGAAATCGTTCGTGCGGTCGCGTTCCACCGCCGGCGCGGCAGCACGGGGTCGCTCGCCTCGCTCGTCTCGGCGCCGGTCGGCGTCCTGTGCGCACAGCTCGCTGCAATAGCGGACGTGGTGGAGGCGGGAGCCGGGCCGGGGCTGCTCGGCGCCCATCTCGAAGGGCCGTTCCTCGCTCGCGCGCAGTGCGGAGCCCACGATCCAGATCTGCTCGTCGACCCCGATCCGGCTGCCTTCGCGCGCCTGCTCGGGGCTGCGAGGGGGCACCTGCGCACGATCACCGTGGCGCCCGAACTGCCCGGCGCCCTCGAGCTCGTGGACGCCGCTGTCGCCGCGGGCGTCGTGGTGTCGGTTGGTCACACCGACGCCGATTACGAACAGACCCGCGCCGCGTTCGCGCGGGGAGCGCGCGCGGTGACCCATCTGGGTAACGCGATGCGCCCGATGCACCACCGGGATCCTGGCCCGATCGCGGCTTCGCTCGAGGCCGGAGTCGCCTGCGAGGTGATCGCCGACGGCGTTCACGTACACCCGGCGATGCTGCGGCTGGTCGGCCCGCAGCGGTTACTGCTCGTGACGGACGCGATCTCCGCGGCGGGTTGCGCGGACGGGCCTTACCATCTCGGCGGGCGGGCGGTCGAGGTCACGGATGGCATCGCGCGGCTCGTCAACGGCGGTGCGCTCGCGGGCAGCACCCTGACGATGGGCGCGGCCATCACCGGCGCGCGCCGCGCCGGCCTGTCGTGGCCCGATACCGTTCGGGCCGCCTCCATCCGGCCTGCTGCCCTGCTCGGGCTGGACACTCGCTTGCGGGTCGGCGGCGCAGCTGACCTGCTCGCCTTCGACGAGCGCGACGAGCTGGCGCGAGTCATGGCGGGGGGTCGGTGGATCTGAGCGATCAGCTGCCGAGGAGTTGCTCCAGCCGGCCCGGCGCAGCAGGCGCTGGGCGGTCTCGTCACCGGACTGAACCGCGGGTCGTCGATGGCGGTCGCGTTGCTCCCCGAGGGCCATGGCGTTAACGCCCATGTCCACGCGCACCGGTGCTGCGTAGCGCGGGGCGAAGCAGCCGAGGACCTCGCCGGCGGCGCGGCGCGCCTTCTTGAGCAGCGTCGCGAAAGCGGTACCGACAGCCTTGAGCACGGCCCTCGGGCCGCGCACGACGTCGATCACCTGGTGCAAGTCGAACCGGACGGCGCCCGTCTCACCGGGCCTGTCTCGCGGTCTGGCGCAACCCCAGGTCCGACCGCGTGGACCTCGCCAAGCAGGCGCGGGAGTACATCGACGCGCAGCCGGCGACCCGCATGGGGTATTCAGTAGCGCATGGCAGATCTGCTCGAGAACCTGGTTGCCCGTATCGAGAAGTTGCGCGGGTTGCTCTCGGGCCGGGTACTGATCGGCATCGCCGGGGCACCGGGCTCGGGCAAGACGACGCTCGCCGAATCGCTGGTTGCCCGGTTGGCCGGACCGTCATCGGGGCAGGTGCCGCCCGGGGTGCCGGCCTGGGTGGGCTCGCAGGTGGCGCACGTGCCGATGGACGGCTTTCACCTGGCCGATGTGGAGCTGGCCCGTCTCGGCCGGGCCGAGCGTAAAGGCGCGCCGGACACGTTCGACCCGGGTGGGTATGCCTGGCTGTTGCGTCGGATCCTGGACGGAGAACAGGTTTGGGCTCCGGCCTTCGAGCGGGTGCTGGACCAGCCCGTCGCCCAGAGCCTGCCGGTGACTGCCGGCACGCAGGTCGTGATCAGTGAGGGCAACTACCTGTTGCTGCCTGATCCGGCGTGGGAGCCGCTGCGCGATCTATTCACCGAGATCTGGTTCTGCAAGATCGACGAGTCCGTGCGCCTCGAGCGACTGGTGGCGCGGCATGTCCGCTTCGGGCGGTCCCCGGAGTCGGCCCGGGAGTGGGTGCTGCGCTCAGATGAACGCAATTCGGCGCTGATCGCCGAGACCGAGGCCAGCGCCGATCTCGTCATCGACGCGAGCGATCTCCCGCCGTATTGACCGCGTTGGCGCGGTAGTCGAACGGCAGACGTGATCGCCGCCGACGTCGTTTACCGGACCGGTGGACCGGTGGACCGGTGGACCGGCGGGCCGCGGGACGCGTTCCGCGGAACGCGCCTTCACTCGGACGCGTGCAGCGCAACGTGCGTTCACTCCGCACGCGTGCAGCGGAACGCGCGTTCGGGGGCCAGGGGTACGCAGCTCGCACCAACGGGCAGCAGCTGCGGAGGTGGCGGTCAGGCGGCGTCCTCGGTGGTCGAGCGGTCTGTCGCTGGATACGGCGTCGAGCCATTGAACATCCCGGCCAGCAGGACGCCGATGTCGTCGGCAACCCCGCCGACCGCTTGGAGGGCCTGCGCGAGAACTGGCTGCGTCAGCCCGATCGGACTGATCGTCTGCTCCACTACCACTGCGCCGCCGCGCAGGCTGATCGACGCGCTCAGGGCCCGCCACTGGATGGCATTGAGCTCGCTGAGCAACTTCAGCGACGCCTTCACCCCGGTCGCGGCGTGCGCGAACACGCGCACCATGATCGGTTCGGTGTCCATCACACTCACCCAGCAGGCCGCGGTGCCCTGCCGGTAGGCGTAGTCGCCGTCGTCGTCGGGCACGACCCGGCACGCGCCCCATTCCTCCTGCAGCAACCGTTCGACATGCGATCGAATCCAAAGCAATTCAGTCATGGCCGTCCCCCCACCGTTTCACCGCAAGCGTGGCACCGGGGTACGACAGTTTTTCCAAACGAGGGTGCCACTACTCCTTCCTGCCCTCGTTGAGGCGCTAATAGGCGCCGCGAGCACTCCGGCCAGGCCCGCGATAGTTAGTCGTTTCGGGCCGGCACTGCATTGGGAACAGACATTGACCAAGAGCCTGGTCGGCCCGCTCCAACTGCTGGCGCGCTACGAAAGCAACGTCAATCCCGACCGGCACACCGTCTACGGGATGCTCGACCCGGCCGCCAACCGATGTGCCGCCAACGCCCTCGCAACTGTCTTCCACGCGCCGGCCCAGTACACCGGCGCCGTCGACTCGCACCCGTACGCCGTGGCCTACCTCGGTGGTGGCGCTCACGCCGTCGCTGACAAAGGCGGCAACGACATCGTGCGGGTCGGCCCGAACGGGCATCCGACGCGCATCGCCGTGCTGCCTCGTCAGGCCTTCCTGATCTCGCAGACCTTCGCGGACGCGAACAGCCTGCCCGCCTGCGCCGTGGGCGTCACCTACTACACCGAGGCCGTCCCGACCGACGTCGAAGAAAGGGCCCGGCGGAAATCTCATCGTGAACACCCTCCGGCGGTCCGGAGGGCGGTGCGGGTGTCCTGCCCGCAGCAAGATCTACAAGATCAACCCGAGCACGCACATGCTGACCGAGATCGGGTCCGGGTTCGCCCAGTCGACGAACCTGGCAGTGACCAGTCGTCGCCAGGTGTATGTCACCGAACTAGGCGCCGGCCGAGTCTCGACCATACAATACGGCTCTCCGAAGCCGGTCTTCTAAGCGACGTCCCCGGTGGGCATCGAGGCCGCGAACGCCAAGTTCTACCTTTCGACGGCCCCTGCCCTGGTCGGTAAGACCTGGGTATCTCTCCGGGGAACCCGCAGCTGTAGTCACGTCGAGTGATCGAGCACCCTTCTGCGCGAGCGGAGGCGGTGCGCACGATAGAACTGCGCTATGACACAGATCGTGCCGCAATCGGGCAACAGCTGGCTCAGTCGCGAGGAATTCGACGCGGCGCGAGATCGGCTGCCCATCCTCTACGTCGACGCACTACCTGTCCGCGTGGACGCGGTCGGTGCGGTAACGGCCGTCGGGCTCCTGCTGCGCGTGACGGGGCACGGCCAGATCAGCCGGGCCCTGGTCTCAGGACGGGTGCTCTATCAAGAGCGCGTGCGGACGGCCCTGCTGCGGCATCTTGAGAAGGACCTCGGCCCGTTCGCGCTGCCCCGGCTGCCGACCTCCCCGCAGCCGTTCACGATCGCGGAGTACTTCCCGACCGCGGGCGTCACCGCGTTCCACGACCCGCGGCAGCACGCGGTGTCGCTCGCGTTCGTCGTGCCGGTCGAGGGGGACTGCGAACCGCAGCAGGACGCGCTCGAGCTGACCTGGCTGACCCCCGCCGAGGCGACGGACTCGGATCTGCAGGCCGAGATGGCCGGCGGCCAGGGGACGCTGCTGCGCCAGGCGCTGGCGCACTGCGGCTGCTGAGCGACCGGCTGTCGCCAAACGGGCTGGACGGTCTTCTGAAACGCGGAAGGGGGCCTCACGAGATGACCGATACTGATCGATATCCAGCTTTGTGTGCTTCAATCGATCACCTCGCCAATACACCGGTCGGCCGCCAGCAGCGGGGTCGACGACCACCGGTTTCCGGCGATGATGACGACGACGACGACGACGACGACGGCGATGACGACGACGACGACGATGACGATGACGATGACGATGACGATGACGATGACGATGACGATGACAGGGGTGTCCGCCGCGTGTTCACCGCAGAACGCCGCCAGGCCATCGTCGAACTCGTCCGGTCCAACGGCGTGATGTCACTGCGTGAACTCGCCTCGGCCGTCGAGACCTCGGAGGTCACGGTGCGCCGTGACATCCGGGCGCTGGAGGAGGAGGGCGTTATCGATCGCCGCCGCGGCGGCGCCGTATGGCCGGGCGGACTCTCGCACGAGCAGAGCTACCGACACAAGCGTGGCGTCGCCTCGCGTGAGAAGGCGGCGATCGCGACCCTCGCAGCGACGCTCGTCAGCGAAGGTGACGCAGTTGTCGTCGGCGCGGGCTCGACGACGCACGAGTTCGCCCGCCGTCTGGCGCGTTTCGCGGACCTGACCGTCGTCACGAACTCACTACTGGTGGCGCAGGTCCTCGCTGACGCCAAAGCCGAACTGGTGCTGACAGGCGGCTCGCTGCGCAAGGCCACCTACGCCCTCATCGGCAGCGGCGCCGAGCGGTCGCTCGCAGGAATCCGTGTCCGGCGAGCTTTCCTGTCCGGCAACGGCCTGACCGTCGAGCGGGGTCTGTCCACACCGAACATGCATGCGGCCAGCGTCGACCAGGCCATCATCGCCTCGGCACAGGAGGTCATCGTCCTTGCCGACCACACCAAGCTGGGCCAGGACACGATGTTCCAGACGGTGACCACCGAGCGAATCGGCCAGCTGGTGACCGACGCGCTGGCCGACGCGCGCGAGGTGCAGCGCCTGCGTGATGCGGGCGTCACGGTGCACGTCGCGCCCATCGAGGACGTGACGGAGGGCTGAGCAAACCCACGTGGCGGCAATCGATAGGGTGTGACCACTTGATGATCGATGGCTGATAACTCTTGACCGCATCCGGTCGCAGGCTGTTCACTGTCGACCGACCGGCAGCGGATGGCCGGCCCCGTTGCAGGCTGCGCGTTTGTCGTCGGAGGCCCAGACGCTGTCGAAGAGAGCGGAGCGGATCGTGTGACCGTGTATCAGACCGGGGCCCGACTGTCCGATGGCCGCGACCTCATCTACTTTGACGAGTCACCCGGGATCGATCGCACGACACCGGATCGTCGCGCGCTCGAGCCGACGAGCGTCTTCAGTGAGATGCGCCGCGATGCGATCACCGACGAGTGGGTGATCGTGGCGTCGCACCGCCAGGGACGTACCTACCACCCGCCGAGCGATTCCTGTCCACTGTGTCCGACCACTGCGGACAATCTCACCGAGATTCCCTCGTCCTGCTACGACGTGGTCGTGTTCGAGAACCGGTTCCCCTCACTCAGTCAGGGCGTCCCGGACGTCGAGCGGCTGGTGAGCGGCAACGAGTTGTTCCGGCGCCGGCCCGGCGTCGGCCGATGCGAGGTCGTGGTGTTCAGCGACGACCACCAGGCGTCCTTCGGCGATCTGTCGCCGGCCCGCGTACGAACGATCGTCGACGCGTGGGCCGACCGCACGGCGGCGATGGGCGCGATGGATTACGTGGAGCAGGTCTTCCCGTTCGAGAACCGCGGGGAGGAGATCGGCGTGACGCTCAGCCACCCGCACGGCCAGATCTATGGCTATCCCTTCGTCACGCCGCGCACCGAGCGCATGTTGACGACGGCGCGCCGCTACGCCGACCGATCTGGCGGCAACCTGTTCGCCGACGTGCTGCGTGCCGAGCGGGACGCGGCCGAGCGTGTCGTGCAGCGCAGCGAGCACTGGACCGCGTTCGTCCCGGCTGCGGCGCGCTGGCCGGTCGAGGTGCACGTGTACCCCAACAAGCGCGTGCTGGACCTCAATGGGCTCAGCGACGCGCAGCGCGACGATTTCGCCGCCGTCTACCTCGACGTGCTGCACCGACTCGACGGCCTCTACGGCGTGGCGATGCCCTACATCGCGTCGTGGAACCAGGCGCCGGTGCGCGTAGACCGCGAGCATGCCTACCTGCACCTGCAACTGTTCTCCATCCGCCGCGCGCCCGACAAGCTGAAGTATCTCGCCGGGTCCGAGTCGGGCATGGGCGTGTTCGTCAACGACATCGTCCCGGAGCGGATGGCGGCGATGCTGCGGAACGTCCGCGTGTGAGTCGCGACGCTGTGTGGACGGCGCCGGGACGGGTCAACCTGATCGGCGAGCACACCGACTACAACAATGGATTCGTGCTGCCGTTCGCGCTGCCCCTCGGCGTCACGGCCCGAGCCACCCGGCGCGACGATGACGTCCTGCGGGTGACCAGCACCGATTTCACCGAGGTGGCCGAGGTGCACCTGTCGCATCTCGAACCGGGCGGGATCCCAGCCTGGGCCGCCTACGTCGCAGGTGTCGCGTGGAGCCTGCGACGTGCCGGGCACCACATCGGCGGCGCGGATGTCTCGCTCGAGAGTGACCTGCCGGTCGGGGCGGGGCTGTCGTCGTCGGCCGCAGTGGAATGCGCAGCGGCCGGTGCGCTGGCCGACGCCTACGGCTGCGAGCTGCCGCCCCACGAGATGGTCCGCCTGTGCCACGAAGCGGAGAACCAGTTCGTCGGTGTGCCGAGCGGAATGCTCGACCAGAGCGCATCCGTGCTGTGCCGAGCGGGGCACGTGCTGTTCCTCGACGTGCGCAGTGGTGAGACCCGGCAGGTGCCGCTGCCGCTGAGGGAGCAGCAGCTGACTGTTCTCGTCATCGATACGCGAGCCTCGCACCGGCTTGCCGATGGCGAGTACGCCAAGCGACGCCAGGAGTGCGAGCGGGCCGCCGAGCGCCTCGGTGTCAGCAGCCTGCGTGAGATTGCCGGCATCGACGACGCGCTCCGGCGACTGGCCGACGACGACGTGCTGCGCCGGCGCGCCAAGCACGTCCTCACCGAGAACGCGCGGGTCGAACAGACCGTCGCCGTACTGGAGTCCGGCGCCCCGGCATCCGAGATCGGGCCGCTGCTGACGGCGTCGCACATCTCCTTGCGTGACGACTTCGAGGTGTCGAGCGCAGAACTCGATCTTGCGGTCGAGGCGTCGTTGGCCTCCGGTGCCCACGGGGCGCGGATGACCGGCGGCGGTTTCGGCGGGAGCACAATCGCGCTGGTCGGGGCCGAGGCAGCACACTCGATCGGCGACGCGGTCCTCGCGGCGTTCGCCGCGGCCGGTATGCACGAGCCTCGCCTGTTCCCCGCGGTCCCCTCGGACGGGGCGCACCGTCTCGATCAGGACGACTGAACCGGCGGCATACTCGGCGTGCTGGTGCGCGCCAGCCGGATGCCGGCATTGCCGATGAGTGCGAGCGAGGGTTGCGCCGTCTCGAGTGCGGCGGTGAAATCTGCTCCCGGGATGCGCAGCACCCGGTAGTCGGATCGGGCGACGACAGTCGCGGAACGCGGTGCGCCATGCAACAGTTCCAGCTCGCCCACGTATCCCGGAGCGTTCACGTCCGGTAGATCGCGGGCCGCACCGTCGAGCACCGCCAGCACCGCCAGCACCGTCGAGTACCGCCAGTACCGCCAGCACCGCCAGCACCGCCAGCACCGCCAGCACCGCCAGCACCGCCATCACACCGTCCTCCAGCACCCAATAGCTCGCGCGCGTCCTCGCCCTGTCGGATGAGCACCGCTCCCGCGTCGACGGTCTCCGCACTCGCGCTGGCGGCGAGATGCTCGAGCAGGCCGCGTGACGCGCCGGTGAACAGCTCCAGGCGCTTGAGCAGCGCGATCACACTGTTCGCGGTGACCAGGTCGCGGACTCAGCGACCACCTCGGGAATCAGCGCGCCGGAGGCGGGTCGGATGGGGGACGCCGCCGCGGCGACGAACGCGCTGGACGCGAGCAGCGCGTAGAGCGACGAGTCGGTCTGCACGATCAGCAGGACGAGAGCGGTGGCACCGGCCGACGTGATCGCGCTGCCGAGCAGCACTTGCCGCCGGTCGTACCGGTCGGCCACGCCACACCTGCGTACCCGCCGATCACCATGCCGGTAACCCAGCGCACCGTCACGAGGGCGGTGACCCACCCCGCCGAATGCGTGCGGTCATAGACGTAGGCGGTCAGGACGATGATGTAGGACCAGGACGCCGATCCGTCGATGATGAACGCGAGCACCAGCGTCCGTAGGTCGTGCCCGCGCAGCACTCCGGCCCACCGCTTGGCTGCCGATCTGACCACGGCTGATCCGGGTCAGGCCGTTCAGCCGGACGGTCAGACCTCGGTCTTCTCGTCGGCCGCCCGAGCCTCGCCGCGCGCAGACAGCTTGTCGCGGTTGCGGGGTCGATGATCGTGTCGATGAACGCGTGGCCCTCGGTGTCGTCGTCGCCCTCGGTCCGCTGCTCGACCGGCGTGCCGGTGTTCTCGGTCATGCGCCATCCGCTGCTGGCTGATCCCGTGCTGGTTTCGCGAGCCTGTGCGCTGCCGCGTCCGGCCGCAGTCACCTTCCCGACAACCCGCGGACCCGGTCGACCTGATCGACCAACCACTCGCACCAGCGCTCGACGCCATCGCCGGTGCGCGCACTGAGTTCGAGCACGTCGGCCTGCGGATTCACCGCGGCGAGGTTGCGACGGAAGAGTGCCAGGTCGAAATCCAGGTAGGGCAGCAGGTCGATCTTGTTCATCAGTACGACATCGGCCGAGCGGAACATCACCGGATACTTGAGCGGCTTGTCCTCGCCCTCGGTGACCGCGTAGATCATCGCTCGCGCATGTTCACCGACGTCGAACTCGGCCGGACAGACCAGGTTGCCGACATTCTCGACTAGCACCAGGTCGAGCGAGGCGAGTGGCAGGCGTGACAGCGCCGATCGGACCATCGGCGCGTCGAGGTGGCATTCGCCGCCGAAGCCGTTGCCAGTGTTGATCAGCTCGATCGCCGCGCCCAGCCCGCGCAGCCGGTCGGCGTCCAGACTGGTCTCGATGTCACCCTCGATGATGCCGATCCGCATCTGCCCGTTCAGCCGCAACAGGGCCTCGCCCAGCAGTGTCGTCTTCCCGGCTCCGGGTGAGGACATCAGATTCACCGCGCAGGCGCCGGCGCTCTCGAGGTCGGCCCGGTTCAGCGCGGCGCTCCGGTCGTTCTCGCCGAAGATCGCCTCCAGCACCTGCACGCGCTCGGATCCGGTCTCGTAGGCGGACATGTCGTCGGGACCGTGGGCGTGGGCCGTTCCGTCGTCGTGGCGGTGGAAGCGCCCCATCGCTATACCTCCGCCAGCTCGAGCTCGGTCACCAGGAACTCCTCACCGCTCAGCACCGTGACGTCCAGCCCGCCACAGCCCGAACAGGCGAAGGCGACCACCGCGCCGAGCGCGTGCTCGCCTCCGCAAGACCCGCAGCGCAGCACCGCCGGCACCCGCTCGATCGCAAGCACAGAACCCTCCAGTTCGGTGTCGGACGTGATCATCGACCAGCAGAACTCGAGCGTGTCTGGGACGACCTGGCGAAGCTGGCCGATCCGCAGATGGATCACGTCGACAGCTCGGTCGTCCGCACGCCGCGTCACGATGTCGGCGATCGCGCCGCATAGCGAGAGTTCATGCACGGGCGCCATCCCCATGGCCTCTGCGCCCGGCGGCAAGCGGGGCGCGGACGGGCACTGCAGGCTCTGAGATCTCAGGGTCGTGAATGCGGCTCAGTGTGCGCGCGGCGCGAGTGGCCGTCAATGTGCTGATAGGCAACTCGTGGTAATGATCAAGATTCTCTTGACAGGCCCAAATGCACGAGCGTAGGAACGTGACCGAGACCACTCAGGCGAATCGAGAGACGATTCCTGTGGCAGGGACCGCGCAGGTCCCGGAGAGCGGTGGCGATGCTCACGGAAGAAGCAATCAAAGCCGAAGAAACCTTGATCCACGTGCTGTGGATCAACGCGGGTCTCAGCTGTGACGGTGATTCCGTCGCGCTGACGGCCGCCACCCAGCCGACCATCGAGGAGATCGCTCTCGGCGCGCTGCCGGGGTTGCCCAAGGTCGCGGTGCACTGGCCCTTGATCGATTTCGAGTGTGGGCCCAACGGGGGGGCCGACGACTTCCTCGAATGGTTCTTCAAGGCCGACCGCGGTGAGCTCGAGCCCTTCGTGCTCGTCGTCGAAGGGTCGATCCCCAACGAGCAACTGCACGACGAGGGCTACTGGTGCGGCTTCGGCAACAACCCGGCCACCGGTCAACCGATGACGACCAGCGAGTGGCTCGACCGGCTCGCGCCGAAAGCCACGGCCATCATCGCCGCGGGCACCTGCGCGACCTACGGCGGTATCCACGCGATGGCCGGGAACCCGACCGGTGCGATGGGCGTACCGGACTATCTCGGCTGGGACTGGAAGTCCAAGGCAGACATTCCGATCGTCTGCGTACCAGGTTGCCCGATCCAACCGGACAACCTCTCCGAGACGATCACGTACCTGCTCTACATGGCCACCGGCCAGGCGCCGATGATCCCGCTCGATGACGCGCTGCGCCCAACCTGGCTGTTCGGCAAGACGGTTCACGAGGGCTGCGATCGTGCCGGTTACTACGAGCAGGGCGACTTCGCCACCGAATACGGGTCTCCGAAGTGCATTGTGAAGCTCGGTTGCTGGGGTCCGGTCGTCAAGTGCAACGTCCCCAAGCGGGGGTGGATGAACGGCATCGGCGGTTGCCCCAACGTGGGGGGTATCTGCATCGGCTGCACCATGCCGGGGTTCCCCGACAAGTTCATGCCGTTCATGGACGAACCACCCGGCGGGAAGCTCTCCACGGCGGCGGTCGGGGTCTACGGCAAGGCGATCCGCAACCTGCGACAGGTCACGACCAAGACGGTGGACAAGGAGCCGAAGTGGCGCACGAAGGGCCGGCAGCTCACGACCGGCGCCAGGCGCACCTGGTGATCCGCGATGCGGCCGGCCGCGGCTCCGCGGCCGGGCGTCCTGCAGTTCTCGCCAACCTCAGAGAGGCGACGCCATGACGTCGACACGGCCCCGTCCGAGCAATTCGTCCGCCGCGGACCCCGACCTGGTCGAGATGGCGTGGGATCCCATCACCCGCATCGTCGGCAGCCTCGGTATCTACACCAAGATCGACTTCAAGCAGAAGGTCGTCGCAGAGTGCCACAGCACCTCGTCGATCTTCCGCGGCTATTCGATCTTCATGAAGGGCAAGGACCCGCGCGACGCCCACTTCATCACCAGCCGAATCTGCGGGATTTGCGGTGACAACCACGCCACTTGCTCGTGCTACGCGCAGAACATGGCCTACGGCGTGAAACCACCGCACCTCGGCGAGTGGATCGTCAACCTCGGCGAGGCCGCCGAGTACATGTTCGACCACAACATCTTCCAGGAGAACCTGGTGGGGGTGGACTACTGCGAGAAGATGGTCGCCGAGACCAATCCCGCAGTGCTGGAGCGCGCCAACAGCACCGAGGCGCCGCACGCCGGCGAGCACGGCTACCGCACGATCGGCGACATCATGCGGTCGCTGAACCCATTCACCGGCGAGTTCTATCGCGAGGCCCTCCAGGTCAGCCGGATGACCCGCGAGATGTTCTGTCTGATGGAGGGACGCCACGTCCACCCGTCCACGCTCTACCCCGGCGGCGTGGGGACCGTGGCGACCATCCAGCTGATGACCGACTACATGTCGCGGTTGATGCGCTACATCGAATTCATGAAGAAGGTCGTCCCGATGCACGACGACCTCTTCGACTTCTTCTACGAGGCGATCCCCGGTTACGAGCAGGTCGGCCTGCGCCGCACGCTGCTCGGGTGTTGGGGTTCCTTCCAGGATCCCGAGTACTGCAACTTCGAGTACAAGGACATGACCGACTGGGGACGCAAGATGTTCGTGACCCCTGGCGTCGTGGTCGACGGCAAGCTCGTCACGACCGACCTGGTGACGATCAACCTCGGGATCCGGATCCTGCTCGGAAGCTCGTACTACGAGGACTGGGAGGGGCAAGAGACCTTCGTCACCCACGACCCGCTGGGTAACCCGGTAGACCGGCGGCACCCGTGGAACCAGCACACCAATCCCCGTCCGCAAAAGCGCGACCTCGAAGACAAGTACAGCTGGGTCATGTCGCCCAGGTGGTACGACGGCAAGGACTACCTGGCCCTGGACACCGGCGGCGGCCCGCTGGCTCGGCTGTGGACGACGGCGTTGGCCGGCCTGGTCGACATCGGCTACGTGAAGTCCACTGGCACCAGCGTGCAGTTCAACCTGCCCAAGACCGCGCTCAAGGGCCCCGTCACGTTCGAGTGGAAGATCCCGGCGTACGGCAGCAACACCCTGGAGCGCAACCGGGCGCGCACGTACTTCCAGGCCTACGCCGCCGTGGCGGCACTGCACTTCGCGGAGAAGGCTCTCGTCGAGATTCGCGCCGGGCGTACCAAGACCTGGGAGAAGTTCGAGGTTCCTGACGAGGGCATCGGGTGTGGCTTCACCGAGGCAGTTCGCGGCGTGCTGAGCCACCACATGGTGATCCGCGACGGCAAGATCGCCAACTACCACCCGTACCCGCCGACCCCCTGGAACGCCAGCCCGCGTGACTCCTACGGGACGCCGGGACCCTATGAGGATGCCGTGCAGGGTCAGCCGATTTTCGAGGAGAACGACCGCGACCATTTCAAGGGCATCGACATCATGCGCACGGTGCGCAGTTTCGATCCCTGTCTGCCGTGCGGGGTGCACATGTACCTGGGCGAGGGCAAGACGCTGCAACAGACGCACTCGCCGACCCAATCCGTCACCGGCGAGTAGGACGACATGGGTCAGGCCATGCGCCCGCACGGGCAGGCCGACGAGGACACCGGAGCGCAATCGGCTGACTCTCTGCGGGCGACCGGCGATCGCATCGAGATGCTGCTCGAAGCGAGCGCCGCGAGCGGGGCTGCGGCGCGCTCCCGGGCTGAGGATCTCGTGGGGTGCGTGTCCGGCCTGTACGGCGCGGGCCTGGGCAGGATCCTGGAGATTCTGCACGACACGGGTCGCTTGGACGACGAGCTCCTGGGCGCGCTTGCCGACGACGAGTTGGTGGCGAGCCTGTTGCTCGTGCACGACCTGCATCCCTACGACGTCGAGACCCGGGTGCGCCGGGCACTGGACACCGTGCGTCCCTACCTCGGTTCGCACGGCGGCGACGTCGAGCTCCTCGGGGTCGAGGACGGTGTCGTGCGATTGCGCCTGCTCGGCAGCTGCGACGGGTGCCCGTCCTCGTCGGTCACCCTGCAGCTCGCGGTCGAGGGAGCGGTCGAGGCGGCAGCGCCCGAGATGACGCGTATCGAGGTGCAGGGCGGCGCCGCAGCCAAGTCCGCCGGCGCCGTGATCTCGATGGATTCGCTCCGGGTACGCCTGGGCGCGACTGCGGATGTCGGCACGGCGTCGTGGACGCCGGTGCCGGAACTGGAGTCCCTCGGGCCGGGCGAGGTGGCCGGATTCGAGGTCGACGGGTTGCACATCTGCGCCTGCCGCCTCGGCGCCGACGTGCTGTGCTTCCAGGACCGCTGCGCCCACTGCGGGCAGAGCCTGGCGGGCGGCAAGCTCGAGCGTCGGCTGGGCGATCCGGTGGGCACCGGCGTGTTGCGCTGCCCGATGTGCCGCACCCACTACGACGTGCGCAAGGCAGGCGCCGGTCTCGACGACCCCGCCGAGCACCTGGAGCCGTTGCCGCTTCTCGTTCGGGACGGCGTCCTGTCGCTGGCCGTGCCGTCGGCCGTGGTCTCGTGAGGGAGCGCAGCGAACGAACCGTGGGTGTCGGGCCGCGCCGCCCGGCCGCAGTGAAGCGAGCACGGCCGTGACCGAGTACCCGCTGCCCGTCCTGCGCCGGATCGCCGCGCGTCCACCGCCGGCTCCGGCCGGGGAGGTCTGCGAGATGTGCGATGTCGCGATCGCGGATGCGCATCAGCACGTCGTGGACGTCTCGAGTCGCTCGCTGATGTGTACGTGCCGGGCGTGCTACCTGTTGTTCACGGCGGAGGGCGCGCACCTGCGCTACCGCGCCGTGCCGGATCGGTATCTGGCGTTCCCCGGTTTCCAGCTGGGGCCGGGCCGGTGGGACCAGCTGGAGATTCCAGTCGGGCTTGCCTTCTTCTTCTACAACTCGAGCCTGGGACGCACGGTGGCGTTCTATCCGGGGCCCGCCGGTGCTGCGGAGTCCGAGCTGCCGTTGGAGGCGTGGGGTTCGGTGGTCGCCGAGAACCCGGAGCTGGGCATCCTGGCGCCGGACGTCGAGGCACTACTGGTCCGGACACCGGGCCGCGGCGCCGGTGAGGTCAGCTGCCATCTTGTCCCGATCGACGCGTGCTACGAGCTGGTCGGCCAGCTGCGTTCGGTGTGGCGCGGCTTCGACGGTGGTCAGGAGGCGCGCGAGTCGATCGAGGCGTTCTTCGCTCGGGTCGCCGCCCGCAGCAAGCCGGCTCCTGCGGCCGGCGCCGATGCTTCGCGCAGCGAGGCCATGTGATGACCGAACTGTCCTTCGCGGTCGCCGACGTATTCGCCGAGCGCTACGCCGCCGCGCCGCAGCTCACGGCACGGCTGCGAATCGAGGAGGGCACCGGCGAAGTCATCCACGCCATCGCCCTGCGTTGCCAGGTGCGCATCGAACCCCAGCGGCGTCAGTACACCGCCGATGAGGAGAGTGGCCTGCTCGACATGTTCGGTACGCGCGAGCGCTGGTTCGACACCCTAAAACCGTTCATGTGGATGCAGTGCAGCGCGATGGTGCAGGGCTTCACCGCCATCACCGAGGTCGATCTGGCGATGCCGTGCACGTACGACTTCGAGGTGACCTGGTCGAAATACCTGCACGCGCTGCGTGCGGACACCGTCCCGGTGGTCTTCCTCTTCTCCGGAACCGTCTTCACGCGCGGCACGAATGGGTTCGGCGTCGAACAGGTTCCGTGGGACTGCGAGGCGCGGTATCAGATACCGGTCTCGGTGTGGCGGGAGATGATCGACCACTACTTCCCCAACAGCGGCTGGCTGCGGCTCACCCGGGACAGCATCGAATCGCTGGCGCACTACAAGTCCGTGCGGGGCCTGACGACGTGGGAGGAAGCGATCGAGTCGCTGCTCGCGAAGGCGAAGGCGATCCCATGAGCATGGAGCACGCGCGCGCCGTGGCCGACGCGGTGTTGTACGAGGGTTACCTGCTCTACCCGTACCGAGCGAGTTCGGGCAAGAACCAATGCCGCTGGCAGTTCGGGGTACTCGGACCACCCGGAGCGAGCGACGCCGGACACGGCGAGGACCCGGCGCTGGCGTCACAGTTCGTGATTCGCCTCGACAGTGAGAATGCGCCGGCTCAGGTGAGCGTCCAGGTGCGCTTTCTCCAGCTGCAAAAGCGTTTTGCCCAGCAGGTCGGCGCGGACGGGTCGTGCCGCGACGTCGGCGAACTGGTCGTCGGTGCCCGGAGCTGGCTGAGCTGGGACGAGGCAGTGGAGCGTGAGGTGTCTGTCGGGCCGGTACGCCTCGATGCGCTCCTGACCGGGTACCACGAGGAGATTCTCGTGCCGGGAGGCCGCGACGTCGAAGAGGTCCTGGACGACGCAGGCATTCCGGCTGGGCGGTTGCTGCGCGACCGGTGTGAGCTGCGCGCTCGGCTGAGCGCCGGTATCGAGCTCATCTCCGGCGCCGGCGGGGTGTCCACCCTGATGCGCGTGACGGTGCGCTTGGAGAATGCCGCGGACGCGGCAGCGGACAAGCACGCGGCGATCGCTTCGTCGTTCATCGGCGCGCACCTGTTGCTGGAGGCGCAGGGTTGCCGGTTCGTGTCGATGACGGACCCGCCCGCCGAGGTCGCGGATGCGGCGGCGGCGTGTCAACAGCACCGCTGCTGGCCGATCCTGGCAGGCCCGCGCGGTGACGACTCGGTGCTGCTCGTGTCGCCGATCATCCTCGATGACCACCCGGAGTTGGCGCCGCAGAGCGCGGGCGCCCTCTTCGATTCGACCGAGATCGACGAGATCCTGACGCTGCGAGTCATGACGCTCACCGACGAGGAAAAGGCGGCGGCGCGCGCGACCGATCCGCGCGCGGCCGAGATCATCGACCGCTGCGACGCAATGTCTCCGGAGGCGATGCAGCAGCTGCACGGAGTGCTGCGCGACCCGCATGCTCTGGCCGACGTCGATCTGAGCGGTTCCTTCGGCTTCGACGCGGAGGTGCCGTGGTGGGACCCCGCGGTCGACGCCAGCGTTGCCCCGGAAACCGACATCGTTGTCGTTAACGGCATCGCGGTTGCGGCGGGCAGCATCGTGCGGATCCACCCGTCCCGTCGCGCTGACGCGCAGGATCTCTTCTTCGCCAATCAGGTCGCTCGTGTCGCGGCGGTGCATTCCGATGTCGACGGCGAGACCCATGTGGCCGTCATCCTCGTGGACGATCCCGCGGCCGAACTGCACGACTGGTACGGGCGCTACCTGTACTTCGCACCTGACGAGCTCGAGCCGCTGTCCGAACGTCCCCCGTCATCGTCCGAACCTGATCATCAACGAGAGGAGAGTCGACCGTGAGATCGATCGGAATCATGGCCACCGCGATTGTCGGCACGATTGCCGTAGGCGCCGTCGCGATCGGTGTGCGCTCAATACCGGACATCAAGCGCTACCTCAAGATGCGCAGCATGTAGTCGTCACCGACATGGAGACAACATGACCGACAACCCAGCTGAGCCCCTCGACGAGGAACCGCAGGAAGCTCGCGGTTCGCCGAGATCGCGCGACTCCGGCTCGGACGGGCCCTCCGGTGGTCCCGTGGAACGACCGTCCGGGGCGTCTGACGAAGCGTCGGACTCCGCGGTGGATACCCAAGGATCCGGCGACGACGCACCGCATCTCCCGACGCCCTGAGCGTGTTGGCGCCCCTATCCCGTTCGGAGCTGGAATGACGACACAAGACGACAGCGGGGCGACGGTTCCGCCCTACGATGGGCGCAAGACCGAGGCAGACGCCGAGTCGGACACCGAGAAGGCCGGTGCCCGGACGGCCGGAGCCACCGCGCCGGTCAGTGACCCTGACATGAAGGCGCCCGAACCGGCGGACACCGAGCGCGGCGCAGTCGCCTCGCCCGCCGATGAACAGCCGGCACCGGACACACCCGACGGCGAGCCCGAGCAGGCATCCAACGGGCCTTCTCACACGGCGGGCACGGGGCGAGGAGAGGACAAGAGCACCTAGTGACGGCCAGCGTTCTGGTCGCGGGGATCGGCAACATCTTCTTCAGCGACGACGGTTTCGGTCCGGCGGTCGCCGCAAGGCTGCTGTCACCTCCCCGTGCCGCAGAGTTGCCGGACACTGTCCGAGTGGTCGACTACGGGATCCGCGGCATGCACCTCGTGTACGACCTGCTCGAAGGCGTCGACGCGTTCGTCGTCGTCGACGTCGTGCCCCGCACCCCGTCCGGAGACCCACCGGGCACAGTGACCGTCCTCGAGATCGGTTCCGAGGACATCGGTGACGGTGTGTTCGACGCGCACGGGATGTCGCCGGTCTCGGTGCTGGCCAGCCTCGAGCCGATGGGGGGCACGCTGCCGCCCACGTACCTCGTCGGGTGCGTTGCGGCGAACGTGTCCGAGGGCATCGGGTTGAGCGAGCCGGTGACAGCCGCCGTCGAGCACGCTGCCGCAGCGGTACTCAGTCTGACGCGGGCACTGTGCAGTGGCGCAGCGCCGGTCCCCCTCGGTCAAGGCCGCTGAGATGTGTCTCGGGATCCCCGGTCGGCTGGTGTCGCGGGTAGCCGGTTACGGCGACCAGCTGGTGCTCGTCGACGTCCTCGGTGAGCAGCGGCGGGTCAACCTGGGAATGCTCACCGACGACGAGCAGGCCACACTCGCGCTCGGCCAGTGGGTCATCATCCACATGGGGTTCATCGTCGAGCTGGTCGACGAGGCGGGTGCCGAAGAGGCGATGGCCGGCCTGGAGTTGATGGGTCAGCCCAGGCAGGCCGAATGAGCATCTCCGGCGCTGCGATGTTCGCCCGCTACGCCTACCCACCCAACGAACTCGGGTATTGCGGCCCGGCGGACGCGTCGGTCCTGTTGCACCGCGACATACCCGGGGCCGAGCAGAGAATCCGGGAACACGCCCGCAGGTTCGACGGCGCCTGGGCTTATCTCGAACTCATCGCGTCCTGCTCGCTCATCGCCGATCCGCTGGATGCGCGGGTCGTCGAGGCGTACTGGATCGGCAACGAGCTGCTCGACGAGATCGACCCTGAATACGCGATGGGCTGGTTGCAGCAGCGCTTCGCAGGCCAACCGGGTGCCACCTGGATGCCGGGTTTGCCGCACCACGGCTACCAGGTCTTCGCGGTATATCCCTGGTCCGGACTCCTGCGGCGAACCACGAACACGACGGTCGCCCTATCGGTCCTGGATCAGTGCCGAATTCGATGGGGAGAGATCGTCGCGGTCGACGGCCAACGCGTGCGGGTCCGCTCGCGCCCGCTCGTCCTGCAGGACGGGCGCCTGGAACTCGGCCCACCGCGGGAATCGAGCGCCGCCTGGGCGGCGGACGGCCGGTCACTGCTCGATGCGCCCGTCGGCGGCACACCCCTGTCGATCGGTGACCACGTCGCGATGCATTGGGACTGGGTGTGCGGCGTGCTCGACGCGCGCGAGGTGGCGCAGTTGGAAACCCGTAACGCCGATCAGCTGGAGCGCACCAACGCGGCCCTGGCGAGGGACGGCGTGGGCATTCGCGCTGGCACCGGGCGGTCGTGACCAGGTGACGACAACGCCCATTGGGAGTACCGTCCGCAAGACCGGCACCTGGGGGTCGCGCTCGTGATGGTCGGCGCAGCGATCGAGACGCAGCACCGCACAACAGTGCACCGAGCCCGTCGCCGCGTCGTCGTCGAGGGCGTCGTCCAGGGCGTGGGTTTTCGCCCCTTCGTGTACGCACTGGCCGGTGAACTGGGATTGTCCGGCTCGGTGTGCAACACCGGGTCGGGAGTCCTGATCGAGGTCGAGGGCGCCGGCGCCGCGCTCGAATCCTTCGAGACGCGGCTTGGCACCGACGCCCCGCCGCTCGCGCGCATCGAGTGCATCGCCGCCGATGACATCGCGTGTGTCGGCGGCACCGGCTTCACCATCGCCGAAACACGCGACCCGAACGATCCGAACGTGCGCACCCTGGTGTCGCCCGACATCGCGACCTGCCCGGACTGCCTGGCCGAGCTGACGAACCCGTCCGACCGGCGCTTCCGCCATGCCTTCATCAGCTGCACAAACTGCGGCCCACGCTTCACCATCGTCCGCGACCTGCCCTACGACCGGCCGGCCACCACCATGGCCGACCTCCCGCTCTGCGAGCGCTGCGTCGCCGAGTACACCGACCCGTCCGACCGGCGCTTTCACGCGCAGACGGTTGCCTGCCCGGAGTGCGGACCGACGCTGACCCTGCACCGTCCGGCAATGCCGGACGTCACCGGTGACCAGGCGATCACCGAAGCGCGTCGCGCGCTGCGCGACGGCGCTGTGGTGGCCGTGAAGGGGCTCGGCGGCTACCACCTCGCCTGCGACGCCACCGACGCTGCCGCGGTGGCGTCGCTGCGCAAGCGCAAGGACCGCGGCGACAAGCCGTTCGCGGTGATGGTCGCCGATGTTGCCACAGCCGAATCGATCGCCATCCTGTCCGCGCAGGAGCGGGAACTGCTGAGCGATCCGCGGCGTCCCGTCGTCCTGCTGGCCAAGCGCGCGCCCAGCGTCGTGGTCGAGGAGGTCGCACCGGAGCACCCCGACCTCGGCGTGATGCTCGCGTACACGCCGCTGCACCACCTGTTGCTCGGGGTTGCGGATGCAGCCCCGGGGCCGCGTGTGCTCGTGATGACCAGCGGCAACCTCTCCGGCGAACCCATCGTCACCGGCGACGCGGCGGCCCGGACGAAACTCGCGCCGCTCGCCGATGCGTGGCTGGGTCACGACCGACCGATCCAGGTGCCGTGCGACGACTCGGTGATCCGGGTGGTCGGCGGCGCCGAGCTGCCCGTACGCCGCTCGCGCGGGTATGCACCGCTGCCGATCGCGCTGCCGGTTGCGTTGCGGCCCGCACTCGCGGTGGGCGGGGACGTGAAGAACACATTCTGCGTCGGCGAAGACCGCTATGCGTGGCTCTCGGCGCATGTCGGCGACATGGACGATCTCGCCACGCTGCAGGCGTTCGAGTCCGCGACCGCCCACCTCGCGATGCTCACCAGGGTGCGCCCGGAGCTTGTCGTGGCCGACCGGCACCCGTCCTACCGCAGTGCGGCCTGGGCGCGGGCGAGCGGGCTGCCGATGCGCACCGTGCAGCATCACCATGCGCACATCGCCGCGGCGCTCGCCGAGAACGGTATCGAGGACCGATCTCGCGTCATCGGCTTCGCCTTCGACGGCACGGGGTACGGCGACGACGGTGCCGTGTGGGGCGGCGAAGTGCTGCTCGCGGACTACGACGATTTCGAGCGTGCGGCCCACCTGCGTTATGTGCCGCTGCTCGGCGGAGACGCGGGCGTGCGCAACCCGTGGCGGATGGCGCTCGCGCACCTGCGGGCAGCGGGTGTCGACTGGGACGAGCGGCTGCCGTGCGTCGCGGCGGGTTCGGCGGTGGAGCGTCGCGTGCTCGCGCGCCAGCTCGACAGCGGCTTCGGGTGTACGCCGACCTCCAGCATGGGACGGCTGTTCGATGCGATGTCGTCCCTGGCGGGTGTCTGCCATCGCGTCGACTACGAGGCAGAAGCGGCGATGCGTTTCGAGGAACTGGCCCGCGGCGCGATCGAGGGCTGTGGCCGCCCGTACAGCTTCGGCGCCGACATGGACGCCGCACCGGTGATCGCGGCGGCAGCGGCGGACGTGCTCGACGGTGTTACCGCCGGTGTCATCGCCGCCCGGTTCCATCTCGCGGTCGCCGATCTGGTGGTGACGCAGGCCGAACTCACCCGCGAACGCACGGGGCTCGAAACGGTTGCGCTCTCCGGAGGGGTGTTCCTCAACGCGTTGCTCACGACGCTCTGTGCGGATCGCCTGCCACGAACCGGTTTCCGCGTTCTGCGGCACCGGCTCGTCCCGCCCAGTGACGCAGGCCTCGCGCTCGGCCAGCTCGCGATCGCCGCCCGAACGACATCGACCGACGACAGCTCTAGGAGGACGCGATGTGTCTAGCAGTTCCGGGCAGAGTGCAGAAGATCTGGGAGATCGACCAGACCCTCATGGCCACCGTCGACTTCGGCGGGGTGGAGAAGGAGGTGTGCCTCGAGTTCGTCCCTGACGTGCAGGTCGGCGAGTACACGATCGTCCACGTCGGTTTCGCGCTGCAACGCCTGGACGAACAATCGGCGATGGAGACGCTGGCCCTGTTCGGAGAACTGGGCGAGTTGGACAAGGAGTTCGGCGATCCGTGGGCGCAGGCAGCGGCCCAAGCAGGCGAGGAGGCACCGCGATGAAGTATCTCGAGGAGTTCAGCGACCCGGACCTGGCCCGGAAGCTGTTCGACGACATCCGCGCGACGGTCACGAAACCGTGGGCGATCATGGAGGTCTGCGGCGGGCAGACGCACTCGATCATCCGGCACGGCATCGACCAGTTGCTGCCCGACGAGGTCGAGATGATTCACGGCCCGGGCTGCCCGGTCTGCGTCACTCCGCTCGCCCTGATCGACAAGGCGCTGGAGATCGCGTCCCGCCCGGGTGTCATCTTCTGCTCCTTCGGCGACATGCTGCGCGTGCCGGGCAGCAACCGCGACCTGTTCCGCGTCAAGAGCGAGGGCGGCGATGTGCGGGTCGTCTACTCGCCGATGGACGCACTGAAGATCGCTCGGGAGAACCCTGAGCGGCAGGTGGTGTTCTTCGGCATCGGCTTCGAGACGACTGCGCCCCCGAACGCGATGGCGGTCTTCCAGGCCAAGCGCCTGGGCATCAGTAATTTCAGCATGCTGGTCTCACACGTGCGCGTGCCCCCGGCCATCGAGGCGATCATGCAGTCGCCCACCTGCCGTGTGCAGGCGTTCTTGGCCGCCGGCCACGTGTGCAGCGTGATGGGGATCCAGGAGTACCCGGGGCTCGTCGAGAAGTTCGACATCCCGATCGTGGTGACCGGGTTCGAGCCGCTCGATATCCTGGAAGGTATCCGCCGAACGGTGCGGCAACTCGAAGCGGGACAGGCGCGGCTCGAGAACGCCTACCCGCGGGCGGTGACCACCGAGGGAAACCTCGCTGCACGCGCACTGCTCGACGACGTCTTCGAGGTCGTCGACCGAAGCTGGCGAGGCATCGGGATGATCCCCGACAGCGGGTGGCGGCTGTCGGCGAAGTACCGCGACTTCGACGCCGAGTACATCTACGACGTCGGTGACATCCGCACGGAGGAATCGTCGATCTGCCGCAGCGGCGAGGTGCTGCAAGGCCTGATCAAACCGCACGAGTGCGCAGCGTTCGGGACGACCTGCACCCCCCGCAATCCGCTCGGCGCAACCATGGTGTCCAGCGAGGGAGCATGTGCCGCGTACTACCTCTACCGCCGGCTGAGCACGGCGCGGGAGGTGACACCGGTTGCCTGACAGCCCGGCGCTGGACGATGCGCTCGACTTCGAGGGCTGGACGTGCCCGGTCCCCTTGCGCGACAGCCCGACCGTCGTCATGGGACACGGCGGTGGAGGCCAGTTGTCCGCCGAACTGATCGAGAATCTGTTTGTGCCGGCATTCGGCGCGTCACCGAGCGGCCTCGCCGACTCTGCCGTTGTCGAGATGGGCGGCGCGCGGATCGCCTTCTCCACCGACACATTCGTGGTGCGGCCACTGTTCTTCCCCGGCGGGTCGATCGGCGACCTCGCGGTGAACGGGACCGTGAACGACATCGCGATGAGCGGAGCCGTCCCCGCGTACCTGTCGTGCGGGTTCGTGCTCGAGGAGGGGACGGACGTCGCGCTGATCGGTCGGGTGGCGCACGACATGGGCCGGGCCGCGAGGGCGGCCGGTGTCGCTGTCGTGACCGGCGACACGAAGGTTGTCGATGCCGGGCACGGCGACGGTGTCTACGTCAACACCGCCGGCATCGGCTTGGTGCCCGACGGTGTCGACATCGCGCCCGATCGCGCACGTCCGGGGGACGTCGTGATCGTGAGCGGTGAGATCGGCGTGCACGGGATCGCCGTCATGAGCGTGCGCGAGGGACTGGAGTTCGGTGCGCAGATCGTCAGCGACACCGCGCCATTGCACACGCTGGTCGCGGCCATGCTGCGCGCGACGACGGATGTGCGGGTACTGCGGGACCCGACCCGCGGTGGGCTGGCAACTTCGCTCAACGAGATCGCGAAGTCCTCCGGCGTCGGGGTCCGGCTCACCGAACGATCCATCCCGATCCCGCCCGACGTCGGCAACGCGTGTTCGATGCTCGGGCTCGACCCGATGTATGTCGCCAACGAGGGCAAGCTCGTCGCGTTCGTGCCGCGCGAGCACGCGGAAGCGGTCCTGGCGGCAATGCGGGCGCACCCGCTCGGGACACAGGCCGCGATCATCGGTGAATGCGTCGAGGACCATCGCGGCATGGTGGTGGCCACGACGAGCTTCGGCGCGACACGCGTTGTCGACATTCCGCTGGGTGAACAACTGCCACGCATCTGTTGACGCAGCACAATCTGCTCGGACCTCTCTGAACCGAGGCGTTGTTGGGCTAGCTTTGAGGGATCGGGCCGAGCCGCGCGCAGCGTTGCGTGCGGCCCGGTCCGATTGCGCGGAGCCCGACCTTCGCTAGGGTCGAACGCGGTGCGCCGGGAAGTCTGGTCGGCAACGACTTCCGCCTGCCCACGGAGACCCATGAACGAAGCGCGCCATTTCGCCCTGATCGTGCTGCTCTCGGCCGCGGTCGTGCTCGTCGCCGTCCTGTCCAACCGGCTCACCGAGCGGCTGAAGGTCCCCGTTCCGCTGCTCGTGCTGGTCGCCTCGGCGATCGCGGTGAAGGTCGTACCGCAGCTGCACGCGCCGCCCGGCCATGCCGTCGAGAACATCCTCACCGTTGCCCTCGTCTGCATCCTGTTCGACGGCGGGATGCACATCGGGCTCCGCCGGTTCCGTTCGGCGGCCGGCCCGATCGCCGTCGTCGGCGTGCTCGGCACATTCCTCACCACGGCGGGCGCGGCCGTCCTGCTGCACTACGCGTTCGGCCTGGACTGGTTCGTCGCGCTGCTCGTCGCCACCGCGATCGCGCCGACCGACCCGGCGGTCGTGTTCTCGGTCCTCGGGCCACGAGAGATCGCGGGACGCAGCGGCACGATCCTGGAGGGTGAGTCAGGAGCCAACGACCCGGTCGCCATCGCGCTCATGGCAAGCCTGCTTGCCGCGGGCGGACTCAGCGTCGGCGCGTTCGGAGACGTCGGTCTTCAGTTCCTGCTCCAGATGGCCGTGGGTGCGCTGGTAGGTGTGCTCGGTGGGCGCGCGCTACTGGTGTTCATGCGCCGGGTCAGCCTGCCCGGTGAGGGCTTGTACCCGCTGCGGACTCTCGCGTGCGCACTGCTTCTCTTCGGCGCCGCGACCTTGCTGCACGGGTCCGGATTTCTCGCGGTCTTCGTGGCCGCGATCATCCTCGGTGACGAACGAGCGCCCTACAAGCACGAGATCGAACGCTTTCATTCGGCGCTCGCGAGCCTGGCCGAGATCGTCGCGTTCGTTGCGCTCGGGCTGACGGTCGACCTGTCGGTGCTGTCGCGCGCCAATGTCTGGATTCCGGGTCTCGTGCTGGCCGTCGTTGTGGCATTCGTGATCCGCCCGCTGTTCGTGGGGCTGTGCCTGGTCCCTGCGCGGCTACGGGGCAACGAGAACGCGTTCGTGTTGTTCGCCGGACTCAAGGGCGCGGTGCCGTTGCTTCTCGGCGAGTTGATCGTGATCGCGCACGTGCCGGACGGCGATCGGCTGTTCGGCATCGTGGTCGTCGTAGTGGTGTTCTCAGTGCTGGTCCAGGGCAGTCTGACGCCAACCGCTGCACACCTGCTCAAGGTGCCGATGCATCCGATCGAACCCGAACCGTGGGCGCTCGGGGTGCGGTTGCGCGACGAGCCGGAGGGTGTGTACCGCTACACGATCGGGAAGGGCGCGCCCGCGGACGGCCGCACGATCAGCGATCTCACCGAACTTCCCGAGCAGTCCTGGATCAGCTTCGTGGTCCGGGAGCGCGGTTTGGTGATGGTACGCGGCACGACGAAGCTGCATGCCGGGGACGAGGTGCTCGTGCTCGGTGAGAAGGAGTGCGACGAGCAGATGCGAGCGGTGTTCGAAGGGTAGCCGTCGCGTACCGGCCCGCCCGCACGGTTCCGAGCCGCGCGCACCGAGCGGTGATCAACTACCCGTGGGCATTCGCGCGCCACGCTGACGGGCTGATGATCACGGGTTGCGCAGCCACGCTGCGCATCGGGGCCTTAGCGGACGCCGTAGGGCCGGAACTGGATGCTGATGCGCGGTCCGGTCGGCCGGGTCGTCTTCGGGACGCAGTGCTCCCAGGTGCGCTGGCAGCTGCCGCCCATCACGAGCAGGTCGCCGTGCCCGACGTCGTGGCGCGCCTCGGTGCGGCCGCCACCGGCGGGACGCAGCAGCAACGGCCGCGGCGCGCCGACGGAAACGATCGCGACCATCGTGTCCTCGGTCGAGCTGCGCCCGATGCGATCACCGTGCCAGGCCACGCTGTCGCGCCCGTCACGGTAGAGGCAGAGCCCCGCGGTGGCGAAGGTTTCACCGAGCTCGGGGCCGTAGTGAGCGTCCAGCGCCGCTTTGAGCTCGTCGAGCGCCGGATCGGGCAGCGGTTGCGTCTCGTCGTAGAAAGCGAGCAGGCGCGGAACGTCGACAACGCGCTCGTACATCTGGCGCCGCTCGGCCCGCCAGTCGACACCGTCGCGGAGCCGTTCGAACAGAGCGTCGGCGCCGCGCAACCAGCCGGGACACGTATCGATCCAGGCGCCGCCGCGCAATGGCGTGCGGGTGACGGCACCGGCAAGTGGACCGGGCCCGATGTCGTCTGCGAGATCGAGCAGCGACGCCTGGAACGCGATCGTCATGCCCCCATCGTAGGTCACATTCGAACGTGTGCATTATTTTCCTGCTGGGATCGGGCCTGCGCATACCCGCCGCGGTCCGCCACGGGCGCCTAGACAAGCTCGAGATGGCAGTGCTCGGTCGTGCCGAGTGCGAAGAGGCCGGGCTGGCTGGTCACTCGCGTGGGCCCTCCAGCGCGACGCGGTAACCGTTCGGACTGCGCAGCAGCAGGCGCCGGTACGACCAGCCGGGCGCCGGGTCGTTGTGCTCGAGCTCGTAGCTGAGTTCGGCCTCGGTGCAGCGCGCCATGGCGGCGTCCACGTCCGTGACCCCGATCTGGAAGGTGAGCACGCTTGCTGGGTCGAGCTCGCCCACGGTGGCCTCGATCCCGAAGTGCACGGAGTCTGAATCGGTGCCGAATGCGATGAAGTCCGGGTACTCGGGCCCCTCGTAGCTGACCGGCAGGCCGAGACTTTCGTAGAACGAGCGTTCCTTCGCGACATCGGACACCCGCAGTACGGGTGCGAGGCGGGTGAACAGGCTGGACGGGTCGGTCATGCACCCGATCCTCGCATCCGGGGTTTGGAGTCACGTCCGCGCGTTGCGGTCCGCGACCAGGGCCGGATAACCGGCTGCCTAAGCTCGGGGGCATGAGCGAGCTACTCGACCCGCCGCTACACACTCTTGACGGAGCGCCGACCACCGTCGGGGCGTTGACGGCGGCCAGGAGCCCGGCACACCGGAGGCGATCGCCGAATTCTGCTCGGCGACCTACGGCGTCACCTTCCCGATGACAGCGAAGGTGGACGCCAACGGTGCGGACCGAGACCCGCTGTATGTGTTGCTCACCCAAACGCCGGACCCCGACGGCGTGACCGCCGTCCTCCCCTAAGGTCTCGGCCATGACGGTGTCGCGCCCATGACGCAGCGGCTGGAGGACGACACCGATCTGCTGATCGCCGCACTGCTGGTTGCCGACGGGCGAACCACGCTCAAGAACCTCGCCGAGGCCACCGGACTGTCGAAGTCCGCGGTGCAGGCACGGGTGCGGCGGATGGAGTCCGACGGGGTGATCCGCGGCTACCGCGCGGACGTCGACCCCGACGCCGTGGGGCTGCCGCTGGCCGCCGTCGTCTCGATCACGCCTCTCGATCCGGCGCACGAGTACGACATCCCTGACCGGCTGCGCGCTCTCGGCGAGATCGAATCCTGCCATTCGGTCGCCGGGGAGGACAGCTTCGTGCTGTTCGTCCGGGTCACCTCGCCGAGCGCCCTGGAGGAGCTGATCCGCGATATCCGCAAGCGTGCCAATGTCTCGACGCGAACAACGGTCGTCTTGCAGACCTTCTTCGAACGCCCCGCCACGCCGGCGCGTTCGTCGCAGGAAAATTTCCCGCGTCGCGGTTAGACGACAGGAAATAGTCCGGTTAGAATCGGGGCATGACGATGACGCGCTTCGATATCGCCCCCACCGAAGTCCACGGCGCCATCGCCCGGCACATGCTCGCCGACGGCTACGACCTGGTTCTGGACCTCGACCGGTCCCAGGGTTCGACCCTGGTCGACGCCCGCGACGGCTCGACCTATCTCGACCTGTTCACGTTCTTCGCCTCGTCCGCGCTGGGCATGAATCACCCCGATCTTGCCGGTGACGCGGAATTCGTCGACGAGATCGGACGTGCGGCGCTCAACAAGCCGAGCAATTCCGACATCTACACCGTCCCGATGGCCCGCTTCGTCGAGACCTTCGCCCGGGTGCTCGGGGATCCGGCACTGCCGCACCTGTTCTTCATCGACGGCGGCGGTTTGGCCGTCGAGAACGCGCTCAAGGTGGCCTTCGATTGGAAGAGCCGCTGGAACGAGGCGCACGGCATCGACTCTGCGCTGGGAACTAGGGTCCTGCACCTCGAGAAGGCGTTCCACGGCCGCACCGGCTACACGATGTCGCTGACGAACACCGACCCGAATAAGGTCGCGCGATTCCCGAAGTTCGACTGGCCGCGCATCCCGTCACCCTCGATCAACGGCACGGACGACGTCGAGGCGGCGGAGGCGGTCGCCGTCGCCGCGGCCCGCGCCGCGTTTGAGGCGAACCCGCACGACATCGCCTGCTTCATCGCCGAGCCGATCCAGGGTGAGGGCGGCGACAACCACTTCCGGCCCGAGTTCCTGCAGGCCATGCAGGCGCTCTGCCGGGAGTTCGACGCATTGTTCGTCATGGACGAGGTGCAAACCGGAGTCGGGATGACCGGCACCGCATGGGCCTACCAGCAGCTGGGCGTGCAGCCCGACGTCGTCGCCTTCGGCAAGAAGGCTCAGGTCTGCGGCGTGATGGCCGGCGGTCGGGTCGACGAGGTGCCGGCCAACGTGTTCGCGGTGTCGTCCCGCCTGAACTCCACCTGGGGCGGCAACCTCACCGACATGGTCCGGGCGCGGCGGATCCTCGAGGTCATCGAGTCCGACTTCCTGATCGCGCGGGCCGGCTCGGTCGGGCGGCACCTGCTCGAATCACTGCGCGCGCTCGCCGCGAAATGCCCGGTCGTCTCCGAGGTGCGCGGGCGCGGATTGATGTGCGCGTTCACGCTGCCCAGCCCGGAGCTGCGCGACGAGGTCGTGCACCGGTTGCGGGAGGACGAGCGGGTGCTCGTGCTCGGCTGTGGCACGTCGAGCCTGCGCGTCCGCCCGGCGCTCACGGTCGAGATCGTCGAGCTCGACCGCGGTGTGGCGGCGATCGGGCGGGTGCTCGCCGCGTTGTGCTGATGGCGTGAACCAGCGCGAGTTGCGGGCGGTTCGCCGCACGCCTGGCAGCCGGCTACGCACGTGATGTCCCCGCGTCCTCGACGCTGGTCGTGCCTCCTTGGCCCCGTAGCAGGGCTACACGCCGCGCGCCACCCTGCTCAGGGGCCAAGGGCGGCGTTGTCGTAGGTGCGGTGGACCATCTCGCCATGAGCAGCCGCAGCTTTACCATCGAACCCCGTGGCGCATTTTCCTTGCGCGAGTCGGCACTGTTCGGCTTCGGGCAGCGGGTGCGACCGGCCGGGGTGGGCAGCCGCGACCCGGAATGGGACGGCGTCATGCGGCTGGCGTTCTGCGTGGACGGCGGGTACGAGCAGCACGTCGGGGTCGAGGTCCGGCAGACCGGCGGGACGGTGCAGTGCCTCGCGCACGGGCCGGGGGAGCTGAGCGCAATCGAGGCACAGGTCGCCCGCGTGCTGTCGCTGGATCACGACGCACGCAGCTACGACGAGGTCGGCGCACGCGATCCGGTCATCGGCCGGTTGCAGCAGGCCGCTGTGGGGCTGCGTCCGCCGCTGTTCTACTCGCCGTACGAGGCGGCGACGTGGGCGGTGCTCAGCGCGCGGCGCCCCGGCTGGCAGATGGCGGGAGTACGCGACGAGCTGAGCCGCGTCCACGGCACCGAGTTCGAGCTCGCGGGAGAGCGGCTGGTCGCGCTGCCGACGCCGAAGCAACTGCTCGGGGTGCAACAGTTCCCAGGGATCGAACCGCAACGCCTGGAACGGCTGCACGGGGTGGCTCGCGCGGCGCAGAGCGGGTTGCTGGAGGTGGCCGCGCTGCAGGCAATGGGCCCGGACGCGTCACTTCAGGCCGTCCAGCAGGTGAAGGGCATCGGCCCGTTCTACGCCTCGCTCATCGTCATCCGGGCGACCGGTTTCACCGACGTCCTGGCGACCGAAGAGCCGCGGGTGTGCGAGATGGTTCGCCGGCTCTACGAGTTCGACGTGGCGCCCGATCGGGCGGCGATGGAGCGAATCGCCGAGCCGTGGCGGCCGTGGCGCACCTGGGTGACCGTGCTGATTCGCGCCGCCGGCCCGCGCGTCCTCGACGCTGAGGCTCCCGACCCGGTGCCCGGCTCGGTTCAGCGCACGACGTCCAACGCCGCTCGCTCGATGGTGCCCTCGTCCAAGAGGATGAGGTTGGCCGCGTCGCCGAGCGGAATGTAGCTGTCATGGCTGGCCACGCGCGCGATCCGCCCGCGGAACCCGTGCTCGACCAGGGCGGTCACCACACCTTCGCCGACGCCGCCGCTCCGGCGCGTCTCGTCCGCGACCAGCACCCGGTCGGTGGCCTCCGACTCGCGAAGCAGGTCGGCCACCGGTAGCGGCGCGATCCAGCGCAGGTCAAGCACGCGAGCGTGCACGCCGCGTGCCGCGAGGCGGCGGGCGACGCGCAGCGACATTCGTACGCCGTTGCCGAAGGTGACGATGGTGAGATCGTCGCCCTCGCCGTGCACCCGTCCGGTGCCGATCGGCGCGACCGCGTCGGGCCGGGACGAGGCGAGCCAGGCCCGGTCGCCGGGTTCGTACAGGTCGCGCTCGTGATAGAGCGCGATGGGCTCCAGGTAGATGCTGACCTGACCCGTTGCGGTGGCGGCGTCCAGGCAGGCGCGCAGCATCGGCCCGGCGTCGTCGGGCCGGGACGGCACCGCGACCACCAGGCCGGGAATGTCGCGCAGCACGGCGACGGCGTCGTCGTTGTGGAAGTGGCCGCCGAACCCCTTCTGGTACCCGAGCCCGGCGACCCGCACCACCATCGGGTTCGTGAACGTCGCGTTGGAGAAGAACCGCAGGCTGGCGGCCTCGCCGCGAATTTGATCCTCGGCGTTGTGCAGGTAGGCCAGGTACTGGATCTCGGGGACCGGCAACAGGCCGCTGACGCCCAGCCCAAGACCAAGGCCGAGGATGGCCTGCTCGTCGAGGAGCGTGTCGAACACCCGGGGCGCCCCGAAGCGCTGCTGCAGGCCGCGGGTCAGGCCGTACACGCCGCCCTTGCGGGCCACGTCCTCGCCGAAGACCAGCATCTCCGGCCGCGCGGTGAGCGCGTCCGCGAGGGCGGAATTGATGCTCTGCGCGAGCGTCACCGAAGCGTCGGTGGCGGGCAACCGCGCGAGATCGGGCTTTGCGTGCTCGTCGTGCCGCGGCGCCAGAGGGGCCATGATCGTCGCCGCGTCGCGCAGCGTGGGCTCAGCGGTGAGTTCCTGGGAGATCGCCGCCACCCGGGCCGCGATCTCGCCGTAGCGCGCGGCGGGATCGGCGGCCCCGATGCGCGCGGCCAGGGCTAGCAGCGGATCCCGGGCCCGCTCCGCGGTGATCGCTGCGGCGCTCCGGTAGCCGGTCTCGACGTCGGTGCCGGCGTGAGCGAGGAAGCGGACGGTGCGCAGGTGCAGCAGCGCCGGTCGCTGCTCACGGCGGGCGATGTGGACCGCCTGCTGCGCCGCGGTGGTGACCGCGTCGATGTCCTCACCGTCCGCGACGAGGTATCGAATGCCCGGGCGCTGTGCGGCGGCGGCAACCCAGCCGGCGGGCGAGGGCACCGATATGCCCAGCCCGTTGTCCTCGCACACCAGCACGAGCGGCAGCGGCAGGCCCTGGGTGACGCAGTACCCGGCGGTGTTCAGCGCCCCCGCCGCGGTGGAGTGGTTGAGGCTGGCGTCGCCGAAGCTGCACACGGTGACGGCGTCATCTGGCCACCGGGTGGGCAGTCCGAGGCGGCGGCCACGTCCGATGGCGAAGGCGACGCCGACCGCTCTGGGCAGGTGCGAGGCGATCGTTGACGTCTGCGGGATGACCGCCAGCGCCGCGTCGCCCCACACCTTGTGCCGCCCGCCGGAGGCGGGGTCGGCCAGTGCACCCACGCTGCCCAGCAGCACCGCCCGCAGGGCGCTGTCCAGCGATCGTCCGGCTTGCAGCGACCGGGTCAGGAAGAACCCGCCGGAGCGATAGTGCAGCAGCGCCGGGTCACTCGGGCGCAGCGCCTCGGCGACGACGGCGTTCGACTCGTGCCCCGCTGAGCCGATCGTGTAGAAGCCCTGGCCCTTCTCGCGCATCCGCCGGGCCTGGATGTCGAGCAACCGGCTACCCGCCATGGCGTCGAACAACTGAAGTAAGCGCGGCTGGGGTGGGGGTCCGTCCGTGCTCAACGCCGACAGCGAGGCGCGCACCGTGCGATCCAGGACCTCGTGCGGCGTGTTGTTCGCAGTGTTGTCGGACGTGTTGCGTCCACTGGTCGTCACCTCCCGATTCTCGCGCCTCGCGCGATGCTGAACACCAACAGCCCGTCCACCTCGAACAGGTGCATAAGCAAGTTATATAGTGCAGCTATGGGACGAGCAGCGGACCTCGCCGAGGTCGCCGATGGTCTCGAGCGATTGGTCGCCTGGCTGCGGCGCCTCGCGCCGAACCAGATCAGCTCCACCGCGATCACCACCTTGGACACGCTCCAGGCCGAGGGTCCACTGCGGATCTCCGAGCTGGCCGAGCGGGAGGCGATCAGCCAGCCCGGCATGACGACGCTGGTCAATCGGCTGGAAGCGGCCGGCCAGGCCGAGCGCCTGCCTGACCCGAGCGACGGACGGGCCGCGCTCGTCCGCATCACCCCAGTCGGGCGCAGGGTGCTGGCCGACCGGCACGCCGGACGGAGCGAGGCGGTGCGCGCCGAACTGCACCACCTCGAGCCGGCGGATCGGGCCGCCCTCGTTGCCGCCCTCCCCGCAATCGAACGCCTACTCGCCCGCAGCACCAGACGACAGAGGACGCCTGCGCTGTGACTGCCCACACCCCGACGGTCAGGCCCCTTCACTCATCCCAGGGCTGTCTGGGCCGTCGCCTTCGCCTGCGTTATCTTCCTTCAGTTGGCCAGTGGCGGTTTCGCGGGCGCGATCATCCTCTACGAAGCGGCACTCGGCGTCGGTATCGCGCTCGGACCGCTGCTCGGCGGTGAGCTCGGCTCGATCAGCTGGCGGGGACCGTTCTACGGTGTTTGCGCGCTGATGGCCCTGGCCCTGATTGCCACGCTGGTGCTACTGCCCCCCACCCCGGCGCCGGAACGCAAGCAGAGCATCAGCGAACCGATCAAGGCGCTCAAACACCGCGCGCTGGCGACCACGAGCGGCGTGGGCCTGCTCTACAACTGGGGCTTCTTCACGCTCCTCGGATACTCGCCGTTCCGGATGCAGCCGATCAGCCCGCAACAGCTCGGCCTGGTGTTCTGCGGGTGGGGCATTCTCGTCGCAGGCTTCGCGGTCTGGGGTGCTCCGTGGCTCAGGGCGCGCCTGGGTACTGCGCGCACCCTCTACGGCAACTTCGTGCTGATGGCGGTGGATCCTGCCGTCAGCCCGAGCAGGACGAGCTGGACCGGGCAGAGCGCGAGAACGAGGTGCAGATAGCCGCAGGCGTCGGCAACGAGAGCTGAGAAGTCGTGGTACAGCTACGATGGTTGTATACGTACAACGATCCAGGAAACTGATGCCTGAGCTATCCCGCAAGCGCCGTCTGCTCGTCCTGGCAATCTGCTGCCTGAGCCTGCTGGTCGTCGTCATGGACAGCACCATCGTCAACGTCGCGTTGCACACCATCCACCTCGACCTGCACGCGTCGCTGTCGGATCTCCAATGGACGATCGACGCCTACACGCTCGTCCTCGCCAGCTTGCTGATCCTGTCCGGTTCGACGGGTGACCGCGTGGGCAGGCGGCGCACCTTTCAGATCGGGCTCGCGGTCTTCACGCTGGGTTCAGCGCTCTGCAGTGTCGCCCCGTCGCTGACCTGGCTGGTCCTGTTCCGCATGGTGCAGGCTATCGGCGGGTCGATGCTGAATCCGGTCGCAATGTCGATCATCGCGAATGTGTTCACCGAACCACGTGAACGTGCGGCCGCGATCGGGGTATGGGGTGGCGTTGTCGGCATCAGCGTCGGTCTGGGTCCGGTTGTGGGCGGCGTCCTGATCGAGTCGGTCGGCTGGCGCGGCATTTTCTGGATCAACATCCCGATCGGCATCGCCGCGTTGGTGCTGACAGCGCTGTTCGTGCCGGAGTCGCGTGCCCCGCGGGCCCGCCGTCCTGATGTCGTGGGACAAGTGCTCGTCGTGACCACCCTGGCGACGTTGACCTACGCGATCATCGAGGCGCCGCATCACGGCTGGACTTCGGCACCCACTCTGCTGCTATTGGCCGTCGCTGCCATCGCCGCAGTGTCACTGGTGGGCTACGAGCGCCGTCGCGATGATCCGCTGGTCGAGTTGCAGTTCTTCCGCAGCGTCCCGTTCTCCGGCGCGACGCTGATGGCGATGTGCGCCTTCGGTGCGTACGCCGGATTCCTCTTCCTCAACACCCTCTACCTGCAGGAAGTCCGTGGTTATTCTCCGCTGCAGGCAGGTGTGTGCACGCTGCCTCTCGCGGTCGGTTCGATGGTTCTGGCCCCGATCTCGGGACGCGTTGTAGGTGCGCGCGGGCCGCGCATCCCGACGGTGTGTGCGGGTGTCGCCATCATCGCCGCGGGCACGATGCTCGCCGGCCTGAACGCAGACACGTCACTGCTCCGGGTGCTGGCAAGCTACGCCGTGTTCGCGATCGGTTTCGGTCTGGTCAACGCCCCGATCACCAACAGCGCGGTGTCCGGGATGCCCCGCGCGCAAGCGGGCGTGGCTGCGGCCATCGCGTCCACGAGCCGCCAGGTCGGCGCGACGCTGGGCGTCGCCGTAGCGGGCGCGGTGCTCAACTCAGGACTGGCCGGCGCCAGCATCCATGCCGCATTTTTCGATGCCAGCGTGGTGGCCTGGTGGATCGTCGCCGGTTGCGGTGTCGCGGTGCTCGCACTCGGCGTGCTCACCTCCAGCCCGTGGGCCCGTCGCACCGCCGAAGAGACGGCGCGCGAGTTCGCCGACGAGGACCGGCTCGTGCCGGCAACGCCATGACGTCGCGGGCGACCCTGGAACGCGAGGTCTGGCAGGCGCTGCGGTCGATCGTCCTGGACCACAACGATCGCCGGCGCGAGGTGTGCGACGCGCTCGACATGAGCTTCCTACGGGTCAAGGCACTGCGCCGAGTGGCGGCGGGCCCGATTGCCATGCGAGACCTGGCGTCCGCCCTGATGACAGATTCGCCGTACACGACACTCGTAGTCGACGATCTCGAAGCACGCGGTCTGGTCGCGCGAACCGCGCATCCGGACGACCGCCGCGCAAAGGTCGTGACCGCCACCGCGGACGGGCGACGCGAGGCCAGGCGCGCGGAGCGCATTCTGGCGACCGCGCCGAGGCAGGTGCGTGCGCTGGGCGACGACGATCTCACGGTGCTGCACCGGATCACCAGCGCGCTGCTCGACTGAGCATCGTCCACCGAACCGGACGATGCGACTGTACTTGCGACTTCCGCAACCTCGGTGCGTTGGTACCCTCGTGGCGGGTACGACGCAGCGCGTCACGGTGACGTCGGCAGCGGGTTGGCATTGCAGCCGCGGGCCGAACCTACGGCGGAGGTTGCACGTGGCGCTCAGGCGCAAGGCCGGGCGCGGCCACGAGCTGTTCCCGGGCTTCACCGATGTGGTCGAGATCGGCACGGGGAGCCTGGCGGTCGTCTTCCGTGCGCGTGAATCCGGCACGCAGCGGATGGTCGCGCTGAAGCTACTGAATGTGCGTGATGCCTCGCCGCGTGCGATCGAGTCCTTCGAACGCGAGTCGGCTGCACTCGGTGCGCTGAGTTCCCACCCCAACATCGTGACGCTCTTTCGCAATTTCCGGACTCCGGACGGACGCCCCGCTCTCGTCCTGGAGCTGTGTTCGGGGTCTGTGGCCGATCGGCTCTACCTCGGTGACCGGCTTTCCGTCCCGGACGCCGTAGCCATCGGCATCAAGATCGCTGGTGCGCTGGAGACGGCGCACCGCGGCGGGATTCTTCATCGAGACGTGAAGCCGCAGAACATCCTGGTCACCGAGTTCGGTGAACCCGCACTCGCCGACTTCGGAGTGGCGATGTTGCAATCGGCAACCCAGACGACCGCCGGCCTGTTCGACTTCACGACACTGCACGCCGCGCCGGAGTTGCTCGAGGGCGGCGGGACATCGGCGGCGACGGACGTCTACGAGTTGGCGTCCTCGCTCTACCAGTTGATCGCCGGCCACTCGGCGTTCCGGACCTACGAGGGCGAGTCGCCCGCCTCGGTAATCCTTCGTATTCTCCGCGATCCCGTGCATCGGCTGTCCGGTAAGGACGTCCCGGTGCGGTTGTCAGACCTCATCATTCGCGCGATGTCGAAGGACCGGGCACAACGCCCGCCGACGGCCGCCGAATTCGCGGCCGAACTGGCTCAGGTCGAGATCGAGCAGGGGTGGCCCGGTACCCAGTTCCTGATCCGCGACACCGCACCCGGGCAGCACGCGCCGGCCGTGACGCGGATGCCGGACGAGGTGCCCCGCGGGTTGCCCTCGGCGCTGGGAGCGTTGTCGCCTGAGTCGCGACCGCATGGTCCGCCGCAACCGCCCGGGGGCCGGCCAGCATCGATCCAGCACCCGCCTCCGGACCCACCCGGTTGGGCCGCATCGCCCGCCGCGTGGGGCCCAGCAACCCAGCACGCGTTCGCCACGCCAGTTCGCGAGGTCCAGGACCAGGACCAGGACCAGGACCAGGCCCAGGACCAGGCCCAGGATCAACACGAAGCCGGAGCGGCCGCTACGTACCCCGCTCATCCTGCGGACAGTGACGCGCCAGTCGACTCGAACGGTGCGTCGGCATGGGGGGAGACCGTCGTGCCCGAGGACAGTGAGCCGGCCACAGAAGAGCCGGCCGCCGAACCGGTCAACGGGGCCACGGCAGCGGATCCGCCCGCGCCGCGACCCACCGGCAGCTTCCCGTCCTGGTGGGCCCCGCTCACGGCAGGTCAGCAACCCCCGGCCGAACCGTTCCCGATCGCACCCGCGGAGCGGTCCCGGGACGCCTATCCGTATGCACCGACGCCGGCAGCAGGCGACACGCCTCACCCCGGGGTGCCCGTCTGGGCCACCCGTACCCCGCCGCAGCAACCCACCGGCCGGCCGACGTTCGTCGGGGATCTCGCCTACGACCTGAGTTTGCTACGCCCGAGCGAGACGGTGCGCTCGGGCACCCATCGGCTGACCGCGGACGAGCACGGCCTGACGCTGCGCCGGACGATGCACACCGAGCGCCTGTCCTGGTCGCAGGTCCAGGGCTTCGCGCCGCACTTCCCGAACGGGGACGACTCGCCGCGGTCGCCGGGCGTGCTGGTCGCGCTCACCCCGGCCGGTGCGGTCGAGCTGCGCGCCACCAAACGTGCGGGATCAGAGCTGCGCGACCTGCATGCCCGGCTCGAGGCCCACCGGTTGCGCGCGCTGGCGCGAGCCGCACGCTGAAGCATTCCGCGACACCGGCTAGCGCCGGCGCCGGCCGTCGTCGATCCTGCTGCGGTGATAGCGCATCGTCGCCAACACCCGTCGCCGCCACCCCAGTTGCTGCCGCACCGAATGGCGCAGCACCCGGTGCGCCGCCCAGGCCCGCTCGACGTCCGCCGGGTGTACGACCGTCCGCGAGCTGTACGCAACCGCGTTGGCGCTGCGTCCGAGCGCGGCGGCCTGTTCGCCTGGTGTCGGGCCGAACTGCTCGCCCGCCAACAGCGCGATCTCGGCGCTGGTCGACGTGGTGAGTTCGGGCAGACCGGCTTCGGTCAGCATGTCCATGCTCTCCTGCCATGCGCCGAGTAATCGGGTACGCGGATCCTCCGCGCGCCTGCGTCGAGCCGCGCGCACCTGCTTGCGAGATCCGAGCGCGAGCAGCAGTGCCACGGCGAGTGCAGCCGACGCAATCAGCAACGCCACCAACAGGCCGTGCCCAGGGGACGACGTTGTGTCGGGCACCCGGGACTTGCCAGCGACTGCGTGGCCGCCGCTCGCGCTGGTAACCAATGCGTTGCGACTGGGCAACGCGCTCGTGCTCGACGACGACGCGGCGCCTGCACCAGGTTCCTGCGCGGTGGCGGCGTATCGCCCGGGCGCGACGTCGAGCACTACCCACCCCTGTCCGACGATCGGTACCTCGGCCCACGTCCACGCCTCGGAGGTGTTCACGGAGTGATTGCCCGCCGGCAGCATGTCGAACCCGCCGTCGCTCGTCGCCCGGAAGCCGGTCACGACGCGCGCGGGCACGCCGAGTTCGCGGGCCACCAGTGCGACCAGTGTGGCGAACTGTTCCGGAGTGCCGCTGCGCTGGCCGAGGATCGAGCCGAGTACGTCGGCGAAGCTGGTGCCCCCAGCGCGGTCGGCCGATGCCCCCGCGGCCGATGACCCGGCGGCTGACGTCGGGCGCGACGAGGCCGGCGCGGTGGGCCGCCCGGTGCTCGGTGTCGCCGACTGCTGGTCGCTCGCACCTGCCCGCGCGGCGCCCGACAGCAGGTACTTCGAGCGCAAATTCCGCTGCAATGCCTGCAGGAACGGCACGGCGGGCGCACTCGGCACACCTGTGTCCGCTGCGAACTCCGAGATCAGCCGATCGAGCGTCGGGCGCAGCGCTCCCGGGAGCTGCGAGTCGATGGACGGGGCCGCCGTATCGACGGTCACCCGCGCCGGTCGCAGCCGCGAGAACGCGGCGCGCGGAACTGCGGACACGACGGTGTAGCGGGCACCGTCCGGCAGGGCGCTCGCCGGGACGATCATGCCGCTGCTCTCGTCGATGTCCACCGATGTGCCGGTGACTCTCGTGGCGCGGTACAGCGTCGGCATCCACGGCGCGCTCGTCAGCGGGCCGGGGGCGACCCGGTAGGTCTGCAGCACCGCGGGTCCCGGCGCGCGCAGGTCTGGATCGGTGTCCTGGGGCAGCACTCCGCCCGAAGGACGGAACGTCCGGTCGAACGACCATCCGGCACCGTCGTAATTGTCGACGTTCGCGATGCCGAAGTACCTCGGTGCGGGACCGTCGAGCGTCACCGAGAACACCTGTCGCGCGACGGCCCGGGTGGTCCGGGGCCGTAGGCCCGCGACGAAGGACACGGGACCGAGGGGGCGCGAGTCGTCGACCGACGGAACCCGCTGGGGCGTCGTCGCCCGCTTCGGGAACGCGCTGGACTGCACGATCATCGACGCCGTCGCCGCGATGACCAGCGCTGACGCCACGCCGACCGCGAAACCGCGCAGCGGCAGCACGCCGTCAGGCTGGGTCGCCTCGGCGGCCTCGTCCTGCCGCACCCAGGCCTGCGCGGCTCGCAGCAACGCCAGAGTGGCGAGCAATGCGCCACCGAGCAGGGTGTCGTCCAGCACGGCTGCGTCCGCCGACCCAGCCGCGCGCTGCGTGCCGGCGTAGGCCAGGCCGAACGCCACCAGGAAGCCGCCGTAGGGCAGCAGCGAGGTCCAGCGGCGGGCCAGGCATTCACCTGCCAGCGCACCGGCCAGCCAGGTCAGGGCCACCGGCGCGACGAGCAGCGAGGGGGGGCTGACGAGCGGCAACGCGAAGGTCAGGATTTGCGACGGGCCGCGGTAGAGCCCGGTCCCGAGCGCGCCGAACCCCAGCGGGTCACGCAGCACGATGCTGAGCGTGTAGCCGGCGAAGACGACGACATCGAGGAACGCGCCCAGCCACAACCGCAGGCCCAACCGCACCGTGATCGCGGGCACGAGGACGCTCGACACGGCCGCGCCGACGAGCGGGACGGCGGCGACGTCGACGGGGAACGACCGTAACCACGGCATCGCGGCCAATGCGCACGCGATGACGCACAGCGGGATCAGCAGACGGGGGACGAGCCGGCGCATCAGAGCGTGCCCCGCCGTGCGCAGTTCATGCGTGAACCCCGACGTTCCATGCCGCGCAGGCCTGGTCGGCGTCCGCGGCGACGATGATGCGCACGCCGGGGAAGCGCACCGGTTCACCGTGCTCGTCCACCGAGAGCACGACGAGCCGGTCGAACCGGCGGCGCAGTCCGGCGACGTAGGGCAGGTCGTCGGGGTCGAGTGCGCCAGTGACCACGACGAGCGACGTGCCGCCTCTCTCACGCCGCAGGGTGACCAGCTGCCGCTGCAGGGAACCTTCCGCGTTGGGCTCGACCCCGGTCAGGTGGTCGATGAGGGGGGTGACCTCACGCAGTCGGGGACCGCCGAGCGTGCTGCCGTCGGTCAACCGCAGCTCGACCGGTGCCTTGGTCGCCGAACCGGCCACGGCGACCGATGCCGCGACATCGACCGCCGCCTCGAACGACTCTGCCGTGTAGCTGGACGGGCGCAGATCGAACAGCACGACGCTGTAGGGCTGCGAGGTGTCCACGTTGTGCTTGACCACCAGGTGCCCGGTCCGCGCCGACGTACGCCAGTGCACGAGGCGCAGATCGTCGCCGGCGACGTAGTCGCGCAACCGGTGAAAGGTGATGTTGCCCTCGGGCGAATTGTCGGACGAGGGTCCCTCGAGATGTCGGGTCTGGCCGCTCGGCAGCGGCCGGAACGCCAGTACCCGGGGCTGGACCCAGATGCGTTCGACATCGCCGTACCTGCGCGAGGTGCGGAACAACTCCAGGGCGTCGCGGCGCGTCACCTGTACCGGTCCGACGTCGAAGATGCCGCGGTGGCGCGTCGGCAGGCGGTAGGTCCGCAGGCCGCGCTCGCCGCGCCGCAGCCGCGGGATGACCGTCCGCACCTCGTTCCCGCCGAACCGCTGGTTCGCGACGGTGACGCCGACGGTGCGGTGACCCTTGTTGGCGAAGGTGAGCACCGCGATGGCGGGCGACCCTTTCGGCACGCGCGGTGGTTGGATCGCCCGGGTGATCGACAACGGAGAGGGACGGGCGATGGCGATCAGCGCGGCGAGGACGAGCACGAGCAGTCCGACGCCGAGCAGATCGAATGCCGTCCACTGCAACCAGATGCCCAGTGCGAGCGCGGCGGCACCGGTGAGCAGCGCGGCAAGTCCCGTCCTTGTCATCGGCCCGCCTCCGGTCGCTATGCGTTGGCGCCGCGGGGCACGGGTACCGATTGCAGTGCGCGCGCGATGAGTTCGGCGCCGGTGCGGCCCTGCACCTCGGCGTCGGGCTGCAGGATCAGGCGGTGCGCCAGCACGACGGCCGCCATCCTTTTCACGTCCTCCGGGATGACGAAGGGCCGGCCGACGGATGCGGCGAAGGCGCGCGCGGCACGCAGCAGTGCCAAACTGCCGCGGGGCGAGACACCCAGTCGCAGCTCGGACATGGAGCGCGTCGCCGCGGCGACGCCCACGATGTACTGCTCGATGGCGGGCGCGACCTCGACGTGGCGCACCGCCTCGATCATCGCCCGGATTTCCTCGGACCCGAACACGGGTCGCAGGTGGACAATGGTCGAACCCATCTTCTGGGTGCGCAGCACCGCGGCTTCGGCGTCCGCGCTCGGGTAGCCGACGGTCAGCTTCATGAGGAACCGGTCGAGCTGTGCCTCCGGGAGGAGGTAGGTGCCCTCCATGTCGATCGGGTTCTGCGTCGCGACCACCATGAATGGCAGTGGCATCGGGTACACGTGCGAGTCGGTGCTGAGCGTCGCCTCCTCCATCACCTCGAGCAGTGCCGACTGCGTCTTGGGGGAGGCGCGGTTGATCTCGTCGCCGAGCACGATGTTGGCGAAGATCGGGCCTGGCCGGAACTCGAACTGGTTGGTCGCCTGGTTGTAGATCGAGACGCCGGTCACGTCGGATGGCAGCAGGTCCGGGGTGAACTGGATGCGGTGCCACGTCATCGACAGCGACGTGGCCAGTGCGCGCGCGAGAGAGGTCTTGCCCGTGCCGGGGACGTCCTCGATGAGCAGGTGGCCTTCGGCCAGCAGGCAGACGACAGCGTTGTGGATCACCTCGGGTTTGCCCTGGATGACTTCACCGATGTTGGCGATGAGCCGATCGACATTGCGGGCGACCGCCGGGACGGCTCCGGACGGGTGGGCCGTGTCGCTCCTCGTCGTCATGCCAGCAACTCCCCGGTAACGGGCGTGTCCCACGTACGGGTGCCGAAGTGCGGGTCGCTTACGGTGACGTGCAGCGTGTAGGTCGCCGGCAGAGTTGCGGCGATGTCGGGGAACGCCGGGCAGGCAGCGAAGTCGACCTTCAGGTTGGGTCCGCCGCCGTCGATCTGCGGCGGCCGGGTGGCGGATGCGCAGGTCGCCCCGGACGAGGCGTCCGACGTCACTGTGAAGCTCCAGCTCAGGCTGTTGACCGTCGGCTGGTCGTAGGTGTGCTCGTCGGCATAGTGCACCACGACAGCGTTGTTGCGGGTCACCGAGGAGCCTGGATACCAGGACGCCGCGAAGCTCATGTTCGCGTAGCTCACGGGCGGCGGGGCGGTGCCGTTCACCTGGATACCGGTGAGCGAGTGCGGCACGCCGAAGTAGCTGAACGACACGCCGGCCGTGAAGGTGCCGCCCTCGCGGGTGCAGGCGCGCTCGAGCGTGATGTCGACCGGCGGCGCAGCGTCACCCGCGCCGCAGCGGGGGCTGCTGCCGTTCGTGACGACCTCCGACCAGTCGCGCGCGTGTTGAACGAGCAGCGGGTCGCTGCCGTCGTAGACCAGCCGGACGGACGGGTCGCTCGGGCTGGTCGAGGTCCAGCTGGCCGAGAAGTCGTTCGCGCCCCCGGCGAAGGTGGGCGCGTCGATATGCACCGATGTGCCGGCGCGGGAGGATTGCCCGGCGCCGTAGAGCGCGGGATCCGTCCGGTGCGAGGCATTCTGTTCGAGCGCGCCGTCTACCCGGCAGGTGCCCACCAGGCTGTTGTGGTCGACCCGGGAGATGCCGGCGAAGCGCAACGTGTCTCCGGCGGAGAAGTTCGAGTAGCTCAGGCTCTTCGAGGTGTTGCTGTTGCCGCAGGTGAGCCGCGCATCGACGAGGTCGAAGGTCTCGCCTCGAGTGTTCGTGCCCGGCGGGAACGTCACGGTCAAGGACAGGGTTCCCGTGGCCGCCGAGACATTCTGAAAGCTCGCCGACAGCGACGGATCGGGCCACGTCGCGATCGCGGGCTCGACGTCCACCGGGCCGATACGCGCAGTCGAGTTCGGGTGGCCGGGGGCGATGGCGGTGACGGCGACTTGGTAGCGGCGACCGGGCCGGATGCCGCTCAGCGTCACCGAGTCGTCGGTCGTCGGGCCCACGGTCGTGATGACGGAATCGCCGGAGAGCAACTCGTAGCGCACGTGACCGCCGACGCCCCCGAGGTCGTGGTCCTGGCCCGCGGCGAAGTGCACCGTAGCGATGGTCAGCGTTGTCGATTGCGCGGTCGTCGGCGGCGGCGCGCTCGCTTGCACGCTGATGTTGGCCGCGACCGGGGGCGTCCAGCTGCGCAGGCAGCGACCCTGTGTCGACGGCGTGCCGATGATCCCGTCCGCGCCGACCCCCTCGACCTGGAAGGACAGGCCGCGCCCGAGCAGGCCGTCGCCGCCGAGATAGGTGTAGCTGAAGCCGTGCTGGGTCGGGTCGCCCGGGAGCTGACGTGTAGCGGGCGGGCTGGACAGCCCGGCGCCGTCGCAGAATCCTGCAATGATCCGCCAGCTCGCGGTCGGGATGCACCCGGTCAACACTGGGCCGCACGAGTTCCAGGACACGGTCCAGTTGCCGCCTGAGTCCACGCTGGTCCGCAGGCCGGTCGGTGCCGCGGGACCCTCTGCGCTCGTGCGGAACTCGACCGGTGTGGACGCGGTGCCCTTGCCGTTGAGGTAGGCGGTCACGATCAGCTGATACCGGCTATTCGGAAACAGCCCGGTCAGGTTGACGCCGTCGGTCCCCTGAACGGTCACCGACGCCGGCGCCGGTGGGGCGTTCGATCCGTCGATCAGCTTCACGGCGATCGTGTAGGTCGAGGCGGCGCAGTCCTGCGGATCGAGCAGCGGGTAGGTCCACCGCAGCTGCGCCGAGCGTGAGCCACGCTCGATGAGTTGCACGGCGGGGATGTGCGGCTGCTGCGTCGTCGTCTTGCAGCTGAGCTTGTTGTCCAGCGTGTGCCGCCGTTGCGTCGTGGGTTTGCGCGGCGGCTGCTGTCTCGCCGGAGTCCTGGCCTTGTCGGGCTTCTGCTTCGAGCCGGTGCCCAAGGAAGCCGCCCCGTTCGCATCGATCTGGACCGCCGAGTGCTTGTCGATCACACGAGGTGGACGGCTGTCGTCGCTGAACACGACCAGTGCCTTGAAGTTTCCGCGGGTGTTGAACACGACGCGGCTGCCGCGTGCCTCGACCTGCATGCCCTGCAAGTCGAGCGGTTCCTGGGCTGGATGCGGGTACGTGGCCGCGCCGGCGATCGGCTGCGCGGAGCCCAGCGCGTCGATCTGCCACAGCGCGCCGGTTCCGTTGCGCGCCGTCGTGTACAACCGGCCACCGCTCTGCGCGGGCGTCACCAGGTCGAGCCCGCCGCCCAGCGCCGGGATCGGGCGCACCGAAGCCTGCCCGGACCCGTCCGCGCGCGCCGACACGACGCTCCATCCGCCATCGCCGTGGTAGAGGAACGAGAGCGTCCCCTCCGCGTTGGTGACAGGCACGATCCGGTCTGTTCCGGCCGGGGGCTTGATGGGCAGGTGCGTGCGGGCACCGTTGCCGCGGTAGACGTCGAAACCGCGGTTCGAGGCGAGCGCCATGACCTCGTCCCCGGTGCCGTCGGTGTTGCGGGTGGCCGAGCCCAGCGCGGCCACACCGTGCACCCTCCCGCGGCGCGCCGCGGTGAGAGTGACCCCGGCGTTGCTGCCGAACGGGACCGATAACCGGGTCACCGTGTGCGTGTCGCCGGTGCCAGTCAGTACCCACAGGGCACCGTCGGCGCTGGCCCGCCCACCTGGCGCGGTCACCACGGGGTGCGACATGGCCGCAGATGCCCGCGCCTTGGCCTTTGCGCCGGGCCCGATTGCGGCGGCGACCGTGGCTTGGTTGACCAAGTAGACCGCGGCCCGGGTCGGCGCGCTGCGCACGATGTAGGCGGAGTCGCCTGCCGGAACAGCCGATGCCGACAGCGCACCGGGCAGCGCCGGCAGCACCACCCCGCCGCCGGTCGGCTTCACGATGAAGCCGCTCTCGTCGACCATGTTGAATTCGCCGGTGCCGGGATTGAGCATCAGCGTCGCCCCCGCCAGCGCGACGACATCGACGTCGCCGGTGCGGCGAGCCGACACGGCCTTGAATGCATTGTTCAGCCGGACGCTCGGCTTGCCGCTCGCGAGATCGACGGCAACGGGGGAGGTGTCGTCGTTGATGAACAGCGAGCCGAAGAACAGGTGGAAGGAGCGCGCCTTGTTCGCCTTCACGGCGAACGAGGCGACAGCGACGGCCACGGCGACCGCAAGCAACCCGGCGAGCATCGCGGCGCTCTGGCCGCGGGAGGGCACGGGCGCGGGCGCCACGGATGCGCTCGGCCGGAATGCGGCGCCAGGAGCGGGTCGAGCGGCCACCACTGCCCCCAGATCCGGCCCGAGCAGGCCGCTCTACCACGGTCCCGCCGACCGCGGGCTGTTGTGAGTATCTCGTAAAGCTAGTTGCCTGCTCGTCCCGGTGGGGTACCGAATTTTTCGCGGCGCCGAGCGTAACCGACGGGCGCGGGCGCTACCGGTCCCGGTGGACCCACCGCCGTGCGCAGTAGCTATTGTTTGGGGCGGACGACTTGAACACGAGGTCGGCCAGCAGCACCGACACAGGCATCCGCCGGGAGGCTCAGGTCCCATGACGACGACCGCCGAACCCACGACCGCCGGCACCCCGCAACCGGTCGGCCCCGAGCCGATCGTCACGCGGCCGTTCCCGGCCAAGCAATTCGAGAAGGGCTCTCAGTTCAGCGCGTACCTGCGCACGACCGACCACAAGGTGATCGGCCGGATGTACATGGTGACCGCGCTGGTGTTCTTCGCCGTCGGCGGCGTTATGGCACTGCTCATGCGCGCAGAGCTGGCCCGTCCCGGAATGCAGTTTCTCTCCCCCGAGCAGTACAACCAGCTCATCACGATGCACGGCACGGTCATGCTGCTGTTCTTCGCGACACCCATCGTGTTCGCCTTCGCCAACCTCGTGCTGCCGCTGCAGATCGGCTCACCCGACGTCGCGTTCCCGCGTCTGAACGCCTTCTCCTACTGGCTGTTCCTGTTCGGAGCGCTCATGGCGCTGGCGGGCTTCATCACGCCCGGCGGCGCTGCTGACGCTGGGTGGACGCTGTACACGCCGCTGTCCAACGAGCTGAACTCGCCGGGATCGGGCACCGACCTGTGGATCATCGGTCTGGGGATCGCGGGCCTGGGCACGATCCTCGGCGGTGTCAACATGGTGACCACCGTGATCACGCTGCGCGCACCGGGCATGACGATGTTCCGGCTGCCGATCTTCACCTGGAACATCCTGGTCACGAGCCTGCTGATCCTGCTGGCGTTCCCGATCCTCACCGCAGCGTTGCTGGTCCTCTGGATCGACCGGCACATGGGCGCCCAGGTGTTCCTGGCCGAGAACGGGGGCGCCGTCCTGTGGCAGCACCTGTTCTGGTTCTTCGGGCACCCCGAGGTCTACATCATCGCTTTGCCGTTCTTCGGCATCGTCACCGAGGTGATCCCGGTCTTCAGCCGTAAGCCCCTGTTCGGCTACAAGGGCATGGTCTTCGCGACGCTGTCCATCGCCGCGCTCTCGCTCACCGTGTGGGCGCACCACATGTTCACGACCGGTGCGGTGCTACTCCCCTTCTTTTCGGTGATGACGTTCCTGATCGCGGTCCCGACCGGCATCAAGTTCTTCAACTGGATCGGGTCGATGTGGGGCGGCGCCGTCACCTTCGAGACGCCGATGATCTTCGCGGTCGGCTTCCTGGTGACCTTCCTGTTCGGCGGTCTCACCGGCGTGCTGCTGGCCAGCCCGCCCGTCGACTTCCATGTGTCCGACAGCTACTTCGTGGTCGCCCACTTCCACTACGTGCTGTTCGGGACGATCGTGTTCGCCGTCTACTCGGGCATCTACTTCTGGTTCCCGAAGTTCGTCGGGCGCTACCTCGACGAGAAGCTCGGCAAGCTGCACTTCTGGATGACCTTCATCGGGTTCCACATGACGTTCCTGGTCCAGCACTGGCTGGGCGCCAAGGGCATGCCCCGCCGCTATGCGGACTACCTGCCGACCGACGGCTTCACTGCCCTGAACACGTTCTCGACCATCGGGTCGTTCGTGTTGGGTGCCTCGTTCCTGCCGTTCGCCTGGAACATGTACCGCTCCTACCGTTTCGGTGAGGTCGTCACGTCCGACGACCCCTGGGGCCACGGCAACTCGCTGGAGTGGGCGACGTCCAGCCCGCCGCCCCGGCACAACTTCACCTCGATCCCTCGCATTCGCTCCGAGCGGCCCGCCTTCGAGCACCACTACCCGCACCTGCTGCACCGCCTCGAGGAAGAGGCCCACGCCGGCCCCCGGTTCGGCCGCGCGCATGAGCTGGTCGGCGCGGCGATCTCCTCCGAAGGTGAACGTGCGGGTGGCAAGGACCCCGATCCCGCTTGATGCACCTCGCCCGCGCAGCGTTGCGCGGACAAGGATCGGAGTTGAAGCGTGCGGCCATCGTCGGTTCTGGCTACCCTCACCGGTCGTGACCGTCCGGGCGTCGCGGCCGCGTTCTTCGCTGCCCTGGCCGCACACGACGTCGATGTCCGCGACGTGGAGCTTGTGGTCATCCGCGACCGGCTGATCCTGACCGTCTTGTTCGACCTGCGCGGCGATACTGGTGCCCTGCGCAACTCGGCGACGACGACGGCGCGGGCGCTCGGAATGGAGTGCGAGGTGGCTGTCGCAGACGATGGCGACGCCACGGACAGCGGCGGCGGATGGAACCGGTCACCGGAACCCCGCAGTCACGTCATGGTGCTCGGACACCCGCTGCGTCCGGGCGCATTGAGTCACATCGCGCAACGCATCGCCGATACCGGAGGCAACATCGAGTCCGCTGCGCAAATCTCGAACGCGCCCATGTCCAGCGTCGAGATGACCGTCGGCGGGCCGGGCCAGCACGAACTCCGGATGGCCCTCGTGCAGGCGGCGGAGGACACCGGCGTGGACATCGCCGTCGAGCCGGCCGCGCTGCGCCGGCGCCCGAAGCGACTGGTGCTGATCGATCTTGACGCGACCTTGATCCGCGAGCAGGCGCTCGACCTGCTGGCGGCACGGGCGGGGAGGATCCCGCAGGCTCTCGCTCTCGCGGCTCGATCCCGATCGGAGGACAGCGACGCCGGCCAGCACCTCCGCGACCGGCTCGCGCTGTTGGCCGGCCTGACCGGCGCCGAGGTGAGCGAAGTGCTCGCGGTTCTGCAACCGGTGCACGGGGCGCGGGAGTTCGTCGACGCATTGCGACGGCTTGGCTATCTCGTGGGCGGTGTGAGTGTCGGGCCTGTGGAGTGGGTCGATCGGATGGTCAGCCGGCTCGGGCTCGACTTCGCCGCCGGCAACGACCTCGAGATCGAGGACGGGCGGGTGAGCGGTCGCCTGCTCGGCGACGTGGTGGATCGGGAAGGCAAGGCGCGGGTGCTGATGCACTTCGCACACAAGTTCGCCGTCCCCGTCGACCAGACGGTGGCGGTTGGTGCTGGCGCCGACGACATCGACATGATCGTCACCGCCGGGCTGGGGATCGCGTTCAATGCCAAAGCAGCATTGCGGGTCGCGGCTGACGCCTCGCTGGAGGTCCCCTATCTGGACACCGTGCTGTTCGTCCTCGGCATCCCGCGAACCGAGTTCGGGGCAGGGTCGCCAATAACAGGGTTTCAGTAACTGGGTTTCAGTAACTGGGCCTCAGTAGTCTGCGGTCCGCACGGTCCGCGGTCCGGTCACCGAGGCGATCAGCAACAGCAGGAAGCCGAGCAGGGCGGCCCATGCCCCGAACGACGTGTGCCGGATGTAGTAGCCGAAGTCGGGCACCTTCACGCCCGTCGTCTCGATGCGTTTGCGCAGGTCGTCGTCGACCCGGACGAATTCGAGCGACGACAGCGTGACGCCGAGCCCGCCGAGGGCGGCGAGGGCGCCCAGCACGCGGAACACGACCGATGCTGCGCCGAGCGGGAGGATCGCCAGGAGGGCCAGGACGACGGCCACGATGAGTAGCACCCATCCCAGCCAGCCGAAGTAGACCTTGGACAGGCCCACATGCACCTGGTCGGAGACACCGGAGCCGTTGACCTGTTGGCCGACCTTCTCGATCACATCGTGGATGTCGCTGAACGTCGATTTCGACCCGCTGTTGAACGCGCTGGCGCTGTCCTTGCGGAACCAGTCGAGCACGGTGAATGCCAAGACGATCAGCACGGCCCCGGCCACGGCGAGCGCGCCACCGACCACGCCGACGCTCTGCCGCTTGGCCGCCGGTGCCGTCATGGCTGCGAACGCTAGCGCACAGTGACGGCGGGAGTCGCGAGCTTGCGGGGCCCGACGATGCTGCCGGCGCCGATCAGGCAGAACCCGACGACGGCCACCCAGAAACCGGTGCTCAGGTGGTCGAAGTAGGAGGGGTAGTCATCGCCGGTGTAGAGGCTGTTCTGCAGCTCGATCGCCCCGAAGGTCAGCAGCACCGAGAAACCGGCCACGATCGGTCCAGCGATGCGGAACGCCAGCGACAGGCCCGCCATCGGCAGTGCGGCGCCCGCGGCGCAGCCCGCTGCGAGCAGGAGCAGTACCCAGCACAGCCAGGAGAAATAGGCCACCGACAACCCGCTGGCCAGATCGCCGTAACTGTCGAGCAGGTTACGGATGTCCCCCGTGGTGAGGTTCTGTCCGTTCGACGTGAACCAGGCGAGGCCGATCAGCGCGACGAGCAGCAGCAGCGAACCCAGGCCGGCGAGTCCGGCGGCGATCATCCCGAACGCGAGCGGCACCTGCTCCGGTGGTGGGTCGTAGTCCGGCACCGCGAGGTAACCGGGCGGCGCGGCGTAGACCGGATAGCGGTAACCGGGCTGAGCAGGGGGTGGATAACCGTACCCAGCGGGCGGCCGTGAGTCGGGCGGCGGGAAGTAGGGCGGGGCAGCGAAGGGCGGGGGAGCGACGTAACCGGAGTTCTCGCCCGGCTCGTGCGGCCCGCTCATGGGTGAACGGTAGTCGAGCAGGCTCTCGATCCGATCGACGCGACGACGGTGCTGATCACCCGGCGACGACGGGCTCTCCGTCAAGGCGGATGCCGGCAGCCGCCATCTCGATGAGCGCGGCGTCCACGGTGGGACGGGCCACGCCGGCGGTCAGGTCGAGACGGACCGTGGCGGCGAAGCCGTTGCGCGCGGCGTCCAACGCCGTCGCCCGGACGCAATGATCGGTGGCGATGCCCACGATCTCGACGGACTCCACCCCCTTGTCCCGAAGCCAGGTGGCCAGCGGGACGCCGTCGTTGCTGCCCTCGAACCCGGAGTAGGCGGCCACGTACTCGCCCTTGTCGAACACGGCGTCGAGATGGGCGGTGTCGAGGTGCTCGTTCAGTTCGACCCCGGTCGTGCCGACCCGGCAGTGCGGTGGCCAGGTGCCGACGAAGTCGGGGTGGTCGGAGAAGTGGTCTCCCGGGTCGATGTGGTGATCACGCGTCGCGACCGCGTGCGCGTAGCCACCCTCGGCCAGGCGCGCGCTGATCGCACGGGCGACGTCGGCCCCCCCGGCGACGGCGAGTGACCCGCCCTCACAGAAATCGTTCTGGACGTCGACGACGAGCACCGCATGCATGCCCATCACGCTACCGACGGCGTTCCGGCGGCGCGGCCGGGGATCAGCGCGGGATCAGGCGGTGCGGGTTGCGATCGCGGGTTCACCCCGCGAGAGCTTGAGGCCGTCCCAAGGCAGGGTGATCGTTGCCGCGCGAAGGTGCTCGCGCGAGTCGCCGAGAGCGGGCAGCCCGCCCACCGGCTCGCCCGCGCGCATCAGGGGACGTTGCAGCGGCCGCTCCCCCTCCCCGGGCTCGGGCACCTGGCCGGCGACGACGATCTCCTCGAGCGCTGTGCCGCTCGGTTTGTAGGCGCGCAGCGCCGTCTTGCGGCCACCGACACTGCTCTTGTGCTCCGAGCGCTTGGCCACCGCCCGCCCGCCCACCTCGACGAGTTTGTAGACCAGGCCGGCGGTCGGGGCCCCCGAGCCGACGACCACGGCCGTGCCCGCCCCGTACACGTCGACCGGGGCCGCGGCGAGCGCGGCGATCGAGAATTCGTCCAGGTCGCCGCTGACCACGATCCGGGTACCCGTCGCGCCCAACCCGTCCAGCTGCTCGCGGGCCTGGCGGGCCAGCACACCGAGGTCACCGGAATCGATGCGCACCGCTCCCAGTTCGGTGCCGGCGACCGCTACGGCAGTTTCGATGCCGCGGGTGATGTCATAGGTGTCGACTAGCAGGGTCGTGGACGTCCCGACGGAGGCGACCTGTGCGGCGAAGGCGGCGCGTTCGTCGTCGTGCAGCAGCGTGAAGGCGTGCGCGGCCGTTCCCGCGGTCGGGATCCCGTAGCGGCGGCTGGCGGCGAGGTTGGACGTGGAGGCGAACCCGGCAAGGTATGCGGCTCGCGCGGCTGAGACGGCAGCCTGCTCATGCGTGCGGCGCGAACCCATCTCGATGATCGGTCGGCCGGATGCCACCGAGACCATCCGCGCCGCCGCAGCAGCGATCGCCGAGTCGTGATTGAGGATCGACAGCACCAGTGTTTCCAGGATGACCGCCTCTGCGAAGGTCCCGGTCACGGTGAGGATCGGCGACTGGGGGAAGTACAGCTCCCCCTCCGGGTAGCCGTCGATGTCGCCGCCGAAACGGAAGGACGCGAGGTAGGCCGCGGCATTGTCGTCGATGACGCCGCTCTCGCGCAGGAAAGCGACGTCCGCGGCGTCCAGCCGGAAGTCGGCGACGGATTCGAGCACGCGGGCGGTTCCGCCGACCACGCCGTAGCGGCGTCCGTCGGGCAGCCGGCGGGCGAAGACCTCGAACGTGCACTGTCGAGCGGCACTTCCGTCGCGCAGGGCGGCGCCGAGCATCGTCAGCTCGTAGCGGTCGGTGAAGAATGCCGTCGTCATGCCCGCGATCGTGTCAGACGGGCAGCGCCCGTTCCCGCCGTGGCCGCACCGTGGCGCGACACATGACACGATGGGCGCATGGCGGGCACGCTCGCGCCCCAGAGGGAGGCCGTGGAAGAAGTCGAGGAACTCTCGGCTGCCGACCCCGCCCGGCCCTGGATGACGATCGTGTGGGACGACCCCATCAATCTGATGTCCTACGTCACGCATGTCTTCATGCAGGTCTTCGGCTACTCGAAGGCCAAAGCGGAGAAGCTCATGCTCGACGTGCATCAGCGCGGCAAGGCAGTCGTGTCCAGCGGTCCCCGCGAGCGGATGGAGCTCGACGTCACGACGCTGCACGGTTACGGGCTGTGGGCCACCCTGCAGCAGTCGGACTGATGCTCGCTGCGGCCGGCCGCCGATGAGGGTGGGCCGTGAGAGCGACGGGCTGCGGCTCAAGTTCTCCGCTCCCGAGTCGGCGATGCTCGCCGGGCTGTTCGACGACCTGCTTGAGGACCTGCAGCCGGACGCGCTCGACGTCGCCGATCCGGTGCACGTCCGGCTGTTCCCGTCCGGGTACGCCGACGACGCGGATCCCGTGGACGCGACGGACTTCCGGGCGCTGACCGAGGCAGCGCTGCGGGCGGAACGCATCACGCGGGTCGAGCAGTGCCGGGCGGAGCTGTCCGCGCACCGCTCACCGTGGCGTGGGAGCGAGGTGCGCCTCGACGCCGAGGCCGCCGACCGCTGGATGCGCGTGCTCAACGACATCCGGCTCACCGTGGGCACGCGTCTGGGCGTCAGCGACGAGGAGGACTATCACCTCCAGCGCGGCGACCCGCAGCTGCGCGATCGCGCCCATTACGTCTGGCTGACAGCCCTGCAGGACCTGCTCGTGCAGGCGCACATGGACGAGTAGGCGTCACCACACGCAGGTTCGGCGAGCTGCTGTCCCACCGTGCCACCTGCTGAGGGCACGGGGCCGCGCGGCGCCCCGGTACCCTGGCCGGGTGCTGACCATCGACCGCGCGACCCACGACGCGATCGTCGCCCATGCCCGTCGAGATCACCCGGACGAGGCGTGCGGCATCGTGGCCGGCCCGGAAGGCAGCGACCGGCCGGCCCGTTTCGTCCCCATGCTCAATGCGGCACGCTCGCCCACGTTCTACGAGTTCGACTCCGCGGATCTGTTGCAGCTCTACAAGGAGCTCGACGCCAACGACGAGGAACCCGTGGTCGTCTACCACTCCCACACCGCGACCGAGGCCTATCCGTCCCGCACCGACATCTCCTACGCCTCCGAGCCGAACGCGCACTACGTCCTGGTGTCCACGCGCGAGACGGACAACGAGTTCCGCTCGTACCGGATCGTCGACGGCGTGGTCACCGAGGAGCCCGTCGAGGTGGTCGAGTCCTATGCATGAGGCCTCCATCCGGCGGGTGCTACTCGGTCACCGCGGCGCCGACATCCGCTACGACTGTCGGTGAGATCCGCCACCCGCGCGGCGGGTGGGACGATGAACGACGGTCTTCGACGTTGCACGTACCGACTCACCTCTCGACTTAGGAGCACGCCCACCATGGCCATCGAGGTCAAGATCCCGACCATTCTGCGTACCTACACCAGCGGCGCGAAGACCGTCGAGGCGACGGGCGACACGCTCGCCGCTGTCATCGACGATCTGGACGCCAGCCACGAGGGGCTCAAGGGCCGGTTGATCACCGACAACGGGGCGCTGCACCGCTTCGTCAACGTGTACGTCAACGACGAGGACGTGCGGTTCACCGGCTCGCTCGACACCGCGGTCAAGGACGGCGACTCCGTGACGATTCTGCCCGCGGTCGCCGGCGGCTGATCGGAGCTGACATGACTCGCTACGAGTCACTGATCGAGGCCACGGGGGACACCCCCCTCGTCGGGTTGCCCCGCTTGTCCCCCCGCTGGGACGGCGCGTACCCGGTTCGGCTGTGGGCCAAGCTGGAGGACCGCAATCCCACCGGGTCCATCAAGGACCGTGCCGCCCTGGCCATGGTGCGCGCCGCCGAGGACGACGGGCGGCTCACGCCCGGTTGCACGATCCTCGAGCCGACGTCGGGCAACACGGGCATCTCGCTTGCGATGGTCGCCAAGATTCGCGGGTACGGTCTGGTCTGCGTCATGCCCGAGAACACGTCTGTCGAGCGGCGTCAGCTGCTCGAGATGTTCGGGGCTCGCATCATCTCCTCACCTGCGGCCGGCGGCTCGAACCAGGCCGTTGCGACCGCCAAGGAGATTTCGGCGCAGAACCCCGATTGGGTGATGCTCTACCAGTACGGCAACCCCGCCAACGCGCAGGCGCACTACGAGGGCACCGGTCCTGAACTGCTGCGCGATCTGCCGACCATCACGCACTTCGTCGCGGGCCTGGGTACCACCGGCACATTGATGGGCGCCGGGCGTTACCTGCGCGAGAAGGCGCCCGACGTGCAGGTCGTGGCTGCCGAACCACGCTACGGCGAGCTGGTCTACGGGCTGCGCAACATCGACGAGGGGTTCGTGCCCGAGCTCTATGACGACAGTGTGCTCAGCTCGCGGTTCTCGGTGACCTCCTACGACGCCCTGCGCCGCACCCGCGACCTGATCGAGCACGAAGGCATCTTCGCCGGTATTTCGACCGGCGCCATCCTGCACGCGGCGCTGTCGATCGGCGACCGGATCGCGGTGAGGGACGAGCGGGCCGACATCGCATTCGTGGTGTGCGACGGCGGGTGGAAGTACCTGTCGACCGGGGCGTACGCGGGCTCGTTGCAGCAAGCGGCCGAGCATCTCGAGGGCCAGCTGTGGGCCTGAGCGTTCGCGAGCGGTAAGAACCGCTCGGGCGATCCGCCACGAAGATGGTGTTGTGGATTGGCAGAGATTCGTCGGCAGGCGCTACGGCGCGCTGATCGGCATTCTGTCGGCCGCAGTCGCCGTCGGCGTCGGCGAGCTCGTCGCGGCATTCCTGCGTCCGGTCGCCGCCCCGGTCATCGCGGTGGGCAATCGCATCATCACGCTGACGCCCGAATCGGCGAAGCGAACTGCCATCGAGAACGCCGGGACGAACGACAAGGCCGTGCTGCTAGTCGTTATCTACGTCCTGCTGGTGGCATTCGGCGCCTTCGTCGGCTCGCTCGCTATCCGCCGACTGACCTACGGGCTGATCGGCATCGGCGTGTTCGGCGCCTTCGGGGTCTATTGCGCGCTGACTGCGAACGCTGCGCGAAGCTCCGACGCCGTCCCGACCCTGGTCGGCACGGTGGCTGCCGCAGCAGTCATGACCGCCCTCGTCGGCATGGCCGGCCGCGAGCGCGACGAGCCCAGCGGTGCGCAGCGGCGCCGGTTCCTGCAGGGCAGTGTGGCTGCGGCCGGATTGGCCGCGATCGCGGGCTTCGGCGGACGTGCCGCGCAGAGCGCCCGCTTCGACGTTGCCGATGTCCGACGTAAGATCGCGCTCCCGGTCGCGAAGAGCCCCGCCGGCCCGCTGCTACGCGCCGCGGACCTCGCCAAGAGCAGCTACCCCTGGGCGACGCCCAACGACGCGTTCTACCGGATCGACACCGCGCTCGCGCTCCCGCAGATCGACCCGAACAACTGGACGCTGCGCATTCACGGCATGGTCGACCGCGAGATCACGCTGACCTATGCGCAGCTGCGCAGGTATCCGATGATCGAACGCTGGATCACGTTGTGCTGCGTCTCGAACCAGGTCGGCCAGAATCTGGTGGGCAATGCCCGCTGGCTGGGCGTCCGGCTCGCCGACATCCTGCGTGCCGCCGGCGTCCACGACGGGGCGGACCAGTTGTTGCTGACATCCGAGGAAGGCATGACAATCGGCGCGCCGACCAAGGTCGTCATGGATGGTCGGGACGCCCTCATCGCCATCGGCATGAACGGCGCACCGCTGCCGGTCGAGCACGGCTTTCCCGCTCGCATCGTGGTTCCGGGCCTGTACGGGTACGTCTCGGCATGCAAGTGGGTCGTCGACATCGAGGCGAGCACGTTCGCCGACCGCAAGGCCTACTGGGTGCAGGGTGGCTGGGCGCAGCAGACCGACATCAAGCTCGAGTCGCGCATCGACACCCCGAAATCGGGTGGCTCGGTGCAGACCGGCAAACCGGTGGCGATCGCGGGCGTGGCATGGGACCAGCACGTCGGCGTGTCCAAGGTCGAGGTGCAGGTGGGCGACGGGCCATGGCAGGCGGCGCGACTGGCCGCGGTGCCCTCGACCGACACCTGGCGGCAATGGGTGCTGGCCTGGACGCCACCGAAGCCCGGCTCCTACCGGCTACGGGTCCGGGCGACCGACGGGCGCGGATCGACGCAGACCAGTCAACAGCAACCGGTCTTCCCGTCCGGTGCGACCGGCCAGCACACGATCACTGTCCAGGCCCGATAGCGAACCGAATTGCCGTTTCGTACGAAGTAACGGGTATGGGAGTCATCCTCAAGTGGGCACTGGTCGCGATCACGGTCATCGGGCTGGCGGTCGATGCCTACACGCACTTCGACCTTGCCTCCCTGTACGCGTTCAACAAGACCAGCGTGGTCAGCGAGTCGACGCTGTTCCGCGTCGAGGCAGTCCTGGCGATCCTCGTCGGCATCGCGGTGTTGATCCGGCCGAACGTGTTCACCGCTGGCGCGGCGTTCCTCGTCGCGGCAGGCGGCCTGGCCCTGCTCGTGCTCTACCGCTACGTCGACGTCGGCAAGATCGGCCCGATCCCGAACATGTACGAGCCGATCTGGTTCAAGGAGAAGACAATCAGCGCCTTGGGTGAGGTCGCCGCGGTGGTCGGGGCGCTCGGCCTGCTCCTCGTCAGCTTCCGGACGTCGCGTCGCAGGGTCTGACGCTTACCCTCGACCCATGAGTGCGCCGCGCCCGTCCAGGCTGCCTTTCACACTGCCGCTGGGGGCGTTCAAGCGAGGCAAGAACGCGCCGCAGCAACCGAGCACAGAACCGCCGTTCAATCCGTCGAGCTGGGGCGGCGCACTGGCCGTGATGGCGGTGCTCGGCGCAGTGCTCTGGGCAATTCAGATCGTCAACGCTCAGGACGACTACGGGCTCAACCGCTTCGGCCTCAGGCCACGCGAGCTGGACGGCCTGTGGGGTCTGTTCACCCAACCGTTCCTGCACGCCAACTACCAGCACCTGCTCTCCAACACGGTGCCGTTGCTCGGCGTCGGGTGGGTGCTGATGCTGTCGGGCGTTCGGGTGTTCCTGTTCGTGACCGCTGTCGTCGTCGCGGCCGGCGGTCTGCTGACCTGGCTCGTCGCGCCCGCGGGCATCGTTGTCGGGGCAAGCGCCATGATCTTCGGCTGGATGGGTTACCTGCTCGCCCGCGCCTATTTTTCCCGCCGCCTGAAGTGGATCGTCACCGCCGTCCTCCTCGTGCTCTTCTTTGGGACGTTGCTCGGTAATCTGCTGCCGACCCTGGACGCGCGAATCTCGTGGCAGTCGCACCTGTGCGGCTTTGTTGCCGGCATCGCAGTGGGCTGGCTGCTGCATCCCCGGCGTGGCACGCAGCCGCGCCGCCCGCGCCGGATGGGTCCGGCCGTATCGTGAGCGGGTGGCCGCGCCAGACATCGACGCGCCGATCGGACTCATGGACTCCGGGGTCGGCGGCCTGACTGTCGCGCGCGCAGTACTCGACCAGCTCCCGCACGAATCCCTGTACTACGTGGGTGACACCGCGAATGGCCCGTACGGGCCGAAGCCGATCGCCGAGGTGCGCACCCACGCGCTGCAGATCATGGACGATCTCGTGGCCTCCGGTGTCAAGGCGCTGGTCATCGCCTGCAACAGCGCCAGCGCCGCCTGCCTGCGCGATGCCCGTGAACGCTACGAGGTCCCCGTCGTGGAGGTGATCCTTCCAGCCGTGCGCCGGGCGATGGCGGCGACACGTAACCGCCGGGTTGGCGTCATCGGCACCATCGCCACGGTCACCAGCGGGGCGTACGAGGACGCCTTCGCGGCTGCTCCCGACCTCACCGTCACCAGCGCCGCGTGTCCGCGCTTCGCCGAATTCGTCGAGCACGGAGTGACCAGCGGGCGCCAACTGCTCGGGCTGGCCGAGTCCTACCTCGCTCCGCTCAACTCCGCCGGGGTCGACACGCTCGTACTCGGCTGCACCCATTACCCGATGCTCACCGGCCTGCTGTCGGTGGTCATGGGCGACGGCGTGACACTGGTGTCGAGCGCGGAGGAAACGGCCAAAGAGGTGTATCGCGTGCTGACCGCACGCGGCCTGCTGCGCGCGGACGACGCGCCGGCGCCATGCCATGTGTTCCGGGCCACCGGCGAGTCGGATTCCTTCGAGCGGCTCGGCCGCCGGTTCCTCGGTCCCGACCTGGCGACCCGATCGCCTGCCTACGGAGGTGTTGTGTGAAGATCACCGTCCTCGGCTGCTCCGGCAGCGTGCCCGGCCCCGACTCGCCGGCCTCCGGTTACCTCGTCGAGGCCGAGGGCTACCGGCTCGTTCTCGACATGGGCCAGGGCGCCTTCGGCGCGCTGCAGCGCCACGCCGACCCCGCCGCGGTCGACGGCATCATCATCAGCCATCTGCACGCCGATCACTGCATCGACCTCACGGCTTACATCGTCGCGCTGCGCTACGGCGGCGACGAGCGTTACCGCCTCGCCGGACCGGACGGGCGCATCCCGCTCATCGGGCCGGCCGGCACGCGCGACCGCATCGAGGCCGCGTATGACCCCCTCGCGCGCAAGTTGCGCCTGCACGACCTGTTCGGATTCTCCACGCCGCCGCCCGCCGTCACCGCGCTCGGCCCGTTCCAGCTTTCCTTCGCAACGGTCAACCACCCCGTCCCCACCTCAGCGGTACGCATCGAACACGAGGGCAAGTCAGTCGTCTATTCCGCCGATACCGGGGAGTGCCCCGCGCTGGTCGAGCTGGCCAAGGACGCCGATCTGTTCCTGTGCGAAGCCTCCTTCATGCCCGACGACCCCTACGTTCCCGATCTGCACCTGACCGGCAAGCAGGCCGGTACGCACGCGGCGCGCGCGGGTGTGGATCGTTTGGTCGTCACGCACGTGCCACCGTGGGCCTCGCCGACAGTGGCGGCCGAAGAGGCCCAGACGGCGTTCGACGGCCCCATCGACCTCGCCGCGGCCGACCGCGAGTTCACGGTGTGACCCGCAGCTGAGGGCGGATAGCCGGGTGTCGCGTAGACTGGGCGATGGCTGGCGGGCACCTTGCCCGCATACACAGCACCATGCGACGCGGATCACACGCGTCGGGCTCGTGCCTAAGCGCTCTTGCAGCGATCACTCGGGACGTGCCGTCGTCTCGAAGGACTTCGTCTTGCCCTCCTCCACCGTGCGCGGCAATGCCGCGCGCCACCGCACCGCCCCGCACCGCGCACCTCGCGCGAGTGCTCCCCGCTCCACACCCCGCAGCGTCTGGGACAACCTGCCGGTCCAGGTCGTCCCGACCGAGAATCTTCCCGGATTCGCCGAGCTGGGCCTGCCGCGCGGGCTGGTGACCGCCCTGTCGCGCGCCGGGATCGACGCCCCGTTCCCCATCCAGGCCGCGACCATTCCGGACATCCTCGCCGAGCGAGACGTACTCGGCCGGGCGGCTACGGGTTCCGGCAAGACGCTGGCGTTCGGTCTGCCGCTGATCGCCCGGCTCGCTGGGTCGTCGGCTCGCCCGCGGCGTCCCCGCGGTCTCGTCCTCGTCCCCACCCGCGAGCTGGCCATGCAGGTCACCGACGCGATGTCCCCGCTTGCCGCGTCCAACGGCCTGTCCGTGCGTCTGGTCGCAGGTGGCCTGCCGATCCAGAAGCAGATCCAGTCGCTGACGAAGGGCGTCGACATCGTCGTCGCTACCCCGGGGCGCCTGGAAGACCTCATCGCGCGCCGGGCCTGCCTGCTCGACTCGGTCGAGATCACCGTGCTCGACGAGGCCGACCACATGGCCGACCTCGGATTCCTGCCGGTCGTTCGCCGCCTACTCGACCAGACCCCGTCCGGTCAGCGCCTGCTGTTCTCGGCCACGCTGGACGGCGACGTCGCAACGCTCGTCGAGAAGTACCTGACCGACCCCGCCGTGCACGCGGTGTCCGTCGCCTCGGCTGCGGTCGACACGATGAGCCACCACCTGTTCCGCGTCCCGTTCGAGGCCAAATCCGACCTCGTGGCCTCCATCGCCGCGCGCGAGGGGCGCACGCTGTGCTTCGTGCGGACCAAGCACGGCGCCGACCGGCTGGCACGCAACCTCGCCCGCGCCGGGGTCCCCGCCGGCGTGCTGCACGGAGGTCGCTCACAGTCCCAGCGCACCCGTGCGCTCGACGCATTCAAGGACGGCTCGGTCAGCGTGCTGGTCGCCACGGACGTGGCCGCCCGCGGCATCCACGTCGACGACGTCTCGCTTGTGCTGCACGTCGACCCGCCCGCCGACCCCAAGGACTACCTGCACCGTTCCGGGCGCACTGCGCGCGCCGGCGAGGACGGCGTCGTCGTGGTGCTCACGACGTCCGCAGACGAGCGGGCCACCCGCAAGATGCTGGACCAGGCCGGGGTCCGCCCGGCGCAGCACGATGCCGTCGCCGGTGACCCGACGGTCGCTTCGGTGACCGGGGCCCGTAGCCCGAGCGGGGTCGCGATCGTCGAGGCGCGCCGCTCCGAGCGCTCGGAGCGTCCGGGACGCTCGGGCGCGCCGCACAATCGGTTCGGTAGCGGCCGCCGCAGCCGCGGCCCGGCTTCCGGCATGAACCACAACCCCCGCCGCGCGCGGCGCGCGAACTGACGACGGGAGAGCAGCTCATGGGTCAGCGCAGCGATCTCCGCAACGTTGCCATCGTCGCTCACGTCGACCACGGCAAGACCACGCTCGTCGACGCGATGTTGTGGCAGTCCGGTGCGTTCACCGCGCATCAGGCCGATACCGGTGACGTCAACGAACGGGTGATGGACAGCAACGACCTCGAGCGCGAGAAGGGCATCACCATTCTCGCCAAGAACACCGCGGTGGACTTCGTCGGTGACAACGGCGAGAAGGTCACGATCAACATCATCGACACCCCAGGTCACGCCGACTTCGGCGGCGAGGTCGAGCGCGGACTGTCGATGGTCGACGGCGTCGTCCTGCTCGTCGACGCCTCGGAGGGCCCACTGCCGCAGACCCGTTTCGTGCTTCGCAAGGCACTGGCGGCGCACATGCCGGTCATCCTCGTCATCAACAAGGTCGACCGCCCCGACGCACGGATCGCCGAGGTCGTCGACGAGACCTACGAGTTGTTCCTCGACCTCGACGCCGACGAGCACCAGATCGACTTCCCGATCGTGTACGCGTCGGCGAGGGCCGGTCGCGCCTCGCTGAAGCGTCCCGAGAACGGCACCATGCCGGAGGAGGAGAACCTCAAGGCGTTCTTCGACACGATCCTCGACGCCATCCCCGCCCCGACGTTCGACGACGATGCGCCCCTGCAGGCCCACGTCACCAACCTCGACGCCTCGCCCTACCTCGGGCGCCTGGCCCTGTGCCGCGTTCACAACGGCACGATCCGCAAGGGCCAGCAGGCGGCGTGGTGCCGCGCCGACGGCACCGTCGAACGCGTCAAGATCACCGAGCTGCTCATGACCCACGCGCTCGACCGGGTCTCGGCAGACTCGGCCGGCCCAGGCGACATCATCGCCATCGCCGGTATCCAGGACATCACGATCGGCGAGACGCTCGCTGACCCGGAGGAGCCGCGGCCGCTGCCCGTGATCACGATCGACGAGCCGTCCATCTCGATGACCATCGGCATCAACACCGCGCCGTTGGCGGGGGAATCGGGCAAGAAGCTCACGGCACGCCAGGTCAGCAACCGCCTCGACGCCGAGCTCATCGGCAACGTCTCGATCCGAGTACTGCCCACCGAGCGTCCGGACACCTGGGAGGTGCAGGGACGTGGCGAGCTGCAGTTGGCGATCCTCGTCGAGATCATGCGCCGCGAGGGCTTCGAGATCACGGTCGGCAAACCGCAGGTGGTGACGCGCACCATCGACGGCAAGCTGCACGAGCCGATGGAGCGGATGACCATCGACGTCCCGTCGGACTACCAGGGCGTCGTCATCCAGCTGCTGGCGCTGCGTAAGGGCCGCCTCGAGCAGATGGTCGACCACGGCACCGGCTGGATCCGGATGGAGTACATCGTCCCCGCACGTGGGCTGATCGGTTTCCGTACCGAGTTCCTGACCGAGACCCGCGGCACCGGTCTGCTGCACCACATCCACGAGGGGTACGAGCCGTGGGCCGGCGAGATTCGCACGCGTCCCAGCGGATCGCTCGTCGCAGACCGCCGCGGCGCCACGACCGGTTTCGCGCTGGCCAACCTCCAGGAGCGCGGGACCATGTTCGTCGGGCCCGGCACCGAGGTGTACGAGGGCATGATCGTGGGTGAGAACTCCCGGGTGGACGACATGGACGTGAACCCCACGAAGGAGAAGAAGCTCACCAACATGCGCCAGTCCTCCGGCGATGTGCTGGTGCCGCTCATCCCGCACCGGTTGCTCTCCCTGGAGCAGGCGCTGGAGTTCTGCCGCGACGACGAGTGCGTCGAGGTCACCCCGGCGACGGTGCGCATCCGCAAGGTCGCCCTCATGGCCCAGGACCGCGAGAAGATTCGCGGGCGGGCCAAGAAGAACTGACCCGGCTCGGACCGTCCCCCCCTCGAGTAACCAGAATCCCGACCCGATCCTGGTCGGCGCGGGGGGTAAGGCGGTCGGACGGGCCGGACTAAGGTCGAGGCGTGTCCACGGGCCGCCTCGTCGAGCGCATGCGCGGGTTCGGTACCACGATCTTCGCCGAAATGTCCGCCCTGGCCCTGCTGACCTCCAGCGTCAACCTCGGGCAGGGCTTCCCGGACACCGACGGTCCACCCGAATTGCTTGCTGACGCCGCCGAGGCGATCCGCGCCGGGCACAACCAGTACCCACCGGGCATCGGCATCCCGACGCTGCGCCACGCGATCGCCGCGCACCAGAAACGCCACTACGGACTCGACTTCGATGCCGACACCGAGGTGCTCGTCACCGCCGGTGCGACGGAGGCCATCGCCGCCGCGGTGACGGCACTGGCGGGCGCAGGGGACGAGGTCGTGGTCTTCGAGCCCTACTACGACTCCTACGCCGCCACGATCGCCCTGGGCGGCGCAACGCGTCGCGTGGTGACGCTGCGTCGTGACGGCACCGGGTGGACGTACGCCCCGGACGAGCTGGCGGGCGCGATCACCCGTCGTACCAAGGCGATCCTGCTCAACACCCCGCACAACCCGACCGGCAAGGTGTTCACCCGGGCCGAGCTCGAACCGATCGCCGCAGTCGCCCGAGAGCGTGACCTCGTGGTCATCTCGGACGAGGTGTACGAGCACCTGACCTTCGACGGGCGCGAGCACCTGCCGATCGCGACGCTGCCGGGCATGCGCGATCGCACGATCACGATCTCCAGTGCCGGCAAGACCTTCAGCGTGACCGGATGGAAGATCGGCTGGGCGTGCGCCGCCCCAGAACTGCTGGGCGCGGTCCGCACGGTGAAGCAATTCCTCACCTACGTCAACGGTGCGCCGTTCCAGCCCGCCGTCGCGGCCGCCCTCGACCGCGGGGTGGGCAACGTGGTCGCCGGCCTGCAGCAGCAGCGTGATCTGCTGTGCGACGGTCTGGCCGCCCTCGGACACGACGTCATCAGGCCCGAAGCGACGTATTTCGCGACCATCGAGATAGCTGGCAACGGCGTGGAGTTCTGTCGCGAGCTGCCCCGTCGCGCCGGTGTCGTGGCGATTCCCAGCAGCGTCTTCTACGACTCCGGCATGGGTGACCGGCTGGTCCGTTTCGCATTCTGCAAGCGTCCCGAGATACTCACCGAAGCCCTACGACGGATGAAGGCGACAGCATGAGGATTGCCGGGATCCAGCACGACATCAGCTGGGAGAACTCCGCCGCCACCCGGGAGCGGGTCACGCCGATGATCGCCGAGGCAGCGGCGGGTGGCGCCCGGTTGATCGCGCTGACCGAAATGTATGCGACCGGGTTCTCGATGCGGCCCGAGCGCGTCGCCGAGGACGAGGGTGGCCCGAACGAGCAGTTCCTGCTCGAACAGGCTGCCCTGCACGACGCGTATCTCCTCGCTTCCATCGCGCAACGCGGCGCCGACGGGCAATACCGCAATAACGCGGTCGTCGCGGCACCGGACGGCACGGTGCAGCGATACGCCAAAATCCACCCGTTCTCCTTCTCGGGAGAGCACGAGCACTACGCCGCAGGCGACAAGTTCCTGACCGTGGACATCGACGGGCTGAGAATGTCCGTTTTCGTGTGTTATGACCTCCGGTTTGCGGACGAGTTCTGGGCCAGGGCCGACGAGACGGATCTCTACGTAGTCGTCGCAAACTGGCCCGAACCGCGCCGCGACCACTGGCGCCTCCTGCTGCGCGCGAGAGCCGTCGAGAACCAGGCCTACCTGCTTGGTGTGAATAGGGTCGGCAACGCCAAACACCTCGCCCACGTAGGCGATTCCGCCGTCATCGACCCGATGGGCCGGACCCTCGCCGAGGCCTCGGTCGGCGAGGCGGTCGTCACCGCAGACATCGATTCGGCTACGGTGTCGGCAATACGCAGCGCCCTGCCGTTCCTCCCGGACCGCAGGGATCATTTTCTTGCGTGAACACGACACGCCGTCATATCGCGGTTATTAATAGTTGGTCACGATCCGGGGGCCAACTTGCCACGATCGACACGCAGGGACTTGAGTTCGACGATGGTTGTGGGACAGATCGTCCTCACCCAGCAGCACAGGAGGTCACTCACAAGTGAGAGTCCAGACAGGTACCACGCTCGTCGCGGCAATAGCCGCCGCAGCGCTTGCCGTCACCGCTTGCTCGAGCAGCGGCAACGGCGGCACCAAGAATTCGTCCAGCCCCCCAGCGCCCGGCACCAGTGCCCCTAGCAGCAGCGGCAGCAGCAGCGGCGGCGGCACTCAGCCGTCCGGCACGCTGGGCGACCACAACTTCGCGAACTGCGGCACCTCGCCCAACGACTGCAACACCGGCGCCGTCAAGAAGGGTGGCACGGTCACCTACACGATCGAGAAGACGATCACCGGGTGGAACCTGAACAACGCCAACTCGAACACCTTCGATTTCGCCGAGGTCCTCGACGGCGTGCTGCCCGGCGCGTTCACCGCAACCCCAGACCTCAAGCCGGTGCTGAACACCGACGTCATGGTCTCCGCGACGCAGGACGTCAAGGCCGGCGTCCAGACGCTCATTTACAAGATCAAGCCCGCTGCGGTGTGGGATGACGGCAAGCCGGTCGATTTCACCGACTTCAAGTACGCGAAGGACACCAGCGACGGCACGACCTGCCCGGACTGTGGCGCGGCGAGCACGGCGGGTTACGACCAGGTCAAGACCATGACCTCCGCGGACGGGGGCAAGACCGTCACCGTGGTCATGAAGCAGCCTTATGCCGACTGGCAGAGCATGTTCGGCACCCTGTACCCGGCACACATCGCCGCCAAGAACGGTGGCGTGAGCGGTGCGGCGGGCCTGGCCAAGTCCTTCACCTGGTTGGACAAGAACCGCCCGAGCTACTCCGCCGGTCCGTACAAGATCACCGGGTATCAGAAGGACACCTCGATCACCGAGACGCCGAACCCGAAGTGGTACGGCGCGGTGAAGCCGAGCCTGGACAAGCTGGTCTTCCGCATCATCACCGATCAGACGCAGGAGGTCCCGGCTCTCAGCAACAACGAGGTGCAGGCCGTTTACCCGCAGCCCAGCGGTGACATCGTCTCGACGGCCAAGGCCGTGGACGGCGTGCAGACCTATCTGGGCAAGGGCCTGACCTGGGAGCACCTGGACCTGAACACGGTCAACCCGGTGCTGAAGGACCCGAAGCTGCGCACCGCGATCTTCACCGCGGTCAGCCGCGACGACATCATCAGCCGTACCGTCGGTCAGTTCGTCCCCGGCATCAAGCCGCTCGGCAGTCACATGTACGTGCCGGGTCAGCCGGGCTACACCGACAACGTGACCTCGACCGGACAGGGCTCCGGCGACGTTGCCAAGGCCAAGCAGATCCTGACCGACGCCGGCTACACCGGCGTGGGCTCGGCCCTGAAGAACAGCGCGGGCAAGGCCATCAAAATCCGTTGCGCATTCACCGCGGGTAACACGCTGCGGCAGCAGACCTGCCAGATTCTGCAGAGCGAGCTCCAGCAGATCGGCGTCAAGGTCACCCCGACCCCTACCGACGACCTCGGAGGCACGCTGGACAAGGGCAACTACGATCTGATCATCTTCGCCTGGGTCGGCACGCCATTCGTGGTGGCCGGTGCCCAGCAGATCTGGAAGCTCAAGGGCGGCGCCGACTACGGCAAGAACAACGACCCGGCGATGGAGAAGCTCATCGACCAGTCGGCGACGCAGACCGACCCGACCAAGACCCAGGATCTGCTGAACCAGGCCGATGTCAAACTGACCGCTGACGCCTACGTGCTGCCGCTGTTCCAGAAGCCGACGTTCCTCGCGGCCTACCAGAACATCGTCAATCTGCGCGACAACGCGACTAGTGTAGGCCCGCCTTACAACGTTCAGGCGTGGGGCATCAAGAGCTGAGCTAAAGGCCTACGCTCGACGTAGCTCAACCCGCCTAATCGGCAGGTGTGCCCCCGGACGCGATAGCGTCCGGGGGCACACTGGGCCCGGGAGGTCGACATCATGTTGGTATTCGTGATCCGGCGCGTGCTCATCTCCATACCCGTACTCATCGCTTCCACCCTCCTCACCTTCATCCTGGTCAAGATCTCGGGCGACCCGCTGCAGTACCTGAAACTGCGCAGCCCGAGGCCGTCGCAGCACGTGATCGACCTCGAGGCGCATCGCCTCTACCTCGACCGCAGCTGGCCCGCCCAGTACTGGCACTGGATCTCCAACCTGTTGTTCCACGGCAACTGGGGCCCGGCGGTCCGGGGCAGCGACGACATCGGCAGCGAGGTCCTGCACGCGCTCCTGGTCACCGGGCGCCTCGTGGCCCTGTCGGTCGCCATCGCGGTCGTGCTCGCGGTGGTCACTGGTGTCTTCAGCGCCGTCAAGCAGTACAGCGTGCTCGACTACTCGACGACCACGCTCGGTTTCATCTTCCTGTCGATGCCCACCTTCTGGTTCGCGATCCTGCTCAAGCAGGGCGGCATCTGGTACAACAAGAAAACCGGCTCAGACACGTTCTTCACCATCGGCGACCGGTCGGTCTTCCTCACCGACGACTCCACCTGGGCGAGTGTCAAAGACATCGTCGGGCATCTGGTCCTGCCGACCATCGTCCTCGGTCTAGCGGGTTATGCCGCGTGGAGCCGCTTCACCCGCGCGTCGATGCTCGAGGTGCTCAACAGCGACTACGTGCGCCTGGCTCGCTCGAAGGGCCTCAAGCCGCGGACGGTGCTCATCCGCCACGCGCTGCGCACCGCGCTCATCCCGCTCACCACCGTCACTGCCCTCGACATCGCCGCCCTGCTCGGTGGCGCCATCATCACCGAGACAGTGTTCCAGTGGCACGGGATGGGCTACCTCTTCCTCACGGCCCTGCGCGACCTGGACTTCAACGTGATGCTCGGCTGGTTGCTGGTCACCGCGGTCATCGTCATCACGTTCAATTTGATCGCCGATCTGCTCTACGGCGTTCTCGACCCGAGGATCCGTCATGCCTGAGCTGCCCGGAAGTGTCAAGGAGCAACCCGCCGCCGCGAGCGGTACCGCGTCGGCCGGGCGCACCGAGCGCGAGTTCGGGATCAAGGAGCGCAGCCAGTGGCAGATGTCCTACAAGCGCTTCCTGCGGCACCGGGTCGCCGCGGCCAGCGTGGTCGTGTTCGTCCTGCTGGTGCTGTTCGCCTTCGTGGGTCCGCACCTCTGGCAGTACAGCTACCTCAAGTACACCAACGACCTCAACAAGTCGCCGTCGCTCAAACACCCGTTCGGGACCGACAGCACGGGTTACGACGGGATGTCGGTGATCATGCGTGGCACCCAGCAATCGCTCAAGGTCGCGTTCACCATCGCCTTCGTCGGCACCGCCGTCGGCGCGCTGTGGGGGGTCGTGTCGGGCTTCCTGAGCGGCGTCGTCGATGCCAGCCTCATGCGCCTGGCCGACCTCATGTTGACCCTGCCCGGCCTCGCCGTCGCCGCCGCCCTCGCGCACAACTTCGGTGGCAGCTGGTGGATCATCGGTCTGATCCTCGCCGGCACGTCGGCGCCCTACGTCGCACGAGTCGTGCGGGGCGTGGTGCTGTCGTTGCGCGAGCGGGAGTTCATCGAGGCCTCTCGAGCGCTGGGCGCGTCCAACTGGCGCATCATGCTGCGGCACCTGCTGCCCAACACCGTGCCGGTACTGATCGTGAACGCGACGCTGCTGATCGCTGCCGGCATCCTCGCCGAGACGGCACTGTCGTTCGTCGGCTTCGGCATCCGTCCACCGGATACGTCGCTCGGGGTCCTGATCACCCAGGCGCAGGGCGCGGTCGACACCCGTCCCTGGCTGTTCTACTTCCCGGGTCTGTTCATCATTCTGATCGCGCTCACCGTGAACTTCATCGGTGACGGCCTGCGCGATGCCCTGGATCCCCGGCAGACGAGAGAGCGACGATGACGGTGGAGATCACCGTCGACGACTCCAAGCAGGATGGCGCCGACGGCCAGCCCCTGCTTGTCGTGGACAACCTGACGGTGTCGTTCCCGACCGACGACGGCGAGGTGCTCGCCGTTCGCGGCGTCAGCTACAAGGTCTCCGCGGGCGAGGCCATGGGCATCGTGGGCGAATCCGGGTCGGGCAAGTCGGTGAGTTCGATGGCCGTGATGGGCCTGCTGCCCAAGACGGCGCGGATCACCGGTTCGGTCCGTTTCCGCGGCGAGGAGATCCTGGGTCTCAAGGAGCACGACTACGCCAAGCTGCGCGGCAACAAGATCGCCATGATTTTCCAGGACCCGCTCACCTCGCTGAACCCGGTGTACTCGATCGGCTTCCAGATCTCGGAAGCGGTGCTGGCGCACAACGACATCTCGAAGGAGAAGGCGCGCGAGCGTGCGATCGAACTGCTGGGCATCGTGGGCATCCCGTTCCCGGAACAGCGCGTCGACAGCTATCCGCACGAGCTTTCCGGCGGAATGCGGCAGCGCATCGTGATCGCGATTGCGATGGCCAACGATCCGGACGTGATCATCGCCGACGAACCGACGACCGCGCTGGACGTCACGGTGCAGGCGCAGGTGCTCGAGGCGCTGGAGGCCGCGCGCGAGGAGACCGGCGCGGCGCTCATTCTGATCACTCACGACCTCGGTGTCATAGCGGGGCACGCGGAACGCATCTGCGTCATGTACGCCGGAAAGCTCGTCGAGACCGGATCGACCGAGGAGGTGTTCTACCGCCCGCGGATGCCCTACACCCTCGGCCTGCTCGGCAGCCTCCCGCGCATGGACCAAACCGAGAAGACCCGGCTCACGCCGATCAAGGGGTCGCCGCCGTCGCTGCTGAACCTGCCACCGGGCTGTCCGTTCACCCCGCGCTGCCCCATCGCCGAGGACATCTGCGACGCCGAGGAACCTGATCTGCTGCCTGTCGACGGCGCTGCGCACTCAGCGGCCTGCCACTTCCGAGCCCGGACGCGCGGAGCCGAGGCCGCCGACCTGTTCGGCACCGGTGACTACGAGTCGAACGACACCACTGCCCCAGTCGACACGGAGGTTCCGGCATCGTGACCACGTCTGTCTCGGCCGGCGGTCCCGACGGCCAACGTGGGGTCGACATCGGAAAGCACGAGGCCGATTCGACCGTCGCCGGGAGCGCACCGGCCGACTACGCCAGCAAGCATGGGACGGCCTCTCATCAGGGCCGCGAACCGGTGCTGTCGGTTCACAATCTGGCCAAGCATTTCCCGATCCGCTCGAAGGGCCTGATCCGGCGCAAGATTGGCGACGTCCACGCCGTCTGCGATGTCTCGTTCGACATCTACGAGAACGAGACGCTGTGCATCGTCGGCGAGTCCGGTTGCGGAAAGACGACCACGGGTCGCCTCGTGCTGAACCTGATCTCCGCCACCACCGGGCACGTCATGTGGCAGGGCCACGACCTCACGCAGATCTCGAACCGCCAGATGCGTCCCTTGCGCCGGGACATGCAGATCGTGTTCCAGGACCCGTTCGCTTCGCTCGATCCGCGGATGACGGTGAACGAACTGGTTGCCGAACCGCTGCGCATCCACGGCCTCTACGGCTCGAAGGACAACGGCCGGCGTCAGATCCGCGAGCTGCTCGCGCAGGTTGGCCTCAATCCCGAGCACGGGTCGCGGTATTCGCATGAGTTCTCCGGCGGCCAACGCCAGCGCATCGGCATCGCGCGGGCGCTCGCCCTCAAGCCCAAGCTGCTCGTGCTCGACGAGCCGGTGTCCGCGTTGGACGTGTCGATCCAGGCCGGCGTCATCAATCTGCTGCAGGATCTGCAGTCGGAGCTGGGCCTGGCCTTCATGTTCATTTCCCACGACCTCTCGGTGATCCGGCACATCGCGGACCGCGTCGTGGTGATGTACCTCGGCAAGGTGGTCGAGACGGCCGACGCGGAAGAGCTGTTCCGCCGGCCGACGCACCCCTATACGCAGGCGCTCATGTCTGCGATCCCGCTGCCGGATCCGGTCAAGGAGCGCGAGCGCAAACGCATCCTGCTCACCGGTGATGTGCCGAGCCCGGTCAATCCGCCGAGCGGGTGCCGCTTCCGGACGCGCTGCCCGAAGTTCCGCGACGAGCTCAACAACGCCCAGCGCGAATGGTGCGTCAACGTCGAACCGCCGCTGGAGGACAAGTTCAACGTTCATAGGGCCGCGTGTCACTTCGCCTCCGCCCGCTCCGACATCCTCGAGATCGGCCAGCCCCGCCAGGCCGAACCGTCGGCGTTGGCGGTCTGGCCCGAGGGCCGGCCCACCGACGAGCAGGCCTCGGCGCCGATGGTTTGCCTGCCTGGTGAGACCCGGGAGCCACAGCGCCTCGACGACGACGTGGTCGTCGACGCCGAGGGCGAGCTGGTGCGCGAGGGCGAGGCGAGCGGCTGACAGCCGCCGGGTGCCCGGCCACTACGGTCGTCGGTGTGATTGGTGCGCCCGACGGACGACGGTTGCTGCTGATTCATGCCCATCCCGACGACGAGACGATCGGGACGGGCACGACGATGGCGCGCTACGCCGCCGAGGGTGCCCACGTCACGCTGCTGACGTGCACGCTCGGCGAGCTCGGTGAGATTCTGGTTCCCGATCTGGCCGGGATCGCGGCCGAGCACGGCGATCAGCTCGGCGGATACCGCATCCGTGAACTGGACGACGCGATGCGTGCGTTGGGGGTCACCGACCACCGGTTTCTCGGTGGCCCGGGATGCTGGCGCGACAGCGGAATGATGGACACGGACGGCAATGTCGACCCCCGCGCGTTCTGGTCGTGCGCCACCGACGAGAGGCGGTTCGACGAAGCTGTCGCGCAGGCGGTCGCGGTCATCCGCGAGGTCCGCCCGCAGGTGCTCGTGACCTATGACGAGATAGGCGGGTACGGCCACCCGGACCACATCATGGCGCACCGCGTGGCCATGGCCGCCTCCGAGCGCGCGGCGTCTCCCAGTGGCGTCGCAATGCCCTGGCAGATCGAGAAGGTCTACTGGACCGCGCTGCCACGCTCGGTGCTGCAGGCCGGCATCGATGCGATGAAGCGGGCGAATCAGCAGGGCCCGTTCGGCACCGTCGATTCTGCCGACGACCTGCCCTTCGGCAATCCTGACGCCGAGGTCACCACCGCCGTCGACGGGCGAGCCTTTGCCGACGCGAAAGCCGCCGCGATGCGCGCGCACGCCACCCAGATCGCGGTGGACGGGCCGTTCTTCGCGCTGTCGAACAACGTCGGTCTCGAAATGCTCGGCACGGAGTACTTCCGGCTCGTCCGCGGCGCACTCGGCATCGAGCGCGACGACGCGGGCCGTGAGGTGGACCTGTTCGCGGGAATCGGGGTCTGAGTGGTGCCTGACAATGCCAGGGCCGCCGCCCTCGACCGCGTGATCGTGGCGCTGATCGCCGCGTGCGCGCTGCTGCTCGGCACGCTCGAGGTGTTCCTCATCCCGTTCTACGTCGGCAGCGTGCTCGTCCCTGTCGCAGTGGTGCTCGCGATCGCCGGCAATCTGGTGCTGCCCCGGTGGGCCTACGCGGCCGTGCCGTCCGGGGGCGTGGCCGCGCTGCCGTTCGTGGCATGGCTGCTGCCGGTGCTGGCTCTGCCGCTCTACCCGCGCGCCGATGGCGACGTCCTCGTACTCGGCGGGGGCGCTCAGCAATGGACGTTCTACGGCACCGTTCTGCTCGGGTGCGCCGCCGGCTTCGCGAGCATCCTCCAGCTCACCGGCCCCGCGCGACCTAATGCCGATCCGCCGCCCACCCGACCACGCGCACAGGGTCGGCCCGGTCGATAGCGCTCAGCCGGTGAAGGGCGCGCGGTTCGCCTCGTCGAGCGCGTGCTGGACGGCACTGACTGCCGCCGGCGGCAGGTCGGTCTCGATGAGCTGCGCGTGCGGGAATCGCGCCAGCTCGCGCTGCAGGTCGGCAACCGAGACGTGGCTGACCAGCAGGGCCACGGCGGTGCGCCCCGGCGGGACGGTGCTGCGCAGCTCCTGGACGGTCTCGTCCTTGACGCCGGTGTCCACGAGCTTGGCGAACAACGCGCCGCCGCCCGCGGAGGCTGCCCCCACCACCAGGCCGCCGATCGGGCCACCGAACAGCGTGCCGAGCAGCAGGCCCCACACCCCGGCGCCCAACCCGGCTTGTCCTGGGGTGACGTCGGTCGTCTCGCGAACGTGGGAGCTGCCGTCCTGGGCGCGGCTGATGAGCACCGCGTCGTGGAGCTGAATATCCTCGTGCTGCTGCAGCCGCGCGACCGCGAGCAGGAACTCCTGGGCGCGTAGGGCGTCATCGAAGGAGATGACGAGCAGCTTGCTGTTGTCCGGGGGCTTCTGGAGATTCGGCGCCATCTGCTCAGCGTAGGTGGTCCGTCCCGGGGTCGAGGCGGTAGCGGTAGTCGTGATGGTTCCAGTAACCCAGAGACTGGTAGAGCGTTACCGCAGGCACGTCGCCGGCGATGACCTGCAGGTAGCTGCGCACGGCTCCCCGGTCAGTTCCCCAGCGCCACAGCGCTGCCATGATCGAACGGGCCAGACCCGTCCGCCGCAGTCGCGGACCGACCTCGACCGCCGTCACGCCCAGCCATCCGTCATCGATGACCCCGCGACCGATCGCGACGGTGCTATCGCCGTCTCGGATGCTGGCGAACACGGCCCGATCGTGGCGGGTCAGTAGCCGGCGCCCGACCGGCTCGGCGCCCGCCCCGTCGTGGTAGCGCGAGAACCACCCGTCGTCGGGCATGTCGGCAAGCTCGACCGGGTGCCCGCCGGTCGTGTCGCGCGGGGCGGAAGTGCGTAGCACGTCCAGCCGGCCCGCCATCGTGTGCACGGCGTAGTCGGTCAGCCAGCCCCGTTCGGAGAGTTCCGCGTCGAGCAACCGCCGCGCCTCCGTCGGGACGAGCATTCGAAGCGGCAGCCCACGCTCGGTGTACCAGGCGCGGGCCTGCTGCAGGGCCTCGTCCAGCGGCATGCCCGGCTGGCGCAGCGGCAGCACCGAGTTGGCGCGGCCGGTGAACCCGCTGTTGGCACGCAGCAGCCACCCGCCCAGCTCGGCCGTCTCCTCCGCGCGCCACCCCGCCGCGGCGACGGCCTGGAGGGCCAGCTCGTCCGCGGTCGACGGCGGGGCTGGGGCCGCGATGTGCACGGAGTCCACTGCCACCTCAACCAGCCCGTAGCGCGAGTCGATGACGGCGGTGCGGGCATCGAGTCCGACGAGGTCGCCGACCACGTCCGAATACTGCGCTCGACCTTCGGACGTGTGCGCAACAACACGGCGGACGCTGACGCGACGACCCACCCAGCTAGGCTCAACCACGAGCGGCATACTAAGCCTGCGCATCGTGACACAACCGCACCCGGAGGATTCGCAGTGACGTACGTGATTGCCGAGCCGTGTGTCGACGTCATCGACAAAGCCTGCATCGAGGAATGTCCGGTCGACTGCATCTACGAGGGCGGGCGGATGCTCTACATCCACCCGGACGAGTGCGTCGACTGTGGCGCGTGCGAACCGGTCTGCCCCGTCGAGGCGATCTTCTACGAGGACGATCTGCCCGACCAGTGGCGCGACTACACCCAGGCCAACGTCGACTTCTTCGACACCCTGGGCTCCCCGGGCGGCGCGTCGAAGGTCGGCAAGACCGACAGCGACCCGGACCTGATCAAAACCCTGCCGCCGCAGGGCGAGGGTCACTGACCCGATCGTGGTTCTTTGCCCCGCCCCCGGCCAGGAAAAGAACCACGATCGGGACTTACAGCTGGTGCAGGGTGGCGATCACGGCTGATTGCGGCGCGGACCCCGGCTGCCAGCCGTCCGCACGCGTCCACCGCTTGGCGTCATAGGCGACGGAGTCGATCCCGAGCCGGTCGGCGTTCGCGACCAGCCAGGCGACCGTCTGCCAGCCGGCACCGGCCACCCGCACCGACCGGCCCTGCACGGTCGGTGCCTCGACCGGTAACTGCGCGTGCAGCTGCTGGGCCACCCTGCGTGCCGACGCCACCTGGGTAGGCGTCTCGAAGCTGCACGAGATGGCGGCCGGACGTCGTCCGAGCAACGCGTCGGCCAGGGCCTTCGCCTCGTCCTCGTGCTGGGCGTAAGCGCTGCCGTCGGCCGAGATCTGAACGTTCTGGATTGCCTCGGCGAGCGGCAGCGACTGCCACCGCTTGAACTGGACCAGCTTGTCGAGAAATTCTGTGGTCGCCTCGCCCACATCGTTCAGCTTCGCCGCGCTGCCACCGCCCCAGCCTTGGGACGGGCGTTGCTGCAACACGCCCACCGAGTCGCGGTCGCCGTCACCCTGGGCGAGGTTGCGCAGCTTGCTCTCCTGCAGCGCCGCGGCGAGGACGAGCACGGCGGCGCGCTCGGGCAGGGCGGGGTCGTGGCGACTAACCGCGCCCACCATCGTCGAGGCCACCGCCGCCTGCTCGGTCTCGAGGCTGTAGCTCGCGACCGTGCAGCCGGTGGACACGAAGTGCCGCTTCGCCAGATCCCACAGCGCGCGTCCGCCAATGAGCGCGGCCAGGACCACCACGACGGTGAGGAGGACGAGACCCACCCTGGTCGAGCGTGCCATCGCGCTAATTGCTGTGCAGGACGTCGTTGAGGGTGATGCCCCTGCCCTCTCGGGAGCGCGCCTCGAGCCGGCCGGTCACGCTGTTGCGCCAGAAGAGCAGTCCGGACTGCCCAGACAGCTCGCGTGCCTTGACCACGGTCCCGTCGGGCAGGGTGAGTTTCGATCCGGGCGTGATGTAGGTGCCTGCCTCGACGACACAATCGTCGCCGAGTGAGATGCCGATACCGGCGTTCGCGCTCAGCAGGCAGCGCTTGCCGATCGAGATTCGCTCGGTCCCGCCGCCGGACAGCGTGCCTGCGATCGACGCGCTGCCGCCGATGTCGGAACCGTCGCCGACGACCACCCCGGCCGAGATGCGTCCCTCGACCATGGACGTGCCGAGCGTTCCCGCGTTGTAGTTGACGAATCCCTCGTGCATCACGGTGGTGCCGGGCGAGAGGAAGGCGCCCAGGCGCACCCGGTCGGCGTCGGCGATGCGGACGCCCGAGGGAACCACGTAGTCGGTCATGCGCGGGAACTTGTCGACCCCGAACACCTGGACCTCATGCCTGCGCCGCAGCGTGAGGCGGAGTTTGTCGAAGCCGTCGACCGGGCACGGCCCGACGCTGGTCCACACGACATTGGGCAACACGCCGAAGATGCCCTCGAGGTTGATTGAGTTGGGCTGCACGAGCCGGTGCGAGAGCAGATGCAGGCGCAGGTAGGCGTCCGGCACCGCGGCCGGCGGGTCGTCGAGGTCGATCTCCGTCAGCACCACATCCAGCCGGACGCCGCGGTCCCCGGCGCTCCCGTGTGTGCCGGTGAGGGCGGTGAGGTCGTGGTCGGGACCGCTTCGTGTCGGCGATCCGAGTTCCGGCGCTGGATACCAGGTGTCCAGCACGGGGCCGGCCGCGCCGGCCGACGTCGCCAGCCCGTACCCCCACGCCGTCCTGGTAGCCACGCCGCCACCCTAACCAAGCCGCGATATCCGACCGGTCCGGTCGGTCGCGTAACGTCGCCGTGGTGCTGGACCTGAGCCGGGACGCCGGCGTCGTGACCGCGGCTCTCGTCGACGTCGAGTCGGTGTCCGGGGACGAGGCACATCTCGCCGACCTGGTCGAGCGAGCCTTGGGCGCGTACCCGAACCTGGCCGTCGAGCGTGACGGCAATGTGGTGCTCGTCCGCACCGAATTCGGTCGCGGGCAGCGGGTCGTGCTCGCCGGTCACCTCGACACGGTGCCGATCGCCGGCAACCTGCCCTCTCGGGTAGAGAACGGTGCGCTGTGGGGGTGCGGCGCGTCAGACATGAAGTCGGGGGACGCGGTGATGTTGCGCGTGGCACACCTGGTCGGCACCGGCGCACTGGAGCCCCGCGTCGATCTCACCTGGGCGTTCTACGACTGCGAGGAGATCGAGGCCTCCCGCAACGGCCTCGGGCGGCTCGCGCGCGAGCGGCCGGCCGCATTGGCCGGCGATCTGGCCGTGCTCCTCGAGCCGACCGACGGCCTCATCGAGGGCGGTTGCCAGGGGACCCTGCGGGCAACGGTGGCCCTCACCGGAGTGCGTGCGCACAGCGCGCGGTCGTGGCTCGGCGCGAACGCGATCCACGCCGCGGCCCCGGTTCTGGCGCGCCTGCAGGACTACCGCGCCCGGAAGGTGGAGGTAGACGGCCTCGAGTATCACGAGGGGCTCAATGCGGTGGGCATCAGCGGCGGGGTAGCGGGCAACGTCATCCCCGACACCTGCTGCGTGCTGGTGAACTTTCGCTTCGCTCCCGACCTCGACGAGGCGGCCGCGTTCGCCCACGTCCGCGAGGTCTTCGACGGCTACCAGGTCGAGCTCACCGATTCGGCCCCGGCGGCGCGGCCGGGGCTCAACGACGAATTGGCGCGCACCATTGTCGATGCGGTCGGGGGCGTGCCCCGAGCAAAGCTGGGCTGGACCGACGTGGCCCGCTTCAGCCAGCTCGGCGTCCCGGCAGTGAATCTGGGGCCGGGCGATCCGAATCTCGCACACAAACCGGAGGAACACGTGGACCTGGCGGCGATCGAGGCGGTAGAGACGGCCCTGGTCCGTTTTCTCACATGAGCGGCCTGGTCGTCGGTGTCGTCGCGACGGCGCGCACCGGTTCTCCAAGCAGGTAGCCGAGCGAATCACGCTCGTCGCCGGGCTCGGCGTCGAGGGCGACGCACACCTCGGGGTCACTCGCCTGCGCAACCCGTGCTTGCAACTAGACCGCTACCAGGACGGGCTGACGAAGGCGGTCCTCGCCCATGACGCGGGTGGCCGGCTGATCCGCCGGGCAGGCGTCATGGCGGTCGTGCGCGATGGGGGTGTCGGGCGCTCGGGCGACCCGATCGAGATCACACTTCCGGCTCGGCCGTACCGTCCGCTGCAACCGGTGTAACCGCTCTCGCTAGCGTTGCGGGTGTGAGCGAGCGTAGCGAGCGAACGGGTGTGATCGGGCTGTGCCGCCCGAACGAGCGAAGCGAGGCTCGGGTGTGAGCGAGCGTAGCGACAACACTTGGAACCAGGTCCGGTCCGAGCACCAGCGAGGCCCCGTCCTGCTGCGCCGCGCGCAGATCCAGGGCGGCACCACCGACCAGCGTCTGCTGGACTCGAAGGGCAATTCCGACTGGGTGCACACCGACCCGTGGCGGGTGCTGCGCATCCAGAGCGAGTTCGTTGAGGGCTTCGGCCTGCTCGCTGAGCTGCCCGCGGCCGTGTCGGTGTTCGGCTCGGCCCGCACAAAGCCGGACGACCCCGAATACGCAGCAGGAATCGCGATCGGTGCCGCGCTGGCGAAGGCAGGTTTTGCCGTGATCACCGGCGGCGGACCGGGCGCGATGGAGGCGGTCAACCGAGGCGCGTCCGAGGCGGGCGGAGTGTCGGTCGGCCTGGGCATCGAGCTGCCCTTCGAGCAGAAGCTCAACGACTGGGTCGATCTGGGCGTCAACTTCCGCTACTTCTTCGCGCGCAAGACGATGTTCGTAAAATACGCACAGGCGTTTGTGATCATGCCCGGCGGCTTCGGCACGCTGGACGAGATGTTCGAGGCCCTCACACTCGTGCAGACGCGCAAGGTCACCCGCTTCCCGGTGCTGCTCTACGGCGTCGACTACTGGAGCGGGCTCGTCGACTGGCTGCGCACCTCGGTGTTGCCCGGCGGCAAGATCGCAGCACCCGACCTCGAACTGGTGCACTGCACCGACGACATCGACGAAATCGTCGCCCGGGTCGTCGCGGCTGACGACGAGCGCTCCGACCAGGACATGTCGGAACAGGCGGCTGCAGCCTCGGTCGAGCAGAACGCAGCGCCCGAGACGCATCGATGACGTCGCGCTGATGGCGGCGATCTGCGTCTACTGCGCGTCCTCGGACGCGATCGATGCGTCCTACCTCGAGCTCGCCACCGCAGTCGGTGCCCGGCTGGCGTCAGGCGGGCACTCGCTTGTGTCGGGAGGTGGCCGGGTGTCGATGATGGGCGCCGTCGCCCGCGCCGCGAGATCCGGTGGCGCACACACGGTGGGCGTCATCCCGAAGCATCTGATGTCGCGGGAGATGGCCGACCGGGACGCCGACGAGCTCGTCGTCGTCGACACGATGCGCGAACGAAAGCGAATCATGGACGAGCGCTCCGACGCCTTCGTCGCACTACCGGGTGGTATCGGCACGTTGGAGGAGCTGTTCGAGATCTGGACGTCGGCGACGCTGTTCATGCACAGCAAACCCGTCGTCGTCCTCGATCCGCGCGGCTTCTACACCCCGCTCTGGGACTACCTTGACTCGCTGCGCGCGGCCGGGTTCGTCCGGCAGACGGCGCTCGAGATGCTGTGGCGCGCGACCAGCGTCGAGGACGCGCTGTCCGCGATCGAGACGGCCCTGCAATAGGCCGGCACTGCAGTGGGTCAGCCCCGCGGTAGGCCCGCGCCGTCCCGCTGGAAGCGGATCAGCAGCTCGTTCTCGTGGGACACGCGCTGCCCCATCGCATCGAGGTCCCGGAACATCGTCTTCAGGACGCGGATGCCGCCGGGATGTTGCGTTGCGATCTGGGTCGCAAGGTCGAGCGCGACGTCCTCCGCCTCATCAGCCGGCGCGGTGCGCTGCAGCAGGCCGAACTCGACCGCCTCGGCCATGCCGATGCAACGTCCGGTGAGGACGAGGTCTTTCGCGCGGGCGAGGCCGACAAGCGGCGCCAGCCGGGCGGGTCCGACCGGGACGCCGAGCCGGGCACCGGCCCAGGCGAGCTTCAGATTGTCACCGCCGACCCGCAGATCCGCACCGGCAACGATCTCGGCCCCGGCTCCTACGCAGTTGCCGACGGCCACGGCGATGGTCGGGGCGGGAAACTCGTCGAGGGCGGAGTACATCCGCGTGAAGGCCTGCATGCGCGCAACGCCGCCCTCGTCGTCGAGCTGCTCACTGAGGTCGGCGCCGGCGCACAACGCGGCCGGGCTCGTTGTTGAGAGCACCAGCCCGCGCAGCGCGTCGTCAGCGGCGAGGTCGGTCAAGCGCGCCACCAGCGCGTTCGTCGTGGCCGAGTCGAGCGCGTTGCGCTTGGCCGGGCGATTGAGCCGCAGGATTGCGATGCTGCCGCGGCGCTCGTGCAGAACGGTATCGGTCTCGCCCCCGCTGTTGCCCACGACCGCAGTCTCGCAGGGTTGTTGCGCGCCCCGCACAGCCCGCACCGAATGTGGCCGTGACACGATCATGACGTGCTGACCCTCGCCGGCTTCGGGCTGCTCGCCGTCCTGGTGGCCGGCGCCCTGTTCTTGCTGGCGGCCTACCTGCTTCCGGCGGGGGAGCAGATCGCACCACCGATCCGCGACGAGCCGATCTGGAGCCTGCCGCCCGAGCGTTACCTCACGCCGAATGACGTGGCGGTAGTCCGGCTGCCCGTCGCGCTGCGTGGCTACCGGTTCGCCGAGACCGATCTGTTGCTGGACCGTCTGGCCGACGAATTGAGGGCGCGCGACGCCGAGATCGCGCGCCTGCGCGGCATCGGGGGCGTACCGGACGAGCCGCCGACCACCGAGCACCCGCACGGCAGGGCCGATGAGCACCCGCACGGCAGGGCCGATGAGCACCCGCCTGGCAGGGCCGATGAGCACCCGCCTGGCAGGGCCGATGAGCACCCGCCTGGCAGGGCCGATGAGCACCCGCCTGCCAGGGCCGATGAGCACCCGCCTGCCAGGGCCGATGAGCACCCGCCTGCCAGGGCCACCGAGCACCCGCCTGGCAGGGCCGATGAGCACCCGCCTGCCAGGGCCGATGAGCACCCGCCTGCCAGGGCCGATGAGCACCCGCCTGCCAGGGCCGATGAGCACTGAGCGCCGTCGCTGCGACTGGGCGAACTCGGCGCCGGAATACGTCACGTACCACGACGTCGAGTGGGGGACCCCGCTGCACGGCGAGCGGGAGCTGTTCGAACGGATCTCGCTCGAGGCGTTCCAGTCCGGGCTCTCCTGGCTGATCATCCTGCGCAAGCGCCCGGCGTTCCGGACCGCCTTCTGCGATTTCGACGTGGACACCGTCGCAGGCTTGCGCGAGCGCGACGTGCAGCGGCTGCTGGCCGATTCGGGCATCGTGCGCAACCGCGCCAAGATCGAAGCGACGATCAGCAATGCCCGTGCGATCCGGTCCGCGGCGCCGGAGGGGTTGAACGCGCTGCTGTGGTCGTTCGCGCCGGCGACCCACGTCCGACCCACGAAGCTGGCCGAGGTCGCATCCACCAGCCCGGAGTCGACGGCGATGGCGAAGGAACTAAAGCGACGTGGGTTCCGCTTCGTCGGACCAACGACCGCCTACGCGCTGATGCAGGCCACCGGAATGGTCGACGACCACATCAGCGCCTGCTGGCGGGCGGCGTCGGCAACAACGAACCCAACGCCTGCCTAGCTCCCCGTGAAGATCGGCCGCTGTTTGGCGACGAAGGCTGCGGTCGCGTTGCGGTGATCGGCGGTCGCGCCCAGTGCGGCCTGCAGTTTGGCCTCACGCTGTAACGCATCGGCCAGCGTCGCCGACTGTGCGTACGCGAGCGACTCCTTGATCGCGGCGTAGGCCGCAGTCGGTCCTGCCGCCAGGCGCGCCGCGAGTTCCTGGGCGGCGGGCAGCAGTCGCTCGGGCTCGGCGACCGCGCTTACCAGACCCATGTCCAGGGCTGCGTCGGCCGTCACAGGTTCGGCCAGCAGCGCGAGTGCGGACGCCCGCGCTGACCCGATGAGGCGGGGCAGCGTCCAGGAGACTCCCGTGTCGAGGGTCAGCCCGATGTTGGCAAAGGCGATCAGGAAACCGGCCGAAGACGATGCGATGCGGAAGTCGCAGGCGAACGCGAGGCCGGCGCCGGCGCCGGCGGCCATCCCGTTCACCGCTGCGATCACCGGCTTGGGCATCGCGGCGAGATTCGTGACGATCGGGTTGTAGTGCGCAACGACGGTGCTCAGCGGTTCGGGCTCGAGCTCAAGATTGGCGACGTGCTCCTTGAGGTCCTGGCCCACGCAGAAGCCACGCCCTGCGCCGGTGAGCACGAGCGCGCGCACGGACTCGTCCGCGCGCGCCTCGACGAGGGCGTCTAACAGCGCTTCCTTCAATGCGACCGACAGTGAGTTCATGCTCTCGGGCCGGTTCATGGTGAGCGTGACGACGGCGTCGGCACGCTCGATCAGCAGTACGTCGGTCATAAGCTGCGACGCTACCGCCACCCAGGTTTGGGCGAGCGGGTCGCGATCAGGGAGAATGATCCCTCGACGTCACGTGAGCGCGTGGCTCACCCAAGGAGGTAGGCATGGCGGCCATGAAGCCGCGGACGGGCGACGGTCCGCTCGAAGTCACCAAAGAAGGGCGCGGCATCGTCATGCGCGTTCCTCTCGAAGGCGGCGGGCGCCTTGTCGTGGAGATGACTCCGGACGAGGCGAGCGCCCTGGGCGATGCCCTCAAGCAGGTCGTCGACTGATAAGTATCTGCAGGTATTCGTAGGAACCGGCCCCGGATCCGCTACCTGGCGGGTCCGGGGCCGGACTTTATGGGGACGATGCTGACGTGATCGACATTCGGCTCGGTGGATCGGGCGACGGCATCGAGCCGATCGTCGAGACAGCCGACACCACTGCACTGCGCGAGGCCGCCGGACTGCTCGCCCGCGACCTCCCGGCGGGCCGTACGGTGCTGCACCGGCCCGGTCTGGCAGGTGCTCGGCTGGTGGCGTTCGTCGAGGGACTGTCACTCGGCGCCTACCGTTACTCGCTGGGCTCCCGCCCGGTCCCCGCCCCGCGCGTCGTGGAACTGGCCGGGGTTGAGGACACCGTCTGGTTCGAGCGCGGCCTGGGCAATGCCGCCGCCACCGGTTGGGCTCGCGACATGGCCAACACCCCTGCCGGTACGAAGACACCGGCCTGGCTCGGCGCGCAGGCGGCCGCGCGGCTGGGTGACGCTGGAGTAAAGGTAACCGTGCACGACGAGCGATGGCTGAACGAAAACCGCTTCGGCGGCGTCCTTGCCGTCGGTGGTGGATCGGCCGCGCCGCCGCGGCTGATAGAGGCGCGGTGGCGGCCGCGCGGCGTCCGGGCCAATGGGCACGTCGTCCTCCTCGGCAAGGGAATCACCTTCGACACTGGCGGACTGAACATCAAGCGTGGCGACGGCATGTTCACCATGAAGACCGACATGGCCGGCGGCGCCGCCGTCCTCGCCGCGCTGTGGTTGACGGCGCAGCGCCGCACGCCGATCAGGGTCACGGCGCTGGTGCCGAGCGCCGAAAATTCCGTCGGCGGCGCGTCCTACCGGCCCGGAGACGTCGTGCGGCAATACGGCGGCCGGACGAGCGAGATCGCGAACACCGACGCCGAGGGACGCATCGTGCTCGCCGACGCGATGGCCTATGCGGTCGCCCGACTGCGTCCCACCGCTCTCGTCGATGTCGCCACGCTGACCGGCGCGATGAAGGTGGCGCTCGGGGTACGCACCGGCGCGCTGTTCGCGACCGACGACGACCTGGCCCACGCGCTGATCGCGGCAGGGCAGCGATCCGGCGAGCCGCTGTGGCGCCTGCCCCTCTCGCCCGACTACGAGCCGCGGCTGCGCTCGGAGATCGCCGACGCGACCAACTCGCCGGGTAACCCAGGCGCCATCACGGCGGCGCTGTTCCTGCAGCATTTCCGGGGGGACGTGCCGTGGGCCCACCTCGACATCGCCGGGCCGGCGCGCGCCGCGAAGGACGACGGCATCCGTTCGCAGGGCGCGACCGGCTTCGGGGCCTGCCTGCTCGCCGACTGGTTGGACACGCTCGCCTCCGATCGTGGTTCTTTCCCCCGCGCTGAACCGGACAAAGAACCACGATCGCGCTCGATCGCACTCGATCGCGCTCGATCGCGCTCGTGAGCGGGCTAGAGCAGCGACTCGTACAGCTCCACCGTCCGGTGCGCGATGGCGTCCCAACCGAACTCGTGCACCGCACGCTGGCGCCCCGCGCGCCCCATCGCCGCGGCGCGCACCGGGTCCGCGCAGAGCGAGTTGACCGCGTCCGCGATCCCCGCCTCGAACTCGTCGGCCGGAACGGGCAGGTAGGGCACCAGCAGGCCGTTGAGCCCGTCCGCCACGACCTCGGGGATGCCGCCGATGGCACTCGCGACGACCGCCGTCTCGGTTGCCATGGCCTCGAGGTTCACGATGCCCAGAGGCTCGTACACCGACGGGCAGACGAACACCGTCGCGTGGGTCAACAGTTCCACGATCTCCGGACGGGGCAGCATGTCGCGGATCCAGATCACGCCGGTGCGGGTCCCGGCCAGAGCGGTGACGGTCGCCTCGGTCTCGGCGGCGATCTCCTTCGTGTCCGGCGCGCCGGCGCAGAGCACGAGCTGGATGGCCGGGTCGAAGGACTCCGCCGCTGCCAACAGGTGCGCGAGGCCCTTCTGCCGGGTAATCCGTCCGACAAAGATGACGTATGGGCGGCTGCGGTCGATACCGAAGCGGTCGAGCAGGTCGTCGGACTCGGTGGGGGCGTACATCTGCGTGTCGATGCCGTTGTGAATGACGTGCACGCGGGACGGGTCGACGAATGGGTAGGCGTCGAGGATGTCGGCGCGCATCCCGTAGGAAACCGCGACGATGGCCTGCGCCGTCTCGTAGGCCTGCCGTTCCGCCCACGACGACACCTCGTAGCCGCCGCCCAGCTGCTCGGCCTTCCACGGACGGGCCGGTTCCAGCGAGTGAGCCGAGAGCACGTGCGGCACCTTGTGCATCGCCGCGCCGAGAACGCCCGCCATGTTGGCATACCAGGTGTGCGAGTGCAGCACGTCGGCATTGCCGACGTTGGCCGCCATCTCGAGATCCACGCCCAGGGTGCGCAACGCGGCATTCGCGCTCGCCAGGCCGACCGGCGTGCGGTAAGCGCGCACCCCTGCCTCGTCGCGGTCGGCGCCGAAGGCGTGCACGTCCACATCCACGATCCGGCGCAGTTCGCGCACGAGGAACTCGACATGGACGCCCGCCCCGCCGTACACCTCAGGGGGGTACTCGCGGGTCAGCACCGCTACGCGCATGGCTGAGACCTTAGCCCCGAGAAGCGGGGGTGCTGACCAACCAGTGTTCGACCGTTAGGGTTGCCCCATGGTGAGGGAGCCGCGAGTTCTCGGCATGGTGCTGGCCGGTGGCGAGGGCAAACGGCTGTGGCCGCTGACCGCGGACCGCGCGAAGCCGGCGGTGCCCTTCGGCGGCAACTACCGCCTGATCGACTTCGTGCTGTCCAGCCTGGTGAACGCCGGCTACCTGCGAATCTGTGTCCTCACCCAGTACAAGTCCCACTCGCTCGATCGCCACATCACCCAGACCTGGCGCATGTCGACGGTGATCGGCAACTACATCACGCCGGTGCCCGCGCAGCAGCGTCTCGGCCCGCGCTGGTACACCGGCAGTGCGGATGCGATCCTGCAGTCGTCCAACCTGATCTACGACGACAAGCCCGACTACATCGTCGTGTTCGGCGCGGATCACGTGTACCGCATGGATCCGCGGCAGATGGTCGCGCAGCACATCCAGTCCGGAGCGGGGGCCACCGTCGCCGGTATCCGCGTGCCGAGGTCGGAGGCGAGTGCGTTCGGCGTGATCGACGCAGCGGCCGACGGAAAGGTGAAGGGCTTCCTGGAGAAGCCGGCCGATCCGCCCGGGCTTCCCGACAACCCCGACCAGACCTTCGCCTCGATGGGCAACTACGTGTTCTCGACCCAGGCGCTGCTCGACGTGCTTCGGGAGGACGCCGACGACGAGGATTCAGTGCACGACATGGGCGGCAGCATCATGCCGATGATGGTCAAGCAGGACCAGGCCTATGTGTACGACTTCGACGACAACGACGTGCCGGGCGCAGAGGAACGCGACCGCGGGTACTGGCGCGACGTCGGGACGCTGGACGCCTACTACGACGCGCACATGGATCTCGTCAACGTCCACCCGATCTTCAACCTCTACAACCAGCAGTGGCCGATCTACACCCATCACGCTCATCTGCCCTCAGCCAAGTTCGTCGAGGGCGGGATCGCCCAGGAGTCCCTCGTGGGCGCGGGGACGATCGTGTCCAGCGCGACGGTGCGCCACAGCATCCTGTCGCCGAACGTGCATCTGCACGCCGGGGCCTACGTCGAGGGTTCGGTGCTGCTGGACGGCGTCCAGATCGGCCGGGGCGCAGTCGTACGCCGGGCGATCCTGGACAAGGACGTCGTGGTGCCCGAGGGCGCCCACATCGGCGTCGACCTGGAGCTCGATCGCTCGCGCTACCACGTGTCCGAGGGCGGCGTCGTCGTGCTCGGCAAGAACCAGCTCGCGCTGCCCTGATCGTTGCGCGGCCCCAGGCGGCCCCAGGCGGCCCCAGGCGGCCCCTGCGCGGCCCGACGCGGCACAGATCGGCACCAATCGCCCCGCCGCCCCGACCGGCGTGGCCGGGCCTTGCCTTCCTCGTTAGGGTAGGCCACCCATGACCGAGGAGATCCGGTGTCCTTCCGTTCCCGTGTGCTCGTTCCAACGCTCGCCATGTCCGCTGCGGCGTCGCTGCTGCTGACCGGCTGCGCCAGTAACAGCGAGGGCGGTGGTCCGACCAGCACGGTCACCCCGACCGTCACCAAGGACACGTCGCTGAACTCCCTCGTCCCCGCCAAGATCAAGTCCGCCGGCACGCTGGTCGTAGGCGTCAATGTGCCGTACTCGCCCAACGAGTTCGTCCAGGGCGGCAAGGTCGTCGGGTTCGATGTCGACCTGATGGACGCGACGGCCAAGAAGCTGGGCCTCGCGACCAAGTACCGTCAGGCCGCCTTCGAGAAGATCATTCCGGCGGTCGGCGCGGGCACCTTCGACATCGGCATGTCCTCATTCACCGACACGAAGGAGCGCGAGAAGTCGGTCGACTTCGTGACCTACTTCAGCGCCGGGATCCTCTGGGCGGCCCCGAAGGGCAAGCCGGTCGATCCCACGAAGGCGTGCGGGCTGACCGTCGCCGTCCAGTCGAACACGACCGAACAGCAGGACCAGCTTCCGACGCTCAGCAAGGCATGCACGAAGGCCGGCAAGAAGCCGATCAAGATTCTTGCCTACACCAGCCAGGACAACGCCACGAACGCGGTTGTGCTCGGCAAGGCGAACGCCATGTCGGCGGACTCCCCGGTGACCGCGTATGCGATCAAGCAGAGCGGCGGGAAGCTGCATCAGGCCGGCCAGATCACCGAGGCGGCACCCTACGGCTGGCCGGTCAAGAAGGGCTCGACCCTCGTCCAAGCGATGCAGAAGGCGCTGCAGGCACTGATCGACGACGGTACCTACAGCCAGATCTGCAAGAAGTGGGGAGTCCAGTCCGGCGAGATAAAGACCGCAGCCGTCAACGGAGCGACCAGCTGAGCACAACCGGTCGGGACGGCACGATATCGGCCGTCCCGCTGCGGCGTCCGGGGCGATTGCTCGCCGCGGTCGTCATCGTCGCGCTGCTCGCCCTATTCGTGTACGGCGCGGCGACCAACGACAACTACGAGTGGGCGACCTACCGCAAGTACCTCTTCGACCAGCGCATCTCCGAGGGAGCGTGGGTCACCATCCAGGTGACGTTCTGGTCGATGTTGTTCGGCATCGTCCTCGGGGTGATCCTGGCGGTCATGCGGTTGACGCCGAACCCCGTACTGCAGTCGGTGTCCTGGCTGTACCTGTGGATCTTCCGGGGGACCCCCGTGTACGTGCAGCTGGTGTTCTGGGGGCTGTTCACGACCCTGTACCCGCACATGGCGCTCGGCGTTCCGTTCGGCCCGCAGCTGGTGCATGTGGACGTCCAGAGCGTGGACGCGGCGTTCTTCTTCGCCTGCCTGGGTCTGGCGCTGAACGAGGCGGCGTACATGGCCGAGATCGTGCGCGCCGGAATCTCCTCGGTCGGCGAGGGGCAGGCGGAGGCCGCGACCGCCCTGGGGATGTCTTGGGGGTTGACCATGCGCCGCATCGTGCTGCCGCAGGCGATGCGGGTGATCATCCCGCCGACCGGGAACGAGCTGATCAGCATGCTCAAGACGACGTCGCTGGTCGTCGCCGTCCCGCTGAGCACCGATCTCTACAACCAGCAGAATCAGATTTCCGGGGTCATCTTCCGCCCGATTCCGCTGCTGCTGGTCGCGGCCACGTGGTATCTCGCCATCACCAGCGTGTTGATGGTCGGCCAGTACTTCCTGGAGAAGCGCTTCTCGCGAGGCGCGTCCCGCAAGATGACCGGGCGCCAGGCGCGCGCGATGGCCGGCGTGATGCGACGGGACGGGTCGGCGAAGATATGACCGCAGTGGGTGAGACGTCGGGCGAACTGATGGTGCGCGCGGTCGATGTGCACAAGCGCTTCGGGGCCGTGGAGGTACTCAGGGGGATCGACCTCACCGTCGGCCCGGGGCAGGTGATGTGCCTGATCGGGCCTTCGGGGTCGGGCAAGACCACGTTCCTGCGCTGCATCAACCACCTCGAGCAGATCAACGGCGGCCGGCTCTACGTCGGCGGTTCGTTGATGGGCTACGCCGAGAAGGGCGACAAGCTGCACGAGCTGTCCCCTCGCGACGCCGCCAGGCAACGACGTGACATCGGGATGGTGTTCCAGCACTTCAATCTGTTCCCGCACATGACGGCGCTGGAGAACATCGTCGAGGCTCCGACCCGGGTGAAACGGGTGCCGCGTCGGGCAGCCGCCGAGCGGGCGCGGGGTCTGCTCGACCAGGTCGGGCTCGGCGACAAGGAGCATTCCTACCCGGCGCAGATGTCCGGCGGGCAGCAGCAGCGCCTCGCCATCGCGCGAGCGTTGGCCATGCAGCCGAAGCTGATGCTCTTCGACGAGCCCACATCGGCGCTCGACCCAGAGCTGGTCGGTGAGGTGCTCGACGTGATGAAGGCGCTGGCCAAGGAGGGCATGACGATGGTCGTGGTCACCCACGAGATGGGCTTCGCACGCGAGGTCGCGGACCAGCTGGTCTTCATGGACGACGGTGTGGTGGTCGAGGCAGGCGATCCACGCGAAGTGCTGGCGAATCCGCAGAACGAGCGGACGAAGCTCTTCCTGTCGAAAGTCCTGTAGTGGTCGTGGCCTGGGACGACGACCCGGTCGTCGCGCGGTGGCCCGGTCTGGCGGCGCTCACCGGCGACGTCACGGCGGACGCGTGCGTGGTGGGGCTGGGCGCATCCGGGCTCACCGCGGTCGCGGCCTTCGCAGATCGTGGCCTCACGGTCGTCGGCGTCGATGCGGGCCGGGTTGCCGGCGCTGCCGCCGGGCGGAACGGCGGTTTCCTCATCGGCGGGCCCGAGGCGTCCTTGCACGAGGCGATCGAGGCGTGGGGTGTGGACGCCGCGATCTGGCTCTACCAGCAGACACTCGCCGAGCTGGCGACGCTGGAGGCCGAGCTCGGCCCGGACGTCGTGCGGCACACCGGATCCATTCGGCTGGCCGGGTTACCGGGTGATCCGGTGTCCGACGCCGAGGAGGTCGACCGGATCGCCGAGCTTGCCGACTGCGCCGTACAGGCACGCGCCATGCGGGCGCACGGCCTCGAGGTCGAGGACTACGACGGCCCGCTCGGCCGCGGCCTGTACCTGCCTGCCGACGCGGCCACGAACCCCGCCCGACGCGCCCTCGAGCTGGCGCAGCGGCTGCGCGGGCGCGCCGCGCTGCACGAGTACACGCCCGTGCACTCGGTCGTAACGGGCCGCGTCGTGACCGCGCTCGGTACAGTGCACGCCGGTCTGGTCGTCGTGGCAGTCGACGGCAAGCTCGAACTGTTGCTGCCGCAATTGGCCGGACGGGTTCGCAGCGCCCGGCTGCAGATGCTCGCGACCGCGCCGCTCGAGACCGGCCGGCTGCCCTGCCCGCTCTACGGGCGCTGGGGGTTCGACTACGCGCAGCAGGGCGAGGACGGCAGGCTCTTCGTCGGCGGCGGACGGGACCGCTTCGAGGCCGAGGAGTGGACGACCGATGCGACCCCCACCGCTTCGGTGCAGGCCTATATCGAGACCGTTGCCGAGCGGGTGGCCGGACAACCCGTCGGCGTCACGCATCGCTGGGCCGCCTCGGTCGGCTTCACCGCGGGCGGGCGCCCGCTGTGCATCCCCGTCGACGACGGTGTCGTGGCGTGCGGCGGGTACAGCGGCACCGGCAACCTCGTCGGGCCGGTCGCGGCCCGCGCCGCCGTCGCGCTACTACTCGACGGCACGCAGCCTGCGCCGTCCTTCGTCAGCGCTTACTGATCAGTTCGCTCGAAACGCGTCACGCAGGTGTTCTCCCCGCTCGTGGCCGGTTCAACGGGATGCAACCGACCACCAGCGGGGAAGACACGACCGGTACGGGACAATGGCGGACGTGAGCGAGCGCAGCGGGCAAACTGACGTCATCGCGAACGGCCGGCGGGACGAGCGACGCGACACCCGGGCATGACCGAGCCCAGGGAGTTGGCGGCCGCGCTGCGACAGGCCGGGATCGGCGAGGTCGACGATTCGACCCGCCGCCGCGCCGAATACTCCAGCGATGCGTCCAATTACCGGGTGGTGCCCGCCGCCGTGGCCTTCCCGCGCCATCGCGACGATGTCGCGGCCGCGCTGGGCGTCGCCCGCCGGCACGGCGTCGCGGTGACCTCACGCGGGGCGGGGACCTCCATCGCGGGCAACGCCGTCGGTTCGGGGATCGTGCTCGACTTCTCCCGCTACTTCAACCGGGTGATCGCAGTCGACCCCCAGGCGCGTACTGCCACGGTCGAACCGGGCGTGATCCTCGACGACATCACCGCCGCGGCAGCACCGTACGGGCTGCGGTTCGGCCCGGACCCGTCCACCCACTCCCGCGCGACCATCGGTGGTTCGCTCGGCAACAACGCCTGCGGGTCGCGGGCACTGCGCTACGGACGCACGGCCGACAACGTTGTTGCGCTCGACCTGCTCACCGCCGCCGGCGACCGGCTGCACGCCCGCGAATTCGGACGGGACGGGCTGGCCGCAGCGGGCAGCTACGGGGTGGCGCTGCACCGGATCGTTGCCGAGCGCCTGCATCTCATCCGCACCGAGTCCGGCCGGTTCCGGCGCCAGGTGTCGGGCTACTCCCTCGAGCACCTGCTGCCCGAGAACGGCGCGCACCTGGCCAAGTTCCTGGTCGGCACCGAAGGCTCGCTCGGGGTCATCACCGCGGCGACGGTGCGCCTGGTCGAGTCGCCGCGAGCCGTTGCCCTGGCCGTCCTGGGCTACCCGGACATGCCGGCCGCCGCAGAGGCCGTCCCCGCGCTGCTGCCGCACGCACCCGTGGCGCTGGAGGGGATGGATGCCCGCCTGGTGCAGGTGGTCCGCGCGCGCCAGGGCGTGGCTGCCGTTCCGGACCTGCCTCGCGGCGATGGGTGGCTGTTCGTCGAGACGTCCGGCGACACCGAGGCCCACGCGCGCAGCGCCGCGGAGAAGCTGGTAGCCGACGCGGGATGCCTTGACTCGGCGATCGTGACCGGTGCTCCGGCCCGCGCGCTATGGCGTATCCGCGAGGACGGCGCGGGCCTCGGTGGCCGCACCCCGTCCGGCGAGCCCGCCTGGCCCGGGTGGGAGGACGCTGCCGTCCCGCCCGACCAGCTGGCGGCCTACCTGCGCGAGTTCGACCTGCTGCTGCGCGGGCACGGCCTCGACGGGCTGATCTACGGTCACTTCGGGGACGGCTGCGTGCATGTGCGCATCGACTTCCCGTTGTCCGCCGCCCCCGATCGGTTCCGCACCTTCATCGGGGACGCCGCGGATCTGGTCGCCAGTCACGGCGGGTCGATGTCGGGCGAGCACGGGGACGGGCGCGCCCGCGGCGAGTTGCTTTCGCGGATGTACTCCGGCGAAATACTCGACACCTTCCGTGCTGTGAAGCACGCTTTCGACCCGGACAACGTGTTGAACCCCGGCATCATCGTCGAGCCGGCCCCGCTCGGCGCCGACCTGCGCGTGCCCGCGGCCCGGCCGCTTCGCAAGAACCTCGCGTTCGCCTACCCGCACGACAACGGCGATCTGTCCACGGCCGTGCACCGGTGCGTGGGCGTGGGCAAGTGCCGGGCCGACACGACAGCCGTCGGCGGCGTGATGTGCCCGTCGTACCTCGCGACCCGCGATGAGAAGGACTCGACACGCGCGCGGGCCCGCGTGCTGCAGGAGCTCGCCAACGGCACCCTGGTCGACGGCGTCAAGTCTGGCGCCGTGCACGAGTCCCTCGACCTGTGTCTGTCCTGCAAAGGTTGCGCGTCCGACTGCCCCGCCGGCGTCGACATGGCCACGTACAAGGCCGAGGTGCTGCACCAGCGCTACCGGCGGCGTTTGCGCCCGCCCGCGCACTACGCGCTCGGCTGGCTGCCCCGGTGGGCGCGCCTGGCGTCGCGGATGCCGCGGCTCACCAATGCCGTGCTGCGCTCGAAGCGTCCGGCGGCGCTGGCCAAACGGCTCGGCGGCATCGATCAGCGGCGCCCGCTGCCCCAGTTCGCGAACCGGACCTTCCGCGACTGGTTCTCGGCGCACCCCGTCTCGTCCGGGCACCGGGTCCTGCTGTGGGTCGATACGTTCACCGACCACTTCTCGCCGGAGGTGGGCATCGCCGCGGTGCGCGTGCTCGAACGGGCCGGGTACTCGGTGGGGGTGACCGAGAAGCCGGTGTGCTGCGGGCTCACCTGGATCTCCACCGGGCAGCTGGACGGCGCGCGCCGGCAGCTGCGCAGCACCCTGGCTGCCCTCGAACCGGCACTGTCGGCCGGGCTGCCCGTGGTCGGACTGGAACCGTCGTGCACCGCGGTGCTGCGCTCCGACATCGCCGAGCTGCTGCCCGACGATGAGCGTGCAGCGGCCGTGGTGCGCTCGACCACGACGCTGGCCGAGCTGCTCGAGCGGACCCGGGGATGGTCGCCGCCTGATCTGTGCGGCGTCACGGCCGTTGCCCAACCGCACTGCCACCAACACGCCGTCATGGGCTGGGGCGCCGACGCCGCGCTGCTCGCGAGCGCCGGTGCCCAGGTCACCGCGGTGGGCGGGTGCTGCGGGCTGGCCGGCAACTTTGGGGTCGAGCGCGGCCACTACGAGGTGTCGGTCGCCGTCGCCGAGACCGCGCTGCTGCCCGCCGTCCGCTCCGCCCCCGACGGCGCGGTCGTCCTCGCCGACGGCTTCTCCTGCCGCACCCAGCTCGAGCAGCTGGCCGACCGGCAGGGCCTCCACCTCGCGCAACTTCTCGACCAGCGCCATTGCGAGGACACCCTGGCCGCACAGCAGGGCGACACGCCGCACGAGACCCTGCAGGAAGGCCAACAGTGACCACCGCGGGCTTCGTGCCGCCGCCCTATCCGTACGAGCGGCTCGGCGAGATCGTCGAACTGGCCGGCACGAACGACGGGGGAGCAGTCGACCTCTCGATCGGCACGCCGTGCGACCCGCCCCCGCCGGCGGTCCTCCAGGCGCTGAGCGCCGGAGACAGCGCGCGCGGCTACCCTCCGTCGATCGGCACCCCCGCCTTCCGGCAGGCCGCCGCCGGGTGGATCGAGCGGCGCCTCGGCGCGTGCGTCGACCCGGTCGCCGAGGTCGCTGCGGTCGTCGGCAGCAAGGAGTTCGTCGCGTCAGCACCGCAGTACCTCAAGCTGCGCGATCCGTCGAAGGACACCGTTCTGTATCCGGCGATCAGCTACCCGACCTACGAGATGGGCGCGACCCTCGCCGGCTGCCGCGCGGTCGCCTACGAGCAACTGGCCGGGATCGACGCCGCCGACGCCGAGCGGGCGCTGTGCTTGTGGGTCAACTCGCCGGGCAACCCGACCGGCACCGTGGCGGATCTCGACGCGGCCGCGCAGTGGGGTCGCGAACGCGGGATCCCCGTGCTCTCCGACGAGTGTTACGCCGAGTTCACCTGGACGCAGCCGCCCACGACCATCCTGCGCAGCGGCACCGACGGGGTGCTGGCCGTGCACTCGCTGTCCAAGCGCGACAACTTCGCCGGCGCGCGGATCGGCTTCTACGCAGGCGATCCGGGCCTCGTCGACTATCTGCGCGAGGTCCGCAAGCACGCTGGCCTAATGCCGTCCGGGCCCGTGCAGGCAGCCGCAGTCGTCGCGCTCGGCGACGACGAGCACGTCGAGGTTCAGCGGCAGCGCTACCTGGCTCGGATGACTCGACTGGCTGGGATCCTGACCGATCTCGGTTATCCCGTCGTTCTGCCTGAGGGCGCGTTCTACCTCTGGGTTCAGGCGCCGGCCGGCGATGCGTGGGCTGCTGCACGCGACCTGGCCGAGCGCATCGGCATCGTCGTCTCGCCAGGCGAGTTCTACGGCCGAGCCTCGGCCGGATTCTTCCGCGTCGCCGCCGTCCAGCCCGACGACCGCATCGCGCTGGTCGCTGCCAGAGCGGTGCGTCATCAGCGCAGATGACGCGGCCAGGTTTGGCTGACGGAAGCTCTGGGTATCTTGATCAATGTTCGAACATCGAAGTTGAGACATCGACGATGTGAAGCCGAGCTGAGGAGTGTGAGCACATGAGTGCCACCGACAAAATCAAGAACAAGATCGATGACATGGGCGGTAAGGGCAAGCAAGGCCTGGGCCGCGCCACCGGCGACAAGGACATCGAGGCCGAGGGCCGGACCGATCAGTCCAAGGCCGACATCAAGGATGCAGGCGAGAAGGTTAAGGACGCTTTCAAGCACTGACCTGCACCGACACTGACCTGCACCAACGCGACAGCCCCGGGAGAATTACTCTCCCGGGGCTAGTTGCCGTCGCCGGACCGACCCTGACGCGAGGAACTAGCGCGATGCCTGAACCCAGCCGCCCGCAGCGCCGGGCACGCAAGATCGCAATGAGCGCTGCGGAGATCGACACCTACTTGCGCAGTGCCCGCACCTGCCGGGTTGCGACCACGGGACCGGACGGTCCACATGTGACGCCGTTGTGGTTCGCGTGGCGGGACGGGACGCTGTGGCTCTATTCGATCATCCGCAGCCAGCGCTGGACCGATCTGCGTCGTGACCCGCGGGTGAGCGCGGTGATCGACGACGGCCGTGACTATCTCGAACTGCGCGGAGTCGAACTCCGCGGTACCGCCGAGATCGTCGGCGAGGTGCCGCGCATCGGCGAGGTGCACCCCGAGCTCGCGGGCCCGGAACGTGCATTCGCGCGTAAGTACTTCCGCCGCGAGGACATGTTCCACGACGGGCGGCACGGGTGGCTGCGCGTCGTCCCGACAAAGATCACCAGCTGGGACTTCCGCAAACTCGCCGGTTAAGCCGGTTGATTGCGGGCCTTTCTCCAGCCGGTCACCGAACGGAGTTCAGCCGAACTGCACGCCCTGTGCGAGCGGCAGTTCGGTGGAGTAATTGACGGTGTTGGTGGCCCGGCGCATGTAGGAGCGCCACGCGTCCGAGCCCGACTCGCGTCCGCCGCCGGTCTCCTTCTCGCCGCCGAACGCGCCGCCGATCTCGGCACCCGACGGGCCGATGTTGACGTTGGCAATTCCGCAGTCCGAACCGTCCGGGGCGGTGAAGCGCTCTGCCTCGCGCAGGTCCAGAGTGAAGATCGACGAGGAGAGCCCCTGCGGCACCTCGTTGTGCATCGCGAGTGCCGCGCCGAAGTCCTCTGCCCACGATGCCGCTGGCGAACCGGGCGCGCCATAGGTCATCACGTAGAGGATCGGTGCGAAGGTCTCGGCCCGCACGATCTCAGTCTGCATCGGCATCCGGACGAGGGCCGGCTGCACGTAGAAGGCGTCCCCGGACTCGTCCGCGAGGACCCGCTCGCCGCCGGCGATCAACTCGCCGCCGTTGGCCCGCGCCTTGTCCAGCGCCGCGACGTAGCCGGCGTAGGACGCCTCGTCCACGAGCGGGCCGACCAGGGTGCCTTCCTCGAGCGGGGAGCCGATCGGCAATGTCTCGTAGGCCGCCTTGAGCCGGTCGACCAACTCATCGGCGATGGAGGTATGCGCGATGACGCGCCGCAGGGAGGTGCAACGCTGCCCGGCCGTACCCGCTGCGGAGAAGACGATGCCGCGCACGGTGAGGTCGAGGTCTGCGGAGGGCGCGACAATAGCAGCGTTATTGCCGCCGAGCTCGAGCAGCAGCCGGCCGAACCGGCCGGCGACGCGAGGTGCCACCGCGCGGCCCATACGGGTCGAGCCGGTGGCGCTGAGCAGGGCGACACGCGGGTCGTCCACGAGTGCCTCGCCGATCTCCGCGCCACCCAGCACGACCGAGGACACGGCCTCGGGAGCACCGACGCGACGCGCGGCCTCGGCGATGAGGGCCTGACAGGCCAGCGCGGTGAGGACGGTCTTCTCCGAGGGCTTCCACACGACAGGATCACCGCACACGAAAGCGAGTGCTGCGTTCCACGACCACACCGCGACCGGGAAGTTGAACGCGCTGATGACGCCGACGACACCCAGCGGGTGCCACTGCTCCATCATGCGGTGGCCGGGCCGCTCCGAGGCGATGGTGAGCCCGAAGAGCTGGCGGGACAGGCCGACGGCCAGGTCGCAGATGTCGATCATCTCCTGGACCTCGCCCAGGCCCTCCGAGCGGATCTTGCCGGCCTCGATCGAGACCAGCGCGCCCAGATCATCCTTGTGCTCGCGCAGCAACTCGCCGAGTTCGCGCACCAGCTGACCGCGCACCGGCGCCGGTACGGTGTGCCACTGCAGGAATGCCTCCTGCGCCTTGCCGACGATCTCGCGAACGTCGTCGGCGCTGTGCTCGGGCACGCGGGCCAGCTCGCCGCCAGTGATGGGCGAGCGGGCGGGCAGGCCACCGGTAGCCGGTAGCTCGCGCACACCGAGGCGCGCCAGGATCGCGGTGGTCTCGCTGACCAGTTCGTCATGGCTGGGGAGGGCCATTGCTGCTCCTTCGGAGGGCTTATGGCTGATAAGTATATGCCGTAAGTTGTGCTTATGGTCAATTCTCCGGACGCGCTGGACGTGGGTCGGCTGCGGTTGCTGCGCGAGGTGGGCCTGCGCGGCACTATCGCCGGTGCGGCGCGCGCGCTCGGGTTGACACCATCGGCGGTGTCCCAGCAGCTCGCCGTGCTCGAACGCGAGGCGGGGACGGCACTGATCGATCGCTCGTCGCGGGGAGCCTCGCTGACCGGCGCCGGACGCGCGCTGGCCGTTCGTGCCGGGGAGGTGCAGGACGTGCTTCGCGCCGCCCGGGCCGATCTGGACCGGCTCGCCGGCACCCTCGGCGGTCCGGTGCGCGTGGCTGCAGTGGCCAGCGCGGCACTCACCTTCGTCTCGGCAGCCGTGACCGCCCTCGGCGAGAATCACTCGGGCATCGAGGTCGCGGTGCGCGTGGCGGAGCCCTCCTCAGCTCTCACGACTCTTCTCGCTGGGGATGTCGACATCGCGGTCGTGGACGAGTACGACTACGTTCCGCTGGCCCTGCCCGACTTCGTCGTGGCGCACGAGCTGTGTCAGGAGCCCCTCGTGCTGGTCGTGCCGCGTGGCTGGGCCGGCCCGCACCGCCCCGACCTCAGCGATCTCGCCAGTGCCGACTGGGTGATGCCCCCCACCGACGCCGCGTGCGGAGTCGCCGTGCGCTCGGCCTGCCGTGCCTCAGGCTTCGAACCGCGGGTGCGCTGGACGAGCGATGACATGCTGGTGCTGTCGCGCACCGTCGCCGCTGGGCACGGCGTGGCCGTCCTGCCCCGGCTCGCGGTCGCCTCGGACGCAGCCGACGTGGACGTCCGTCGACTGCGCGCGCCGCGGCTCGAACGGCGCTTGCGCGCGGTGGCCCGCTCGAGCGCCCTCGCCCGTCCCGCCGTCGGGGTGGTGCTCGCCGAACTCGGCTCGTGTGCTGTGCATGCGATAAGCAACCGGTATAAAACGGATTAAACGATCTTTTTATCGACGATTCCCCGATATACACCATCGGCGGAGACCTTTTAGCAGGTGGCCACCTTGACTAACCGGAACGACACGCGTGTAATTTCCCTAGTGTCGTTCCACCCTTGCACGGCCATGGGAGGCCATCGTGACCGAACTTTCCACCCAGCTCGATGATGCGGACCTCACCGAAATCTTTGGCCTGCCCGACGAAGCCGGGTGGCAGGAACGTGCACTGTGCGCGCAGACCGATCCGGAAGCGTTCTTCCCGGAGAAGGGCGGCTCGACCCGGGAGGCCAAGCGCATCTGCACCGGGTGCGAGGTCAAAGGGGAGTGCCTCGAGTACGCCCTGCAGCACGACGAGCGTTTCGGCATCTGGGGCGGTCTGTCCGAGCGCGAGCGGCGCCGCCTCAAGCGCCGCGCCGTCTGACGCTGCCGGGCCCGGACGAGCCGCTCGGCGCAGGACTCGCGGCGCAGGACTCGCGGCGCCGCTCGGCGCAGGACTCGCGGCGCAGGACTCGCGGCGCGGCTCACTCGGGCGTCGGATCGATGTCGTCGACGTCGATCCCGAGCAATTCGGCGACCAACTCCGCGACCACGAGGAAGATGAGGTCTGAGCGGTCTTCGCCCGCGCTCGCCCGGGCCTCCACCGGTCGGCGGTAGACGACGATCGTGGGCGCCGGGTCACCGCTCACGCCGATCAGTCCGGACCGGAGCAACCGGCCGAGCGGCACACCGCGGTCGACGACCACCTCGGGGTCGAAGTCGCCATCACCTTCGGGAACTGCGGGAACCTCCTCGACCGCGAACTCGACGTCGGTGAGTTCTGCCGACCACCGGTGCTCCAGCTCCTCCACCGCATCGAGGACCAGATCGTCGAAGCGCTCGCCGCGCGTGCGGCTGCGGGGGACCGAGGGGGGCGCCAGCTCGCCGCGCATGCCCCGCCCGCGGCGATCGCGGTGCGGTCCGCGCGACGGGGCTCCAGACCGGCGGGGCAGGCTGCGCATCCGATCAGCCTAGGCCGACTGCGCGACACGAGCCCCCGGTCGGCGAAGAAACGCACCTCGGGTGCGGCGCAGCGGCTAGTGTCGCCTGCTGTGGATGATGCGAGGTCGGGTCGGTGATGCGGGCGGCGCGGCGCTGCACGCGGACCGGATGCTCGCGCCCGGCAGTGGCCACGCTCACCTATGCCTACGCCGACCTGACCGCAGTGGTCGGCCCGCTCGCCAGCTTCGACGAGCCGCACTCCTACGACCTGTGCGAGGAGCACGCGGTGCGCTTGACGGTGCCGCGCGGCTGGGAGGTGCTGCGCCATGTCGGCGAGTTCCCGGCGCCGATCCCGCACGGCGACGATCTCGAGGCGCTGGCCGACGCGGTGCGGGAGGCAGCACGCACGGATCCCGTGCCGACCGGCGCGGACGGTGACCCGGGCACCGGGCGCCGTGGGCACCTGCGCGTCGTCCCTCCGATGGGTTGAGCGTTGCTCGGTACGCTTCCGCCGTGGAATCAGCCGGTTCGCTCGCCCTTCGCGCCGTGATGAAGGCCTACGACGTCCGCGGCGTCGTTCCGGACCAGCTCGACGAGTCCATGGCCCGCGCGCTCGGCGCCGCCTTCGTCGACGTCACCGGGGCCGAGCGGATCGTGACCGCGCACGACATGCGTGAGAGCGGGCCGGGCCTCGCCCGCGCGTTCGCCGACGGCGCGCTGCATCGTGGTGCGTCCGTCATCGAAGCCGGTCTCGGCTCGACCGATCTGCTCTACTTCGCCTCCGGTCACCTCGGCCTGCCGGGGGCCATGTTCACCGCGAGCCACAACCCCGCCCAGTACAACGGCATCAAGATGTGCCGTGCCGGTGCAGTGGCAATCGGTCAGGACACCGGCCTGGCCGACATCCGCGACCGTGCCGCGGCCTACCTCGCCGACGGTCTCGCGTCTGCACCCGCAATTGCCGGAACGGTCGAGGCGAGCGACCTTCTCCCCGACTATGCGCGATACCTGCGTGGCCTCGTCGATCTCTCGGCCGTGCGCGAGCTGACCGTGGTCGTCGACGCGGGCAACGGGATGGGCGGCTACACCGCACCCGCGGTGCTCGGCGACGCCCTGCTCCCCGCCTTGCCGCTGCGGATCGTCCCGCTCTTCTTCGAGCTGGACGGCACGTTCCCCAACCACGAGGCCAATCCTCTCGATCCCGCCAACCTCGTCGACCTGCAGCGCGCGGTCGTCGAGCACGGCGCCGACCTGGGTCTGGCTTTCGACGGCGATGCCGACCGTTGCTTCGTCGTCGACGCGGACGGGCAGGCGGTGTCACCGAGCACCATTACCGGCCTCGTCGCCCAGCGCGAGCTGCGCCGCTACCCGGGCTCCACCGTGATCCACAACCTGATCACCTCGCGAGCGGTGCCGGAGGTCATCACAGAGAACGGCGGGCGGCCGGTGCGCACCCGGGTCGGCCACTCGTTCATCAAGGCCGAGATGGCCCGCACCGGCGCAATCTTCGGCGGCGAGCACTCGGCGCACTATTACTTCCGCGACTTCTGGTTCGCCGACACCGGCATGCTCGCCGCGATGCACGTGCTCGCCGCTCTCGGCGAGCAGCCAGGCACCCTTGCCGCCCTGGTCGCGCCGTACCTGCGCTACAGCGCGTCAGGAGAGATCAATTCCGCGGTTGCCGACCAGCCCGGCCGCGTCGCGGCCGTGCGTGCTCAGTTCGCCGGCAACGCCGAGATCGACGAGCTGGACGGGCTGACGTTCACCCGGCCCGACGGCTCGTGGTTCAACGTCCGCGTGTCGAACACCGAACCGCTGGTGCGACTCAACGTGGAAGCGCCGACGCAGGCGGGCATGGGCGAGCTGCGCGATGCCGTCCTGGCCGTTATCCGAGCGGGATAGCCCGGGAAGGACACCACGATGCCCGACAACACGCCTCTCGACCCAGAGCTGATGGAACTGCTCGCCTGCCCGAGTGACGACCACGCCCCGCTGCGCGAGGCCGAGCTCGACGGCGACAACGTGCTGGTGTGCACGTACTGTGCCTCCAGCTTCCCGATCGACGACGGCATCCCGGTGTTGCTGCTCGACGACGCCGTCCCGGGGCCGAACGGTGTCGGCGCCGCCGCCGCGACATGAGCTTCGACGAGTCGCTGCTCGACGACGCGGACCTCCTGCAGCGCCGCGACGAATCCCGGCTGTTGTGGCACCTGGCCACCGCCGGAGCGCAGGTTCGGCGCACCATCGAGACGGCCGACGACTACGGGGTGGAGCGGCTGCGCGGCGAGACGCCGCGCGCGCTGCTGGTCGCCACCGACGCGCCGCCGTCGGCGGCCCTGCGTCTGATCACCCGGCTTAGCTGCGAGGCAGCACCCGCGCTGGCCTGGCACGGCGTGGAGCTGCCGCGCTGGGCCGGCCCGTCGGACGCGTTGCTCATCGGCGCCGTGGACGGACGTCACCCCCGCCTCGCCGAGCTGGCCGAGCAGGGCTCGCGCCGCGGGATGGCGATGGCCGTCGTCGCACCGCCGCGTTCACCGGTCGCCGCAGCGGCAGGTCGCGCGCCGCTGGCCGAGCTCCCCGATGACGTGCACCCGGGCGCCGCGCGGTGGGCCGTGCTGACCCCCCTGCTGCAGGCACTGGACGCACTCGGCCTGCAGCCGATACCTGCCGGGCTGCTGCACCGGGTCGCCGACGCGCTGGACGAGACCGCCGAGATGTGCCGACCCACGGGTGAGCTGTTCACGAACCCCGCCAAGGCGCTGGCCCTGGCGCTCAGTGAGGCGCGCCCGATCATCGTGGGTGCCGGACCGCTCGCCAGCGTCGCCGCGCGGGCGACCGCCGACGCGATGCAGCTGGGCGCAGGTGCTGCTGCCGTCGCAGTGAGCCTGCCCGACGGGGCGGGCCGCGCCGGGGCGCTGCTGCGTGGTTCGGGGTCGGGCGGGGTGGCAGACGACTTCTTCCGCGACCGTAGCGACGAGCTTTCGGCCCAGCGCACGCATCTGGTCGTGATCGGCGACGACGGCGAGGCGCGCGACCCGTCGCTCGGTGACCGCTCCGGCGCGCAGATCCAGCTCGACGAGGTCGCGGCACGGCGCGCGGCGTCGGCCTTGCGTGGGCTGGCACAGGAACTGGGGGTTCACGTCTCCGGGGTCGATGTCCCGGACGGGCCGCCGCTGGCGCGCTTCGGTGCGGCGTGCGCATTCGGTGAGTTCGCTGCCGCCTACCTCGGCTTCGGACTGGGCCTGGATCCCGGCGCGCCGCGTCCTGCGGACCTGGGGCATTGATCACGATGCCGATGCCGATGCCGATGCAGCACGACGAGAGGACGACCCGCCGATGAGCACCGGAGGCGGGGGCAAGGCGATCATCGCCGCCTTGGGGACCAACCTCGGGATCGCGCTGATCAAGTTCATTGCGTTCGCGATCACCGGCTCGTCGTCCATGCTTGCCGAGGGCGTGCATTCGGTGGTCGACTCCGGCAACCAGGGGCTGCTGCTTTTAGGCGGTCGTTCGGCCCAACGGCGTGCGGACGCAGCGCACCCCTTCGGTTACGGCCGCGACCGGTTCGTCTACGCCTTCCTCGTCGGGCTGATGCTGTTCTCTGCAGGTGGCCTCTTCGCGCTGTACGAGGGCGTGCAGAAGATCCGCACCCCGCACCACCTCGAATCGCCGCTCGTCGCGATCGCCGTGCTCATCATCGCGCTCGGACTCGAGGGCTTCTCGCTGCGGACCGCCGTCCACGAATCGCTGCCGCACAAGGGCGAGGACAGCTGGTTCGGCTTCATCCGCCACGCCAAGGTGCCCGAACTGCCCGCCGTGCTGCTCGAGGACGTCGCTGCGCTGACGGGCCTCACCTTCGCCCTCGCCGGCGTCCTGCTGGCCGAGGCCACCGGCAACGGGATCTGGGACGGGGTCGGCACCTGCGCGATCGGCCTGCTGCTCATCCTGGTCGCGATCGTGCTGGTGATCGAGACCAAGAGCCTCCTGCTGGGCGAGTCCGCGGCACCGGTGGAGGTCCGGGCGATCGAGTCCGCGCTGGTGGGCGAGGGCGTTGAGCGAGTCATCCATCTGCGCACGATGCACCTCGGTCCGGAGGAGCTGTTGGTCGGCGCCAAGATCGCTATGCCGGCCGGCGCCAGCCTGGCCGCCGTCGCCGCGGCGATCGACGCGGCGGAGGCGCGGGTGCGCACCGCCGTCCCGTCTGCGCGCGTGATCTACCTGGAGCCGGACCTCGACCGGAGCCGGTGATGGAGGCGCAGGTCGTCGCCCTGGACGGCGTCATCCGCGACTATGCGTGGGGATCGAGCACGGCAATCCCAAAGCTGCTCGGCATCGCGCCGGACGGGCGACCGGCAGCCGAGCTGTGGTTCGGCGACCACGCCGGCGATCCGTCGCTGGTCCCGGCACTCGGGACCACACTGGACACGCTGATCGCAGCCGATCCGGAGGCCGCCCTCGGCGTGGATTCGGTCGAGCGGTTCGGCCCGCACCTGCCGTTCCTGCTCAAAGTGCTCGCTGCCGAGCGGGCACTCTCGCTCCAGGTGCACCCGACTCGCGACCAGGCGCGCTCCGGTTTCGCCGCTGAAGAGGCTGCCGGAGTCCCGCGCGACGCGCCCGAGCGCAACTACAGCGACACGAACCACAAGCCCGAGCTACTGTGCGCCTTGACCCGGTTCGACGCATTGTGCGGATTTCGTCCAATTCGCCAGTCGATAGCCCTGCTGGATGACCTCGCCAGTACCCAGCTCGGTTTCCTCGCCGAGCTGCTGCGTGGTCCGGACGGGCTGCGCGCCGCGTTCAGCGCCGTCCTGGCCCACGACGAGCCGGCTGCGCTCGCCGCGGCAGTGATGGCAAGGCTGGGTTGCGACGATGCACGCCTGGACGGAGTGCGGCTGGCGGCCGAACACTTCCCTGACGACATCGGGGTCGTGGTGGCACTGCTGCTCAACCACGTGCGCCTCGAGCCGGGAGAGGCGATCTTCAACGGGTCGGGCACTGTGCACGCCTACCTCCGCGGCACGGGTGTGGAGATCATGGCCAGCAGCGACAATGTGCTCCGGTGCGGGCTGACCCCCAAGCACATCGACATCGCCGAACTACTGAAGACCACCGACTTCGCCGAACTCAGCGACCCGCGGTGTCGCACCACAGCCCTGGGCGCTGTGCGCACCTTCCAGGCGCCCGCCGCGGACTTCGGTCTCGAGGTGCTCGACCTCGACGCGGACGCCCCGCGCCTGAACGTCGATGGCGCGTGCATCGTGCTCTGTGTGGACGAGCCCCTGCGCGTCGGCGTTGGCGCGACCTCGGTAGCGGTTGCTCCCGGGCATGCGGCCTTCGTGGCGGCCGGTGCGGGGACGATGACGATCCGGGGCGAGGGGCACGCCTTCCTCGCGTCACCGGGATCGGCCGCAGCCGGCTGATCTGCCGGGTGTGTCCCCCCACCATCGACCACTCTTGCGGCTGAAAATCTGGTCATGGAGAAACCCTCCGCAACCCGGGCGAAATGCCGAATCTGACACGGTCATGGTAGGTTTAACAGGATGCATTCGTTGACGATCCAGCAAGCGGCTGAGGCGACCGGTTGGTCGCAGCGGATGCTGCGCTATCTCGAGCAGGCCGGTCTCGTCGCCGCCCTGCGTACGCCGGGAGGTCATCGCCACTACGGCCCGCGCCAGATCGAGCGCCTGCAGAAGCTGCGGGAGCTCATCGACGCCCACCGGCTCGGCATCAACGACATCGTTTTCGAACTGCGGATGCGTACCGACTCGCAGCTCTCCCGAGCCGTCGACGACTGGTTCGGTCCTATCCACCGCTCGGCGGCCCCGCCCGGGGCAGGGATCTACCGCCGCCTGGCGACCCCGAACCAGACCCCGCACCTCAATCAGCCCCCGCACCCCAAGCAGACCCAGCACCCCAAGCAGACCCAGCACCCCTACCACGACCCGCCCAAGCCGGCACCCCGCCGTCAGCGCGAGCACCCAGCAGACCCGTCAGAAGGAGACACCGTGACCATCACCCTCAGTCCCGACAAGGCCGGCAGCGTCACCGACTTCAAGGTGGCCGACCTCACCCTCGCCGACTTCGGCCGCAAGGAGATCGTGCTCGCCGAGCACGAGATGCCGGGGCTGATGGCCCTGCGTCGTGAGTTCGGACCGTCGCAGCCACTCGCCGGCAAGAAGGTCGCCGGTTCGTTGCACATGACGGTGCAGACCGCCGTCCTCATCGAGACGCTGACGGCGCTGGGCGCGGACGTCCGCTGGGTCAGCTGCAACATCTTCTCCACTCAGGACCATGCCGCCGCTGCCGCGGTCGTCGGCCCGAAGGGCACCCCGGAGAACCCGCAGGGCGTCGCGGTCTACGCATGGAAGGGCGAGACGCTGGAGGAGTACTGGTGGTGCACCGAGCAGATGCTCACCTGGCCCGACGGCTCCGGCCCGGATTCGATCGTCGACGACGGCGGTGACGCCACGCTGCTGATACACATGGGTACCGAGTACGAAGCCGGTGGCGTCGTGCCGCAGGCCGAGGACACCGACTCCGAGGAGTACAGCGTCATCCTCGACCTGCTGCGCCGCTCGATCACCGAGCAGCCCGGCAAGTACACCCGCATGGGGGCGGCCATCATCGGCGTCACCGAGGAGACCACCACCGGTGTGCACCGCCTGTACGAGTTCGAACGAGCGAACACCCTGCTGTTCCCGGCGATCAACGTCAACGACTCGGTCACCAAGAGCAAGTTCGACAACAAGTACGGCTGCCGGCATTCGCTCATCGACGGCCTCAACCGGGGCACCGACGTCATGATCTCCGGCAAGCTCGCCGTGATCTGCGGCTACGGCGACGTCGGCAAGGGTTGTGTCGAGTCGCTGCGCGGCCAGGGCGCCCGCGTCGTGGTGACCGAGATCGACCCGATCTGCGCGCTGCAGGCAGCGATGGACGGGCTCGAGGTCGTCACTCTCGAGGACGTCGTCGGTAAGGCCGACATCTTCATCACCACGACCGGCAATAAGGACATCATCATGGCCGACCACATGGCTGCCATGAAGCACCAGGCGATCGTCGGCAACATCGGGCACTTCGACAACGAGATCGATATGGCCGGGCTGGCCAAGACGCCGGGCGTCCAGCGCGTCGAGATCAAGCCGCAGGTGCACGAGTGGACCTACCCCGACGGTCACAAGATCATCGTGCTGAGCGAGGGGCGCTTGCTGAACCTGGGCAACGCCACCGGCCACCCGAGCTTCGTGATGTCGGCGTCGTTCTCCAACCAGACCATCGCCCAGATCGAGATTCACAAGAACCCGGCCAACTACGTCGTCGACGGCAAGCCCACCGTCACCACGCTGCCCAAGCACCTGGACGAGAAGGTCGCTCGCCTGCACCTCGATGCGGTCGGCGCCAAGCTGACGTCACTGTCCAAGGAGCAGGCCGAATACATCGGCGTCGACGTGGCGGGCCCGTACAAGTCGGATCACTACCGCTACTGAGCGATGCCACTCGCGCCCGCTTCACCGCTTGCCGGTGGGGCGGGCGCGCTCGTCGGCGCAGCGTGCGTCGCCGGTCGTGAACCGATCCCGACATTCGGCTAGCGTCGACACCATGAACCAGCCCTACGACCGAGACCCGCGGTACGGCGAGCCGCAGTACGAGCCACCCACCGCGCGCTACGGGGTACCGGCGGATCGCCGCGCCGCGATGGCCAACGCCTACGGCGCGCCGGTGGGCAGCGGGGCCAGATTCGGGGTCGTGGGCGCGACCCTCGCGGGGATCGGCGGCGTCCTGCTGGTGATCGCGTTCACCGCCCTGGACTGGCTCAGCGTCCGCGGATCGAGCACGTTCGGCGACCTCGGTGACACCCTGGACGTGAACGGCGCGGCGAACGGGCTCGCCCGCAACTATTTTAGCTGGCTCGGTTGGCTGCTGCTCGTCCTGGTCGTGGGTGTCGCGATCCTGGCCAACCTGCCCTCGCCGGCGTCCGGGCCGCTGCAGGCGCTCGGCGCGGTCGGGGCCGCCGCCGGAGTCGCGATCACGTTCTTCGCGATCAACCTGTACTCCGACGGGCAGGCCTACACCGAGTACCTCAAGCACGCCCGCCTGGGCTTCTACTTCGCCCTCGCCGGTTTCGTGCTGGCCGGCATCGGCGCGCTGGTGGGTCCCACGAAGCAGCGGTAGCCGGCGATCAGCCGATTGCCGCGCTGAACGCCGGGAAGTACCCGCTCGACTGCCCGGACGCCGTGGGGTGGTAGCTCTGCACGATGTTGCCCCAGTCAATGGAGTGCAGCCACGACGCGCTGCCGTCGCAGATTTCGTGCCCGGCCGCGAAGCGCGAGCGCACGTCGGCGAAGGCGAAGCCGTGCCGTCCGGCGGCGGACTGGATCACGCCGTCCAGGACGTCCGCGCCCTCGTTGATCTTCTTGCGCGAGGTGCTGCTCAGGCCAAGGCAGAACCAGACACCCGTGTCGTAGAAGCGGGGGTAACTGAGGATGACGACCGTGGCACTCGGCGAGCGGGCGGCGACCTGTGCATAGAGGGTGTCCAGTACGCCGGGAAGTACGGAGCGGGCCTTGGCCTCAGCGTCGTCGATCTCGGCCACGCACGTCGAGGTCCCGTACAGCACGCAGTCCTGCATGACGGTCGCGAAGCCGACGTCGTTGCCGCCGATCGACATGCTGATCAGCGTCGTGGTGGAGCCCAGCGCGGCGAGCTGGTTCGCGGCGACGTCGGCAGTCGTGGCGCCGGAACAGGCTACTGAGGCGTAGGCCGCCGGGGCATGCGAATTCGCCCAGAGCTGCGGGTAGGCAAGCGTGCTGCGCAGACACTTGCCGCTGGCTGCGAGGTAGCTGCCGGACCCCACTCCGGCCGAGTACGAGTCGCCCAGGGCGACGTAACGCACGGCGGAGACGGCGTCGGCCGGCGAGGCGAGCGCGAGGGTCAGCGTGAGGGCCGCGAGCACGGCGCCGAAAACGGCCGGACGACGTAAAGTACGCACTGCTACCTCCACGTGTGGGTGTGGAATGCTCAACTTCGCATTCTGCTCACATCGGGCACGCTCCGCCAGCGGAGAAGTGCGCTCGTGCCTACCAGGGGCCGGCAGACCGGGGCGGCGCGAGCGCGCGGCAGTGCGTGCCGATGGGCGGGTGGAATGCAACGATGGACAGCGTGAAGCCTCGCGTGCTCGTGGTCGATGACGACTCTGCCCTGGCCGAGATGCTCGGCATTGTGCTGCGTACGGACGGGTTCGACCCCGCGTTCGTTATGGACGGCAGCCGCGCCGTGCAGGCGTTCCGCGACACCAAGCCCGACGTCGTGCTGCTCGACCTGATGCTGCCCGGTCTGTCGGGCATCGACGTTTGCCGGGCGATCCGCGCCGAGAGCGGCACGCCGATCATCATGCTAACCGCGAAGAGCGACACCGTCGACGTCGTACTGGGGCTCGAGTCGGGCGCGGACGACTACGTCGTCAAACCGTTCAAGCCGAAGGAGCTCATCGCCCGCATGCGAGCGCGGCTGCGCCAGCACGAAGACCTCGCGAGCGAGACGTTGACAATCGGCCCGCCGGAGAGCCCCGTCACCATCGACGTTCCCGCCCATCAGGTGTTGCGCAACGGGGGGCACGTCGCGCTCACGCCGCTGGAATTCGATCTGCTCGTCGCGCTGGCCCGAAAGCCGCGCCAGGTGTTCACCCGTGAGGTGCTTCTGGAGCAGGTGTGGGGATACCGCCACGCCGCGGACACCAGACTGGTCAACGTCCACGTACAGCGGCTGCGCTCCAAGGTGGAGCGCGATCCGGAGCGACCTGAGGTGGTGTTGACCGTCCGCGGCGTGGGCTACAAAGCCGGGCCGCCGTGACCGAGGCACCGTCGCGGCCGATCGCTGCCGCCAGTGCGGCCGTGGCGCCTGGACCGGCCCCCGCCGGCACGGCTCAGCCGGCCCCCGCCGGCACGGCTCAGCCGGCTCCCGCCGGCACGGCTCAGCCGGCGCAGCCCACACGGGTTGGCGAGCTGCGCACGGCGCTGCTGAACCTGGGACGGACCTCGGCGCGGGCCGCGGTGCACGCCTGGCAGCGTTCGCTGCAGCTGCGCGTCGCGACGATCACCCTGTTGGTCACCGGAATCGCCGTCCTGATCATCGGCGTGTTCATCGTCGACCAGGTGGCGGGCGGCATTCTGCGCGCCAAGCGCGAGGCTGCGATCAGCCAGGCGAACGTCGGTTTGGAGTCGGCGCGGTCGGTGCTCGCCGGGATCGACGCCGCCGACGTCGCCGACGTCGTCGTCGCGCAGGAGCAGATCACCGCCAATCTCACTGCCAGCGGGCGCAGCGCGGGGTTGTTCAGCATCGTCATCGAGTCCACCTCGAGCGAGTTCGCCAGTGGGGCGACGACCGAGCACATCCCGGACGCGCTGCGCGCGCTCGTCCAGAAGGGCAACCTGGCCGTCCAGTACGGTCCGGTGCGCGCTGCCGGCAGCACCGGGACCGTGCCGGGACTCATCGTCGGCGAGCCGGTCCCCGCGCGCTCCGGACTGTTCGAGCTCTACTACCTCTTCCCGCTCACCGCCGAGAAAAAGACGGCTGAGCTGCTGCAGGGCACGGTCCTGCTGTCCGGGCTCATTCTCGTGCTGCTCGTGATGGCCATCTCGCTGCTGGTGACCCGCCTGGTCGTGCGGCCGGTCCGGGTGGCGGCGAAGACCGCCGGACGGCTCGCCGCCGGGGATCTCTCGCAACGCATTTCCGTACACGGTAGCGACGACCTCGCCCTGCTGGGCCGGTCGTTCAACGACATGGCCGGCAGCCTGCAACGCCAGATTCGCCGGCTGGAGGACCTCTCGCGCGTCCAGCGCCGCTTCACCAGCGACGTCTCCCACGAGCTGCGCACGCCGTTGACCACGGTGCGAATGGCGGCAGAACTCCTGCACGCCAGCCGTGGGAATTTCCCGCCTGAGCTGGCGCGCTCGGCGGAGCTGATGCGCGACGAGCTGGACCGCTTCGAGGCACTGCTCGGCGACCTGCTCGAGATCTCGCGCTACGACGCCGGTGTCGCCCGGTTGGAGTCCGAGACCGCTGACATCCGGGGGGTGGTGGCGGCAGCGATCAGGGGCAGCGAGGTGCTCGCGGCACGACACGGCAGCGAGGTGGTGGTCCACGCTCCTGCGCACCCGGTGACTGTCGACATGGATTCGCGCCGAGTCGAGCGGATTCTGCGCAACCTGCTCGGTAACGCACTCGATCACGGCGAGGGTCACCCCATCGATGTCACCATCGACTACGACGACCACGCGGTCGCGGTGACCGTGCGCGATCACGGCGTCGGGCTGAAGCCGGGCGACGCCGGCCTGGTGTTCAACCGGTTCTGGCGCGGTGACCCCTCGCGCAGCCGGCTCACCGGAGGCACCGGCCTGGGCCTGGCCATCAGCCTCGAGGACGCCCGCCTGCATGATGGCTGGCTCCAGGCGTGGGGCGAGCGCGGCAGCGGCGCGCAGTTCCGGCTCACCCTGCCGCGGCGCGCCGGCCACACGCTGATGTCGTCTCCGCTGCCGCTCGCCCCGGGACAGCACAATGCGGAGGACGAGGAATGAGGCGCCGGGTCGCGGCGGCGGCGAGCGCCGCCGCATGTGTCCTGACCATGCTGTTGTCGGCCTGCACGGGCATTCCGGGATCGTCGCCTCCCGAAGCTGTGAAGACCGGCCTGGATGTACAACCCGGCGTCCAGGCGCTCGTCACGCCGCCGCCCGACGCGGACCCGCGCAAGATCGTGTACGGGTTCCTCGATGCCAATGGCTCGAACGACCCGCACCACAATTCCGCGCGCACGTTCCTCACGACCGAGGGCAGCAACCGCTGGTCGGACTCGCGGGTCACGGTGATCGACAATCCGCAGGTCGGCCCGGTCGGCAAGGGCAACAAGGTCCTGGTCACCGGCCAGCGCATCGGTCGCGTGGATTCCTCCGGCGTCTACACCCCGGAGACGCAGGGTGACGGCACCGGCCGCGGCGCCTTCCAGGTGCGCTCGACGTTCGCGATCAAGAAGGTCAAGGGGCAGTGGCGCATCGACTCCCTGCCGACCGGTTTGCTGATCAGCTACGCGCAGTTCCAGCAGTACCAGCAGCGCAAGATCTACTTCTACGACCTCGACGAGAAGCACCTCGTGCCTGACCTGCGATACAGCCAGCTCAGCGATCCGCTGGCGCTCGCCGACTGGATGATGCAGCGCATGGTCGACGGCCCGCGCGACACGCTGCAGAACGCGGTCACCACCGAATTGCCCGCACAGACCGATCCGCAGCGGGTGTCGGTGGACGTGAGTCGCGCGCCGGTCCGGGTGAGCATGCCCGGCGCGCGCCAGCTCGACGCCGGCACGCGCAACCGCCTCGCCGCCCAGATCGCGCAGACGCTCACCCAGGTGGCCCAGGTCGACGACATCGAGATCGTCGACGGCAGCCGTCCGATCGAGATCCCGGACGTCGGCGGCACGACATTCCGTAAGGCCGACTTCGACGACCAGATCATCTCCGCACCGGCCGGGTCGAAGCTGTACTACGTCCGCGAGGGCGGTGTGTATGACCAGGACGGCAGGCCATTGCCCGGTCGGGTCGGCGCCGGGGTCTACGAGCTGTCGGCGGTCGCGGTGGCGCTGCGGGGCATCCCGCCGAGCATGTTCGTCGCCGGCGTGAACGGCCCGGCCCGCGATCTGCGTCTCGTCGTCGGCCGGGCCGACCGGCCGTTGCTCACCACCAAGGTCCACGGCCAACTGTCGCGGCCGGCCTTCGCGCCCAGACGCAACGAGGTGTGGGTGGGTGACGGCGCCCGGTTGTACCGGGCCGCAACCACCGGTGCGGCGCAGGTCGTGCCGGTCACCGCGGCGAGCGGCAAGGCGGTCGGCCGGGTGAGGGCCGTGCGGTTCAGCCCGGACGGGTCGCAGGTCGCCATGGTGCTGAGCGGCTCGGAGGGTGCGCAGGTGTGGATCGGCGCAGTGGTACGCGACTCCTCGGGCAAGGTGCGGGTGGACAGCCTCACCGCGATTAGCCCGCAGGGCATCGCCGTCACCGATGTGGCCTGGAACGACGAGCGGAGGTTGTTCGCGACGGGTAAGGACGCCTCGACCGGGGACGCCGGTGTGTACGAGCTGTACTCGGACGGCTCGCTGTGGACCTCGCGCGGCATCGGTAACCTGCCCGGCGCGCCCGACAGCATCACCGTCACCGAGAACAATGTCGCCGCGGTGTCCTCCGGAGGTGCGGGCGGGACGGTGTGGAAACAGCAAGCCGGGTCGTGGGTCAGCCCCCACGGCGACGAGACGCGTGGCATGAATCCCGTTTACGCGGAGTGAGCGCGTCGTCGTCCACAACCCCCGGCGGGACCTGTCGTGATCGGGCAGGGTTAGCGGCATGCTCACCCCGGTACTGTCGGCACTCACCGACCTCGTGCTGGCCCGCACGTGCGTCGGCTGCGGTGCGGCAGAGGGGCCGTTGTGCATCGAATGCGGGCCCTCGGTGGTGCTCCGGGCGGCGTCCGACCCACCGATCACGGCAGCCGGGGTCTACGACGGGGGGCTGCGCACCGCACTGCTCGCCTACAAGGAGCGTTCCCGCCGCGACCTGGCCGGGGCCCTCGGCCGCCATCTCGCCCGTGCGGTCGCCCACCACCGCGCCGGCGTGCTCGTGCCCGTCCCGTCCACGGCGGTAGCGCGCCGGCAACGCGGCGGCGACCACGTGCTGCGTCTGGCCCGGGGAGCCGGCCGGGAATGCCGGATTCCGGTCGCGACACCGCTGCGCCTGGTCCGCGGCGTCCGGGATTCCGCCGGGCTCGACATCCGCGCCCGCGCCGAGAATGTGGGCCAGGCGATGGCTGCGCGCCGCTCCACCGGGATCTCGGCAGTGCTCGTGGACGACATCGCCACGACCGGCAGCACGCTGCACGAGGCCGCGCGGGCGCTGCGGACAGCAGGCTGGGACGTGCGCGGCGCTGCAGTAGTCGGGGCGACGCTGCGGCGCTGCGCGCCCTCGTCCACTGGCGGCTCGTTTCACGCGGGTCTAGCGTGGACAGACCTGACCGAGTAGGCCGACCCGACCCACACCCGCGACGTGGGGCTTGCCCGCAGCGCGCGTGTCGGCTGGGGCGAGCCACCGACGCAAGGTGTGGAGGTCCGCATTGGACGCACGTGGCGACGCTGTCGTAAGTCATATGGAGATCGTTGTTCGTGGACGCAATGTCGTCGTCCCGGATCATTACCGACAGCACGTCAGCGAGAAGCTGGCCAAGGTCGAGCGGTACGACCACAAGATCATCCGGACTGATGTCGAGCTGCAACACGAACGCAATCCCCGACAGAACGGCAGTTGCCAACACGTGGAGATCACCTGCCGCACCCGCGGCCCGGTGGTGCGCACGGAGGCCTGCGCGGAGGACTTCTACAAGGCATTGGACCTCGCGGCTGAGCGGCTGGAACGCCGCCTACGGCAGGCGGCCGACCGGCGGCGAGTGCACCACGGACGGCGCACGCCAAAGTCGCTCGCGGAGATCAGCGCCGCCCAGGATCCGACATTCCTGCTGGAGCAGCAGTCGGCGGGCGCGCCCGACGACGACCAACCCGCGGAGGGACCGGGGCGCATCGTGCGCGAGAAGGAGCACCCGGCGCAACCGATGAGCGTCGAGGACGCGTTGTTCGAGATGGAGCTCGTCGGGCACGACTTCTACCTGTTCAGCGACGCCGAGACCGGCCGGGCCAGCGTCGTGTACCGGCGCCACGCCTACGACTACGGATTGATCCGCCTCGGCGCGAGCTGAGCTCGATCACCCCGGCTGGGTCAGCGCGAAACGCACCTCGTCTTCAAAGCTGCCATCCGGGGTGCGTAGCCGCCCGGCCAGCACGCCGTCGTACTCGAATCCGGCCGCGAGGGCGGCCTTCTGGGAGGCGATGTTGTCGCGCTTGGCACCCAGTTCGAGCCGGGCCAGTCTGGCGACCTCGAACGCCCATGCGACGAGCAGTCGAAGGGCACGGGTCGTGTAGCCGCGTCCGCAGAAGGCCGGATGCATGCCGTAGCCGATACTGCCGATCTGCGGCGGCCCGGACAGGCGCACCCGCAGCGACCCGGCGAATGCGCGCTCGGCAACGTCCTCGACGGTCATGTTCAGCTAGGCGCCGATCAGCCAGTCCAGACCGGCGCGGGCGGCCATCCGCCGGATTTCCTCGAGGTCGGGCCGCGCGCCCGTGAAGCCGCCGGCCACGGTGAGCTCGTCGGACTCCTCCTCGTGCCAGCCCGTCGCGTCCGTGCTGGCGGTGCACCTCAGCGCCACTACGCCGTCGCTCAGCCCGCCGGCTGGTAGGCGCGGGTAGCGGGGTGCGATCGCGTCGCCCGGATCGGTGGCCAACCGGCCGAAATGCGCGAGGTCGTGGCGGCCGTCCGGCAGGCCCAGCTACCGCGCGACGGGTGCCGTCGTAGCGAAAGCCGGCAGCCAGTGCGGCGTGCGCCGAGGCGACATTCTCGACATCGGTCCTCACCTCGATGCGGTCGGCCCCGTGCGCGAAGCCCCACTCGGCCAGCAACCGGGTTGCCTGCGCTGCGTAACCTCGCCCACGCGCGTGCATGCCGTCCCAGTAGCCGATGTCTGGCCAGGGGCGGCCGGGGCGGGCGAGGCGCAACTCGGCAGCGCCCACCAGCCCGCCGCCATGGGCGTCGACGATCGCATACCCCAAGCCCGTGCCGGCGCGGCGCTCCTCGCTCCCGGTGCTGCGCACGAACCGGGTCGCGTCGGCCGCCGTGTATGGACGGGGAAGGTGGGGGAGGTACCGCGCCATCTCCTCGTCCTGCAGCTGCGCCCGGACATATGCCGCGTCCTGCACACGCCAGGACGCAGGTTCACCCGGTCGCCCACCAGGTGGAAATCGTCGAGCTCGAGGTCGTCGAAAAGGCCCACTGACCCAGCGTGCCAGAGCCGGTCGAGTCGCCCGGGCCGCGCCAGCCCGTAGGATTGGCGCCGTGGTACTCAGCCGAATGTTGCGCGCCGGTGAAGGCAAGACCGTGCGACGTCTATCCAACATTGCCGATCACATCGAGACTCTCGAGGACGACTACGTCGATCTCAGCGACGCCGAACTGCGCGCGCTCACCGACACGTTCCGCGCGAAATACGCCGACGGGGCAACCCTCGACGATCTGCTTCCCGAAGCGTTCGCTGTCGTCCGCGAGGCTGCGCGACGCACTCTCGGCCAGTTCCACTACAAGGTGCAGCTCATGGGCGGCGCCGCGATGCACCTCGGCAACATCGCGGAGATGAAGACCGGTGAGGGCAAGACCCTCGTCTCGACGCTGCCGGCCTACCTCAACGCACTGGCCGGCGACGGCGTGCACGTGGTCACGACCAACGACTACCTCGCCAGCCGCGACGCCGACTGGATGGGGCGCGTACACCGCTTCCTGGGCCTCTCGGTCGGCAAGATCCTCAACGAGCTGCCCCCAGACAAGCGCCGCACGGCTTACGCCTGCGACATCACGTACGGCACGAACAACGAGTTCGGCTTCGACTACCTGCGTGACAACATGGCCTGGTCGAACGAGGACCTCGTGCAGCGCGGGCACAATTTCGCTGTCGTCGACGAGGTCGACTCGATCCTCATCGACGAGGCCCGCACGCCGCTCATCATCAGCGGACCCGCCGAGGAGAACCAGCGCTGGTACCTGGAGTTCGCGCGCATCGTGCCGCGGATGCACAAGGACGAGCACTACGAGGTGGAGGAGGGCAAGCGGACGGTCGCGGTGAGCGAGGACGGCGTCGCGTTCGTCGAGGACCAGCTCGGTATCGACAACCTCTACGAAGCCGCGAACACCCCCCTGGTCGGGTATCTGAACAACGCCCTCAAGGCCAAGGAACTGTTCAAGCGCGACCGCGACTACATCGTCACCGACGGCAACGTGATGATCGTCGACGAGTTCACCGGGCGAGTGCTGCAGGGTCGTCGCTACAACGAGGGCATGCACCAGGCCATCGAGGCGAAGGAAGGCGTGCAGATCCAGCAGGAGAACCAGACCCTGGCCACGATCACGCTGCAGAACTACTTCCGCCTCTACGCAAAGCTCTCGGGCATGACCGGCACGGCACAGACCGAGGCCGCCGAGCTGCACCAGATCTACAAGTTGGGAGTCATCCCGATCCCGACCAACATGCCGATGGTCCGCGACGACAACACCGACCTGATCTACAAGACCGAGGACGCCAAGTTCGCCGCGGTGATCGACGACATCGAGGATCGGCACCTGGCGGGGCAGCCGATCCTGGTCGGTACGGCCAGCGTCGCCAAGTCCGAGCGGCTCGCCTCGTTGCTGCTGCGCAAGGGCATCCCGCACGAGGTTCTCAACGCCAAGCAGCACGCGCGGGAAGCGGCGATCATCGCCAATGCCGGGCGCAAGGGCGCCGTCACGATCGCCACGAACATGGCCGGCCGCGGCACCGACATCATGCTCGGCGGCAACCCGGAGTTCTCGGCCGACACCGCGCTGCGCGAGCGCGGGCTCAGCCCGGCCGACACCCCCGAGGAGTACGAGGACGCGTGGGCCGGTGCGCTCGACGCGGCGAAGTCCGACACCGCCAAGGAACACGACGAGGTCGTCGAGCTGGGCGGGCTCTACGTGCTGGGCACCGAGCGGCACGAGTCGCGGCGCATCGACAACCAGCTGCGCGGGCGCTCGGGGCGTCAGGGCGACCCCGGCCTGTCCCGGTTCTATCTCTCGCTCGGCGACGACCTGATGGTGCGCTTCAACGGCGAGCGGGTTGCGGCGATGATGAACTTCTTGCGACTGCCAGAAGACGTGCCCATCGAGGCCCGTCCCGTAGCGAAGGCGATCCAGTCGGCGCAGACGCAGATGGAGCAGCAGAACTTCGAGATCCGCAAGAACGTCCTCAAATACGACGAGGTCCTGAACAAGCAGCGCACCGTCGTCTATGACGAGCGCCGCACGGTGCTCAACGGCGCCGACCTGTCCGAGCAGATTCACGCGATGATCGAGGACGTCGTCCGCGGTTATGTCGACGGCGCCACCTCGGCGGGTTACGCGGAGGAATGGGACCTCGACCAGCTCTGGACTGCGCTCAAGACGCTCTATCCCGTGTCGCTGTCGCAGGAGGAGGCCATCGAGCAGGCGGGTGGCGAGAAGGCCGATCTGACGCGGGGGTTCCTCATGGAGGAGCTGCTCGCCGATGCCCGCGCCGCGTACGACGCGCGCGAAGAGGACCTCGGCGCCGAGGTGCTGCGCGAACTCGAGCGCCGGGTGCTGCTGTCGGTGCTCGACCGCAAGTGGCGCGAGCACCTCTACGAGATGGACTACCTGCAGGAAGGCATCGGGCTGCGGGCGATGGCCCAGCGCGACCCGCTCGTCGAGTACCAGCGCGAGGGCTTCGACATGTTCGCGGCAATGATGGACGCGATCAAGGAGGAGTCGGTCGGCTTCCTGTTCAACCTCGAGGTGCAGGTAGAGGAGGACGCCGTGGCGCCGGAGGAGGTCGCACCCGTCGAGCAGGTCAGTCCAGACGGCCGCGAGCCGCAGCTGGATCTCGCCCTGCTGGAGAAGGCGCAGGCAGCCCACGGGTCGACCCACGATAGTGCGCACGACCGTCCGCACGTCAGTGCCAAGGGCCTCGACCGCGACAACGCTGCGAAGCCGCTGGTCTACAGCTCGCCGGAGCTGGGTTCGGACACCCCGTCGGTGCAGACCGCGCAGTCCGAGGACGGGGCTGGCACCGCCAACCGCGCCAAATCGGCGTCGGGTGGGAAGCGGCAGCAGCGCAGCAACCCCAACCGGGGCAACCGCGGGAACAAGGGCAAGCGCAAGCGCTGACCGCGTTTCGGACGTCAACCGAGCTGGAGGCGGGTGCAGCACCAGCGACCGTGCCGGGACTCGAGGCGGATCGCGATTGCCCGCACCCGCCGACCGGAATCGAGTGTCGCGCTCAGTTCGGCTACGCCGTCCACGGGTTCGCATGCACGCACCGAGCGCACGCTGGCCCTGCTCGTCCAGTGCGGCCGGCCGCTTCGCGCGGCCCGCTCGAAGTCGGCTCCCAGACCGGACGCAACGCCGGGACTGAGGAGCGCCGCCAGCTGATGCAGCGGGCGCTTGCCCCCTGCCGTCTCGATGATGCCGATCAGCAGGCGCCGCGCCCAGGGACCCGGGTCGGGCAGGGCCGCCCGCAGCGGTGTCAGCTCCGGCTGCAGAGGGCGCCGGGCGGACTTGCGCGCTGACCCGCGCCGCTCGAAGGGCAGTGGGCGGTCGTGCGGCCCGGCGGCCCCCCCGCCGATCTCGTCGTCGAAGGGCGGCTCGCGCGGCGGTGCCGGCCGCAGGGTGATCTCGCGAATGATGGCATCGACGACGGCGGCGCTCACGGCTGGTGCTCCTCTGCACTGTGGGCTGCACTGTGGGCTGCACTGTGGGCTGCGCTGTGGGCTGCACTGTGGGTGCTCCGCGAGCCGACGGCGGACGGTATGTGCAGGACCTGCCCGGGTAGGAGCATGTTCGGGTCGGTGCCTACGGTCGCGCGGTTCACCGCGAACCAGCGCGGCCAGATGCGGGCGACGCGGGCGTCGGGGGCAGCGGCCGGCAGGTGTGCCGCGGTGATCGACCACAAGCAGTCGCCGGGTCGAACGACCACGGAGTTCACACCGGACGTCGGGCCCGCCGGGCTTGTCGGGTGCCTCCGGTGGGTCTGATGCGTCGGCGCGGATGTAGGCCAGGCGGGCACGGGCAACGGGGCGTCGGTCGGCAACGCCGGGGACGGGGTGAACGCCTCGGCCACGGGCGGTGCGGCGGTGGAGGGTGCCGCCGTGGAGGGTGCCGCCGCGCCGGCCGCGGCAGGAGCGAGCGCGATTGTGATTCCTGCGGCACCGGCGAGCATGCGGTGCGCCGCGGCGGGCAGCACGAGCCCGGCCACCCGCCGGCCGCAACGGCCCGCCGCGCCGGGCAGCGTGGTGCCGCCGAGGGCGAGCAGCCCGAGCGCCAGCCAGGCAGCGGCGATCCACAGCGCGGCGCCGGCCACCTGCGCCGCCGCGGCGTCGGCGCCGACCCGGGCGATCCATGGGCGCGGCGCGGACACCTGGCTCGCGAGCGCGCTGTCGGGTCGCATCCAGACGAGCACGACAGCGTCGGCGATGCCGAGGGCGATCATGCGAGTGATTCGAGCCATGCGTTGTCCTTCGTTTAACTGCGTTTACTTATAAAGACATCTGTTTGTATCGGCTGTCAAGGGGTGATTGCATGGTTTCCATGCGCTGGGACGATCTGTTCTCCGATCTGGAGGCGCAGGCGGCGGCCCTGCAGGCTGCCGAACGGGCCGGCGAGGCCGCCGAGCGCACGCGCATCGAGGTGGGTGCGCTCGAGCTCGGCCAGCGGCTTCGCGCAGCCACCGGCGCAGCGGTGCGCGTCCGACTGGCGGGGGAGCTGACGGTGTCGGGTGCGCTACGGCGCTGCGGGCCGGACTGGCTGTTGCTCGATGAGGGTGGCGGGCGTGAGGCGCTGATCGCTCTCGCGGCGGTGCTGACCGTCGGCGGGCTGACCCGCGCGGCCGCCGCACCACAGAACCCCAGTGCCGTTCAGGCCCGGCTGACCCTCCGGCATGTGCTCCGCGGCATTGTGCGAGACCGGTCCCCGGTGCGGCTGCACCTTCGCGACGCGACCGTGCTGGACGCGACGCTGGACCGGGTGGGCGCCGATTTCGTGGATGTTGCGCTGCACGCGCCCGGGGAAGCGCGTCGGCGCACGGAGGTCCACGACGTGCAACTCATCGCGTTGGCGGCTGTGGCCATGGTCCGGCGCGGGGGCATGCTCACCTAGTCACTCCCGGCGGCGGTCAGTCGACGTCGGGCACAGCCTCGGAGTCGGCGAACGGGTGGGTGTCGACGAACTGCCGGGTCTGGTCGTACATCCGCTCGATGAAGCTCTCGAGCTTGGGGCGCTCGACGCGCCACTGGCCGCGTCCGCCGATCTTGATGGCCTCCAGGTCACCATTGCGCACCAGGGCGTAGGTCTGCGACGCGGAAATGTTGAGGATCTCGGCAACGTCGGCCAGGGTCAGGAAGCGATCAGCAGCCATGGTGGACTCAGTGTGGCATCCGCGTCCGGCCGGGGCGGCGCCGTCCACAGGACGTCCACCCGGTTCGCCGGTCGAGAATCAAGCAGGCACGATGAGCGTGTGGAATTCCCGTCTCCGGCGCCGCGGCGAGTCAGCAAGCCGAGCTGGCTGGATCTGAGGCTGGTGCTGGGGGTCGTGCTGGTGATCGCATCCGTGCTGATCGGCGCGAAGCTCATCGCCAACGCAAGGCACACGATCAAGGAGGTTGCCGTCACGCGCAGCCTCGCCGCCGGCACGACGCTGCGGGCCGACGACGTGGCGCTCGTCGATGTGCAGCTGCCGGGCTCGGGAGACGGAGCGTATGTCGGCGACGAGTCCGACGCCGTCGGCATGGTGCTCAGCCGTCCGCTGGGCAAGGGTGAGCTGGTTCCGGCGGCCGCGCTGGGCGTGCCGCGGCCGCGAACGACGGTGAGCGTCCCGTTCGCCGCCGACGCCGCGCCCCGGCTCGCGCGGGGCCAGCGGATCGTGGTCTGGCTGTCGACCGTGTCCTGCCCGTCGCTGGTGTTGCTGCCCGACGTGACGGTGCAGGACGTGCGTACCGGGGGCGACGGGACGTTCTCCTCGGCTGGGGCGGGCCAGGACGTCGTCCTCAGCGTCGAGGCGATCCTCGCCGACCGGGTGGTACGCGCCCTCGCCCTGAGCGACGCCACCATCCGCGCCGGAGTCCTCACCGGGACCCCCCCCGTGGCGGACTCCGGCGAGCTGGCTGCGCTGGACACGTGCGGGTCGCCCGCACCGTCGCGGTCGCCGTGAGTGCACCATGAAGCTGCCGGTCCTGATCGCGGCAGGGGGAGCCGGCTGGGAAGCCGGGCTGCTGGCCGCTCTGGAACGCGGACCCTCCGCCGTCACGGTTGCGCGCCGGTGCGTCGACGTGGTCGATCTGCTCGCGGTTGCCGCGTCCGGCCAGGGCAGGGCGGCGCTGGTGTCCGCATCGCTGCGTCGCCTCGACGCCGACGCCGTGGATCGGCTCATCGCAGCAGACGTCGCGCCCGTCGGAGTCGTCCCCCGGGGCGACGTCGCCTCCGAGGAGCGCCTGCATGCTCTGGGCATCGAGCATCTCGTGCCCGAGGATGCCGCCCCCGAGGTGGTGGCCGCGGTGCTGCTCGAGGCGGCGGCGGCCGCCCACCGTGCCGACACGGGCGCGCGCACGACCCGGATGTTCGGCAACCCCGCGACGTCCATGCCCATCCCGCCCGGCGGCGGGCCACCGACATCGGACGAGGCTCCGTCGCGCCATGGTTCGGTCGTGGCTGTCTGGGGTCCGACGGGCGCGCCCGGACGTACGACCGTCGCGATCACCCTGGCCGACGAGATCGCTCGGCTCGGTGCGCCCGGCCTCCTCGTCGACGCCGACGTCTACGGCGGTACTGTCGCGGCCCACCTCGGTCTGCTCGACGAGTCTCCGGGCCTCGCGGCCGCCTGCCGGCAGGCCTCGTCCAGACGCCTGGACGCAGCCGCTCTCGCCGGCCTGTGCTGGCAGCTGAGCCCCGCGTTGCGGGTGCTCACCGGGGTGCCGATCGCCGCGCGCTGGCCGGAGCTCCGTCCGCCCGCCGTCGGCTCGGTACTCGCGGCCGCCCGCGCCGTGGCGGACGTGACCGTTGTCGACTGCGGGTTCTGCCTCGAGAGCGACGAGGAGTTGTCCTTTGACACGCTGGCGCCGCGGCGCAACGGCGCCACCCTGGCCGTTCTGGACGAGGCCGATGTCGTGCTCGTGGTCGGTGCCGCCGACCCGATCGGGATGCAACGACTGGTCCGCGCTGTCCTCGACCTGCGCGACGCCGAGGTCACCGGGTCGCCGTGGGTGGTGCTGAACAAGGTGCGTCGCGGCGTGGTGCCCGGTGATCCGGGCGCAGAACTGTCCGCGGCGCTGCTGCAGTTCGTCGGACTCGTGCCTGCCGCCCTGCTGCCCTATGACCGTGACGCCCTGGACGCCGCGCTCGCGACGGGGCGCTCGCTCGGGGAGGAACGTCCCTCCAGCCCGTTGCGCAAGGGGGTGCAGCAACTGGCGGCGAACCTGACCGGACGGCCGGTTTCTCCAGGTCGTCGCCGTCGCTAGGCGGGTTGGCCAGGCGTTGTGGGAACCCTTCTGTGACAATAAGAGGTCGTCGTCCGGAGGTGCCACCCCAATGAATGAACGTCTGTCATCGACGGACGTTGCGTTCTTCCGCCTAGAGGAGCGCAGCACCCCGCAGCACGTCGGCGGCCTTGCTGTGTTCGAGGCACCCCCTGGCGGGTTCGATTACGATCGCCTGCTCGGCCTGCTCGAGGAGCGCATCTCACTGGTGCCACGGTTCCGGCACAAGATCCGTTCGGTGCCCTTCGGGATCGCGCACCCGGTGTGGACCGACGATCCGGCCTTCGACATCACCTACCACGTGCGCCGCTCCGCCCTGCCGCCGCCCGGCAGCGAGCAGGCGCTGCTGGAGTTCTGCGGACGCGTCCAATCACGCCTGCTCGATCGCAGCCGCCCGCTCTGGGAGATGTACCTCGTTGAGGGTCTGGCCGGCGGCCGGGTGGCGATCGTCACCAAGACGCACCACTCGATGGTCGACGGCGCGGGAGCGGTCGACATCGGCCAGGTGTTGCTCGACGCCACACCTCAGCCCCGGCGCACCGTTGCGACGTTGTGGATGCCCGATCCCGAGCTGACCCGCGCGCACCTGGTCGGCGACGCGCTGCTCGGATTGGCCCGGCGGCCGGCCGCGCTGGCCGAGGCAGTAGGGCGGTCGCTGGGAGACCTCGGTGCCAGTGTCTCCCGGGTCACCGACGCGGCAGGCACGGTTGCCGGTGCGGTCACCGGGGCATTGCACGTCACCCACCCGTCGCCGTTCTCCGCAGGACCGGGCGAGCACCGCCGGATCGCCGTCGCCCGTGCCGATCTCGAGGACTTCCGCCGGGTGCGCAACGGCCTCGGCGGCACCGTGAACGATGCGATCCTGGCAACCGTCACCGGCGCGCTGCGCAGCTGGCTGCTCTCGCGCGGCGAGGCGCTGCGCCGCCCCACAGTGGTGCGCGCCCTGGTGCCGGTCGGCGTCGCAAGTGATTCCCGCGACGGCGAGGTCACCGGCCTGCTCGTGGATCTGGCTGTTGGCGAACCGGATCCGCTCACCCGGCTGGCCCGGGTCCAGGACGCGATGGCGTCGCAGATGCCTCGTCGCGGATCGGACAGACGGCCGGTTGGCGCCGACGTCCTCGCGTCCTTGAGCGGGTTCGCGCCGCCGACGCTGCACTCGCTCGGTGCGCGGGCTGCACACGGGTTGACCCGGCGTGGTTATGCCCTGGCGATCACCAACGTGCCGGGGCCGCAGTACGCGATGTATGCGGCCGGCGCACGTCTGAGCGAGATGTTCCCGTTTCTGCCGCTGAGCAAGGGGCAGGCGTTGTCGGTGGCGACGACGTCCTACGACGGTGGCGTGTACTTCGGCATCACCGGTGACCGCGATGCGATGCCGGACCTCGCCGAGATCGGTGCCTACCTCGGCAGCGCCCTCGCCGAGTTGGTCGAACTGGGGAGTGCAGACCTCGCGGCCGCCGCTTTCGTCGGGCGCTCCCCGAGCGCGCATCGGCGGCAGGAGAGCCCATGACGGCTGTCGACGGACCCCGCCGCGCGATCGTCCTCGGCGGCGGCGGTGTGCTCGGGTTCGCCTGGATGCTCGGCGCGCTGGCGGCGCTCGAGGGCGAGGCCGATGTCGATGCGCGCGACGTGGACCTGACGGTGGGCACGTCGGCGGGCTCGGTCGCGGCTGCGCTGCTGGGGTGCGGGCTCGCGGTCGACGTGATCGCACGCCACCATCAGGGCATCCCGGCACCGGAGGACCCGTCGCTGATCTTCGAGTACCGGTCGGTGACGGGCGACGCAATGCCGCCGCGACCCGGCTGGCGACCGGCCTCGCCGCGGCTGGCGGTCGGCGGAATGCGGCACCCGCGCCGGGTGTCGCCCCTGGTCGCGCTCACCGGGCTGCTGCCCGCGGGGCGGGGAACGCTGCGGCCGGTGCGCGACCTGGTCGCCGGCGTTGCCGCCGCCACCGGCGTTTGCGCCGCCACCGGCGCGGAGTCGTCCTGGCCACAACGGCCCCGGCCCTGGATCGTCGCCGTGGACTACACGACCGGGCGCAGGATCGTGTTCGGTCGACAAGAGCTGGCTGCCGGCCCCGACGGCCGACCGCGTGACGTCCGGCGGGCGAGCCTGGCCGATGCGGTCCACGCGTCATGCTCGATCCCCGGTTGGTACCCGCCGGTCGAGATCGACGGTGTGCCCTACATCGACGGCGGTGCGGTGTCGAACGCGTCTGTCGACCTGTTGCGACACATCCCGCTCGACGAGGCCTACATCTTCGCGCCGATGGCATCGCTGGAACCCGACCGCCCGCGGTCCACGATGGCTCGCCTCGAACGGCGGATTCGGCGCTCGGTCACCCGGCGGATCGTCGCTGACGCGGCGGCGTTGCGCTCAGCCGGTGTCCGGGTGTGCCTGGTGACGCCCGGCCCCGCCGACCTGGCGGCGATGGGCCACAACCTGATGAATCCGGACCGGCGCGCCGACGTGTTCGAAAGCGCGCGAGAAACGGCGACCGCCCAGATCGGCCAACAGCTCGCCGCCGACCGCGGATGGGGACGTCGCGGCGCCGGCAACGCTGCCGCAGCGGTGCCGGGCGGTGCCGGCCGCTCGGGCGGGTCGGCATGAGGGTGTACCTCCCGGCCACGTCTAGCGTGCTGCGCGAGCTCGCCGGTTCGCGCGAGTTGGCCGCACCGCTCACGGCGTTCGCGGTCACCCCGGGACTGCGGGAGTGGTACGTCGACGACGAGGCCGAGGAACTCGAGTACGCAGCTCTGCTCGAAGCCGCGCGCGCATCCCTGGTGCTGCTGGATGCCGACGATTCCGCCGTGCGGCGACGGGTCGTCATCGCACTGGACGCGCCCGAGACCGCGGTGTCGGTGCGTGACGACCTCGATCGCGGTGTCGTCCGCCTCGACGAGCCGGTCGGGCTCGCGCAGGTTGCGTCGGTGCATGTGGACGACGCCGAGGCCGAACAGGCCGTGGCTGCTGCCGCTACCTCGATGATCGCCGGCGATCTGGGTGACGAGCGCTCCGCAGCCGCCGTCGACGACGCGGAGGGATTCGAACTCTCCTGGTACGCCACCCAGGAGATCGACACCCTCCTCGCCGCGTTGAACTGATCGCACGTGCACCGAGCTGACCGCTGGTGTGCGGCGCTGACCGCTCGGTGCGCGGAACCGTTCGCGAAGCCGCCCCGCTGGGGTGTGGCGCGAGGTGGCACCATCGGGGAATGGACGCCATCACCCATCCGCCGGCCCCGTTCAACGAAACGATCCGTTCCTACGCCCCGGGCAGCGCCGAACGAGAGACCCTTGTCGCCGCGCTCGACGAAATGGCCGCCGCGCCCGTCGAATTGACGATGACCGTCGGCGGTGTGCAGCGCATGGCGGCCGGCGACCGGATCCGGGTCGTCGCGCCGCACCAGCACAAGCTGCTGCTCGGCGAGAGTGCTCAGGCGAGCGCGACCGACGTGCAGAACGCGGTGAGTGCGGCGCTGGAGGCGGCGCCGGCGTGGCGTGAACTGCCTTTCGACGAGCGGGCCGCAGTCTTCCTGCGCGCAGCTGATCTGCTCTCCAGCACGTGGCGCGACCGGCTCAACGCCGCGACCATGCTGGGCCAGTCCAAGACCGTTCACCAGGCCGAGATCGACGCAGCGTGCGAACTGGCCGACTTCCTGCGCTACAACGTGCACTTCGCGCGCTCGATCCTCGAGGAGCAGCCCGCGAGTTCGGCCGGGGTCTGGAACCGGCTGGAGTATCGCCCACTCGAAGGATTCGTGCTCGCGATCACGCCGTTCAACTTCACCGCGATCGCCGGGAACCTGCCCTCGGCGCCGGCGCTGCTCGGCAATGTCGTGATCTGGAAGCCCTCGCCCACCCAACAACTCGCGGCGCACCACACCATGCGCCTGTTCGAAGCCGCCGGGCTGCCGCCGGGCGTCATCAATCTTGTGACCGGCGACGGGGCAGCCGTCAGCGAGGTCGCGCTGCACCATCGCGCGCTCGCAGGGATCCACTTCACCGGTTCGACGGCCACGTTCCAGCATCTCTGGCAGAGCGTCGCGGCCGACATCACGGCGTATGCGGGTTATCCGAGACTCGTCGGCGAGACCGGTGGCAAGGACTTCGTGGTGGCCCACCCGTCGGCGGACCCGGCGTCGCTGGTTACCGGCCTCGTCCGCGGCGCGTTCGAATACCAGGGCCAGAAGTGTTCGGCCGCGTCGCGCGCGTACGTGCCGCGGTCGCTCTGGCGGGCTGGTGTACGCGACGAGCTGGTCGCCGTCACCGAGTCGCTCACCTACGGCGACGTCGCCGATTTCAGCAACTTCGGTGGCGCCGTGATCGACGCGCGCGCGTTCGAGCGCCTGTCCGAGGCGATCCGACGGGCGTCGGCGACGACGGCGTCGGTGCTGGCGGGCGGCTCGTGCGACGACAGCGTGGGCTATTTCGTTCGGCCTACGGTCATCGAATCCGACGACCCGACTGACGAGATTTTCCGCCACGAGTACTTCGGGCCGCTGCTCGCCGTGCATGTCTACGACGACGCTGCGTGGCTCGACACACTCGCGCAGCTCGAGTCGGGGTCGCCCTATGCGCTGACGGGGGCGGTGTTCGCCCGCGACCGCACGGCGATCAACGAGGCGTCGCAGGTCCTGCGCTTCGCAGCGGGCAACTTTTACGTCAACGACAAGCCTACGGGAGCGGTCGTCGGCCAGCAGCCGTTCGGCGGAGCCCGCGCATCGGGCACCAATGACAAGGCCGGGTCGCCGTGGAACCTGATGCGCTGGCTCTCGCCGCGCGCGATAAAGGAAACCTTCGCAGCGCCGACCGACCACCGGTACCCGCACATGGGTTGACCGCACGCCGCACCACCCGCTCATGGCAACGCCAGCTGGATCGCGAGCGGCCCGGCAGCGAACTGCGCGCCCCACGCCGGGTCGCCGACCAGCATTGCGCGACCGGGCGGCGCAGCGTGCCGGGTACGGGGCAGGCGCACCCCGAGCAGGTCACCGTCGACAGAAGTCGGTTGCAACAACACGCCGCACTGGTTGCGGCGCAGGTCTGCAGCAATGCCGCGGAAGGTCACCGCGAGATCAGCGCTTCGACCCGCGACGACGACAGCGAGGTCAGGACGGTCGGTTCGGGCCCATTCGGCGAGGCGGTCACCGGACGGCGTGTCGGCGAACGCCTCGCTGTCGTCCACGACGAGCAGCGTTCGCTCGTCGGGTGGGTTTGCGGCGATGCTCCGGTCACCCGGCGTGAGCACGTCGATACCGAACTCGGTCGCCATCGCGCGCAGTGGCGAGCGGGCGGGCGCGGCAACGAGCACCTTCACCGTGGCTCGGTGGGCCTGGGTCACGAGGGACTGCAGCACGGTGGACCGCCCCGAGCGAGGCGCCCCGGCGACGAGGATGCGCGCTGAGCCGGCGAACAGGTCCACCCGGATCACGTCCCCACAGCCTCCACCCACGCCGAGCGTCCACCTACCCGGGGCCGTGCCGAGGTCGTTCAGGCTCACCCGCGCGGGCAAGGAGCGAACCCGCATCGGGTTGCCCCGCGGCGCGTCGCGCCAGAGGTCGGCACAGTGCCGCACCGCCTCGAGGTGTCCTTCCGGCGTCGCGGCGGGCCCGGGAACGGCGAGCTGGACCTCAGCGCCGTCCGGCAGGCGCACCGCTCGCCCCGGCCGTGGTTCGCTGCGGAGGTCGGGCTGCGCCAACCCCGCAAGCGCCCAGTCGCCCGGGTCGGATAGCGGCAGCAGCACGCGGACCGCGAAGTGCCCGGCGACTCGGGGCGCAAGTGTGGCGCGCCCCCCGCTCACCGCTACCGTGACGCCGGCGGACGGTCCGTCGCGCAGCAACGCCAGCATTCGCTCGACCGGCTGCCCACCGTCGTACTCGGTCGCGTCGTCGACGAACTGCTCCCACCCGTCCACGAGCAACAAGCGCACCCCGTGATCGCTGGTGGGGCGCGAGCGGTGCCTTGCAATGTCGCTGCACAGTCGCTGCAGCAGCACGTCCACCGCGCTCAGGTCGTCGACCACGCTCGCGACCGACCCGGTGTGCGGCAATTGTTCGAGCGTGGCAAGGGCGCCACCTGCCCGGTCGATGCCGTAGAGCTCGAGTTCCTGGGGCGCGAGCTTGCAGGCTGCCGCGAGGGCGAGCGAGAACAAGCCTGTCGTGCGGCCGGACCGCGGTCCGCCGGTGAGCAGCACCGATTGCCCAGCCGTGAGGTCGATCTCGAACGGGGCCCGGCGCTGCTCGTCGGGCAGGTCGACCAGTCCGAGCGACACAGCGCTGCGGCGGGCGTTCCCGCCCGTCCACCGCAGGCTGTCGGCTATGACGAACTCGGGCAGCGGCGGCAGCCAGGGGCGGCGCACCGGCTGGTACCCGCCCCCCGCGGCGGCGTCGACGACAGCGTTCACCAGCAGTTCAAGCTCGCTCGGCGCGTCTGATGGGGCGTTCGGCGGGGGCAGTGAACGCCATGGCCCGAGTGGCGCCACAGTCACGCCGTCCTTCGCCGTGGGCTGTATCGGTCCGGCAACCCGGGCGACCTGCGTCGCGACGATGGCGCTTCCAAGACGGACGAGGGCACGGCCGGCAAACCGGCGGTCGATAGCTGCGGCATCCGGCGAATCGAGCACATCGAGCGAATCGGCCGGATCGGTGACCCGCAGCGCTATACGCAGTGCGGTGTTCGCCCGGATGTCCTTCGAAACCACGCCGGCCGGACGCTGCGTTGCCAGGACCAGATGTATTCCCAGCGACCGGCCGCGCTGGGCCACGGCGACAACCCCGTCGACGAAGGTGGGCAAGTCCGCGGCCAGGGTCGCGAACTCGTCTATCACGATTACAAGCCTCGCGAGTGGTTCGGCGGGTGCGCGCTCCCGGTACGCAGCGAGATCACCAACGCCCAGGTCAGCGAACAGCCGCTCCCGACGACGAAGCTCAGCGCGCAGGGACGTCAGCGCCCGACGGGTAAGGCCGTCGTCGAGGTCGGTGACGACGCCGCAACTGTGCGGCAGTCGCTCGCAGTCGGCAAAGCCGGCACCGCCCTTGTAGTCGACGAGGACGAAATTGATCTCATTCGGAGGATGCGCCAGAGCCAGTCCCAGAACGAGCGTCTGCAGCAGTTCGGACTTGCCGGCGCCGGTCGTGCCCGCGACGAGGGCGTGCGGGCCGTCGCGCTCGAGGTCAACGACCACAGGGCCGTCGACGCCGATGCCGAGCACCGTGTCGGCACGGGCGTTGCTGCGACGCCACCGGTTCAGTACCTCCGTCCCGTCCATACCCCTGTCGCTGATCAGCTGGGTCAGGCGGCACTGCTCCGGCAGTGCCGAACCCGGGTCGGTCGCGGCGTCGACGAACGCAGCCACCGACCGCGCGACGCGGTCGGCCCAGTTCGCGTCGACCTGATCCGGGACCGAAGTGCGCGCCGAGCTACCCTCGCGCAGCAGCAGCCGCGCGCCCGTGTCGCCCCCCAGTACAGCGACGGCTCGGCACCCGGCGGGTAGGCCGGTCTCGCGGTCGTCCACACACACCGCGGTCACCCCGACGGCTGGCCCGGTTTCGAGCACGCCTGCCAGTAACGGCAGCTCGCCCAGTTCACCGACTCGGTCGACGAGCAGGATGAGCCGGTTCGGGGGCGCCGCCCCCGAACCCGCTCGGCTTGCGATCATGTCGCTGATGTCGGCGCACAGACGCTCGCGTTCACCTGCAGTAGTCGCTACCCGTCCCCGCAGATGCGGGACCCACCGCAGCCACGCCCAGGACGTCGCGGCCCCGTCGGAAAGCAGGAGCGCAACTTCGACATCGGCGGGGGAGGTTTGCACGACCAGCTGGGCAAACAGCCAGCGAGCAAGGTCGAGGCCGGCTCGGCGGGTACCGGCGATACCTAGCGGCCCCGCGCACAAGTCGACGATGAGCGGTACGGCGTGCACCTCGCCGGCCGACGCCTCGTGGCCCTTGTGGACCGACCGGAGGTCTGCCGGCAAGCTCGCCAACCCGACCCGCACACAGAGCAGATCGGCGTCCTTGCGTCCTCGTTCCCAGAGTCGTTCAAGAGGGGTGCGGGCGATGCGCTCCAGCGCCGCCGGATCAGGCTGGCCGTTTCGACGGGCGATCGCTTCATCGCGTAGGCCGGCGATGAGGAGACCCTGCGCCACCAGCAGGTCGCGGCGGTACTCGCGCATGGAGCGTCGGCCGTCGCGACGTCTGTGCAGCCGATCGCCGCCGGCGCTCGCCAGCAGCGCCAACGGCGAGAGCAGCGCGAACAGCAGGAATTGTGCCGAGCCGAGAGCGAAGGCGAGCCCCACCCCGGCGAGCGCCGGAAGCAGGACCGCCAGCCATTGCGTCGAGTGGTAGCGGCTCTCGTCGGGAAGCGTCGGCAATTGGATCGCAGGTTTCCCCGCGGTCGACTGCGGACGCGGCCGGCGGTTCACCAACACCCGGCCAGGTAGTCCCGGCCGGACCGCGGCGGGCGCGCCATCCAGTTCGGCGAGGCCCAAGAAGGTGTCGGCAACCCGGACGACCTCGCCGGCCCTGAGCACCTGGCCGCCGGGATCGGCTGCGACCCCATCGAGCGAGATCCCATTGGTCGAACCGAGGTCGTGCAGCACAGCCCCGGACTCGGTGACGGTCAGCGTGGCGTGGATCCTCGAGACACCGGGGTCGTTCAGCGTGAGGTGGCAGCCCGGGTCGCGACCCACCGTGCACGTTCCCCGCGGCACCGGTACCGACTTGCCCGCGTCCAGTCCACCGACCACGTCCAGCGTGGCCCTGGCAGTGCGGAGGCCGCCGGTGGGTCGGCCCCACAGTGCGCCGACCAACGGCATGCCCACTGCTGCAGGCTCCGTCTGCAGCGCGTAGGCGACCGCCTCGACGGGGGCGGTGTCGTCGGCGAGGACAGCCACGTCGACGTCGCCGCCGTCGATATCGGTGAGGGTCAGATCGATTCGCACATGGCGCAGTGTCGGTCCCCGGGCCGACACCCGAACGGACCTGCACCCAAGCCTGTGGACAACCGCGTGCGATCGGGTCGGTTGTCCACAGGGCAACTGGCGGGGGCGATCCCCGGCACATCGAGGACCTACCGTCGTGGGACATCAAATGGACGCGGCGGCGCCGCGCAGAGCAGAAGGAGACCCAAGATGTCGGGTTTGAAAGTCACGCCGAGCCAGCTGGCCGGGTTGGGCGGTTCGGTGACGAGGGTGTCCGGCGACGTCCGCGGTTCCCACCAGACGCTGCGGACCCAGCTGTCGCCGCTGTTCGGTGCGGACTGGTCCGGTGCGGCCGCGGCGCAGTTCACGGCGCTGTACCAGCAGTTCGACCTCCATGCCCGCGGGCTGTCCGATGCGTTGGACGGCATCGGGCTGCTACTCGGCCGCGCCGGGGTTGCCTACGCCGATGTCGAGCAGCAGATCACCGCATCCTTCCGCGGATGAGGGCGACCTCGGACGGATCGGTGCAGGGTTCTAGATTTGCCGGGTGGGTGCGCCGGATCCGTTGACCGCTGTCGAGTCAGCGCTGTGTCAGCACTTCGCGCAGCAACCGATCCGTGCGTCGATCTCCTTCGTGGGGGTGCAGCCGCTGCAGGTGCTGCGCTTCGAGCCCATCCCGGGCGAGCGGGCCTACGTCAGCCTGGGCATGTCGAGGGATCCGATGAACGATCCGGCGAACGTGCTGGTCGACGCGTCCGGGCCGCGCGCCGAATTGATGCTCCATCTGCGAGACGTGCTGGACAGTTGTTCCGGCGTGTGGCGCCAGCTCGCGGTGCTGGCGGCGGCGCCTGCCGTGGAGGGGCTCCGGTATTTGGCCGGGGCCACTGTGGACCTCGAGCACCCCCTCGTCGCCGGATCTCTGTGCACAGGTGGCGTGGTCGTGGACTCGCCATTGGAGCCCGTGGCCACCTCGGCCGGGGACGTGATCGTTCTTCAGGTGCTACCCGCAACGGCGAACGAGCTGGCGTGGGCTCGCGCCAAGGGCGGCGACGCGCTGCGGGGACGCTGGGCCGAGAAAGGCGTTGACCTGCTGGACCTGATGCGCCGGCCGGTCGAGCTGGGCTGACGCCGAGCCGGTTGACGTCGAGCTGGGCTAACGGTTGGGCCACACTTGGCTCCCGGGTACGAGGGCGACCAGGCAAGATGCGAGCGGAAGGCGTCGCCGACGAAGGGAAGCAGCGTGCAGTTCGGTCGGATCTACGAGGAGTTCGAGATAGGCGCGGTCTACAAGCACTGGCCAGGCAAGACGGTCACCGAGTACGACGACCATCTGTTCTGCCTGCTGACGATGAACCACCACCCGCTGCACCTGGACGCGCACTACGCGCAGCAGACGACCGACTTCGGCAAGAACGTCGTAGTCGGAAACTACGTCTACTCGCTGCTGCTGGGTATGTCGGTTCCTGACGTAAGCGGCAAAGCGATCGCGAACCTTGAGGTCGAAACGCTGCGCCACGTCGCGCCGACCTTCCACGGCGACACGATCTACGGCGAGACGACCGTATTGGACAAGAAGCCCTCGAAATCCAAGTCGGACCGCGGGATCGTGTACGTCGAGACGATCGGTTACAACCAGGAGGGCACCGTGGTGTGCATCTTCCGCCGCAAGGTCATGGTGCCGACGAAGGAGTACCTCGACGACCGCGGCGGCGAGCAGCCCGGCCGGCCCGAACAGGCTGCGCGCTGACACCGCCCTCCGAGCCCGACGCCGGGGTCAGCCGCGGGAGTCAGTCGAGGGATCAGCCGCGGGGTAAGCACTCCCACTCGTCGAGCGTGTCGGCGAGTTCCGGCACCAGCGCCAGCGTCCGGAATTCGGCCGAGCTGACCCAGCGCGCGTCTGTGGCGTCATCGCCGGACCGGAGCCTGCCGCCGACCAGGGCACAGACGAAGTCGGCGATGTCATAGATCGAATCCTTGGTGCCGGGCCAGGCGACCTGGCCGGCTAGGCGCACGACCCGGACCTTTAGGCCGGTCTCTTCCGCCACCTCCCGCACGCAGGCGTCCGTAGCACGTTCGCCGGGCAGGCAGCGCCCGCCCGGTATGGACCACAAGCCGACGCCGGGCGCCCGGCCGCGCCGCACGAGCAGGAGGCGACCCGCCGCGTCGAACACGATGCCTCCCGCGCACGGGACGACGGTTCGCTCGCGACTCACCGGGTGAGCGTGACACGCCGGGTAAGTCCCGTCCTAGTGGTAGGACTTGCGGTAGGAACGTCTCGGAGTCCGGTGTGTGCCGTGCCCGCTGCCCGAGAGGAGCCGACGACCGTGACGAAAAACGTAGTCAGCGGCGCCCTTATCGCATTCCTGATCTTCTTCGTGGTGACGCAGCCGGCGCATTCGGCAGACATCTTCCACAGCGCATGGCGCGTGATCGTCAACGTTGCGCACGGCATCGGCGACTTCCTCAGCAAGCTCGCCTGAACGACGGATGCATGCCCGCTCTGTGGCCGTCCGAACTTCCCGTGGTCGCGCGGACCCGCCATCACCCGATAGTCATCGCACGGCTGCCGGAGCGGCCTGTCGCTCGCATGCTCGCCGCGCTGCTGGTGCTCGCCCTGCTGTGGCAGTGGCCCTGGACCCCAGTTCTCATCGTCGTCCTCGTGGGAGGCCTGGTCTTCCGGATCCGGACGTGGATGGCGGAGGTGATCATCCTCACGCAACTGCGCATCGTGCGATCGGAGGGTGTCCCCGAAACCACCAGCAGCCAGGCGTTCCTGCGCGTCGACCGGGTCACCGGAGTGCGCCTGGTGCAGACCGTCCCCGGAAAATTCTGGCGCTACGCGACGATCGAGCTCGAGGCGCCGGGCGATCATCCCGGCATCCGGCGGTTGCGTAAGGTCCTCGGAGCACCGGAGTTCTACGAAAAGCTGTGCGGGCTGATGCTGCGCAACCCCCCGCCCCCCCCGCCCGGTCCAGGCGGTCCGGGAGATCCAGGCGGCCCGGGAGATCCAGGCGGCCCGGGAGATCCGGGCGGTCCGGGAGATCCGGGCGATGATGCGCGCGGCGGACCGCGCGGTGACCGGGGCGGGCCCAAGGCGATCGACAGCGCCCGGGCAGCCCACACCACGGCGCCGTTGCCGCGCATCCCACCCGCACCGCCGTCTGACCCCGGCAGGTGACGCCTCAGGAATTGGTCGGAGCCGATTGGTACCGTCGCACGGGTGGGAGCGCAAGCGGGTCGCCGGCCGAACCGTTGCGAGGTGACGTGAGTGCTCATCGATCTGCACACGCACACCAACGCCTCGGACGGCACTGACACGCCGGCCGAGCTGATGACTGCTGCTGCCGCCGCCGGGCTCGACGTCATCGCCATCACCGATCACGACACCACCTCAGGGTGGGGCGGAGCACTGCAGGCCCGGCCGCCCGGGTTGACCGTCGTCTGCGGTGCCGAATTCTCGTGCGAGTACTGGACGCCGAGCGGTCGCCGGATCGGGCTGCACCTGCTCGGTTACCTCTTCGATCCGGCGAACGGGGAGCTGCGCGCGGCCAGGGAGCAGCTGCGCATCAGCCGGCGTGACCGCGGGCGGCAAATGGTGGCGAACATGGTGGCAGACGGTGTCCCCATCACCTGGGCCCGGGTCAACGAGCTGTCGGCGGGCGGAACGGTCGGACGACCGCACATCGGGCGCGCCCTCGTCGAAGCCGGTGTGGTCGGCGATGTGGATGAGGCGTTTCGCGACCTGCTGACATCGCGGCGGTCCTACTACGTTCGCAAGCAGGACCTTGACGTCTTCCTCGCCATCGACCTCATCCGGCAGGCAGGTGGCCTTCCGGTCTTCGCGCACCCGCTGGCCCGGCGACGCGGACCCGTGCTCGACGCGGATGTCGTCGCACGGATGGTTGCCGCCGGGTTGGTAGGTATCGAGGTCGACCACCCCGATCACGACGAGGTTGACCGGGCCGAGGCCGCCGCGTTGGCGCGTGACCTCGACCTCGTCGGCACCGGCTCGTCGGACTACCACGGCACGAACAAGCCCACGCCACTCGCCGCGCGCACCACGGCGCCCGAGGCCCTTGAGCGGCTGCTGTCGATGCCGACGGCCCGGCGTCCGGTCGGTGCTGCGGCATGAGCGCGGCGACCCTGCCGACACGCCGCGTCGGCTGGTCCCGTGCATGCCCTCGCGGCTGGCCGTGGTCGGCTGTCCGTCACGGCCACCGAAACCCTCGCCGCGGGTGACGATCCCGACGACGTGTCCGCCACGCCCGGCGCCGTCCTAGCTGCCAGTGCGACCTCCGGACATCCGCGCGGCCCGTCACCGGTAGTAAGTCGTCGGCGTGCCGGCGACCAGGAACCCCGTACCGAGCGGGTAGGCGCGACTTCCCGCGGCGGGTGCGGGGACGGCGAAGGAACGCAGCACCGCACCCGTGTTCGGATCGAGGGTCGCGATGCCGGTAGAGGTGGGCACCGCGAGCAGTGCGTTCGACAGGCTCGGCGTGCCAGTACCCGATTTGCCGGTCACGGTCGTGGCAGCCGCCGTCGCGGCGTGCCAGGAGAACGCGGACCTGTTGCCGGTGATTGCGTAGCTAGTATTGCCGATCCGCAGCACCTCCGCGTCGGCGGCAGCGTCGTCGGTGATCGTCGTGGAACGCTGCGCAAGGGGCAGGCGGCGCACGGCGTTGCCCTTGTCCGGGCCGAGCACCACGAGATCCGCACCGTCGGCGGACACGGCCGAGATCACCTCGCCCGCGGACGCCGGCACGAGATTGCTGCCGATTAGATTCCACTTGATCTGGTCGGGGTTGCCCTTGTTCTTCGAGCTGTCGGTGTTCTCGCCGGCTGTCGCATCGCGCAGGAGCAACTGCTCGCCGTTGCCGCAGAACTTCAGGTCGTCGGTGCACGTGCGGCCGGCGCAGGTCTGGCTGATCAGCGCCCCTTTCAAGCCGAGGACCGCGCCGCGTACCGAGCAGCCGTCCTGCTGGAACACCCAGCGGTCCAGGCCGCTACTGGGATCCACCGCGTAGACGGCACCGGGGGTGGTGAGCATGACGGTGTAGGGCGTGACGACGTAGCTCGGGTGACCGTTCAGCTCGGCGCCGTCCTTGTCCAGGGTGCGCGTCCACTCCCGGCTGCCCTTGTCGGTGTCCAGGGCGGTCAATTCGTCGCAGTTGCCGTTGACCTCGAACACGGCGATGCTCACGCCCTGGTCCTGGATGGCCTGGCAGAGCGTGCGGTCGCTTCGCGTGTAGGACCAGGTCGTTCGGCCGGTCTGTGCGTCGCGTCCGCGGATGCTGTGCTCGTCGTGCGTGACGACCGTTCCGCGCCAGTACGGCTGACCGATAGCCGTCCGGTCGCTGCTCGTCCAAGCCTGTTGCAGGGTCGCGCCGGGCGTCCGCAAAGGGACCGATGGCGGCGCCGACGAGACCGGGTGCAACGTGGCGTGGCTGATCTCGCCGTGCGAATAGGCGGTCTTCACGACCGTGCCCAGTACCAGCGCGGCGAGAGCGATCAGCACCGCGTACCCGACGCGCCAGCGACGCAGTCGGGTGCGGTAGCGCGCACGAGCCACCTGGTCGCGGGACCCCGGGACGACGACCGCCGTGGTCGTCACCCGTGCGTCGGTCATAGGCCCATCCTGACCTATCGACGCAAGATCACTCGGCGGCGGGCGTAGCCGATCCGCCGCGCCGACGCCGACGACGCCGCGGTGCAGCGTTGCCCTCAGCGGTGGCCGACCGCTGCTCGTCCGGCTGCTCGTCCGGCTGCTCGACGGCGTAGACGCGCGCCCCGTCCAGGCGCTCCCCGCCGCGGGTGCGCACCCTGTTGCGGTTTCGTGCCGGCCGCTCGGACCGCTCGACGCGCTGCTCCTCGCGATCAGGCCCGCGATCAGGCCCGCGGCGTTCGTCCCGCGCCGGGGCATGGCGCGGGCCCCGGCTGCTGCCGGAACCGCCGCTGCGGGTCGAGGGGTCGCGTCCCCCCAGCTCCTCGATCTGCTCGGCCCCCAGACCGGCGCGGGTGCGATCTGCGCGGGGTAGGACGCCCTTGGCGTCGGCCGGGATGTCGAGCTCGAAGTAGAGGTGCGGCGATGTGGAGTAGGTCTCGACAGGCTCGTGGAACGGCAGCCCGAGCTTGTCGCAGATCAGCTTCCAGCGGGGGATGTCGTCCCAATCGACGAGGGTGACGGCATTGCCCTGCTTGCCGGCCCGGGCAGTACGCCCGATCCGGTGCACGTAGGTCATCTCGTCCTCGGGCGCCTGATAGTTGACGACATGGGAGATGCCCTCGACGTCGAGCCCTCGCGCCGCCACGTCGGTTGCCACCAGCACGTCGACCTTCCCGGCGCGGAAGGCGCGCAGAGCCTGCTCGCGGGCCCCCTGTCCGAGGTCGCCGTGGACGGCAGCCACTGCGAATCCCCGCTCGGTCAGGTCTTCGGCCACCTTGGCCGCGGACCGCTTGGTCCGCACGAAGATCAGGGTCAGGCCACGGTTTCGGGCCTGCAGCACGCGCGCGAGCACCTCGACCTTGTCGAGCGCGTGCGCCCGGTAGGCGAACTGGTCGACATGGTCAGTGCTGTTGTTCTCGGCGCCGTGCTCGGCGCGGATCTGCATCGGCTGGTCGAGGAAGGTGCGGGCCAGCGCCACGATCGGGCCTGGCATCGTCGCCGAGAACAACATGGTCTGGCGCTTGTCCGGCACCATCTTCATCAGCTTCTCGATGTCGGGCAGGAAGCCGAGATCGAGCATCTCATCGGCCTCGTCGAGCACCAGGATGCTCACCTTGCCGAGCACCAGGTGGCCCTGCTGAGCCAGGTCCAGCAGACGACCAGGCGTGCCGACGACAACGTCGATGCCGCCGCGCAGCGCCTCGATCTGCGGCTCGTACGCGCGCCCGCCGTAGATGGTGAGCACCCGGGCGCCGAGCTTCGAGCCGGCGGCCTGCAGATCGCCGGAGACCTGGACGGCCAACTCCCGCGTTGGCGCGATCACCAACGCCTGCGGTGCGGCGGCGGCGCCACCGGGCAGCTGGAGGCGGTTGAGCAGCGGGACGCCGAAACCCAGCGTCTTGCCGGTACCGGTGCGCGCCTGTCCGATGAGGTCTTGACCGGACAGCGCTACCGGGAGGGTCATCTCCTGGATCGCGAAGGTCCTGGTGATGCCCACCGCAGCGAGCGCGTCCACGATGTCCTGGTTGATGTCGAAGTCGCTGAACGACGGGCTGTCGGCACGGACGGGCGCGCGCGCCGCGAGCGGCGCCGGCTCGTCCGTCACCATGGGGTCGGGCGTGCTGGCGGTGGCGTGCTCGGTCTGGTCTGTCATGAAGTTGCGGCGGTCCTCTTCGAGCGCAGGTGCGCCGACCGCTGGAATTCGCCCAGTGACGCCTTGCGCCTACGACCCCACAAGGTGTGTAACAGCAGGGGGAGGCGCCGCACGTGAGCGCGGTCAACGCGCAGATTCGGGTACTGCTGATCACCAGTCTAAACGATCCGCCGTTACAGTGCCGACGTGAGCCGAGCCGAGCGATGTGGGACCTGCGCCCCGTGAGCCACGCGCAGCACCTGAGTACCGGACAGGACGGGCCTGCCACCGACGCCGTCGTCGACCTGCTCGGCGCGCTCGCCTACGGCGAGTTGTGCGCCTTCGACCGGCTCGCCTACGACGCGCGGATGGCGCCCACCCTGGCCGGTCGCGTCCAGATGTCGTCGATGGCGGCGATCGAACTCGGGCACTACGAGGCGCTCGCGCTGCGGCTGCGCGAACTGGGCGCGGACCCCGGCGCGGCGATGGCGCCGTTCATCGCGCCGCTGGAGACCTACCATTCGCTGACCGCGCCGTCGTCCTGGCTCGAAGGCGTCGTCAAGGCATACGTCGGGGACGGGATCGCCGAGGATTTCTACCGGGAGGTGGCCACGTTCGTCGACGTCGACACCAAGCAGCTGATCGACACCGTGCTCGCCGACGGCGGCCGGGCCGGATTCGCCGTGCGCGAGGTCCGTGCGGCGGTCGAGGCGCAGCCTTCGGTCGCCGGCCGGCTGGCGTTGTGGGCACGACGCCTGGTCGGCGAGGCCATCAGCGAGACCCAGCACGTCCTGGCCGATCGTGACTCGCTGATGATCCTGCTTGTCGAGGGGACGGGGGACCTGTCCGGAGTCGCCGCGCTGCTCAGCCGGATCACCCAGCGTCACGAGGAGCGGATGAGCGCCCTCGGCCTGTCGAACTGAGCGTCGTCGAACCTCCGCCCTGGGAACTCCGCCGTGGCGAACTGAGCGCCGCTCAGCCGGTGGCAAAGCCCACGCGGCGCTGGTCGGCCTGCGCGATCTCGACGTAGGCGACGAGATTGGCCGGGACGATCACCCGGCGCCCGCGCTCGTCGGTGAGGGTGAGCTGGCCGTCGACGCTCTTGAACGCCTCGGCAACGAGCTGCCCCACCTCGTCCGGGGTCTGCAGACTCTCCAACACGATTTCGCGCGGTGTGTGCAGCACGCCGATCTTGACCTCCACGCAAGCCTCCAGCTCGTCGTCACTCCTGTGGGGACCACGCTAGTCGAGCCGGTTCGGCGGGGGGCGCTGCGGACGATGCGCCGTGAGCGAACGCACCGCCGTCCGGCGGGATCAGTCCTCGGGCTCGCCGTGCCGCGGGAAGTGCGAGATGCCACGCCACATCAACGACTCGAGCAGTCCGACGGCGTCCTCCTGAGAGACCGGCTTGTCGCTGGCCAGCCACCAGCGCGCGGCGACCTGCGCTGCACCGGTCAGCGCGGTCGAGAGCAGTTCGGCACGTGCCGGGTCGAGCCCCGTGTCCGCGGCAACGGTCGCAGCGACGGCCTGCATGGTCTTGCGCGACACCGCCTCGACACGGTCGCGGACCGCCGGCTCGTTGCCCAGGTCGGTCTCGAAGATCAGCCGGAAGGCGCCGTCCTGCTCATCGCCCTCCACGAAGTGGAAATACGCGGCGAGCACTCGGTGCACGCGCTCGCGGTTGTCCTCGGTCCCCGACAGCGAATCGATGACCGCACGGCTCAATGCTTCGGCTTGCGTGTCCATCAGCGCGAGGTAGAGCTCCAGCTTGCCGGGGAAGTGTTGGTAGAGGACCGGCTTGGACACCCCGGCCCGCTCGGCGATGTCATCCATCGCGGCGGCGTGGTAGCCGTTGGCGACGAAGACCTCTTGGGCGGCGGCCAGCAGCTGCTTGCGCCGGGCTGAACGGGGCATGCGGCCACCGCGGGCCAGCTCGGACGAACCCGCACGAGACATCGCAGAATGCACCCCTTCCGAACAGGTCCAGCAGACTGTACTAGCGAGTACGTGACGAGCTGGTACGTGTCGGGACGCTCAACCGGGCGCGTACGTCGTCATCCAGCGTTCCGGCGAACAGATCGCCGAGGTCGGCGACGCGGTCCAGCACTTCGGCGGCGGTGAAGCGCAGCTCACCGCCGCTGCTCACCTCGTCCCAGGTCAGCGGCGTGGAAACGCTCGGATTGTCGCGTGCCCGCAGCGAGTACACGGCGACCGTCGTCTTGGCGGGGCTGTTCTGGCTCCAGTCGACCAGCACCTTGCCCGGGCGCAGCGACTTGGTCATGCGCGACACTACGAGATCGGGGTGCTCCTTCTCGAGCTGTTCGGCAACGGCGTGCGCGTACTGGGACGGGATCTCCTGATCTGCCACCTCGATCGGGGCGCTCACCTGCATCCCCTTCGACCCGGACGTCTTCGCGAACGGCGTCAGCCCGTCGTCAGCCAGCAGGTCGCGCAGCAGCAGGGCAACCGCACGGCACTGTTCGATCGTCGCCGGCGGTCCCGGATCGAGATCGAAGACCAGCAGGTCGGTGCGCGGCTTGCGGGCCCTCCGTGGCACCCGCCACTGCGGCACGTGCAACTCCAATGCCGCCAGATTGGCCAGCCGCACCAGGCTGGCGAGCTCTTCGACCACGACGTAGTCGATGGTTTCGCGGTTCTTGGTCGACCCGGGAACCGGCAGAGTGACGGTGCGCACCCACTCCGGCGTACCTCGCGCGGCGTTCTTCTCGAAGAAGAACTTCTCGTCGACGCCATTGGGGTACCGCTTGACCGTGAGTGGACGGTCGGCGAGATGCGGCAGCAGGACCGGCGCGATGCGCGTGTAGTAGTCGATGACCTCGCCCTTGGTGAACCCGGTCTGCGGGTAGAGGACCTTGCCCAGGTTGGACAGCTGCAACTGGCGTGCACCGACCTGCACCGTCATCTTCGCCGCTGCCGCCATCAGCCCTCCGCCTCGTCGGCCGTCTTGTCGGTACGTACCCGGTGCAGGACCGGGTGTCGCAGGCGTCCCTCGGAGGTGACCATCGCGTAGCGCACCTCGACGACAACCTCGGGCTCGACCCACTGGGTGCGCCGTCCTGGGCTGCCCGGCGGTTCCGGGTCGAGCGGACACGTAACGCGCGCTGTCATCCGCCGCTGCAGGTCTGCAGCCGAGCGCCCGGTCAATCCGCTCCCCGCCTTCCCGGCGAAAATGAGCGTGCCGTCGTTCCATGACGCCAGGACGAGCGAGCTCAGCCGATCCTCATCGGCGGGCGCCTCCCACCCGACCACGACGAAATCTCCGGTGTGCTCGAAGCGCAACTTGCCCCAGTCGCGCGAACGGATCCCGGGACGGTAGAGCGAAGCCGCACGTTTGGCGACGACCCCCTCCAGCCCGTGCTGGCGTGCCGCCGCCTCGGTGGCCGGTCCGTCGTCGAAGGAGGGGCTGAGCGTCCACGCCTCGTCCGCGCCGAGCCACCGATCGAGCGTCGCGCGACGATCGGTATACGGCCGGGAGGTCAGGTCGACGCCGTAGCGGCGCAGGACGTCGAACACCATGAATGTCACGGGCAACGTTCCGGCCAGCCGCCGAGCCTCGGTCTTCGACCGGACGTGCATCCGGGTCTGCAGTGCCTCGAAGGACGGGCGTCCGTCGACGAAGGCGACGATCTCGCCGTCGAGCAGTGCGTCGTCGAGACCGTCGGCCTGCGCGAGCAACTCCGGATAGGCGGTCGTTACGTCGTTGCCGGCCCGGCTGTAGAGGTGCGCGCCACGCTCGGTGACGTCGAACAGGGCGCGTATTCCGTCCCATTTGAATTCGAATGCCCACCCACCGTTGCGAGGCAACGCGTCGATCGCGGTGGCGAGCATCGGCTGCATCGGTCCATTCTGGGTACACACCAGTCTCCAACGGTGCTCGACACGGGAATACTCGACACGGGAATACCAGGAACGGAGCGGGCGAATGCGCGCGATCTGGAAGGGCAGCATCTCCTTCGGGCTCGTCAGTATCGGCGTGAAGTTGTACACCGCGACCGAGGAGCGAGACGTCAGTTTCCACCAGGTGCGCCGCTCGGATGGTTCGCGTGTCCGCTACAAGCGCGTGGCCGAGGCCGACGGCGAGGAGGTCTCCTACGCCGACATCGCCAAGGGTTATCAGCTCGACAGCGGCGAGACCATCGTGCTTACCGACGAGGACTTCGCCGACCTGCCGCTTCCGACCGCACGGGTCGTGGACGTGCTGCAGTTCGTCCCACTCGATCAGATCGACCCGATCTATTTCGCCAAGAGCTACTACCTCGAGCCGGAGAAGACCGCGGTCAAGCCGTACGTCCTGCTGCGCGATGCGCTCGATGCCAGCGGACAGGCTGGTCTGGTGAAGGTCGCGATCCGCAATCGCGAGCAACTCGCGACACTGCGCGTACGCGAGGGCGTCATCGTGATGGAGACGATGATCTGGCCCGACGAGGTGCGGGAGCCGGCGTTCGGTTTCCTCGAGCAGGACGTCGACCTACGCTCCCAGGAGCGCACCATGGCCGAGTCGCTCGTGTCGAGCATGTCCGGCGACTTCGACCCGTCCGAATACACCGACGACTATCGCGGCGCGCTGCAGCAGGTCATCGACGCCAAGGTCGAGGGCCGCGAGATCGTCGAGACCGAGCAGGTGCAGCCGAGCGCGGGCAATGTCGTCGATCTGATGTCGGCGCTGCGCGCGTCGGTGGCCGCTGCGAAGAAGGGCCGCGGGGAGGTGACCGAGTCCGTCGACGCTCTGCCCTCACAGCGGACCACGACGGAAGCTGCGGGGACAGCACGCGGCACGAAGGTGTCCGGCCCGAAATCCGCCGCGAAGAAAGCGTCCGCAACGAAAGCGTCCGCAACGAAGGCGCCGGCCGAGAACACGTCCGCGATTGAGGCACCCGCGAAGAAGGCACCCGCGAAGAAGGCACCGGCCAAGAAGGCACCCGCGAAGAAGGCACCCGCGAAGAAGGCACCGGCCAAGAAGGCACCCGCGAAGAAGGCACCCGCGAGAAAGAGTGCGGCGGCGAAGGCGCCCGCCAAGAAGCCTGTCCGCAAGTCGGCGTGATTCGCCCGCGTACCGTCCCTGGGGTGGCCCGTCGCCGCGTACCGACGCCCTCACCTGCTGCACTGTCGAACCAGCCGTTGCCCTCGCTCGACGACGTCGGCGAACCGTGGCCGGGACGACACGTCGATATCGGCGGGGTCGGCGTCTTCGTGCGCTCGACGCCGCCGCTGCGCGATGACGCAGAACCCGCATTGTTCGTGCACGGTCTGGGGGGTTCGGCGCTGAACTGGACCGATTTCGCCGGGGTGCTGCGACACCGCCTCGCCGTCGACGCCATCGACCTGCCCGGGTTCGGCCGGTCCGGTCCGCCCCACGATGCCGACTACCGGCTCAGCACGCACGCCCGCACGGTCATCGGTTACCTCGAAGCCTCCGGGCGCGGGCCGGTGCATCTCGCGGGCAATTCGATGGGCGGTGCGGTCGTGATCCTCGTCGCGGCGCAACGGCCGGACCTGGTGCGCACCCTGACTCTGGTCTCGCCCGCGGTCCCGGACGTCAAGGTGCGCCTGCACGCGGTCAAGAGCGACCCGCGCATGGCCTTACTGGCCCTCCCGATCCTGGGTTCCGCGGCGCTCAAGCGGATGCGCGTACTGCCCGATCGGGTTCGCGTCGAGGCGACGATCAGACTGTGCTTCCACGACGCGTCGCGCTATCCCGAGCGCCGGATGCAAGAGTCGGTCGCCGAAGCCGGGTACCGGCGTGGGGTCGAGTGGGCCGACGCCGCCATGCTCCGCTCCCTGCGTGGTTTGGTGCGCTCGCAGTCCTTCGGTGGACGCGCGGGGTGGGCCGCGATGCGCCGCGTCGAGGCGCCCACCCTTGTGCTGTGGGGTGACCGGGATCACCTGGTCGCGCCGGACCTCGCCCCGCTGGTCGCTGCGGCAATCGCGGATTCGCGGCTGCTGGTGCTGACCGACATCGGTCACGTCGCGATGATGGAGGACCCGCAGACGTCCGCACGCGCGTTGGCTGCGTTGCTCGACGACGCCCGCGCTCTCAGGGTGGGGCACGCGAACACGCCTAGCGTGTGATCCCTGGCTGCCACGATCTGTTGTGGCACTGTAACCGTGTGACCGAGCGCGAGGATTCGACGCAATCCGCCGCGACCCGCACGGTTCCCCGTCCCGACCCGGACTTCGACGTTCTGGCTGCCCGACGGGTCGCAGCTTCCTTCGGTGGAGGTGAACCCACCATCGCGGACGTAATCCGGGAATTCGTGCGGCGTTACGGCTGGCGTGCGTACGCACTTCCCGTGTTGGTCGTCGTGACCGTCGTGGCGCTGGCCACCGCAGGCAGCAAGGGTCCGGCCGCGCGCTCGGGCACCACGCCGGTAGCCGACCAGCGCTCCTCGGCGCAAACCGACCCGCCACCGCCATCCGCGCCGCCGCCATCCGCGTCGCCGAGCATTCTGCCGACGCCGGAGCAGCCCGGCACCGGCGCGCCGGACAAGGTGCCCGCGCGGGGTGCCCTCCCGGTCGGCCCGGCCTACACCACCACCGGCACGGGCACGTTCCGCGTCGTGCCGGGCACCAGCAAGGTTGTCGGCAAATCTCTCGACGGGCACGGGGTGTGGCGCTACGACGTCGAGATCGAGAACGGCATCACCGGCGTCGACGTCGCCCGGTTCGCCGCGATGGTCCAGACCACTCTGGCGGACCCGCGCAGCTGGTCGGGCCACGGTGTCGCGCTGCAGCGCGTCGACAGCGGGGCCGTCGATTTTCGGGTCAGTCTCACGTCCGCGATGCTGGTTCGGCAGTACTGCGGCTACGAGGTCAAGGTCGAGACCTCCTGCTACGCCCGGGCATTCAGCGTCGCGGGGCTCGATGTGAACCGTGTCGTGCTCAACGTCGCGCGGTGGGTCCGCGGCAGCGAGCAGTACCGCGGCGACCTGCACGCCTACCGGCTGTACATGATCAACCACGAGGACGGTCATGCCATCGGGCACGGGCACGCGCACCAGTGCCTGCCCGGGGGCCTGGCTCCGGTCATGATGCAGCAGTCCGTCGGCCTGACCTCCGCATCGACCCGCCAGAAGTGTGGCGCCAACCCATGGCCGTACCCGCCGGGGGCGAAGGGTGCACCAGGCGCGGAGCAGGTCGATTCCGATGCGAACAGCGAGCTCAACCTCCCCTGACGGCCCCGGTTCGGCGGGTTCGATCGTGATTCGAGACACTGGCTCTGTCGGGGCGTGAACGCGGGAATGAGCGCAACGCCTTGCGCGGTTGTGCCAGTCGAGCCCGAAAGCCTGTGAGAAGAGGTTGTCAATCGTGTCGCAGTTCCCGCCGTTGGTCGAGCCGGCCGAGTCGCTCACCGTGGACGAGGTGCGCCGGTACAGCCGGCACCTGATCATCCCTGAAGTCGCCATGGCCGGTCAGAAGCGGCTCAAGAACGCGAGGGTTCTCTGCGTCGGTGCGGGCGGGTTGGGTTCGCCGGCGCTGATGTACCTTGCCGCGGCCGGAGTCGGCACACTGGGCATCGTCGAATTCGACACGGTGGACGAGTCCAATCTGCAGCGCCAAATCATCCACGGTCAGAGCGACATCGGCCGTTCGAAGGCGGAGTCTGCACGCGAGAGCGTCCTGGAGATAAACCCGCTCGTCACGGTCAATGTGCACGAGACCCGGTTGGACAACGACAACGTCCTCGACATCTTCGCCGGTTACGACCTGATCGTCGACGGCACCGACAACTTCGCTACGCGCTACCTCGTCAACGATGCGTGCGTACTGCTCAACAAGCCCTATGTGTGGGGCTCGATCTACCGCTTCGACGGGCAGGTCAGCGTTTTCTGGAACGAGTACGGACCCAACTACCGCGATCTCTACCCCGACCCGCCGCCGCCGGGAATGGTCCCGTCCTGCGCTGAGGGCGGCGTGCTCGGAGTGCTGTGCGCGTCGATCGGTTCGGTGATGGTGAACGAAGCGATCAAGCTGATCACCGGCATCGGTGAGCCGCTCGTCGGACGCCTGCTGGTGTTCGACGCGCTCGAGATGACGTGGCGCGAGATCAAGGTGCGCAAGGACCCGAACACCGTCGAGATCACCGAGCTCATCGATTACGAGTCGTTCTGCGGGGTCGTGTCGACCGAGGCGCAGGAGGCGGCGGTCGGCTCGACGATCACGGCGGCAGAGTTGAAGGACCTCATCGACTCCGACAAGCCGATCCATCTGGTGGATGTGCGCGAGCCCGCCGAGTGGGAGATCGTGCGCATCCCCGGGGCGACGCTGGTACCGAAGGACGAGATCCTGCGCGGTGACGCCTTGGCGAATCTGCCGCAGGACAAGCAGATCGTCATGTACTGCAAGACAGGTGTTCGTTCGGCGGAGACCCTTGCGGCCGTCAAATCCGCTGGTTTCCGCGACGCGGTGCACGTGCAGGGCGGGGTCACGGCGTGGGTCAAGCAGGTCGATCCGAGCCTGCCGTCCTACTGAGTTGGTGGCGGAGGAGGGCGGCTTCGCGCAGCGCATCCTGGCGTGCGTGGACGCGATTCCGCGCGGGCGCGTGATGACCTACGGTGACGTAGCCGAGTTCGCGGGTACCCGCTCGGCGCGCACGGTCGGTCGCGTGCTCGCACACGACGGGGGCACGGTCCCGTGGCACCGGGTGCTGCGTTGCGACGGCAGTCTTCCCGACCACCTCTGCACCGAACAGCGGCAACGGCTGCTCAGCGAGGGCGTCCGATTCGTCGGGGCTCGCGTCGAGCTCGCCAGCTTCCGCTGGGACGGCCGGCAGGCGATTTCGTCACCCTCGCACACCCTCGCGGACTGACTCCGGTAGGCCGTGCGGCGCGATGAGGACGAGGCGTGTGCAGTCGTCGGGTCGTCGGGTCGTCGGGTCGGCGGCTTTCCTGGGGCCGGTTTCGGGGGGTCCGTGATCAACCACCCGTGAGCATTGCGGGTGGGATGCTGACGGGCTGATGATCACAGCGGGCCGAGGTGGTGCTCGTCGTTGGTGCCCGCATCGGGCTGCTCGCTCATGAATGCGTTGGCCATCTGTTGGTGGCAGGTGTCGTGGGGTGTGCGTGTGCGGCGAAGTTACGAGGTGCTGCTGGGTCACCCTCAAGCGCCCCTGCGAAACTGTCGTCGGGGCATGCTGGGATAGCCGGTATGACGTCGCCTGCCTACCGGCTCCTCCGGCCGATGCGAGCGCCCGTTCCCGCGCCGCGTCTGGACGCCGCGCAGCAGCGGGTGGTCGCCCACCCGGGCGGGCCGCTTCTGGTGCTGGCAGGCCCGGGTACGGGCAAGACCACCACGCTGGTCGAAACGGCGGTCGCCCGGGTCGCGGCGGGCGTGAAGGTCGAGGACATCTTGATGCTCACCTTCAGCCGCCGCGCCGCCGGTGAACTGCGCGACCGGATCACCGCGCGACTCGGCCGTACGGTGCGCGAGCCGGTGGCGCGCACCTTGCACTCCTACGCGTTCGGGGTCCTGCGAATGGCCAACGTCGCGCAACAGCTCCCCGCCCCCCGGCTGCTGTCCGGTCCCGAGCAGGACGTCACGATCCGGCAGCTGCTCGCCGATCGCGACCCCGAGCTCTGGCCGGTCGAGCTCCGCCCTGCGCTGCGCACCCGTGCCTTCGCCGGGGAATTGCGCGACCTGCTGATGCGGGCAGTGGAACGCGGGCTGAACGGTGCGGAGTTGGCCGACTGGGGACGACGCGAGCGTCGGGCGGACTGGATCGCAGCCGGGGAGTTCCTGACCGAGTACCACCAGGTCTATGCGATGAAAGAGCCCGGGGCCTACGACCCTGCGGAGCTCATCCGCTCCGCGGTGAACGCATTCGACCAGGATCCCGGGCTGCTCGCCCTGGAGCGCTCTCGTCGGCGGCACCTATTCGTCGACGAGTACCAGGACACCGATCCCGCGCAGGCGCAGTTGCTGGCGCTGCTCGCCGCGGGCGCCGACGAGCTGATCCTCGTCGGCGACCCCGACCAGTCCATCTACGCCTTCCGCGGCGCCGACGAGTCGGCTGTTCGCGACGTCGACCTGCGCTTCGGGCGGGGTGCCGAGGTGCCGGTGGTGGCGCTGGAGGTCTCGCGCCGAGCCGGTCCGCGGATGCTCGCCGCGTCCCGGCGGGTGGCGGCCCGCCTGCCCGGCCGCGCGGATCATCGCCGTCTCGTCTCGGCAGCGGCCGCCCGCGACGATGCAGTGACCGTCGGTCTGTTCCGCGCCGCAAGCGAGGAGGCAGCCTACGTCGCCGGCGTGCTGCGCCGCGCGCACCTGGACGGGATGCCGTTCTCGCACATGGCTGTCCTGGTCCGTTCCACGGCTGCCGTGCTCGGCGCACTGCGCCGTGCGCTCATCACGGCGGGCGTCCCGGTGAGCGTGCGGGGTGAGGACCTGCCGCTCGCGGAACAACCTGCTGTCGCGATGTTGCTGGAACTGCTCGGCTGCGTGCTCGACCCGGACCGGCTTACCGAGGACCTCGCCGAACGGTTGCTGCTCGGCCCGGTCGGCTCTGGCGACGTCGTCTACCTGAGGCGGTTGCGGCGTGAGTTGCGCCAGCTCGACCCTCAGGTGCAGGTCGAACTGGCGCCTGTGCTCTGGGACGTCCCCGGCAGCACCGTGCTGCCCGGGCGGTTGCAGTATCCGGTGACGCGGGTGGCGGCCGTCCTGTCGGCCGGACGCGACGCGCTCGCCGCTGGTGGCGGTCCGGAGGACGTCCTTTGGGCGGTGTGGGACGCGACGGGGCTAACCCGCCGATGGCAACGGGCCAGCGTGACTCGGGGCGCGTCCGGGGCGGCCGCCGACCGCGATCTGGACGCCGTCGTCCAACTCTTCGATTCGGCGGCGCGGTTCGCCGACCGACTCCCGCGTGCGAGCGTCGCTGCGTTCACCGAACACCTTGCTGCGCAGCAGATTCCCGGCGACTCGATGGCCGGTGGCACTGACGAACCGGACGCGGTGACGATCCTGACCGCGCACGCCGCGAAAGGGCTGGAATGGGACCTGGTGTGTGTCGCACACGTCCAGGAAGGAAGCTGGCCGGATCTCCGCCGCCGCGGCTCCCTGCTCGGCTCCGAACGGCTCGTCGACCTCGCAGCCGGGCGGCACCACGCCGGATCGGGCCCGGCCACGCAGCTCGCGGAGGAACGCCGGCTGTTCTACGTCGCTGCCACCCGGGCGCGGCATCGGCTGGTGGTCACTGCGGTGTCGGGCGATGAGGAGCAACCGTCTCGCTTCCTGGACGAACTCGATCCGATCGAGGGCGACCGCCCGCTGATGGCACCCCAGCGCGGTACGCATCTGAGCTCCCTCGTCGCCGAGCTGCGGGCGGTGGCCTGCGACCCGGCACAGCCCCGGCTCGAGCGGCAATCTGCCGCAGGTGAGCTGTCGCGCCTGGCCGAGGCCGGGGTTCGCGGCGCGGACCCCGGCGAGTGGTGGGGACTGGCGCCACTGTCCGACGACGGCCCCGTTGCCGATCCGTGGCAGCCGGTCCCGGTGAGCCCCTCCCGCATCGATTCGTTCCTCAAGTGCGAGCTGCGCACGTTGCTGCAAGAGCTCGGCGCCCGCGACGGCGATTCGATCTCGGCCTCGCTCGGCACTCTGGTGCACGAGGTCGCGGCGACGGCTCCGATGGACGCCTCCCTTCCAGAACTGCGCGCCCTGCTCGACGAGCAGTGGTCGGGCCTGGACTTCGGCGCGAACTGGTTTGCCGAGAACGAACGCGAGCGGGCCGACCGCATTCTGGAGGTGCTGCACGCCTGGCTCGTGCGCAGCCGCAGCGACCTCGAACTCGTCGGGATCGAGACGACGTTCAGCGCCCAGGTCGGCGACGCCGTGCTCACCGGGCGCGTCGACCGGCTCGAACGTGACGGGGACGGCCGGCTGGTCGTCATCGACCTGAAGACCGGCAAGTCGAGGGTGAAGAAGGAGGACTTGGCGCGCCATCCCCAGCTCGGCGCCTATCAGCTCGCCGTCGAGGCGGGCGCCTTCGGCGCCGGCGAGCAGCCGGGCGGTGCCCGGCTGGTGCAGCTGGCTGCCGGCAACGCGGATCCGGAGCAGCGGCAGGCACCGTTGCCCGACGACGACGATCCCGGATGGATCGAACAGCAGGTGGCCCACGTCGCGTCCCGCTATCGGGGCGCCGAGTTCACTGCGCAGATCAACCCGTCATGCGGCTACTGCGACCTGCAGAAGTGTTGCCCGCTCTTCCCGTCCGGCCGAGGGGTCACCACGTGATCGCGGCGAAGGAGCTCGCCGGGTTGCTCGGCCTGCCCGCCCCGACATCCGAGCAGCTCGAGGTCATCGAGTCGCCGCTCGCGCCGGCGGTGGTCATCGCCGGAGCCGGCTCGGGCAAGACCGAGACCATGGCCGCACGCGTGGTGTGGCTCGTCGCGAACCGGCTCGTGCGTCCCGACGCCGTCCTCGGCCTGACCTTCACCCGCAAGGCGGCGGCCGAGTTGGGTCAGCGCGTCCGCCGGCGCCTGACCCAGTGGCGTCACGTCGTCGAGCGCGACCGACCCGACGAGGTGGACCACCTCGCCGAGCTGCTGGCCGGCGAGCCCACGGTGCTGACTTATGCCGCTTACGCGGGACGGTTGGTCGGCGAGCACGCCCTGCGGCTCGGCGCCGAGCCCGATGCCCGGCTGATCTCGCAGGCCGTCGCCTGGCAGCTCGCCGACGAGGTCTCGCGTCGCCATCCCGACCGCCTACCGCGCGACATCGGTGCGCCGTCCTCGGTGCCGCGGTACCTGCTGGCGATGAGCGGTCAATTCGCCGATCACCTCATGACGGCGGATCAGGTCGAGCATTTCTGTCGGGCGACCATCGACTGGTTCGAGGCGCTGCCGCTGGGCAGGAACGTCCGGGCCGACTACACCGGCGACACCAAGTCGTTGCTCACCTCGCTGCGCCACCGCGTCGAGTTGCTGCCCCTCGTGCGCGCGTTCGCAGCAGCCAAGGCGGCGCTGCCGGCAGTCGATTTCGCTGACCAGATGACGGTGGCGGCCCACCTCGGACAACTGCCCGAGGTGGGCGCGATCGAGCGCGAGCGGTACGCGGCCGTACTGCTCGACGAGTATCAGGACACCGGTCACGCGCAGGTCGAGACATTGCGCGGGCTGTTCGCACACGGTCACCCGGTCACCGCGGTCGGCGACCCGTTCCAGTCCATCTACGGCTGGCGTGGGGCGAGCGCGGGCAACATCGGCAGGTTCGCCCGCACCTTTCTGCAGGCGAGCGGAGCTGAGGCGACTGTCTTCCCGCTGGCCACGAGCTGGCGCAACGACAAGCTGGTGCTTGTCGGCGCGAACGCCGTGGCGGCGCCGCTGCGGACGGGCGTCACCACCGTCGAGCTGCGTCCTGCTCCCGCCGCTGGCGACGGCAGTGTCGAACTGGCCCGCACCCGCACGGTGGAGGACGAAGCGCGGTGGGTTGCCGCACGGATGCGTGCGGCCTGGGACGTGCGGCCACCCGGGCAGCGAACGGCAGCGGTCCTGGTCCGGCGCCGCTCGCAGATACCGTTGCTGTCGGAGGCCTTGCAGGCCGAGAACCTGCCGGTCGAGGTCGTCGGTCTGGGGGGCCTGCTCACCACACCCGAAGTCGTCGACGTGGTGTCCACGCTTCGTGTCCTGGTGCGCCACGACGCAGGGACGTCGGTGGCGCGGCTGCTGACCGGCGCGCGCTGGCGGATCGGCGCGCGTGACCTCGCCGCGCTGCAACACCGGTCCCGTCACCTCGCCCGGCCAGCCGCCCCCGACGGCGGCGGACTGGTCTCGGCCGCAGCCGCCGAGCCGTCCAGCCTGGTCGAGGCGCTCGACGACCTCGGCCCCGCCGACTCGTACTCGCCTGAGGGTTTTCGGCGCCTGTCGGCGCTGTCCGACGAGCTGAGGCGGCTGCGGCGACGGCTCTCGGCGCCGCTGGCCGAACTGGTTGCCGACGTCGAGCGAACGCTGGCGATCGACGTCGAGGTGGCCGCGCGGGCCGACCGTGCGCATGTCGGGCGTGCGCATCTCGACCGTTTACTCGATGTCGCTGCCGACTTCGCCGCCGAGGCCGACGAGGCCACTTTGACGGCATTCCTCGCCTACCTCGAAGCGGCCGAGGACGAGGAGAACGGCCTGGACGTCGGCGAGATCGTCGTCGACGCGGAACGGGTGCAGGTGCTCACCGTCCACGGCGCGAAGGGGCTCGAGTGGGACGTCGTGTCCGTGCCCGGCCTCGTCGACGGCGTGTTCCCGGCGAAGGCGGTATCGGTGAACTGGGCACGGGCACGCCATGAGCTGCCCGGGCCCCTGCGCGGTGACCGCGACGATCTGCCCACCTTGCGACTGGCCGACGCGGCCGATCGCAAAGAGGTGCACGAGCGGTTGAGCGCGCACCACGCCGCGCTCACCGATCGGCACCAGCAGGAGGAACGCCGTCTCGCCTACGTCGCGCTGACCCGCGCACGATCCGCCCTGCTCGTGTCCGGTTACGTATGGGACGGCACCAAGACGCCGCGTGACCCGTCACCGTTCCTGGACGAGCTTCGCGCGTTCGCCGAAATCGAGGAGTGGGTGGAGCCCGAACCCGGCGAGGCGAACCCGCTGACCGTCGAGGCCCGCACCGGGATGTGGCCGCTGGATCCGCTCGGCCCCTTCCCGGGCGATCGCGGGCGGGGGTGGCGCGCCGACGTCGAGGCCGGCGCCGCCCTGGTCGCGGCGGCCGCCGAGTCGCTGCCGATGCCGCTCACGGCACAGGCCGAGCTGTGGCGCCACGACGTCGAGCTGTTGCTCGCCGAACGGACCCGGCTGGCGCAGGGCACGACGATCGACGTCGAGCTGCCGCGCCACCTTTCGGTGTCCCAACTCGTCGAGCTGGAACGCGATCCCGCCGAACTCGCCCGCCGGATCCGCCGCCCGGTGCCGCGCGCGCCCGCGCCGTTGGCCCGGCGCGGTACGGCCTTCCACCTGTGGCTGGAGGAGCGCTGGAACAGCCAGAGCCTGCTCGACCTCGACCAACTTCCGGGCGCCGCGGATGAAGACGCCGACGACAGTGATGTGATCGCGCTCAAGGCAGCCTTCGAGCGCAGCGTGTGGGCTAGCCGAACGCCCGCGGAGGTCGAGGTGCCGTTCGAGATGTCGATCGACGAGACCACCGTCGTGCGCGGACGGATGGACGCCGTGTTCGGCAGTGCGAGCCAGGACTGGTTCGTCGTCGACTGGAAAACGGGCCGGCGACCGAGCGGTGCGCGCGCCGACGCCGCCGCGGTGCAGCTCGCCGCCTACCGGCTTGCCTGGGCGCACCTGTGCGCAATCCCCGACGAACAGCTCCACCGGGTCCGCGCCGCGTTCCACTACGTGCGCAGCAACGAGACCGTCGAACCGATCAAGCCGCTGGACGCCGACGGGCTGCGCGATCTCGTCCTCGGCTGATCGGCGGGTTGCTGAACGACCGGGCCCGCACCGTCACAGCGAGACGCTGGCCGATCGTGCTGCCGAATGCGCCGCGAGTCGGAACCGGGCTGGCAGGTCCGCCCGCCCGACAACGAGATCCGCGACGAACTCACCGACGAGCGGCGCGAACTTAGCGCCGTGCCCGGAGCACGGCGAGCACACCACGAGCGGCCCGGTGCGATCGAGCAGGAAGTCCTCGCTCGGTGTGATCGTGTACAGGCAGCTGGCCTCGCCGCGCGGCGTCGGGTCGAGGCCGGGCAGCCAGCGTTGCACGTACTCGACCGCGCGTGCCCGCGACGCCGGGTCGATAGTGCCGGAGCGGGCGGCTGTCGTGGTGGACGTCCCGTCATCGTGCTCGCCGACCTTGCGGTCGTCGCCGCCGCCACCGTCGCGTCCACCGGCGAGGTGGTAGGTCTCGTGCGCATGCTTGTGGATCACGCTCGGCCACGGCGGGTCGGACGGATCGAGGCGCGGGAAATGGAAGATCTGTTGTTGCGTGATGCGCAACGGCGGTAGCGAGACGAGGCCGTCGAGCAGCGATTGCACCCATGCGCCGGCAGAAACGACGACGTGCGCCGCGTGCACCACTGACCCGTCGGCGAATCGGACGCTCGCCCCCCGATCGGCCATCGCGATCGAATGGACGCCGGAGGCGTAGCGCACTTCGGCGCCGGACGCGCGCGCGCCGTCGACGAATGCCTCGACGGCGCGCGCGGCGTCCATCGTCCCGGCCTGCTCGTGGAAGACGACGTCGCCGGCGAAGCGCATCCCGGGCCAACGCGCCTGGGCCTCCGGGGCAGGCAGCACTTCATGCGGCACATCGCACTCCGCGAGGTTCTGCGTCAAGGCCTCCACCGCGCGCCCGGGTCCGAAGTCCAGCCCGCCCAGCATGCGCAGGATTGCCGCCCCGGACGACATTTCGAGTTCGCGCCACAGCTCGAAGGCGCGGCCGGTCAGCTGCGTGTACAGCGGGTCGGTGTAGGCCCGCCGGACGATGCGCGCCGAGCCGTGCGAGCTGCCGTGCGCATGCCCGGACCGGAACTGTTCGACCAGCAGCACGTCGCGTCCGCGCCGTGCCAGTGACCAGGCCGAAGCGGCCCCCATGAGGCCGGCGCCGACCACCACCACGTCGCGAACGTCGCCAGGAACAGCCATGCACGCAGGCTATCGTCGGGCCGGTGATCTCCGTTCGCGACTTCGTCACCGACAACCGACAGGACCTGCTCGCCGATCTCGACCGGTGGTTGCGCATTCCCGGGATCAGCGCCGAACCCGGTCATCACGACGATGTGGCCCGCAGCGCCGAGTGGTTCGCCGACGCCGCGAGGCGCACCGGGTTCCCGACCGTCGAGGTCTGGACGGGTGCCTGGCTGCCCGCCGTCTACGCCGAATGGCCCAGCGACGATCGCGCTGCGCCGGTGGTGCTCGTCTACGGTCACCACGACGTGCAGCCCGTCGACCCGTTGGATCTCTGGCACACCGACCCGTTCGAACCGACGATCGACGTCGACGTGCTGCGGGCGCGCGGCGCATCTGACGACAAGGGTCAGCTGCTCTTCCACCTGTTGGGCGTGCGCGCGCACCTCGCCGCCGAGGGCCGAAGTGCGCCCGCCGTGACCCTGAAACTATTGATCGAGGGCGAGGAGGAATCAGGCTCGCCACATTTCGAGGAGCTGCTGCACGCATACCGCGACCGGCTCGACGCGGACGTCGTCGTCATCACCGACACGGGCATGGTGGCCCCGGACGTCCCCAGCACGGTGACCGGCATGCGCGGCATGGTCAGCGCGACGCTCACCTGCCACGGGCCCGATGTGGACCTGCACTCCGGCGTGTTCGGCGGTGCCGTCCCGAACCCCGCGACGGCGATCGCGCGCCTGGTCGCCGCTCTGCACGACGATGAGGGCCGCGTGCAGGTGCCAGGTTTCTACGACGACGTCGTCGAACTCACCGACGCCGAGCGTGATTTGCTCGCGCAGGTCCCGGCCGACGACGGCGAGTTCCTCCGGGTCGCGCACTCGCGCGCGCTGCAGGGCGAGGCGGGCTACTCGACCCTGGAGCGACTGGGCGCCCGGCCGACCGCCGAGGTGAACGGCACCGGCGGCGGTTACCAGGGCGCCGGTCACAAGACGATCGTGCCCAGCGATGCCTTCGTGAAGCTGTCGTTCCGGCTCGTCGCCGACCAGGACCCGCGCAAGATCGCGGCCGCCGTCGAGCAATTCGTGGCCGAGCGGACTCCCCAGGGCATCACCGCCCACCTCGATTGGGAGGGCGAGGGAGTCCGCGCGTGCCTCGTCCCCCTCGGCACGCCCGCCTACGCGGCACTCACCGCTGCCATCAGCGCCGCCTTCGACGGACGCGCGGTGTTACCGACCCGCGAGGGAGGCAGTGGCCCGGAAGCAGCATTGCAGCAGCTCATCGGCGCGCCGATGGTCTTTCTCGGCGTCGGCCTGCCCGACGACCAGATCCACGCCCCCAACGAGAAGGTCACCCTCTCGATGCTCTACAAGGGAGCGGAGGCGGCCGCGCTGCTCTGGGGCAACTTCGCCTCGCTCGGCAGGGACGGTTTGCGAGCGGGAGCCGCGTCGACGTGAACTGGAGTGCGGCTCGCGTCGGTCTCCTCGCGCTGTCGGTGCTCTACTACGTCCTCGACATCGGATTGCTCGGGTGGGGCCTCTACCTCGTCACCCATCCCTCGTTCTGGGGCGTCAACGTCGGGCTGCTGCTGCTCGTACTGGGCCTGGCTCTGCGACCGCGCTTCGGCCGGGTCCCGCGATCGTCGCGACGGCTGTCGCGCGATTTCGCGCCCCTGCTGTTCTCGCTCGTCAAACGGGTCGCCTCCGACGTCGGTGCTCGAGCACCCGACCACATCGTGCTCACCCTCGGCACCGTTGTCACGTTGCAGAACTGCGGCGTGCGAAGACGAACCACGTTGTACGTCGGTGGATTGCGCTGGCTGGCGCTGTCACCGCAGACGCGGGTAGCCCTGCTCGCGCACGAACTGGGCCACACGGTCAACGACGACCCCAACCGCAGCCGCCTCGTGCAGCCGATGCTGACCGCTGTGGGCTCGTTGGCCGAGACCACCCACGCCGAGCGCACCCTGGCCGACATCGTCGGACGGAACCGTCGCCGGACCAATCTCGCCGGCCGTCTCGGCAATGCCGTGCTGTGGGTCGTGAGCCGGCCCATCCTGCTCGGCCAGGCGGCGTTGCGCGCGGCGGGTCTGGGTGCGCGCCATCGCGCGGAATACCGCGCCGACGTCGTGTCCGCCTCGGTCGCCGGTACCGACGCGGCGCTCGCGTACGTGGACCGGTTGCTCCTGGCCCGCCCCATCGATCGCCTGCTGTACAACGTCGCGGTGCACCGCCCGCCGCACCACTGGCACGTCAGCGTCGACACCTTCGTGCTGGCGCAGGAGAACAGGCTGCAGCTGCGCGGCGATGACGCGATCCACGCCGCGGAGTTGACCGACGGGCACCCGCCGGCCGGCCGACGTGCCCAGCTGCTGCTCGCCGGCCCGCACCGCGAACCCAGCCTCATCTTCACCGAGGCCCAGTCGACGGCGGTCGATGCGCAACTGGCGAGTTGGCTCGAGGCGACACATGATGACCTGCTCGGAACCCGCGAGTTCATCCCACGCCGCCGGACTGCGCCGCGACGAACGGGTCTGAGCGACCACTTAGGGTAGATGCGTGCCCCGTCCGCCGAAGTTGCCGTCGCCGTCCTTCGACATCACCCACCACACGCTCGACAACGGCCTGCGGGTCGTGATCGCGCCGGATCGCTCCGCGCCGGTGGTCGGCGTCGCCGTCCTCTACGACGTCGGGTTCCGGTCCGAGCCCGAGGGACGCACCGGGTTCGCGCACCTCTTCGAGCACCTGATGTTCCAGGGGTCGGCGAATCTCGACAAGCTCGAGCACTTCCACTATGTGCAGTCCTCCGGCGGCACGCTCAACGGAAGCACCCACGTCGACTACACCAACTACTACGAGGCGCTGCCGTCGAACGCGCTCGAGCGCGGGCTGTTCCTTGAGGCCGACCGCATGCTCGCGCCGCGGATCACCGAGGAGAACCTCGCCAACCAGCTCGAGGTCGTCAAGAACGAAATCCGGGTGAACGTCCTCAACCGGCCCTACGGGGGATTCCCGTGGATCTACCTGCCCGCCGTCCTGTTCGACAGCTTCGCCAACGCACACAACGGTTACGGCGGATTCGAGGATCTGGAAAGCGCGACGGTCGAGGACGCCAGTGACTTCTTCACCCGCTACTACGCGCCGGCCAACGCGGTGCTGTCGGTGGCCGGTGACCTGGACGTCGATGAAACACTCGCCCTGATCGAGAAGCACTTCGCCGGCATCAAGAAGCGGCGGGCGCCTCGCCGGCCGGCGTTCGGCGAGCCGCCGTTGACGGCGGAGCGGCGCACCACGCACGACGACGCGCACGCGCCGATCCCCGCGGTCGCGATCGGCTATCGCATCCCCGATCCGGTCCGGTCACTGGACGAGCTGCTCGCCACCGTCCTACTCGCCGAGGTCCTCAGCGAGGGTGACGCATCGCGGTTCCAACGCCGCCTCGTGCAAGACGACCAGCTCGTCACCGAGATTTCCGCGTACTGCGGTGAGTTCGGCGACCCGTTCGACGAGCGTGACCCCAGCGCGTTCACGATCACAGCGCACTACCCGCGGGCCGAGTCGCTCGAGGCGATCCTCGCCGCGATCGACGAGGAGTTCGAGCGCGTCGCGACGGACGGTCTCGAGCCGGGCGAACTGCACCGGGTCCGCACCCGGCTCGTGGGAGTCCTGCTGCGCGAACTCGATGCGGTGCTCTCCCGCACGTTGGAGTTCGCAAAGTTCGAGCTCATCCACGGGCGTGCGGAACTGGTCGCCGAACTGCCCGCGCGCCTGCAGTCCGTGACCGACGACGACGTTCGCGCAGCGGCCGCACAATTCCGACCCGAGCGCCGGGCCGTACTCGAACTGATCGCGGGAGGTGCCCGATGAGCCCGCAGCCGACGACGTCCTCCGTCCCCGCGCTGACCAGTCCGCGCACGGCGCGCAAGCTCTCGCTGTCGGAGCGCACCACCGACACGGGACTCACCATCGTGGCCGTGCGCAAGCCGGGCGTCCCCCTCGTTGAGCTGCGCCTGCGTGTCCCGTTCCTGTCGGCGGCAGCGACACACCCCGCCCGCGCGGCCCTGCTCGCCGACGCGATGCTGACCGGCGCCGGCCAGTACGACCGTGCCGGACTCGCTGCGGCGGTGCAGAGCTTCGGCGGTGACCTCTCGGTGAACGTCGACGCCGACCGGCTGGTCGTGAGCGGCAATGTCCTGGCCACCGGACTGCCCCAGCTGCTCGACGTCCTGGCCACAGTCCTCACCGAGCCCGCCTATGCCGGCGACTCGGTGGCGCTGGAACGCGATCGACTGGCCGAGCGGCTGGCGATGGCCCGCTCGCGCGCCGGTGTCATCGCCAGCGAGCGGCTGGCCGCGCGCATGTGGGGCAGCCATCCGTACGCACTGGATCTGCCGCAGCCCGAGGCTGTCGCCGCGACCACGCCGGCCCAGCTGCGCAAGCTGCACAACGACCGGGTGCGCCCGTCCGGTGCCACCCTCGTCATCGTCGGCGACGTCTCGCCCAAGCGCGTGCTCGACCAGGTCGAGACGGCGCTGTCCGGATGGACGGGCCGGGCGCCCGCACCGCGGGTGCCCGGATTGCCCACGCCGCCCCCCGGCCCCCTGCTCGTAGTCGATCGTCCCGGTTCGGTGCAGTCCTCGCTGCGGATGGGACGCGCCGCGGTGCCCCGCAGTGACGAGCGCTATCCCGCGCTGCAGCTGGCGAATCTCATCTTCGGCGGTTACTTCTCGTCCCGCTGGACCTTGAACATCCGTGAGGACAAGGGCTACACCTACGGGCCGCACAGCCGCGTCGATCACCACGTGCTCGGCTCGTCGCTCACCCTCGATGTCGAGGTCGCCACCGAGGTCACGGGGCCGTCCCTGCTCGAGACCAACTACGAGCTCGGGCGAATCGCCTCGCTGCCGGTGACACCGGACGAGGTCGACAACGTGCGCCAGTACGCGATCGGCACGCTCGCGCTGTCGACGTCCACGCAGGCCGGGTTGGCCTCGACGCTCGCCGCACTCTCGGCGGTAGGGCTGGGACTGGACTGGGTGCTGAGCCATCCCGGCCGTCTCGCCGCAACCGGTGTCGACGAGGTGAGCGCGGCGGCCGCGCAGTTCTTCGCGCCCGCATCGCTGACCTCGGTGATCGTCGGAGATGCCGCGACTATCTCGGGCCCGCTGCGGGCACTCGGGGCGATCGAGGAGTGAGCGGTGCTTGCGAGCGAACCGTGGGTACCGGGCGTGGCCGTCCGGATGAGCGAAGCGAGGTTCGGACGTGAGCCGGTTTCCCCCGCTGTCGCAGGCGGTGTTCGACCGCGCCGCGCAGCACCGAGCCGACGACGAGTGGCTGGCCGAGGCGTGGCAGCGAGCGCGGGTAGTGGTGATCAGCCCGAATTCGGCGACGCCCGTCGCGGCCGGGGCTGACGGTGTCCTGCGCACGGTGCTGCGCAGCCCGGCCGACGTCACACCGGACGCGACGCGACGCTTCCTCGGCCTGGTCGGCAACGACGCGTACTTCACGGTGACCGTCGAACCCGGCGAGGACGAGCGGTGGCAGACGCTGCGCGAGGTCGGACCGACTGCGGACGACGTGGATGCCGGCCTGTTGGTGAGCGCGATCGCTCTGGAGCAGTGGCATCAGCGGCACACACACTGCCCGATGTGCGGGACGCCGACCGTCGAGACACAGGCCGGATGGACCCGCACGTGCCCTGCTGACGAAAGCCAGCACTTTCCGCGCACCGACCCCGCCGTCATCATGCTGATCCACGACGGCGGCGATCTGGCGCTGCTCGGACGCGGGCCACAGTGGGGTGCAGGACGGTTCTCGACGCTCGCCGGATTCGTCGAGCCGGGGGAGTCACTCGAGTCCGCGGTGGCTCGCGAGGTGTACGAGGAGGTCGGCGTCGCGATCACCGACATCCGCTACCTCGGTAGCCAGCCGTGGCCGTTCCCGGCCTCGCTGATGCTCGGGTTCATCGCCCGCCTGGACGGCGATCCCGCGATCACGCTCGACCCGGTCGAGATGGCCGAGGCCGGCTGGTTCACCCGTGGCGAGATCGGCGAGGCGCGCGACTGGGCCGACGAGGAACTGCCGCCGGAACCGGACCGACGACTGCGTGCGATCCCGCCGCGCTTCTCCATCTCGCGCTATCTCATCGACCGGTGGCTCGCCGGAGAGACCTGAGCTGTGGCGCGGACTCGGCCGGCTGTCACCTCGTGACCAGTTCAACGGTCCGCCACATCTCGGCGTACCGGCCGTCGGCGGCCATCAGTTCTTCGTGCGTGCCGATCTCGGTGACGACTCCGCCGGCGAGCACTGCGATGCGATCAGCAGTGCGGGCGGTCTGCAGCCGGTGCGCGATGACGATGGTCGTGCGCTGGTGCGCAACCTGCAGCATCGCCGCGGCCACCCGCGCCTCGGTCGCCAGGTCGAGGTTGGACGTCGCCTCGTCGAGCAGCAGCAAAGCGGGATCGACGAGCTGCGCACGGGCGAGTGCGATCAGCTGGCGCTGACCCGAGCTGAGCGACTGGCCGCGCTCGCTGAGTTCGTGCAGGTATCCGCCCGGTAGACCTGCCACGAAATCGTGCGCGCCCACCGCGCGGGCGGCGGCCTCGACCTCGTTGTCGGACGCGGCCGGGCGCCCGTACGCGATGTTGTTGCGAACGCTGCCGGTGAACAGGAACGCCTCCTGCGGCACGTATCCCAGTTCGGCGCGGAACGCGGCGGTGTCCAGCTTGCGCAGGTCGTGCCCGTCGACGAGGACGCGTCCGCCCACCGGGTCGTAGAAGCGGGCCAGCAGCTTGAGCACGGTCGACTTGCCGGCCCCCGTCTCGCCGACCAGGGCAACGGTCTCACCGGGCGATACGTGCAGGTTCACGCCGCGCAACGCCTCCCCGGCCCCGCCGGGATAGGCGAAGCGGACGTGGTCGAGCACGAGGTCACCTCTCAGCCGGCCCGGCCGGATCGGATGAGCTGCAGCGGGCGTGAGGGTGTCCAGCTCCATCAGCTGCGCGATGCGCTGCACCGACACGCGCGTTTGCTGCCACGAGTCGAACACCTGCGACAGCTGCTGGATGGGCGAGAAGAACATGTCGATGTAGAGGATGAACGCGATGAGTGCGCCGGTGCTGAGCCGGCCGGAGGTGATCAATCCGGCGCCGACGCCCAGCACGATCGCATCCGCCACCGCAGCGAGGAACTGCACGAACGGGAAGTACGTGGCAACCAGCCGTTGCGCGTGCACTCGGGTGTCCAGGTAGTCACGGCCCAGTCGGTGGAAGCGTGCGATCGTCGCGTCCTCATGACCGAATGCCTGCGACTCGCGAACGCCGGACAGGCTTTCCTGGAAGTCGGCGTTCACGGCGGCGATCCGGTCCCGTGCCAGGTCGTACAGATGTGACGCGCGCCGACGGAACCACACCGTCGCGACGGTGAGCGGAACGATCACGCTCATGGTGAGCAACCCGAGTTCGGCGTCGACGAGGATCAGCGTGACACCGACACCGAGGAAGGTGACGATGGCTACCAGCGCCGAGAGCAGTCCGTTCTCGACGAGGGACTGGAACTGGTCGACGTCGGTGGTCATGCGGGTCATCACGCGTCCGGCCATCTCGCGTTCGTAGTAGTCCAGTGACAGCCGTTGCAGCTGTGCCCAGACCCGGATGCGCAACGAGAGCATGATGCGTTCGGCCGCACGCCCGGTGACGAAGGTCGAGCCGACCTGCACCACCAGATCGGCCAGGGTGACGGCGAGGAACGCGGTAGCCGCGACGAGCAGCACGGCTTGCGAACCCTGCGCGACACCGTCGTCGACGCCGGTCTTGACCAGGTACGGGCCGGCGAGCCCGGCGATGGCGTCGAGCACGACCAGGACGAGACCGACGAGCAGGGGACGGCGGAATTCGCGCAGCAGCCGCGGCAGGGTGAATCCCCCCTGCGAACGGCTTTCCACGGCCAGGTCTATCTCGGCGCTGTCGCGGATCGGGGGCAACGCACCGACCTTGGCGAGCAGATCCGGCGCGGCGGCCAGGTTGGATCCGGCACCACGTCGCTGCCACGCCGTGGCGGTGACCGGCCCGGTCACGGCCGGGCCGCCTACCCCGGCAGCGGCCTCGACCGAGGCTGCGGCCTGATCCGCCGGATCGGCGTCGAGACCGAGCAGCAGGCCGCGGTAGAACGCGCTGCGCTGGGCGAGCTCGTCGTGCGTCCCGTCCTCGACGATGCGCCCGCCGTCGAGGACGACGATCCGTTCGGCAAGGTGCAGCGTCGACATCCGGTGGGCGATGAGCAGCGTTGTCCGGTCGGTGAGTACTTCACCCAGCGCTGAGTGGATGACGTCCTCGGTGCGGGCGTCGACGGCACTGGTCGCGTCGTCGAGCACGAGCACCTGAGGATCGGCGAGAATGGCGCGGGCCAGGGCAATGCGTTGCCGTTGTCCGCCGGACAAGGTCAGGCCACGCTCGCCGACGACGGTGTCGTAGCCGTCGGGCAGTTCGCGGATGAAGGTGTCGGCCTGGGCCGCGACGGCTGCGGCCTCGATCTCGGCGTGGCTCGCGGCCGGACGGCCGTAGGCGATGTTCGTGCCGACGCTGTCGGAGAAGAGGAAGCTCTCTTCGAAGGCATAGGCGACGCTGCGGCGCACCGACTGCAGCGTGACCCCACGCAGGTCGTGCCCGTCGAGCAGCACGCGGCCGCTGTCCGGGTCGTGAAAGCGGGAAACCAGGGCGGCCAAGGTCGACTTGCCGCTACCGCTCGGCCCGACCAGAGCGACGCGCTGACCGGCAGGGATCCGCAGGTCGAGACCGCGCAACACGGGCGTCTGCCCGTCGTAGCCGTAGTGCACGTCCTCGAACGCGATGTCGCCGCGCACCTCGGCCAGGTCGACGGCGTCGGGAGCATCGGCGATCGCGGGCCGGAGGTCGAGCACCTGCATTATCCGCTCGACTCCCGCGCGCGCCTGCTGGCCGACGCTCAGCACGCCGGCCAGTTGACGAACCGGTGCGACGAACTGCCCGACGTAGGTCGAGAACGCGAGGAAAGTGCCGATGCTGATGCGGCCATGCAGCGCCAGCCAGCCACCGAGCGCGAGGATGGCCACCTGGGCGAGCACCGGGATCGTCTCGAGCCAGGGCTGGTAGCGCGCCTGCAGTCTGGTGGCTCGCATCCGCGAGCCGTACAGCGCCTGCGCGGTGGCAACGAGCCGGTGCAGCTCGCGGTCCTCCTGGCCGAAGGCCTTGACCACGCGCACGCCGGTGACGTCCTCGTTCACGATCTGCGCGACATCGCCCTCGCGTTGCTGACCGTCCCACGTCGCGGGGTAGAGACGGCTGCGCATCCGGTAGGACACGGTGAACAGCGCCGGGAGCACCAGGATCGCCAATACCGCAAGCAGCGGTGACAGCACGAACATGATGCCCAGCGAGATCAGCATCCCGAGCAGGTTGCCGGTCACCAGCGGCAGGAAGTTCAGCAGGCCCTGGATGAGTGCGGAATCGGAGTTGGCGCGTGCGACGAGCTGGCCCGTCGGCATGCCGCTCAAGGTGTGCAGGTCCATCCGCTGCAGGTGGTCGTGCATGTCGTTGCGCAGGTCGTACTGCACGCCGAGACCGACCTGACCACCGCGATAGCGGCGGACGTAGGCGAGCGCGAAGGTCAATACCGCACTGCCGATCAGCATCAGCAGCCATGGCCACAGCGCGGCCTCCCGGGCGACGATGACGTCGTCGACGATCTTGCGCGCGATGAGGGGCACCACCGCCTGCGACGCGCTGCCCACCACCGCAGCGGTGACCGCGAGCACGACATTGCGGCGGTGCCGCATGAGATATGTCCACAGGCGGCGCAGCCAGCCCGGTCCGCCGGTCACCGACCACCCCGCCCGCGGCGACGGTCCGTCCTGTCGACCATCAGCGCTCTGCCCCGACCGCCGGCCGCTCGGGGTCGTCCATCCGGACGACGATGTCGGCCCGGCCGAGCGGGTCGACCTCCGCTCGATAACGCTCGAACGCCGGCACAGTCCATGCCTGATCGGGCGCCGTGCGCCGGACGAGGGCGGCGGGGGAGACGTCCAGGTGTATGACGACATCGAATGGCAGGCCCAGTCCGAGCAGCACCGGCCCGCTCAGGACGACGACAGCCCCCGGCGGAGCGTCGCGGGGTTCGGCGCGGGTGGCACGGTTGGTAGCCGGGTCGCGAAGCGAGGGCAGGTAGCTGCCGGACGCCGTCACGCGGTCGAGCACCTCGCGCCGCAGCGCGCGTGTGTCCAGCCAGTCGAGGTAGGAATCAGGGTCTTGCCTGCCGTGCTCGAGGCGCACCGACGCGTCGCGCCAGAAATACTCAGCCCGTACGTGCGCCACCCGGCGCCCCATTGTCTGCAGCGGCTGCACCAGCGCCATCGCGAGACGGTGCGGTTGGGCGCAGGGCGCGCCGTCGATGGCCACGCGGACGGTGTCCGGTGACCGGGCGAGGTATTCGCTGACGTGGTCGACGAGCGCTTCCGGCGAGAGCGGCAGATACGCGCCGCGCCGGTCTCTCATGCCGCGAGCTGGGCCCTGACCTCGGCAACGCTCGGGTTGGTGAGGGCGGTGCCGTCGGCGAACACGAGCGTCGGGACGGTCTGGTTGCCTCCGTTGACGTTCATCACGAGTTCGGCTGCTGACTCGTCCGTCTCGATGTCCACCTCGTCGTAGGAGATCCCCTCGCGTTGCAGCTGCGCTTTGAGGCGGGCGCAGAATCCGCACCACCCGGTCGTGTACATCGTCACTTTGCTCGCCATGCGACCTAGAACCGGTTCCCGGCGGTGGCCATTCCCGAGCTGTCGGACCGCGCTGGCAGTATCGGCGGACGTGGGCGATGCCGAGGACGTGCTGCGGGGGCTCGACCCCGAACAGCGCGCTGCCGCCGACGCGGTCCGTGGGCCGGTGTGCATCCTCGCCGGAGCCGGCACGGGCAAGACCCGTGCCATCACCCACCGCATCGCCTATCAGGTGCGCTCCGGGGCCGTACCCGCCGGGCAGCTCCTGGCCGTCACCTTCACCGCGCGTGCCGCCGGTGAGCTGCGCACGCGGCTACGCGCGCTCGGCGCGCAGGGTGTGCAGGCCCGGACATTTCATGCCGCCGCGATGCGGCAGTTGCAGTACTTCGCACCGCGCGTCCTGGGCGGCACGATGCCCGACGTCGTCGACAGCCAGCTTCGCCTGGTCGGCAACGCCGCGGCCCGGCTGCGTCTGCACACCGATCGCGCCGAGGTCCGCGATCTCGCGTCCGAGATTGACTGGGCCAAGGCAGTTCTCGCGACGCCGGACAGCTATCCCGAGGTGGCGCGTGCTGCCGGGCGCGCGACCTCGATGACGCCGGACACGGTGTCCAAGGTCTTCCGCGAGTACGAGGAGACCAAGCGTCGTGCCGCAGTGATCGACTTCGCCGACCTATTGATGATCATGGCGGGGGCGATCGAGGAGTTCCGTGACGTGGCCAGCGAGGTCCGCGCCCGCTACCGCCACTTCGTCGTCGACGAGTACCAGGACGTCTCTCCGCTGCAGCAGCGCCTCCTCGACGCCTGGCTCGGCGGGCGCGACGACCTGTGCGTCGTCGGCGACGCGAACCAGACGATCTACAGCTTCGCCGGGGCGACACCGCAGCACCTGCTGGGCTTTCGCGCCCGCTTCCCCGAGGCCGTGCTCGTGCGCCTGGAACGCGACTACCGCTCCACGCCGCAGGTCGTCGCGCTCGCGAACCGTCTCGTACGTGGCGGGTCGGCCGTGAAGCTCACGCTCATCGGCCAGCGTGCCGACGGTCCCGAACCGAGCTTCGCCGAGTTCGACGACGAACCCGCCGAAGCTGCTGAGGTGGCGCGCGAGTGCGTGCGGCTGATCGAGGCCGGGACGCCGGCGGCCGAGATCGCAGTGCTGTTTCGCATCAATGCCCAGTCCGAGGTGTACGAGCAGGCGCTGGCCGACGCCCGCGTGCCGTACGTGCTGCGCGGGGGCGAACGTTTCTTCGACCGGCCCGAGGTGCGTGAGGCGCGGCTGCTGCTGCGGGGCGCTGCCCGGGCCGGGCAGGACGGCGACACGCTGAGCGACGCGCTGGTATCCGTGCTCTCCGGGATGGGCTGGCACGCCGACACCGCACCACCCGGCGGCGCAGCCCGCGAACGCTGGGAGTCGCTGCAAGCGCTGGTGGGTCTGGCCGACGACCTCGCCGCCACTGTCCCCGACGCGCAGCTGGGGCACCTCGTCGCCGAACTCGACAGCCGCGCCGAGGCCCAGCACGCGCCGACGGTCCAGGGCGTCACACTCGCCTCGCTGCATTCGGCGAAGGGTCTCGAGTGGGACGCCGTGTTCCTGGTGGGCCTGACCGACACGACGCTGCCGATCCAGCATGCGACCACCGACGAGCAGGTCGCCGAGGAACGTCGCCTGCTCTATGTCGGCATCACCCGCGCACGTGAGCGCCTGGCGCTGTCATGGGCGCTCGCGCGGAGCCCCGGCCAGCGCCGCGGCCGTCGCCCGAGCCGATTCCTGGACGGGTTGCGCCCCAGCGTCGCGCGCGAGCCGGCCAAAGCTGCGAAGAAGAAGTCCGTCGCGCCGGAGGCGGCCGACGCCGAACTGTTCGGCCGGCTGCGCGCCTGGCGCCGTACTCAGGCCGAATCGCAGAAGGTGCCGCCCTACGTCGTTTTCAGCGACGCCACCCTGGTCGCCATCGCCGACTCCCGTCCATCCTCCCGCGGTGCGCTGTCGCAGATCTCCGGGGTCGGGCCGACCAAGCTGGAGCGCTATGCCGGCCCCGTCCTCGCAGTGCTCGGCGGTGCCGACCCCGATGAGGTCGCCGCAGTCGAGGTCTAGGAGGCCGACCCGTCGCGAGTCTTGCCGAAACCCGTCCGATAAATAACTTGCACGCCGTTTCTAGGCTTCGTTAGCCTGCACTCACGCCACACGCGAGTGTGGCACTCACACGAGATATCGACATCGGAAAGCAATCGACACCGGAAAGGGGGTGGCCATGATGGTGACCGTCACGTTCCTGCAGCAGGCCACCCCGCGCCCGCTGGGCTGGTCGCCGCCCGCGCTGCCCACCATGGTCGGCAGCCACGGCACCGCTCTGCCCGCAGCTGCCCCGCGCACGCTCATCCCGGCCGCCGTCACAGGCGCCGGAACCGACATGCGCGTGCGAAACGCCAAGCTGGATAGCCCACCTCGAGGAGAACCTCGCTGAGTACGCCTCAGCGATCGGCTTCTCGAGGCCGCGGCTCCCAGATTGGGAACCGCGGCCTTTTTTTGTCCTCGACGTCCTCCCGAATCAGGCCAGGCACGACCGATCCGACCCAGCAGGAACAACAGCAGAAGCAACCAAGAAGGAGGTGACCCGACGTGTTCACCAGCTACGCGGCTGCGGACCTCATCGCTGAGCAGCCGCTCGGGATGGAGCCGCTCGATCCGCTCTCGAAGCAGTGTCCCGAGGACGTGCCGTGCCGCACTCAGAACGCCGAGCTCTGGTTCGCCGAGACCCCGGCGGACCTGGAACGGGCGAAGACGTTCTGCCACGACTGCCCGGCCCGCCTGGCATGCCTGTCCGGTGCGCTCGAGCGTCGGGAACCCTGGGGCGTCTGGGGCGGCGAAATCTTCGAGCGCGGCGCGATCGTGGCCAGAAAGCGCCCGCGCGGCCGACCCCGCAAGGACGACCGGACCGAGGTGGCTGCCTGATGTACCTGCCGATCGCGGCGCCGCTCGACGCAACACCGCACCTGATCACGATGCAACGGACCCGTTCCACGAACCCTTACTCGTCAAGGAGCATTGCCATGCACACCATGCACGAAGCCCTGGCGCGCGAGCATCGGCTCCGGCGCGAACGCGAGGCTCGCCAGCACCGGCTGGTGAGCGAACTGGCTGCTGAACGCCGCTGGCGCTATCTCGAGCGGCGCGCACATTCGGCCCATCTGCGCCACGCCAAACGCGCGCGGCAGGTGGCTCAGGCCGGGTAGACACCAACGAGGACGCACCACCGACGGCGGCCGACGAATCCATTGCGATCCGGCGGCCGCCCTCCCGCGTGCTACCACCAGAGCTCGTCCAGCTTGGCCTCGATGGAACGGACATTTGCGCGGGTGCAGGTCGGGCAGATCCAGCGGGTGCGGACGCCGCCACGCGCTTCGACCAGATCGGCACACCACGCCAGCGGCGGGTCGCCGTCCTCGCTACGGTCGGCTACCCGCCCGCACAGCGCACAGGTCTCCCCCATGCCCGTCATCCCTACGCCCCGTGGGGCGCAACGTCCAGTCCGGCAGCCGCTGCTCAGTCGGTGAAGCCGGGCTGCCACTTCTCCGCGAGTTCGCGGAACGGAGCACTCGCGCCGAGCTGGCACAGCACCCCGATCGAGCCGATCGTCACGCGGTGGATGAGTGCATAGGACGGCGGCAGGTTGAACATCCGCCCGACCTTGGCCTCCTCGCGGCGTGGATCGCCGAGGCGGGCGGCCTGGGTGCGCATCCAGTCACGGGAGAAGGTGAAGGAAGGCTCGCGCAGGGGCTCGACTATCGGGCCGAGGTAATCCATGACCTGGCGCGCATCGAGGGCGATGCCCTCGCGAATGAACCCCTCGCGGCGCATGATCTGCACAACTGCGCCGGAATCGCCGTCGACTGCGGCGCGCATGAGCCGTCCCAGCGGCGCCGGGTAGCCCCCGGGGATCCGGGCGACCGCACCGAAGTCGAGGACGCCGAGTCGGCCGTCTGCGAGGATGCGGAAGTTGCCCGGGTGCGGGTCGGCGTGCAACATCCCGGCGCGCTGAGGGCCGGTGTAGTGGAGGAGGGCGAGTAGCGATCCTGCCCGGTCGCGCTGCTGCCCGGTCCCGGTTGCAATGATCTTGGACAGCGGGGTGCCGTCCATCCACTCGGTGATCATTGCCTTCGGGGCGCTGGCGACGACCCTGGGGACGGCGATATCGGAGTCGCCGGCGTATGCGTTGGCGAACGCGCGCTGGGCGTCGGCCTCGAGGCTGTAGTCGAGTTCCTCCTGCACGCGGTCCTTGAGCTCGGCGAGCAGCGGCTTGACCTCGAGGCCGGGGGACAGCCGAGAGAACAACCGAGCCATGCGCGAGAGCTGGGTGAAGTCGGCCATCAACGCCGGGCCGGCGCCCGGATACTGCAACTTGACAGCCACTTGGCGGCCATCGGCCCAGACGGCGCGGTGCACCTGGCCGATGCTCGCGGCAGCCGCCGGCGTGTCGTCGAAGAACTGGAACCGGTCGCGCCAGCTTCGTCCGAGCTGCTCGTCGAGGACGCCGTGAACCGCGGCCGCGGGCATCGGCGGCGCGGCCTCCTGCAGCCGGGTCAGCGCCTCGCGATAGGGCGCTGCCGTCTCCTCGGGCAGTGCTGCCTCGAACACCGACAACGCCTGGCCGAGTTTCATCGCACCGCCCTTGAGCTCGCCCAGGACCGTGAACAGCTGCTCGGCCGTGCGAGCCTGCAGCTCGGCGGTCAGCTCGTCCGACGAGCGTCCGGTCATCCGCCTGCCGAACCCGACAGTCGCGCGGCCCGCAACACCGAGCGGCAGCGAAGCCAGCTTGGCGGTACGTGCGACACGGCGCTGCGGGATATCGGACACCACGCCATTGTGCCTGGCCGGGCCGCTACCACCGGCGCCGAAGCTGTACCGGAGCAACGATTCCTGACGAACCATTCGGGCAGATGCGCTCATCGGCACCGATCCCGGTCGTCCATGCAATCGCAATCCGGATGCGGCGGCCACGTGCGGCGCCGTACCCGGACATCGGGCGGGGCGAACTCCAGCGTCCCCTCGACGGCCGCCGGGCTGCCACCGTCGAGGAACTCGAGGGCTTGCATCGCTGCCAGCCCGGCGACGACCGCCGTGACCGCGACCTGGGCTGCAGCGCCCGCGCGATGCGGGTGCGCCAGCTGCACGGCCAGGACGTCCCAGGCGGGATCACGGTCGCGGCGGTGCAGGTCGGCGCAGCCCAGGCAACTGGTCAGTCCGGGAAGGACGAGCGGCCCGACCACGCCACGGTCGGGCCCGACGCTCACCGCCAGGTGCGCGCAGCCTCGCGCGTGCAATGCGGACCGCCGATCGGGGTCGACGGGCTCGTCGATCGCAAGGACCACCAGGTCGGGACGATCGCCGAGGGGCGGGGGCGCCGCGTCAACCTCCGGTGCGGCGCGCAGCACGGCCGCGGCCGCGGCCTCGTCGTAGCGGCTGCCCTCGTCGGCCGGCCGCAGACCACCCGGCGCGGTCTGGTGCAGCCGGACCGCGCTGCGCTCGAGGGCGTGAACGCGGCCTACACCAGCCGCAGCCAGCAACCCCGCCAACTGCGCGCCGACCCGACCAGACCCGTGAATCGCGACCGCGCTGTGCCGGCGGACAGCCAGGACCTCTGCCGCACGTTCGCCGTGCCGCACGCTGAGCGCGGCAAGCTCACTCGCGAGGCGCGGAGCCGGCGGCGCCCGGCGCAGGTCGTCCTGTGACGAAGCCACCGGCCAGAGAAAACCGCCTTCGACCAGCGTCCGCTGCAGATCGGTGGTGTCGCCGGGGCCAGAGTGCACCGAGCCACCCTCCGCCGTGCCACCCTCCGCCGGGTCGACGCTGCGCCCGAGGAGGCGCCGGACGACCGGCACGCCGACGCCGTCGACGATCACCCGGCGCGTTCCCAGCTCGAGCTGCACGGTGTTCGGTGCGCGCCAGAGAACGCGCGCCGCCGGACTGAGCATGGTGGTCGACTCGGTCATCGGTGCACGCTCGCACGTCGCCGGAGCCAGGGGTCGAGTTATCCACAGGTCCCAGGGATCCGAGGTGGCCGGGGCCCCAAACGCGGGGTGGAATGACCCAAACAGGAGATGTCGGACCGCTAAACCTGAGGTCTAAGTCCACACCTGTGCACAGACTTGTGGACAGGTCTTCCGTGGATCGGCGGCGGCGACGCCAGGCTCGGTGCGCTTCCCCGAAAATGTCCGTGCCCACGGATACCCTCCGCCCGTGAGTCAGACCACTGTTCGAGACGCCCCACGAGACGCCCCTCGAAACGCCCCTCGAGACGCCGACGCGCGCCAGGTTGTCGTGCGCCGCAGCGCCCGTCGTCGCCGTACTGTTTCGGCGTATCGCGACGGCGCCCAGATCGTGGTGATGATCCCGGGTCGATTCTCGCGCTCGGAGGAGGCAGAGTGGGTGCAGCGCATGGTGGCGCGGCTGAGTTCGGCGGCCGACGAACGGGTGCGCCGAGGCGGCGATACCACGCTCGCACGACGCGGCGCCGAGCTGTCGACGTCCTACCTGGGTGGACGGGCCCGCCCGACGAGCGTGCGGTGGGTTTCCTCGATGCGGACCCGGTGGGCGTCCTGCACGCCCGCCGACGGCACCATCAGGCTCTCCGAACGGCTGCAGGTCATGCCGCCATGGGTCCGCGACTATGTGCTCATGCACGAACTGGCACACCTGCTCGTGCCCGGCCACGGCCCGGACTTCTGGGCCCTGGTGCAACGCTATCCACGCACTGAGCGGGCTCGCGGCTATCTCGACGGAGTGAGCGCCGCCGCCCACCTGAATATCGCCGACGACCTGGTCGATGATGTCGAGGACAGCGCCGCCTCCTAGGCCGTGGGTGCCGCCGGCCCGTCGTCGCCAGCGCCGTCATCAACCGCCGGTCGGTCGTCTGTCGGCTGGCCATCTGCCGGTCGGTCCTCTGCCGGTCGGTCCTCTGCCGGTCCGACATCCGTCTGATGCGGTTCGGTCGGGCGCTGTTCGGTCGGGCGCTGTTCGGTCGGGCGCTGGTCGGTCGGCGCAGTCAGGGCGACGTCCACGCCCAACGTCTCCGCGAAGCCCAACGGGTCGTCGAGGTCCTCGGAGGTGGGCAGCAGGTCGGGGTGTGCCCAGATGCCGTCACGGCCTGCGACGCCGTGTTTCTCGGTGACGCCCCACCACAGCGCAGCGGCCTCGCGCAGCCGCCGCGGGCGGAGCTCCAGCCCGACGAGGGTGGCGAAGGTCTGCTCGGCTGGCCCGCCGCTCGCCCTGCGCCGCCGCGATGCCTCGCGAAGCGCATCCGCGCCCGGCATCCGTTCGCCCGCAGCCGCGGCCACGACCGCGTCCACCCAGCCCTCGACGAGTGCAAGCAGCGTCTCGAGGCGGCGGAGCGCGGCCTGCTGCTCGGGGGTCTGCTCCGGCTCGAACAACCCCCCGGCCAGTGCCGCCTGCACGCTCTCCGGATTGCCCGGGTCGACGTCGCCCATCGCGTGTTCGATAGCGGAGAGATCCACGGTGATGCCGCGCGCATATTCCTCGATGGTCGAGAGCAGGCGCTGACGCAGCCACGGCACGTGCGTGAACAGTCGCTGATGTGCCGCCTCGCGCAGCCCGAGGTACAGCAGCACCTCGTCGGCGGGTCGCTCCAGGCCCGCTCCGAACGCCGCCACATTGGCCGGGACGAGGGCGGCGACGCCGCGGGGGCCGAGCGGAATGCCTATGTCCGTGGCGCCCACGACCTCGCGGGCCAGCCCGGACAGGCCCTGACCGACCTGAGCGCCGAACATCAGCCCGCCGATCTGGTTCATGATCCCGGCGAGAGGCAATCCTGCGGGCAGGCCGCCGGGCAGGCCCGGGAGGCCGGGTAGGCCGGCCATCCCGCCCAACGCACCCATTCCACCCATTCCGCCCAGCGCGCCCATCGGACCACCCTCGCCGTCGCCGGTCGGCATAGCGCTTGCCATGGCGGCGACGACGCGCTCGGCGACCGGGTCACACAGCGACTTCCAGACCGGCAGGGTCTGCTCGAGCCACTCGAGCCGGGTCCAGGATGCGATGCTCTGGATGCCGGAGGGCAGGTCGGTGACCTCGTTCAACCACAGATCGGCGAGCCGGATCGACTCGCCCACGGCCGCACGTTCGGCAGGGGAGTAGCCGGGGTTGGCCCCCGACAGCCCGGAGACCGCCATCTGTTTGGCGAGGTCCCAGTTCACCGGACCACCGGACCAGGAGAACAGCTTCTGCAGCTCCGCGAAAAGGGGCATCTGTCCGAACAGGTCGTCGCCACCGCCCTGCGAGGGGTCGCCGCCACCGAATCCGAACGGCACCTGATTACTCATGAAGTCCACGGTAGTAGCGACGAACGAGACCCGCAGGCTGTTCCGCTCCCCGTCCGCGTTGCGCCGACGGCGAACACCGGTACGCCGATACCGTGCGCCTCATGACATGGGCGGCGTGGCTCGGTGCTCCGGTCGCTGCCACCGTCTTGGCCGCGATCTGGTCCTGGGGGCGCGGCGTCCGTGCACGGGGTCCGCGGCGGGTCAGCACCCGTGCTGCCATGCAGGCCCACAGCGACTATCTGGACGCGTTGACCATCCCTGCCAGCAACGCCGGACGGCCGATACGCGGCGGGGCGGACACCACGCCCGACGGTTAGGCTCCTGATCATGTTCAGCTCCGCCGCGAGCGCGATCGCCGCTTTGAGCAGGCGGGTCCGCACCCTGATCGTCGCGGCGCTGGTGTTCCTGGTGCTCCTCGTCCTGGCGATGACCTTGCCGGTCCCTTACGTGATCCTGTCGCCGGGCCCGACCTACAACACGCTCGGCGCGGACGACAAGGGCAGCACGATCATCGTCCTCAAGGGCACCCGGGCCAAGAAGACCTCCGGCCACCTGAACATGACAACGGTGTTGGTGTCGACGCAGCAGCTGACCGTCTTCGACGCCCTGAGCGCCTGGGTCCAATCCGACGAGGTCGTGGTGCCGAGATCGTCGATCTATCCGCCCGGTGAGAGCCAGGACCAGGTCGACCAGCAGAACGCCCAGGACTTCAGCGATTCGCAGGACAACGCGATAGCGGCCGCATCGTGCGAGCTCGGCTACCGCACGCAGTTCGGCGTGGTCTCCGTGCGCGGCGACGGAGCGGCCGCGGGCAAGCTGCAGCCCGCGGATGTCGTGAAGACCCTCGACGGTGCGCCGGCCGACAGCGACGTATTGCTGCGTCAGCTGTTGGCCAAGGATGCGCCGGGCACGAAGGTCGAGGTGGGCATCCTGCGTGCGGGGCGTGCCAAGACCGTCGCGATCACCCTGGGCAAGCCCGTCGGCGGGCGTTCGGGCGGCAGCATCGGCATCGGCGTCGGCCAGGTGTGCCCACTGCCCTTCACCGTCGATCTCGGTCTCGGCAACCAGATCGGGGGCCCGTCCGCGGGTCTGATGTTCGCGCTCGGAATCATGGACAAGACCGGCAAGCAGGACCTCACCGACGGTCGGTTCATCGCCGGTACCGGAACGATCGATTCGAGCGGTTCGGTCGGCCCGATCGGCGGCATCCAGCTGAAGATGATCGCGGCCCGCCGGGCGGGGGCGTCGGTCTTCCTCGCCCCCGCAGGCAACTGCGCCGACGTACGAGGTGCCATCCCGGGCGGGCTGGACGTGGTGAAGGTCGACACGCTGCACCACGCGGTGCAGTACCTCAACGACCTCGAGCAGAAGAAGCCCGTTCCGCATTGCTGAGCGCGGCTCAGTCCTCGTGCAGGGTAGCAAGCAGCGCGTTCGTGAGGTTGGGGGCGAGGTCCGCCCCGGTGAGCAGGTCGTCCTCGGCCGCCCCGTCGGTCGCACGCAGGCGGAGCATGGCGGCGCTCGACCCGTCGCGCAGCACCGCGACGATCAATCGCGCCTCACGCCGCTCCGGATGGCCGGCAACCCTCGACAGCGCCGCCTCGCCGTCCAGATCGACATTGGCGGACGGAGGCAGGATCAGGATCTCCTGCGCCAGCGCACAACCGGCCACCGATTCCGGCCAGCCAATCTGGGCGAGCGCTTCATCAAGTTCACCGTCAGGCAGCGATTCCTGCTCGATGGGGGTCAGCGTGTCACCGCCCGACCCGTCGACGCCCAGCCTTGCAGCGGCTTCCGGCTCGTCCTGGGAGAAGCGATCAGCCGCCACCAGCGCGAACAGCGACGGACCCCGGTCCCAGCCCGTCTGCCCGACGTAGGCCTCGATCTCGGCTGCTGCAGCTTCCACCACGGTGCTCATGCCTGGATCCTGCCCGAGACGCGGACGGAACCTCAGGTCAGGCCGGTACGTTGACGACAAGCCGGACCTAGCCGATCGACGTCATCTGACCCTGGAGTCGCCCGTGGCCATGCGGCCGCCCGTCCCGAACATCACGCTGTCACGCCGCTCGAGGATTGCGCTGTGGACGGCGGGGACATTGCTCGTCCTCATCATCGTTCTGGTCCAGACGACGGGCGTGTACATCAACTACCTGTGGTTCGGTTCGCTCGGCTACCGCGGCGTCTACACCACCATCTTCTGGACCCGGCTGGTGCTCTTCCTGATCTTCGGGATCACGATGGCGCTGATCATCGGCGTCAACCTGGTCGTGGCCTACCTCTTGCGGCCCCCGTTCCGGCCCATGTCGGTCGAGCAGCAGAACATCGAGCGTTATCGCGTGCTGCTCGAACCGCGGCGTTGGCTCGTGCTCATCGGCGTCACGCTGATCGCGCTGTTCTCGGCAGGACTGGCCGCGCAGGGCAACTGGGCTACGTGGCAGCTGTGGCTGCATGGCGGATCTTTCGGGCAGAAGGACCCGCAGTTCCACCTCGACATCTCGTTCTTCGCCTGGGACTACCCGGCTTACCGCCTGCTGCTTGGTTTCGGCTTCAGTGCGATCCTGTTCTCGCTCATTCTCTCGGCGGGAGTGCACTATCTGCTCGGCGCGATCCGGTTGCAGACCCCTGGTCCGAAGATCACGCTCTCCGCGCGACGGCACCTCACCGTGCTCGTCTTCGTCTTCATCGTGCTCAAGGCGATGGCATATTGGCTCGACCGATACGGCCTGGTCTTCTCCGGGCGCAGCAAGTTCACCGGCGCGTCCTACACCGACGTGCACGCCGTACTGCCCTCGCGCACCATCCTGTTCTGGATCGCCATCATCATCGCCCTCGGGCTTATCGCCAGCCTGTGGTTGCGCAGCACCCTGCTGCCGGGTATCGCATTTGTGTCCATGCTCGTGCTGAGCATCCTCATCAGCGGCATCTACCCCGCGATCCTGCAGCAGGTCTCGGTGAAGCCGAACGCCAGCTCGAAGGAAGCCCCATACATCAAGAAGAACATCGAGGCCACCCGCGATGCCTACAACATCGCGACGGGCGGCAATGTCGCGTACGTGGACTACAAAGCGACGCCCTCGCCCGATCTCAGCGCGCCGACACAGACCGGCAATCCGACGCTGGACAACATCCGGATCCTGGATCCGAACATCGTCTCGCCCACGTTCGCGCGGTTCCAGCAGTTCAAGAACGTGTACGGTTTCGCTTCCAAACTCGACGTGGACCGGTACAAGGCCAACGGCAACGAGCAGGATTACATCGTCGGCGTGCGCGAGTTGGACGCCGCGAACCTTACATTGACCCAGACCAACTGGATCAACGAGCACACCAACTACACCCATGGCGACGGCTTCGTCGCTGCGGCGGCGAACACCGACGTCACGAATCCCGGTGACAAGACCAACACCTTCACCGAGTCCGGGATCCCGGCCAAGGGCCCGCTCGGTCTGACGAACGGCGCGACCTACTACGGCGAACTGCTGCCCGACTATTCGATCGTCGGAGCCGCCGGTACGAAGCAGGAGTTCGACGGCAACGGTGAGACCAAGGTGCGCTACGCGGGCGGAGGCGGCGTGTCGCTCGGCAACCTCTTCAGCCGGCTCGCATTTGCGGTGAACTACAAGCAGACCAACTTCCTGCTCAACAATGCCGCCAGCGCCAAGGGCGCGAACATCATCTTCGATCGCGATCCCCGGGTGATGGTGCAGAAGGTCGCACCGTTCCTCAAGGTAGACGGTGATCCCTACCCGATCGTGGACAGCGCTACCGGGCACATCGTCTGGATGGTGGACGGTTACACGACAATGGACAACTACCCGTACTCGGAGCGACAGTCTCTCTCGAGGTTGACCGACGACGCGCTGGCGGCTGCGAACAGGACCGCGAAGCAGCCCAACGACACGATCAACTACATTCGCAACTCGGTAAAGGCCACCGTGGACGCCTACACCGGCAAGGTGTCGCTCTACCGGTGGGACACCAAGGATCCGGTGCTCAAGGCATGGGCGAGCGTGTTCCCGAACCTGGTGCAGGACAAGTCGTCGATGCCGGGTTCGATCCGCGAGCACGTGCGCTATCCCGAGGATCTGTTCAAGGTGCAGCGGGCGTTGCTCGCCACGTACCACGTCGACAACCCGGTGACCTTCTTCAACGTCGGTGCGAAGTGGACCGTGCCGAAGGATCCGACCAACTCCAGCCTAGGTGCACAACCGCCGTACTACGTGCTGGCGGCCCCGCCGAGTGGCAGTTCCACGGATGCGGAGTTCCAGCTGACATCGCCGATGAACGTCAACAACTCGACGTACCTCGCGTCGTACTTGAGCGTGAACAGTGACCCCGGCCCGGACTACGGAAAGATCACTGTCCTGCAATTGCCCGGAGGCTCACAATCGGTCCAGGGGCCGGAGCAGGTCTACACGCTCATCACGAACAACAGCTTCATCCGCAAGGATTCGCTGTCCGCGCAGGGCGCCGGGAGTTCGAACCTGCTGCACGGGAATCTGCTGACCCTGCCGCTCGGCAAGTCGTTCCTCTACATCGAACCGCTGTACCTGCAGAGCACCACCTCGACCGGCGGGGCCTACCCCAGTCTCAACCGCGTGATCGTTGTCTACGGGGACAAGGTGGGATACGGCGCGACACTGGCCGATGCGCTGTCGGACTTCGAACCGGGCAACACCACCGGGCACACGATCAATCTGACTACAGGCGGGACCAACGGCACGACCCCGCCGCCCACCACGCCGCCCCCGTCTCCCGCGTCGCCGTCGGGGAGCGCGACACCCGGTGGTCCCGTGACGGTGCCGCAGCTGGATTCCGCCCTCGCGGACCTACAGGCCGCCTACAAGACCGGAGACTTCGCCAAGATCGGCGTGGCGCAGCAAGCCCTCAAGGACCTCGTGGACCGTTACCAGGCGCAGCAGGGTTCCGCTTCGCCCTCCTCGAGCAGTTCGCCGCCGACTACGACCACCAGTCCGTCACCGACCCGATCCGGCGGAGGCTGACCACCGTCACGGAGCCCGGTGTGGAATGCAGCGTGCTAGTTCGCTAACCTGGGTACTGCGACGCGGGGTGGAGCAGCTCGGTAGCTCGCTGGGCTCATAACCCAGAGGTCGTAGGTTCAAATCCTACCCCCGCTACCACGTAGGGCAGTAAATACAAGGGCTCCGATGCTTTGGCATCGGGGCCCTTGATCATTTGCCACCCGCTTGCCATCAAGAATCTGTTGGTCACGATCCGGTAACGCATGTCGTGTTCACTGCCTCCCCCTCCACTTGAGCGGGGTGAGGGGTGATTTCCATGGACGTTTCGAACCTGCCAGCGGTGCTCGATCTGCCTGCCGCCGCCCGCCTGCTTGGCATTGGTCGGACGATGGCCTACGAGTTGGTGCGCGACGATGCCTGGCCGACGCCGATCATTCGGCTCGGCAAGCTGATCAGGGTGCCAACGCGTCCGCTGCTCGATCTACTCGAAGGCCGCGTTGGCCCGGCGGCCTGAGCTGCTCGAGTGCCCGTGGTGCGGCCACGTCTTCCGCCCCGGCCGCACCGGGCGGATGCCGAGGTGGTGCTCGCCGACCTGCCGGCATCGAGCGTGGGAGCAGTCGCGAGCCGCAGCCTCGGGCCGCTGTGCCGTCGAGGTCGTCGAACGCCGAGTCGAGGTCCCGGTTGTCGTCGAACGCAAGGTGACCATCTCGCCGCGTGGGTTGGCATGGTTGTCCGTGCTCGCCGACTTGGAGCGCCAGCTCGACACCGGCCGCCTCTACGACCGCGACCTCCCGGCCGTGATCACGGCGATCAACGCGGTGGGCGCCGCGGCAGAACGACGTCGTCGACATCGATGACGGCGGCCTCGAAGATCGCGTCCCAGGTGTGCGGCAGTTCGTCATCGGCCGGGTCGGGAGCCGGCATCGCAAGATGCAGCACCATCTCCTCGGCGCGCAGCCGCGCCATGCCGCGATGACCGACCCGCGTCATGAAGTCCTCATCGCTGTTGTACTCCGGCGGCAGCAGCTCGAACTCGATCCGCGCAACCTCATCGCTCATCCAGAGTCCGAGCTCCCCGAAGAAGATCGCCGGCTCATCGATCACTTCGTACTGCTCCGGCAACCCACTCCCGCCAGTGCCGCATCGCTCGCCCGCCGTAGGTGTTCACGCCTCCTCCAGGTGGCTCCGAGCGACGCCGACTAGCGACAGCACCTCGTGCACGACGGGGTCAGGATCGAGACCCGACAACTCCGCCGTGACGCGATCCAGGAGCGAGACGATCGCGCGGGGATGGTCCGTGACCTGTGGCAGCTCGCGCGCCGTTAAGCCGAGTAGCGCCCGCAACCTGTTCGCCGCCACGCCGCACAAGATCGGCACGCTCGCGTCCACCGACTCGACGTCGCGCGCGATCGATTCAAGGCAACCGGCCGAGCTCAAAAGTGCCAAGTTCACGCTGCTGGTCTCGTTCATGGTTCGACCCTCAGGCTGCGAACCGCAGCGAGGCAAGCCACTCTGGCTGATCTGTGGATAGCGAGCGCAGATCGCCGAATAGAGCGCGTGCCGGTCGGCCTTTTTCGACGACCCGAGTGTCAATATGTGCGACCGAACTGGCGTTTCGCTAACAGCAGGCGCAGGCGCAGGCGCAGGCGCGGAAAGGGAGCTCGGTGTGGGACTGTCCCACCGGAACCAACCCGCGGATCGCCCAGCGGATCAGGTGGCGGTGTCCGTCGTGGCGAAGGCGTCAACCGTGGCTGATGTGGTCATTCGTCCGCGTCGGAGGTGTGGGTCAGCGCTATCAGCTGGCGCAGGCAGTGATCACGCAGTGGGGCGGGGAAGTCGTCGGCGAGGCGGTTGTAGACGACGCGGCCGGCTTTGCGGGTGACGAGCAGGCCTGCGGTGCGCAGTAGCCGTAGGGCGTAGGAGACGGAGTCCTCGCTGACGTCGAGCGCTAGGGCGAGGTCGCCGACGCACAACTCCTCGGCGACGTCGAGGGCGTAGATCAGGCGCAGTCTGACGGGGTCGGCCATGAGCGAGAGCAGTCCGGTCAAGCGGGCGGCGTCCTCGGCGGAGGGGAGTCGTGAGCGGGCGTGGGCGACCCGTTCGGCGTCGATCGGGTGGTCGTGGTCGGTGACGCTCATCGGGCCCCTCCGTGCAGGGTGTTGACGTCCGCCCGGTCGGCACCCGCGGGCTCAGCGTAGACGTCAGGGTCGGCTTCGAACGTCGCGCGACACCCGGGGCCGCAGAACAGGTAACGGCGGCCGTCGTGCTCGACGGAATGGGCCGTCGCGGGGTCGACCGACATGCCGCAGACCGGATCTATCTCGGTGTGATCACCGGCCGCGGTGTTGCCGGCGGCGTTGGCGTGCGCGTCAGCATTGGGTGTGCGCGGGAACCGATCCGGCTCGGCGTCGTAGCGGTGCGCGCAGTGGTCGGAGCAGAAGTGGATCCGCTGCCCGTGGGCGCTGCGTTCGGCGGGGGCGTGTGCGATCTCGACCTGCATGCCGCAGACCGGGTCCTTGGCGTACTGGTCGCTGGTGGTGTCGCGGTGGCGGTAGAGCCAGTAGATGGCCGCGAATGCGGCCAGCGCGAGGATGTTGAGAACGGTGGTGTAGTTCCACTGGAACCCGGTGTGGATGATCATCGTCGGCCGGGTGGGGTCGGGGATGCCGACGAGGCGGAAGAGGTACTCGACCGCGAGGCCGCCGATGCTCATGACGGCCCAGAAGATGCCGAGGATCCGCAGCGTGATCGCGGTGCCATAGTACTTGCGGTAGATGGAGAGCAGCGGCAGGGTGATCAGGTCGGCGAACACGAACGACACGACACCGCCGAAGCTGATGCCGCCCTGCCACAGTGCGGCCGCGAGGGGGACGTTGCCGACCGAGCAGACAAAGCTGATGATCGCCAGGAACGGGCCGAGGACCACGTTCTCCAGGGAGGACCAGAACCCGTGGCCGGTCAGGAACAGCGAGCGCCAGAATCCGGTCGGGACCAGCGCGGCGAGGAAGCCGGCGACCACGAATCCGATGACCAGTTCCTTGCGCAGCATGGAGAGGTCGCTGATCGTGTAGCCCGATGCGTCGCCCCAGCCCTTGCGTGAGCGCAGCCGACGGCGCAGTGGCTCCGGCGCAAGTAGGTCGTCGTCGTGGGTCTCGTCGTGGCCGCCGGTGTGGTCGCTTCCGTGACCCGCGTGCACGTTCGGCTCGACGTCATCAGGCTCGGAGGTACGGGTGTCGTCGTTGAGGCGATCGCGGGCGTCGCTGATCCAGGCTTCGGGGATCAACCGCGGAACGACCAGACCGAGCAGGATGATCATGATGGCGCCCCCGACGAACTCGGCCAGGGCGAACTGCCAGCCGATCAGCAGCCACAACACGATGCCCAGTTCCACGACGAGATTCGTCGAGGCGACCATGAATACCATGGCGGCCGTGAAATCAGCGCCGCGCGCGAATAGAGTCTTCGCGAGAGCCGAGGAGGCGTAGGAACACGAGGAGCTGATCACCCCGAAGAACGACGACCTCACCAACGTCTGCGGCCGGTGATCGCCCAGTGCGCGTTGCATCTCCGTGCGCGACACGAACGCCTGCACCGCGCCGGACAACGCAAATCCGAGCACCAGCGCCCACAGCGTCTCCCAGAACATGAAAAACGCCTCGTCCAGGCCATGCCAAACCCCGCTGAACAGCGACACTGCGACCACCTCTCCATCAAATCAGAACACCCGTACGGACCTACGGATGTCCAAGGACAGGTCTACGCCTTCCGTCACAAAGTTGCAAGCCCGCACGGCCATACGGATATCGTGGGGGGATGCAGCAGAGGTCACCTCGTCGATGGGCGGCGCGTGCGCTCTTGGTGTTGCTGACCCTGCTTGGTCTGGTGGGCATGCACGGTCTACCCGATGCCATGACGAGTTCGGGCGGTGCGACGACCACGCCGACGGGTGCGGCAATGTCGCCATCACTTACTCCGACCACGACCATGACCGTGGCGATGCGTCAGTCAATTTCGCCGCGACGTGCGCACCACGCGGATCCCGTCACCCGCCGCCCCGCTAATGTCCCCCGCCACGACGCCCGGGTCCCGGGGCGCAGCCTTTCCGCGCCGATGGGCTGCGCGATGAATCACGCTGACTGTGTCGCGACGGTGTCGGAACCCGGACACAACACCGCTCCCGGCCCTGTGCTCAGCGCCGCGGCTACCTCCGGCATGCCGATACCGTCCCAGCCGCGCACTTCGGCCCGGGGGCCCCGGGCCCCTCCAGCCGTATCGCTCATTGGACTGGGGATCAGCCGGACATGAACTGACCTGTGGCTCGCCCGCGCCCCTAGGGCGGTTTGCGGTGGCCGCATCAGCTCCTCATGTCCCGATTCCCTGCACGACCTGTCCTGAGAGGACACCCACAATGAGCAAGCGTTACCTCATCACCGCCACCCTCGCCGCCGCGGCCGCAGTTACTCTCTCTGCCTGCAGCAGCTCCGGCTCGCCGGCCGCGCACTCGTCGATGACGGGCAGCATGTCCGCCAGCGGATCCACGAAGGTTCAGGCCGGTGCGCCGGCAACAGGCCCGCACAACGCAGCCGACGTCAGCTTCGCCACCGACATGATCCCGCACCACGCCCAGGCCCTCGACATGGCGAAGATGGCGCTCACCCAAGCCAGCAATCCGAAGGTCAAGCAGCTCGCCCAGATGATCGAGAACGAGCAGACACCGGAAATCAGCGCCATGTCCGGATGGCTCAAGGGCTGGAACAAGCCGGTACCCGACACCTCGGCAGGCGGTATGCACATGGGCAGCACGAGCATGCCCGGGATGATGAGCGACGCCGAGATGTCCAAGCTCGGATCGGCAACCGGTGCCACATTCGACAAGCTGTTCCTCACCCAAATGATCACCCACCACACCGGCGCGCTCACGATGGCGAACACCGAACTCAGCGCGGGCCAGAACAGCGACGCCAAGACCTTGGCCAAGTCGATCATCGCTGGGCAGAGCAAGGAGATCACCCAGATGAAGGCCCTCCTGCCCACGATCAAGTAGTACGCCCGAACACGCCGTCGGGTGACGCATCCTCTGCGTCACCCGACGGTGGAACTCACGCCACGCTTCTGAACCGACTCTGCCGCGGCTTCAGGTCGCACCTCGAATAGTCGGGTTTGGGACCACGATCTCGTACGCGGTATTGGCGCCGGGAAGTTGCGGGTTCAGCGCTGGTTGGGGCCGCGCCTTCCGTCGCTGCCATTGACCGGCCTCCCGCACACACGACGGGTATGACGGTAAAAGGCATCTTGCATCCCTCAAGGTGGCTCGTTCGCGAACGCGACGGGCACGGAGTCCGGTATAGAGCGACCGCGAGCCCGCCGGTGACCTCGTCACGGAGGAAGCCGACGGTCCTGAGACCATCCCGATCGCAGCGGTGTTACTGCCGCGCCGACCGAGTCCTCCGAGCGTGAGTCGCGTCGCTGTTGCGACCCGGATGGAACTTCGCGAGCAAACCCGCCGCCCCCTGCTCCTCGTCCTGTTCGTGGTCGTGCCGTTCTTCTTCATCACCAAAGCCATCTCCGCCACCCAGCGCCTGCCGAGCGTGATCAGCCTTCCCACCGGCGGACAAGTGCCGACGAACATGCGCGATATTGACGGCGCATTCATGGCCGCGATCACGGTGTCCTTCCTCGCCAGGCTGGTGGGGGTGTTCGTGGTGCGCTCGGTAGGTCAGGCCGACCGGCGACTAGTGGTAGCAGGGTTTCGGCCCGTCGCGGTGTTGGTGCCGCGTCTACTCGTGCTCAGCGCGGCGACCGCGTTCGTGTTCGCCGTCTCCCTTGCGGTCACGGCGCTGAGCTTTCAACCCGAGCTGTGGCTCGCCTTCATCATCGGCAACCTGCTGACTGGTCTCATCTACGCCATGCTCGGCGCGTTGGTCGGCGCTGTGTTGGACCCGCTCGGCGCCACCTGATGCTGTTCGAAGCGATGCTCGACCTCGACATCGAGCAGAACCCGATGTGCGGCACTGGCGCACCACCGGCCTGGGGCGCACTGCTTCCCGGGTACGATCCGGGCCGCATCATCATCGACGCCGCCTTCGCCGACGGCTTCCACGCCTGGAACGAACTCGCATTGAGCATGTCCGGCCAGTGGCACTCGCTGTCGCCGTGCTAGTCGTGCTCGCACGCGTAGTCGCAGTAACCGGTCACCGGTCGATGTGAGCGCGCTCGTAGCGTGCAGGCCGTCTCCTCGTTGGGCGCCAGGACCGCGGGAAGCTTGACCTAATTGCGCTATAGGCCCCAGCCAGAAGACCCGTGAGACGAGAGTCATCGGAGGCTCGTCGGGATGAGTCGCCGCTACTCCGAAGTAGCAGTACTGGTGCTGGACATCTATCAGGGAAATGCAGTTAGCTGGGCATGACCAGGAGGTCGTGCCATGTGTCTGAGCATCCCCGCCCAGATCGTCGAGATCGTCGACCTGGACGAGCGACGAGTCCGGGTCGATGCGGTAGGCGTCGTCAGCGAGGTGCCTCTCGCCCTTCCCGTCGGCGAAGCCGGGGGCCCTCTGCCCGGCGACTGGGTGCTGCTCTACCACGGACGTGCAATAGCGAGCATCGAGCCGGACGAGGGCCGAGCAAGAATTGCTGCGTTGCGCGAGATATTTCCTGTCTCTGATTAGTTGAGACCTCGCGCAGGCACGTTGCTCGAGTTCACCACCTCGCGTGCCGGGACGGACGGGCGACGTCGATGAAACTCCGGCGCATAAATATGCATCAGCGCACCGCGACCGCAATCGTGACACGCGGAATCCTGTAGCCGGTCACGGTCGCGGATCCGATGTGGCAGGGCGGCTACGCGCTCGCTGCGGGTGCCGCGGGGGTCGCTTCTCTCCTAGGTAGGGCTATGGCGCCGCTCGCGACCCGGGTTTTGGGGTCGAGGATGGTCAACGGCGTGGGACCGGCTGCGGGGCTGGCTGGGTCTGCGGGTGCGGGAGGTGGATTGTTCCGCTTTTGCCGGCCAACCGGATGGCGCTGGCCCGGTACGGCTTGGCCGACAGCGCCGCAGGGCTGGGCCGAGTCGCGCCGCACGACGACGCGCTGGAAATGTCTGCGCTGTTGATAATGAACCGGATAAGTCAACCCAGCACGGATCGCGTCGAACAACGCCGATACCCTTGTCGGGTGCTTGGTTCCCAGGCACGCGACATGCCTAAGGGGGCCCGCGGTCGACGATGGGCGGCATCATCCTGGAGGGCGTCACCAAGCGGTTCCCCGGTGACGTGGTCGCTGTCTCCGACATTGACCTTGCCATCCAAGACGGCGAATTGATGGTCCTCGTCGGACCCTCCGGCTGCGGCAAGTCAACAATTTTGCGTCTGGTGGCCGGTTTGGAACGAGCCGACGAAGGGGCCATCCGGATCGGCGGCCGAGTCGTCACCGACCTTTCGCCTGGAGATCGCGATGTCTCGATGGTGTTTCAGGATTACGCGCTTTACCCGCACATGAGTGTCTACAACAACATCGCGTTCGCGCTGCGGCCATCCGTGCGGTCCAAGCGCGAGCGTGACGCCAGGGTGCGGCAAGCTGCGGGTTTGCTCGGGCTAGACCGGATGCTGGACAAGCGGCCGCGTGCACTGTCCGGCGGAGAACGGCAGCGGGTAGCGCTCGGTCGGGCAATCGTGCGTAAGCCCGCTGCGTTTCTGATGGACGAGCCGCTGTCGAATCTTGATGCGAAGCTACGGGTGCAGACCCGTACTGAGCTACGACGACTGCACGATGAGCTCAACGCAACGTTCTTGTTTGTGACACATGATCAGGTGGAGGCGATGACCATCGGCGACCGGGTGGCGGTCGTCCATGAGGGCCGGATCCAGCAAGTCGCAACCCCGCGTGAGCTCTATGCGGCGCCGGCGAATCTGTTCGTCGCTGGCTTCATCGGGAGCCCGCCAATGAATCTGTTTCCCGTAACTGCGCAGGGACATCAGGATGGCAGGGAAGAGGGCACCGTGGCGACTGTAGGTCCCTGGTGCCTACCACTTCCCGAGCTAGCGGTCTTGGATGTGACTGTGGGTTTGCGGCCCGAGGCGTTCGTGGACTCCGAGTTCGCGAGTACCGCCGACGGCGACGCCGTCGACGTTCGCGTTGAGGTCGTGGAGCCACTGGGGCCTACCGCGCTCGTCCATTTCCATCTCGCGGGCCAGCCTGTGGTTGCGTCCGTGGACGGGCGTACGGAGGCGAAGCCTGGCGGAGTGATGAGGCTTAGTCTCGCCGCGCGGGAGGTCTTCGTCTTCGACACCTCGACCGGCGAGCGCTTGGTCACCGTCTCCCGGTGAGCACCACCCCGTGAGTGAAAGCACGTTGGGCGACGAAGAACAGCACGACGCAAGGAAGCAGAGCGAGAACCGAGCCGGCCATCAGGTGAGCCCATTGGGTGTTGTAGATGTCGCGGTAGAAGTTCAGGCCCACGGGGAGTGTGTACTGACTCTGATCGGACAGGTAGATGAGTGGCCCGAGGAAGTCGTTCCATGTTTCGATAAACGTGAAGACTGTGACGACAGCGATGGCTGGCCACGACTGCGGGATGATTACTCTCAGCAGAATCGAGGCAAATCCGTGCCCGTCGACGCGAGCCGCGTCGTCGTGTTCGATCGGGATCGTCAAGAAGTACTGCCGTAACAGAAAAATGTTCGCGGCGCCTCCACCAAGCCAGGCCGGTATGGTCAACGGGAGGTATGTGCCGACCCAACCAAGAGAGTTGAAAAGCAGGAACGACGGCAGCAGGGTCACCTCGCCGGGCAACATAATCGTGGCCAGAACGAGGACAAGGAGCCACCGAAGGCCCGGCGCCCGCATCCGTGCGAACGCGTAGGCAACCGCGCACGAGGACATCACGGTCCCGATGACCACGGGCACCGTCACGAGCAGCGAGTTTGCGAGGTAGTGCCAGAATGGGATCTGCGTTGTGGCCTCGGAGTAGTTCCGCCACCGCGGCGAAGCCGGAAACAGGCTAGGTGCCTGGACCTGCGACTCGGGCCGCAACGACGTCAGGATCATCCACGCCAGGGGCAGCAGCACCAATCCCGCACCCACGACGGTGAATCCAAGCGCAAATCGTCGTGTCAACCTGCGGGCCGGCCTCGGCCCGAGAGCGGCAACCGTAGTGGTCTCAGTCAAAGCGGCGGCCTTCCTCGTACACCCAGCGGCGGCTCGACCAGAAGATCAACAACGTCATCGCCAGCAGGAGGACGAACAGAATCCAGGCCAGGGCCGAGGCGTACCCGAAGCGGAAGTTGTTGAAGGCGGTCCGGTAGATGTTCAGGACGTAGAACAGGCTCGACTGTCCTGGGCCACCAAGGGTTTGAGTGCCCGGTCCGCCCTTGCCACTAGTGATCACGAAGCCGGCCGTGAAGATCTGGAAGTTGTCGATCAACCCGAGCACCAGATTCACGAATATTGCCGGCGTCACCAACGGCAGGGTGATGTGCGTAAGGCGGCGCATCGCGCCGACGCCGTCGACCGCGGCTGCCTCATACAGATTGGTCGGGATGCGTTGCAACACCGCGAGGTAGATGAAGGCGGTCTGCCCGACACCCCACAGACCCATCAGGACGAAGGCCGGAATCACCCACGTCGACGAGTACACCCATCCCACGGACGGCAGGCCGACAAGGTTGAGCAGTCGATTCGCTAATCCGGAACTCGGCTGAAAGATCCACAGCCAGAGGATCGCGACAGCCACACCGGAAACGACAGCGGGCAGATAGTAGATCGTCCGCAGGGTGGCGATACCGCGAACCGCGGTGTTGAGCAGGATGGCCAGGACGAGCCCGAGCACCAGGTTGAGACCGACCTCCGCCACGGCGTAATAGGCGGTGACTTTGAGGGATTGGCGGACCGTCGGATCCATGGCCGCTTCCCGGTAGTTGCCCGCGCCCACCCACCCCCTCGTGCGCGAGTCGAGGACGTCGTAGTTCGTGAAGGAAAGCACCAGCGTCCCGACCATCGGAACGAGTGTGAGCCCGACGAACCCGATGATCCACGGGCTGAGGAATAGATAGGCCGTCCCAGCTTCGCGCTGACGTCCGTTCAGTCGACGCGCTCTCGCACCCGCCACGGGCACCGCTCTACCGCGGCAGTTTGTGAGTGGCGAACCACTTGTCCACTAGCGCCTGGGCCTGCTGCTGGTACTTCGGCATGATCTCGGCAGCGCTCACCTTGCCGTCATAGAGCGGCTGAAGGGTGCCCAACGAGCCGATCTCGCCGAACGCGGGATACCACTCTTCCGATTCGGGCGTGCAGTACGGGATAGCGTCGAGGAAGACCTTCAGGTCGATCCCGGGGAACTGGCTGCGGACGTTGTCGATGAACGCCGCAGACTCGCTCTTGAGCACCGGGATCGCGCCGTAACCGCGGGTGGCCAGCGTCCGCGCGTTGGCGGGGACGGTCAGAAAGTCCTGCAGCACCGCCCAGGACAGGTCGTGGTTTTTGCTCCGTGCCGGTATCGCCCCGACATCGAGATTCAGCGTCGCCACTGTGCGCTTGGGTCCTTTGGGCCACGCCGCGACATCCCAGCGGAACTTGTTTCCCGTTCCGTAGGACGCGAGATCGCAGCTGCACATGTCGACCATCGCAACCTTGCCGGCCTGCCAGGCGCTCTGTTGGGGGTCGGATGCGCCGGCACTCACGGCGGCGGCCAATTGATCCGTCGCCAGCACGTGGAACTTGTTCGTGAGGTCGATCCCCGCCTGTATACCGGCCACGTATTCGGCGCTATCAAAGCGCACCTTGCGCGTCTTGGGATCGTAGTTGTGTGCGCCGTAACCGAGGGTCATGATCCCGGTGTCCCAATGTCCGAGGCCGAACTGCTTGATGTCCTTCGGATTGAAACCCGGCTGGTCCGGCGTGCGTCCGCGGCCGTCCTTGGTCAGGGCGGTCGCCACCTCCAGCAGCTTCTCGTAGGTCCAGTCCGGGGTGTCCCACTCGTGCGGTGGCTCTGCAATCCCGGCCTTCGCGAACAGATCTTTGTTGTAGGCAACTCCGTGCGTGAACATGCCGCTTGGTAGACCCACGACGGTCTTACCCGTGTCGCCGTAATAGGCCGCAGCGTGCGCGGCTCGCGCCGCGGGAGCCTGGAAGTCGTCGAGTGACACTCGGCTGGAGGATAAGTAGTTCGACAGATTGAGCCATACGTTCTTGTCCAGGAAGGTTGAGATGCCGAAGATCCCGATCGGTAGAACGACGTCGGGTGCATTGCCGGAGGCGATTTGCAGAGTGAACTTCTGTTGCGCGGTGTTGCTGTCGGGCACCCGGTTGAACGTCACCGACGCACCTGTATGCGCATTCGCGAAGGCTTTAGCCAAGGCGTCCTGGGCAGCGGCCTGGCTGGGGTCGTTGCCGGTGCCAAACCCGACAAGCACACGGGCGTTTCCCGCCACCTTGTTCGCGTTCGCGTTCGCGTTCGCGTTCGCGTTCGCGCTCGTGGGAGTAGGAATGTGTTTGGGCTTGGGCTTGGACGATGAGCATGCGTCTAGCAGCGCCGGACCGGCCACGAGCCCCGAGGCGATCAAGGCGGATTGGCGGAGCATCTGTCGTCGAGTGATCGGTGTCAAGGAAGCCTCCGTAGCGGCAAGGGTCGATCGGGCCGAGTCCCGCGCGCCGCCCACACTAGGTTACCGACACCTAGTGAGCATCCCTGCGCCCGATCGGATCTCTTCCAGCGGCCGGCACACCCGTTCACCCAGGCGCTGCTCTCCGGGGTGCCGAGCCCGGATCCGCGTGCCGAGCCCGGCCGCCGCCGCGCGTGATCGACAAGGACGTGCCGAGCCCGGTCCGCCCCGAGACCAGTTGCCGGTTCCGGGGCCGCTGGCCGAAGGTGGCGAAGGAGCTCAGCGATGCTCAAACCGCTGTGGTGCGAGAACGAGTGACCCGCACTTATCGACTGCGGACAGGGTCGTCTCGTCGCCTGCCATTACGTCGGGGTCAAGCCAGCTTCTGACAGCCGGCTGACCGGTCGAGGTGGCCGCCACGTCGAACGAGCGTGCGCTCGCACTCACTCGGCGGCCAGGGGTTGGGGCGAGGTGCGCCTCGACGAGGAAGGCGGCCGGCACGAACAGCTGCGGCTCGAGCCTCTCGTGGCCTTTCTCGGCGAGTGCACTGGCCCGTGGCACCGCGTCGCGGGCCAGCGCCGATGACGCTGGGCGCGGCGGCCCGCTGCGCCGCCACGCCACCCAAACGGCGCACAGTGCGATCAGCGTGAACGCAGCGCCTAGTATCCCGGCCGGGCCCGAGATGGCCAGACCGCCGTCGGCGACCCCGCCGCCGGCGCCGCACCCCGGCAATGCTTGAAGCAGTTGCATCGCGCACCGGCTCTCGTCGTGGATTGTGTTCGGATCGGTTCTATTTGGCCGCGGGCGCCGGAGTGGCGCGTGGGCTGGTCGGTGCGCTGCCGTCGTCGACGTGCCGGAAGGTCAGCGCCTGGCCGACGCCGCACAGGACGATGACCGCGGCACAGGCGAGCGCGATGAAAGCCGGTACGTGGACGTCGGCCGTACTCGTGACGTTTCCTGCGAATCCGGTGCCTGGCTGGTGCGACGAGTCGATGAACGGACCGTCCACGATTCGGTACAGAATCCGCACGGCGGCGACAAGACCGGCGACAGCGACAACCGCGCCGATCGCGCCCGGGGCCAGCGGGGCGCGCCGACGCGCCGCGCTAATGACGAGGAAGACGACCAGACCTGCGAGCAGCACGGCTTGGTCGGCCGTTTTCGGGATGGCCAGCCACGCACTGAAGTTCTTGGCCGGACCGGTGGAAAAGGCGTTGGAGTAGAACGGCAACGCGGTGAAACCGATGCCAACCATGAGCACCGCGGCCACGGCGGACAGGCTCAGCAAGGGCGTGCTGCCGGCCTGGTCCGGCACCGCCCAGGTGCGCGGCACGGTCCGACGCGCGGCCGCGCTGCGCACGTGCAGCAGCCCGCCGACCAACGCTGCCGCGCAGCCGACGACGGCGAGATAGAGCCCGAACTGGATCGTCGTAGGCGGGGACTTCGCAGAGACACAGTAGTTCAGGCAGCCGAAGGGCGGGATGGTGATCCGATAGAGGAGTTGGGCGAGGCCGACCGCTCCCACGGCGGCGATGATCCCGCCGATGACCGAGCCACGTGCCGGCGCGCGATCCGCCGCTACCAAGATCACGATTACGGTCGTGACCAGGGCCGACGCGAGAACCAGATCCGACGCGTGTGGCACTCCGATCCACGCACTGGCTATGTAGGGCGTCTTCGAATTAGGGTTCAGGACGTACCAGTCGGTTCCAATTGAGACGAACGAGACCACCGCGCCGGCGACCGCGAGCCAGAGTCCGAGCGAGATTCGCTGCACGTTCAAACCGCCTCGTGATCGATGTCTTCCCTTCCTACCCTCGCTAGGTGTGCTTGGCTAAGTGTGCGAAACATCTAGAAGGGTGATTGTCAGCTCCGTCAGCGAGGACTCGTGGTTGTCGCTTTCCGGTACAGCCATGCGTGCGCCGCGCGTTCGATCCGGTACGACCGCGACCGTTGCCCGCCCAACTTGAGCGAGGTGCGCGGCCGCCGAGGCCTGACGCAGCGCGACCCGAACACAGGCTCGGGCGGCGCCACCGCGAAGTGTTGGGATCGAGAGGACCCGTCGTGTGAGCACCTGGTGAACACGAGTCCGTCGGTGGTGAGGTCAACGCGGCTGCGCACAAGGTAGAACCCGAGGCAAAGCAGGCTGGCGAGCCCGTCAGCCGAGGGGCTCGCGGTGGGAGGTGGGCGCGGTTGGCGCTGACTGCGGCGCGTGAACGATAAGTTTGCTGTCCTCACGATCCGCGAAACGATCTTCGTCAATCCGATCGGTCGTCTGGTAACCGGTCAGAACCAGGAACGCTGGCCGCGGGCTCAAAGCCCGGCCATTTGCGCGAAGCTCTAAACGACACTGATCTGGCGCGGGTCGCGGTCGCCGCCCTGATCGCGTATCACGGTCGGCGCTGTGCGGCACTGTGCGGCGCTTGCCGCGCACCGACATTCACGACCGGCGGACGGCCACGATGAGCGCGACATCCCACTCGCACCCCTCGTCCGCGACCGCATCTCCCCCCTTCCTCGACGAACACGCCATCAACTGGCCGGCCACCGCGAACCCCCAGCTGTTCATCGCCCACCACCCGTCGGTCGCCGTAACCGCCGTTGGGCACCGCTGGGTCCAGCTCAAGATCGGAACGGAGCTCACCGCCTCGGCCATCCGCACCGACCGGATCCTGCACGAAGCACACCTCACCTGAGGTGGCAGGCGCCGTCTCACCGACCTGTTCGGGCTCAGCTTCCAAGCCGCCAGCCGCTGTACCGACACTGTCGACCACCCCGATTTCGCCCCCCACGAGCAGCGTCTTACCGTGGGCATCGCGCCGGCCGACCGTCGGCAACCCGGCGGCGAGCAGGATGAGTGAGTGAGTTCCCGGCGGCGTGTCACCACCCGCTCGGTGCTGAGCAATCCCAACTACCGCCGATTGATCTGCGCTCAGACGATTTCGCGGTGGGGTGACACCGCAGCCACCGTCGCTCTGGTCGTGCTGGTCTTCCGGCTCACCGGTTCCGGCCTGGGCGTCAGCGCCGCGATCATCGCCGAGATCCTGCCGGTGCTGCTGCTGGCCCCGATCGCGGGCGTGCTCGTGGACCGGATGCCCCGCATCCGGGTCATGATCGCCGCCGACCTGTGGCGAGCCGCCTTGGCCGCGACATTGCCGTTCGTCGACCAGCACGTGATCGCCGTCTACGCCATCGCCTTCGGCCTGTCCGCCGGCTCGGTCTTCTTCAACCCCGCCTCCGCCTCCACACTGCCCGGCATCGTCACCGAGGATGAACTCCTCGCCGCCAACAGCGGCCTGTGGTCCGCAGCCGTCATCTCCCAAATCGTCGTGGCGCCACTGGCCGGCGTGATGGTCGCGGCGTGGGGCGTCGGGCCAGCATTCTGGATCAACGCCACCAGCTTCCTCATCTCCGCGCTCATCCTGACGCGGCTGCACCTGCACCGCCCGCCCCGCTCCACGGGCGGCGAGCCGTGGCGGACACGACTGCTCGACGGCGCCCGGCTGCTCGTCCGCGACCAGCTGCTGAGACTGCTGGCCATCATCCAGCTGCTGGCCGCCCTGTCCGCAGGCGCGACCAGCGCCCTGCTCGTCGTCCTCGCCGAACAACACCTGCACACCGGGCCGCGCGGCTACGGTCTGCTGCTCGGCGCGATCGGAATCGGCGCCGCCCTGGGTCCGCTGCTGCTCACCCGGCTCACCCACAACCCCCGCAGGCCCTCGCTCATCTTCGGTCCCTACCTGCTTCGCGGGCTGGTCGACCTCATCCTCGCCACCACCCGAGACCTGCCCATCGCGGTGATCGCGCTCGGCGTCTACGGCATCGGCACATCCACCGGCATGGTCACCTACAACTCCCTGCTGCAAACCGAGGTCCCCGACCACGCCCGCGGACGCGTCTTCGCCGGCATGGACATGATCTGGCAAACCGGCCGACTCGCCTCCATCCTCCTCGGCGCGCTGGCCGCCGACGCCGTCGGCATCCAAGCCGTCTACGCCCTCGGCGGCAGCCTGCTGCTCATCGCAGGCGCCCTCGGCCTCACCGGCATGTCCAAGAAACCAACCCTGACCGAGCACCCGAGTTCTCGAACCGAAGCATCCAAGTAGCGTCACGCCGACAGCCCGTCAGACCATTGAACCCAACACCTATCGCGAAACGTGTTCGATGTACTTCACGCCAGGGAGCACCCGGCTTCCGAGTTCAACCAGCAGCTGTCTCATCGCGGTAAGCCGACCGGCACCACGATCGGCAAGGAGGTCGGCTGCCAGACCGTCAGTTAGCGGTGGTCGGCACCAGGAGCTCGGCTGCGAGGGCGGACACCGCGGCTACGACATTGAGTGCCGCCGGCCACTCGATGACCGGGACCCGTTCTCGGTCGGCAGTCACGACGTCCTCGCTCCAGGGCACTGTGCCGGCGAGGGTGAGCCCGTGGCGTTCACAGAATTCGGAGATCGCGTCCGCGTCACCCGGCGAGCGCACCTTGTTGGCGACGATCAGGAGCCGCTCGACGTTGAGTTCCGCGACCAGGGCTGCCATGCGACGCACCGTCTCGAGCGAGCGGTAATAGGGCTCGGCGATCAGGCAGATCGTGTCGACGTGCCGCACGGTGCCGCGGCTGAGGTGCTCGGGGGAGGCCTCCATGTCGACGACGACGAGCCGCTCTGCGGAGCCGAGATCCTCCAATAGCGAGGACACGACGGCGTGCGCTGAGCACAGGCATCCTTCATCGGCGTGCGCGGGTGCGCCCATGCCCAGCAGGCGGACGCCGTCGGGTGCAGGCAACGCGTAGCGGTCGAGGACTCCGTCGATAGGGATGGTCAGACCGGCACCGCCGATCCGGCGCGACACAAGCGACGGCGAGACTCGTCCCAGGGCGGCCGCCTGCTCGATGGACATGCCCAGGGCGGCGGCAAGGTTGGGGTTGGCGTCGGCGTCGATGGCGACGACCGAGCGACCGGTGCGGGCTGCCACGCGCGCGAGCGTCGCGCTGATCGTCGTTTTGCCGGCCCCGCCCTTACCGGCGACGGCGACCCTCAAGGGACTGCGTTCTGATGTTCAGCTAGCCGGTTGTAGCGGCGGCGGTAGGCGGCGAGCGCGCGGACCGTCTCGGCCAACGAACCGGCCATGGCGTGTAGCCAATCCATGCCTTCGTCGGTTAGTTCGTAGGTGCGTCGCGCAGGCCCGGACGTCGACGGCTCCCAGGACGAGCGGACCAAACCTTCCTCGTCCATCGCCCGCAGACAACGGTAAAGCCCCCCGGGATCTGGCTGGCTGACCCCGAGCTGGCCGAGCTGGTCGAGCAACTCGTAGCCGTGCGACATCCCCTCGCCGAGCAACAGGAGCAGGCAGGGGCGCAGGTAATTGCGAGGCAGCCCGATGCCGTTGTCCTCCGGCCGCGTGGTCACTGGAGGGTTCCGATTCCGCGCTCGGCGGCGCAGGCGACGGCTTCCTCCACCGAGTTGTGGCACCAGCAATCTGCGCTGCACTCCCCATGAGCGGGGCGGGTCAAGTCGGCGAAGGACAGGGCAAATTCGGTCTTGCCCTCCGCGAGACCGGATTCGGACAATGTGTAACCGCCCGGAACGCAGTCGAGGTAGCCGTCGGTGACAAGGCGGTCAAGGTAACGAGTGCCATGGGCTGCGTCCACCCCGAGAAAGCGTTCGAGCAGCGCCGCGTCAACGACATCGCCCAACCCCTCGCCACGCAGCCAGTACATGACCTGCAGGATCTCGCTGCGCCAGTACATCGTGCGCAACGCTTCGGACTTCGGTGGGTGCAGGGAGTCCATGATCAGCGCGCCGTGGTGGCCGCGGCGGTATCGGCAAGATCGGTGAGATCGCCGAGCGCGCCGGCGATGGTGTCGAGCTGGTCGTTGACGGTGAGGACGGCGGGGCCGATTACGTCGCACTGGGTCTCGATCGCGCGTACCCCGAATGCAACCTTGCCCAGCAGGGGCGAGGTGCGGCGCAGTGAGGCAGCGATGCGGATCAGGTAGTACACAAGGACGGCGACGACGACGACGATCTCGGCGATCGTAAGAACGATCAACAGGGCGGTCATGGGGTCGGCCGCTCTGAATCGGGCGTCGGGGACGGGCGCGGTGGGTGCGGACGTTCCATCGAATCGGGCGTCGGATGCGCCGTCGCCGCGGCGTGTCGTGAGGGCGCAGGTGTCGGTGTCAGTCCGGACGCAGGCGTCGGACTCAGCAGCGCGACATGCAGCATCGCCTCGTCGGTGAGCATCGTGAGCCGGTGGGAGGTCTCCGGGAGCAGCCAAGTCGTCGCTGTGTTGCGGGCAACCTGCTTACCTGCCGTCCAGACCAGGGCGGCGCCATTCTCGATTCGGTGCACCTCGCGCAGGAACGTCTCCAACAGCACGACCACGACGACGGCCACGATCAGTCCGAGGACCAGGGCGATCGTCCAGTACGCGTTGTCGCTCATGAAGCGGCTCTCGGGGTCAGGCTGTGCCGCGCATCCGCGGCGGCGGCGACGATGCGATCGGCGGTCTGCACGGTGGCGTGGAGTTGCCACAGGGCCGCCGTGCCGTCGCGCGCGTCGTTCAGAGCGGCCAGCACCGCCTCGGCTCGTTCCGCGGTGCGCCGCGCGCCTCTGATCATGAGCAACAGGGCAGCGGCCACAATGATAACGACGACGGCACCGATGAGGTAGCCGAGAATCCAGCCGTTCACAGGCACTCCTGACAGGAAGGAGAGGGTGTCGCGACCGTACACCCGCACGGCTGCTATGTGTATGGTGCACCTAGAGTCCTATGTGATCCACTGCACAGACGCTATCGGCTAGAGGGAGCGGCGCATGTCGGATCGGCACACGAGGTCACCGCAACTCCTGGCGCGCACCCCGGCGCAGGAATTGCTCGACGCCCTCGGCCCCGTCAAGGGCTTCCACGATGTCAGCAATCTTGGCGCCTTCGGAATGCCGTCGGGGGCGATGACCGAGGACATGCTCGCGGGCGTGGCAGAGGCGAGCGGCGCGACGCGCTTCGGGCCGCTGGAGAAGGTGCACGCGTTCTGGTTCGCGGGCATGAGTTGCGACGGCTGCAGCGTCGCCGCCACCGGTGCCACCAACCCCTCGGTCGAGAGCATGATGCTGGGCGCCCACCCCGGCATTCCCCGGGTGATCCTGCATCACCCCGTGCTCAACATGGAATCCGGTCCGCACTATCTGCGTCCTGCCGAGGACGCGATCGCGGGCACGCTCAATGCGCCTTACGTGGTCATCCTCGAAGGGTCAATAGCCGACGAGGTGGTGGCCCACGCCGCTGGTGGCTACTGGTCGGCGACGGGCGAAGAGCCGTGGGGGCCCGACGGCGCACTGCGCCCGGTGAGTTCCACCGAGTGGATCGCCCGGCTAGCCGCCAACGCCGCCGCCATGATCGCCATCGGAACGTGCGCCACCTGGGGCGGCGTGCCCGCGGCCGAGGGTAACCCCACCGGCGCCATGAGTCTGATGGACTTCCTCGGCAAAGACTACCGCTCGGTGCTCGGCGTCCCGATCGTAAACATTCCCGGCTGCCCACCGGTCGGCGACAACTTCACCGAGACCATCGCGGCCGTCCTGTACTTCCTGCAGGGCTTCGGCCCGCTGCCGGAGTTCGACGAACTCGGGCGTCCGGCCTGGCTGTTCGGCGAGACCGTCCACCGCCGGTGCGTGCGCGGCGCCTACTACGAAGAGGGCAGCTTCGCGCACGAATTCGGGGATCCAGAATGCCTGGTCGAGATCGGGTGCTGGGGGCCCGTGGTCAACTGCAACATCACCTCACGCGGAGCGGTGAAAGGCATCGGCGGATGCATGAACGCCGGCGGGGCCTGCATCGGGTGCACCATGCCGGGCTTCCCGGACAAGTTCACCCCCTTCTACAAGCGACCGCCCGGGTCGATGGCGTCGACGTCGGTGTCGCGAATCGTCGGCAGCGTCATCCGGCCCCTACGAAAGTTCAGCAACAACAACCTCAACCGCGAGGTGCGCTGGGACCGCCAGGGGGCGTCGCCCAGCGCCTTCTCCCGCGAGAAGGCCGAGCCTTCGCCGCTGGCCGACGTCGGCCACAAGTTCTACGACAAGAGGCGCCGCTCCAGCGATACGGCCCGCAACGATGCCGACGTCTGGGGCAAGCGACCCGACGAGGCCCCCAGCGGCGGTAGCCCGCGCGTCCGTTCCTGAATAACCTCGAGGAGTCCCGCGCATGTGCTTCAAGACCCTGCCCGTCGAGTTCGACGATCGAGGTAACGCCACGCTGCGAGGCGGCATCCCGGACCCCTATTCGGTCACGATCACCAAACCGGAGGTTGGCCAGACCGAGGCCGAGCGGGAAGACCGCATCCAGCGCCTGGTGGCCCGCAACGGCCACATCAAGGACCTGAACATGGATCCGGTGACCCGCATCGCCGGCGCACTCGCCGTACACGTCACGGCCGATCTCGACAACGGCCGCTACCTCGATTCGCACGCCCAGGCCACCCTATTCCGCGGCTACGAGGTCATCCTCATGGGACGCGACCCGCGCGACGCCATCTTCGTGTCGTCGCGTGCCTGCGGGGTCTGCGGCGGCGTGCACGCCCACGCGGCTGCATACGCGATCGAGCAGGCGATGGGCATCGCTCCTCCGCCGCTGGGCACCGTGGTGCGCAACATGACCGAAGCCGCCGAGATGGGCTATGACAACCCGCTGCACCTCTACCTGCTGGCCGGGCCGGACTACTCCGAATCGGTGATCAAGTCCTCGAACCCGGAACTATGGCCGAAGGCCGAATCCTTCAAGTGCCCGAGCGAGCACATCCACGGGTTCAAGACGATGGCCGACCTGATGACGGCACTCAACCCGCTCACCGGCGCGCTCTACCGCGAAGGACTGGAGTTCACCCGGCTGTCGCGCGAGATGGTGGTCATCCTGACCGGCAAGTACCCGCACCCGCAGAATGTCGTGCCAGGCGGCGTGTCCACCACCCTCACCCTGCAGACCCTCAACGAGTACCACTCCAAGCTCGGCAAAATCTTCGACTACGCGCAGCGGATGATGGCGGTGTGGGACGACATCCCAGCCTTCTTCTACGAGGCCGACGAGCGTTACCAGTTCGTCGGCTACCGGCCGACCAACCACATCGACCCCGGCTACTGGGACGATCCGTACGCCTACGACGCGACGTATGAGAACTGCAACGCCTGGGGCGAGAAGCGTTGGTCGACGCCCGGCGTGGTCATCGACGGCCAGCTGGTCACGACCCGGTTGACCGACATCAACATCGGCTGGGAGGAGTTCGTCGAACACTCCTACTACGAGGAGTCGTCCTCATCCCGCTTCGCCGAGGACTCCCTGGGCAACCCGCTGTCGCCCTATCACCCCTGGAATAAGAGGACGCTGCCCAAGCCCGGCGCCCGGGACTGGAAGGACAAGTACACCTGGGCCTGCGCGCCGCGCTGGGACCGTCAAGTGGTCGAAGCCGGCTGTTACTCGCGCCTGCTGGTCACCGCTCTGGCTCAGAAGATGCCCGCCAGCGACTTCATGTCCGCGACGGGATCGAGCATGCGCTTCCTTGTGCCGAAGGGTGAGACCGGCGAACGTGAGGTCGAGTGGCACGTGCCCGAACGCTGGAATGCATTCGAACGCAACCGCGGCCGGGCCTACCATTACCTGTTCAGCCAGCTCGTCGGCTTGGAGAGCCTCTTCGAGGCCTACCGACTCTTCCAGCAGGGTGAACGCAAGGTGGCGGCGATGAACCCGACCGAGCTGGAGAAGGCCATCCCCCAGGACGAGCGGGTCGCAGTCGGTTGGTGGGGCGCCGGACGCGGATGGCTGACCCACCACCTGGTCATGGATAAGGGCAAGATCACCAATTATCAGATCTGCACACCGTCGACGATCAACGCATCTCCTCGAGATCCGTGGGGCCAGCCCGGTCCTTATGAGGAAGCGGTGATGAACACCCCGATCATCGAAGACCTCTCAGACCCGGCCCGCTTCACCAGCATCGACATGCTGCGCGGCATCCGCAGCTTCGACCCGTGCATGCCCTGCACCACGCACGCCCACACCGGCCAGGGCGAGGTCGTCCGCGAGGTCAACACCTGCTCCTGCGGCGGTGACTGAACCGCCTGGGACGCCGGTGACTCTTCTCATCGGCGGGGTCAGCGAGCTCTACCAGGGTGATCTGGATCTGGGGCGCCTGGCGGTCGAACGGTTACAGGGCGAGCACCTGGGCCGGGGCGTCTTGGTGGAGGAGCTTCATTACGGCGCGATCGCTGTCGCCCAACGGTTGGAGGAGTTACGGCCGCCGGCCCTCGTCCTGATCAGTGCGGTCCGCCGCGACCGCGCACCGGGCACAGTGGTTCGTCGCCTGATCGATCCGCCGACCCTCGCACCGAGCGACGTGCAGGCCGCGGTCGGCGACGCGGTCACCGGCTACGTCCACCCTGACCTGGTGGTAGAGATCGCTGCGGCCCTCGGCGCGTTGCCCCCGCGAACGATCACCGTCGAGGTGGAGCCCGAAGTCGTCGGGCCGGGCGAGGGTCTGAGCGTGTCCGCGGCGACCGGACTCGAGACCGCCCTGAGCCTGGTGCGAGCCGAAGCCCTCCGCGCCCCGCTGCTGGCTCTGGCCGCAGAGATACGGTCGCGCCTGGGTGACGACCGGCTCGAGGACTCCATGGCGTTGTCGACGCTCGGTGAGCTGCTGGGTGAACTCGCACGACTGAACGAGGACGGTCGCTGGGGTCACACCTTCGCGTTGCGCGACCGCCTGCGCAGTCGAGTCGCGGACAGTGACAGCAGCGAAGGAATGGACGCCCTGGATTGGAGTCTGTGGTGGGCGCTCATCGAGGAACTCGATCGACTGCAGGCGGCCGAGGCGCGGTCCGATTAGGATTCGCGCTGCCCGAACAGCTTCGCCGGTGGCTGGGGCGGTCCGACCGGATCCTCAAGCAGGCCGAGGTTGTGCGGCGGCACGGCCACCCGGTTGCCGCGCTGTGTCAGCAAGACCAGCGCGCCGTCGGCGAGCACGTCGACGGCCTCGCCGGTGACCTCGGGCCCGCCAGGACCCATCGGGATGAGCCGGGCCCGGCGCTGCCGGCCCAGGGTCGTGCAAAGCGGCAGGTAGTCCACGAGGACCTGCTCGGCGGGTGCGTCCACGCGTTGCTCGAGTGCGATAAGAACGCGGGCGAGCAGATCAGCGCGGGGCGGCGAGGCGTCCTCGACGAGCACGGTGAGGCTCACCCATTCGGTGCGCGCTGGGCCCAACTCGACGTAAACGCCAAGGCTGGCCAGGACCTCGCCCCCGGCGTCGCAGACCGTGTCTGGCCAGACCAGACCGCTGCCCGCGGTACCGATGACGTCGTGCAATGCCAGCAGCGCGGCGACGTAGGGCCAGCCCTCGCGCTCAGGCGGGAGCGGCGGACGCAGGAGCAGCGTAAAACCCAGACCGCGGCCCTGCTCAACCACCCAGGGCAGGCCGCCGCGCCCACGCGGGGAGGCTTGGTAGTCGGCCACCACAACCGCTCCGGGCGGTGCCTGCTTCCGGGCCCAGGCCGTCGCGAGCGCCTCGGTCGACAGTACCGCCGGGTACGTCCGGACCGGTCGGTCACCGAGCGCCGCGGCGAGGTCGGCCGCGTCGAGATCCCGTGTCATGCCCACGTGTCCGGCGCTCCCGCGGCGCGTGCCGCGTTGTTGAGCGTCGCGGCGAGCCGCTGCCACTGCGGGATGGCGAAGCGCGCCATGGCTGAGCTGATGACCGCATGCAACCGGGCGGCGTCCTCGCCCGGGCGGTCCGTACAGCTTTCGGCAAGGGCCGAGGCCAGCAGGTCGTAGGCGCGGGGCGGTAGCTCGAGCACGGCCTGCAGGAGGGTCTCGGCCAGGTCGTACGCGGTGTCCGACCGGGTCAGCAGACCATCCACGAAGCCGCGCACGATGTCGCGCCGCGTCCGGTCCGGAGCCTCGGCCGCCCGCAACACCTCCTCGCGGAGCAGTCCGAGCCACTCGTCGGGCGGTTCGGCGTCGACCGCGGACAGTAGGTCTGCCGACGCGTCTCCGGGTCGGCGGCCCAGCAGCTGCTCGGCTTGCACGCGTACCGCCGCCGGGGCACTGCCCAGCGCCAGCGCCTGCCGGGCCGCAAGCCGGGCTCGCGGCCCGTCGCCGACCTGCTCGTAGGCCAGACCGAGATTGGCCTTGACCATCGCGTTGTCGGCCGGACGCACGCTGCGCGGAAAGTCGGCGAGTGCGCGGCGCAACGCGGTGACCGCGTCGGCGGGTCGGTGCGCCGCCAGGTGCGCAAGCCCGAGAGCGTTCGCGGCGGCACCGGCGCCGGCTCGATCGCCGGCGCTGTCGGCCAGCTCGAGGGCCTCGGCCAGCAGCACGACGGCAGCTTCGACGTCGCCCTCCGCCAGCAGCGACGCGCCGTGCTCGCGGGCCGAGGCCGCGGCCTGGGCGGGGTAGCCCGCGACCAGGAAGAGCCGACCGGCGTGCGCCCACGCCGCGCGGGCACCCGCCGGGTCGCCAGCGTCGTGGAGCACGAGCCCGAGGTTGTAGGAAGCGGCAGCCTCCTCGGCCGGCTGATCAAGTTCGGCAAGCGCGGCGCGGGCTGTCGACAGCGTCGCTGCCGCTTGGTCCGGCTGGCCCGTTGTGCGCAGCGCGACACCCAACATCACGTTTGCTTTCGCCTGCTCGAGGCGCATGCCGCACACGCCGAACAGATCACGCGCCGCGGTCAGTGCCGACCGCGCGCCCTCGCACTCACCAGACTGCAGCAGCACCGAACCCAGGTGGAACTGCGTCGTCGCGTGCTGCACAGGGTATCCGTCGGGAGGGTAGCGGGTGAGTCGCTCGGTCAGGACGTCCGCCTCGGAGGGGGCCACCACACCTATCCTGTCGTTGTGAATGGAGTCGTCGCCTGCTTTGGCAACGTGTTGCGGGCCGACGACGGGGTGGGTCCCGCGGTGGCGCGAGCGCTGCTGTCGGAGTCCCTGCCCGACGGCGTGCGGGTGCTCGACGTCGGCATCGGCGGCATCCACCTTGTGCAGGAACTCCTGTCCGGCGTCGATGTGCTGCTGATCGTTGACGCCGTCGATCTCGGCCGTCCGCCGGGGACCGTCGTGGTCCAACGTCCCGACATCCTGGACGTCAGCACTCTCAGCGTCGACCGGCGCCGCGACGAACTTGCCGACATGCACCTCGCGACCCCGGCCCGAGCGTTGATGGTCGCCCTTGGCATGGGACTACTCCCGGCCACCACGCTCATCGTCGGCGTCCAGACCACCGACACCGAGGAGCCCCGGTACGGCCTGTCCGAGCGGACGGAGCGGGCCGTCCCGCTCGTCGTGGCCGAGGTGCAGCGGCTGCTGAAGATGCACGGGACGGCACCGGCATAGTGATCGCCAACCGATCAGGCCGGACGCGGTGAGATCTGCAGGAGCGCCTGCGTGGGCGGCGGATGCTCCGGGGCGGCGTCGGGCTCGACGTCGATCGCAACGAAGCCAGGCAGATTCTCTCGCAGCGCCTCTTGCACACCATGCCTGAGCGTCTCGGCCGCCGACGTGCATCCCGAGCAGGCACCGTTGAGGCGAAGCCGCACCACCCCGTGCGCCACGCCGAGCACCTGCACCTCGCCACCGTGCTCGTGCAGGTAGGGGCGGATCGGTTCGAGGGCGGTAGATGCGGCGTCCAGGTCGTCGACACCCACGCCGTAGGCCTCGAAGAGCCAGTCGACGCCCGCATCCCCGCGCCGTAGCTCCGGCAGCGCCGCGCCCAACGTGTCGGCCAACCTGGTCACCGCGAGCCGGTGCACCGCGTCCACGCCGTCGAGCAGCTCGAAGACCTGATTGCGCACCGGCTCGTCCCACTCCTCGATCTCGGCGAGCAAGATCTCCAGCCGGTCCAGCAGCGGACCCAACGCCGCGAGGGAGGCATCCTCGGTACCCTCCGGTGCGTCGTGGCGCACCGGATCACTCACCGGCGGGCCGGACCTTGGTGACGGCGTAGTCGATCAGCGTCTGGTTCAGTTCGACGCCGTGTTTGGCCTTGGCGTGCTTGGCGACTGCCGCGACCAGATCTTCGGCGGTCTCGGCCCTGGCGACGTTCTTGCACGCGACGCCGACGTCCGCGCAGTGAAACTGCACTGCCATCACTTGCTCCCATCGGTGGGGTGGCTCACGAGGCGCGGGCGCTGCGTTGTGGAGCGAGGTCGGCCGCAAGGGCCTCGAGCGCGTCGGCGACCCCGATGAGATCGCCGTTGATCTCGGTGACCAGGCGTTCTACCGGCTGCACGCGGTACGCGATGGACGCAACACCGAATGTCACCTTGCCGAGGGTGTCGGTGAGGTGGCGCAGCAGGAGCACGACCCAGAGCAGGTAGAAGGCCACGGCGGCGATGAGCACCCCGGTGACGGTCAGGGCGACGATGGCGGCAATGGACACGGTTGACCCTCTCAGGAATTGGCGACGAGGCGGCGCAGAGCGCCGACATAGGAGACGGCGTTCGCGGTGACGGCGCCGACGTGCTCCCGGGTCTTGATTAGGGCTGGCACCGGCTCGAGCGCGACGGTGATGCCGACCCCGTGCTCGAGAATGTCGTCGGCGTAACGGGCACACTCGCGCGCCGGTCTGATCACGTAGCTGGCCAACGCGATCGCCACCGGCGCGACCACCAAGAGCCCGACGGCGCTCATCACCCACAGCACGACCATCAGCAAACCCCTGCCTATCGACGGTGAGGCCAGATGCTGGCAGTCTGCTCCTGGTAGATGATTCCCGCCAGTACCGCCCCGCACCGAAAGGCTCCGAAATGACCGCCGTGGCAGGACGAACGAAGCTCACGTTGGGGGTCGTCGGCAAGGGTGGTGTTGGTAAGACGACGGTTGCGGGGCTTCTTGCCCGTGCGTTCGCAGACCGTGGCCGCGAGGTCGTGGCCATCGACACCGACTCCAACCCGAACCTTGGATTGTCGCTCGGGCTGTCGTTGGCCGAAACCGAGGCGGTGCCGGTCCTGCCTCGTTCGGCTGTGGTTGGCACCGGTGGCAGCGTCGGCGCCGCCGATCTTGTGGCTGAGTACGGCCGCATGACCCCGGCCGGACCGACGCTGCTGTCCGCGATCAAGGTCGCCGAGGCCGGTGCCGGCTGCACCTGCAGCGGGCACGCCACCGTGCGCAGCCTGCTTGGCGCCGCGCTCGAGGATGTGGATCTCACCCTCGTGGACATGGAAGCCGGACTCGAACATCTGAGCCGGTCCGGAGGAACGTTGGCCTACGCCGACGTTCTCGTCGTGGTGTGCGAACCGACGCGCAAGTCGGTCCTGACCGCGAGCCGGACCGCGAAGCTCGCGGCCGAGCTGGGCATCCCAAGGGTCATGGCCGTGGGCAACAAGGCCCGCACGTCTGAGGACGTGCAATTCTTTCTGACGGCATTGTCCGCTGAGGGAATCGAGCTTGCCGGCGTGCTCCCCTATGACGAGCAGGTGGCCAGCGCCGACCGAGCCGGTGCCGTCGGGCTCGTCGCCCTCGGGTCGGACACCGAGCGGGCCCTCGGCGTCGTGCTCGAGGTGCTCGATGCCCACACGGGCGGGGCAGACCGCGATCCGTCACCGAGCTGACACAGTCGCGCTCAGGAAATCGGCAACAGGCTTTCGGCAAGGCCCACGAGAGCCAGGAGCGCCGGGCCGTTCGGCGCCGCGTCAAGCGGCGCGACACCCTCGCGTTCGGCGGCGAGGATCGCGGGGTCGTCGGGCACCAGCACCACCTCCAGGCCGGGAAAAGCATCGCGCACCCGCGCGGCGTCTGCGTCGCTACTGATTCGGTTGGCCGCGATGACGATGCGGCCCAGGTTCGCTTCGCGGATGGTTTGAACCGCCCGGCGTCCCACCTCGAGCGACTTCTCGCTCGGCTGGACGACGACCACGACGACGTCGACCGGATTTCCCTGCAGTCGCTGAATCGTGCCCAGGCCGGCCTCGAAATCGGCGACGACCAGACGGTTGGGACGCGCCAGTTCACCGAGCATCTGTTCCGGAGAGACTCCGCAGCACGGGCAGCCCGGCTCCGGGTTCTCGATCGCGCTGACCACTGCCAGACGGACGCCGTCGGGGGCGTCGGCGCCGAAGCGTTCCACGAGTTCGTCGGCGCTCGTCGCGTGCGGCTGCTCGCCGAAGTCCACCGCGTTCCGCACCGTGACGAGCTGCTCGGTCATGTCCTCGCCGAGGCCCAGTGAGAGACCCAGATTGGGATTGGAGTCGCAATCCAAAGCCAGCGTTGGACGGCCCGAGCGCGCGAACGTGCGAGCGAGTACGGCAGAGGTCGTCGTCTTGCCCGACCCACCCTTACCGACGACGGCAACCTTCATCGCACCAACATCTCCTTCTCCATGGCATCGACTATCATCCGTACTGCGCTCACAGTCGCACCGTCGGGATCGTGGTCGAGGATGGCCAGGCCGAGGTTGTCGGCTTCCTCGACAGCCTGATCGAAAGGCACGGAACCTACGAGCGTCAGTCCGGTGCGCTCGGCGACAAGATCGGCGTCCTGCTCGTTGCGGACCTTATTGGCGATCACGAGCACCCGAGGCTTCCTGTCCGACGAGGCGAGCCGGGCCAAGCGTCGACCGGTCAGCAGTGACGCCGGCGTCGGCTCGGCGACGACGAGGAACGTCTCGGCGAAGCGACCCCACGTCAAGAACGGCTGCCGGGTGCCACCGGGTAGATCGCCCACCACGCTCCACTCCGGGCCGGGCAGGTCGTCGAGCACCCTCTGGTAGCCGAAGTGCTGACGGGTGTTGTCCCAGCGGGCCCCGCGGGCCTTGCCCAATTGCAGAAAGTGCACGCCTTCGGGGCCGCGCAGGGCGTACTGCTCGATGACCGCGGCCCCGCTTAGACCGTCTCGCAATCGGAACTGGCGACGGCCGTCCACCTGGTACTCCTCGACAGCGTCGTCGGGCAGACCGGCGTCGGTGCGTGGCATGCCGAGGGAGAACGCCAAGCCCGGCATGGGATCCGAATCCAGCGCCACCACCCGCCGTCCGCTAGCGGCCAGTACCCTGGCGAACGTGCCGGCCAGCGAGGACTTCCCGGCTCCCCCCTTGCCCACGAACGCGATCCGCATGGGCGCACTCTAGCAATGGTGAACTAAGAGCCCGAAACATCTAGCGGAGGACCTACACTCGCAGCAAGCATCAAGAGGGGAACCCCAATGTGCCTCGGCATCCCGGGCCAGATCGTCGAGATAACTGACGCCGCACGCTCGCGCGCACAGGTCGACATCGAAGGAGTACGTCACGAGGTGTCACTGGCGATGCTGGAATCAGACGTCACGGATAGGGTGCACTTGGGCGACTGGGTGATCGTCCATCTCGGCTTCGCAATGGACAAGATCGAGCAATTCGACGCGCTCGGGATGTTAGACGAGCGCAAGGCTCTACACGCCATGTACGCACAAGAACTCACCTGACCGCCGCCTTGGCGGCGTCCTGCCGGAGCCAACACATGATCGGGCCCAGTCGCGCTCGACGAACTCGCGTCCTGTCTCTGCGTTTGGCACGACGCCGCCGGCGCGTCGGCGTGTCTGAACGATCGTCAACGCCACAGCGACGTCACCCGTCAGTCGAGACCGCAGCGTGTCGATCCACAAGTATTGATAACTGCTCAGCTACGACCGCAGTTTCGGCTACGCAGCGCGTATGACCGCTCACGCAAGTGATTGTTGCCGGGGCGGGCGCGCCACCGTAACCTTTCAGAGACCGTACGGTTATCTGGCCGTGACCTTCACGTCCGTCGGGCGGTTTGGCTACGTCGCAAGACCAGCACATTCGCGTTTGCGGGTGAACCGAAGACCCCTCGTTTCCGGGGATGACTAGGTCCGCCGTCGGGAAATACGCGCCCCGGGTAGCAGGGCATCGTTCAGCCCGAGTCCGTCAGCTCGTCCGTTCGGCGTCAACGAATGAAGTGGAGCTCCACCACACGTGTCCCAAATAATGCTTCGGTCTGCGCGTGTGCTCGCCATCCTGACGGTGGTGTGCGCCGCCGGCCTCTCCTTTCAGCCAGCAAACGCGGCAGGACGGCCGAGGACGTCTCCAGCGCCGACGGTCGCATCGGTCACGACGCGCCTTGACGCGCTCAGCCGCCGCGCTGAGCGCCTGGCCGAGCAGTTCAACAAGTCCCGAATCGAGGTCGCCGCCGCCCAGCGCGCAGCCGCTCGGTCCCAACGCGCTGCAGCCGATACTGCAGCCCACTATCGCGACGGACGCGCGGCGTTTGTCGCGATCATCACCGCCCAGTACGAGAGCGGCTCGATATCCCCGGCTGCGAACGCCCTGCTGACAAGCCGCTCCGGGCAGGACTACGTGACCCAGCTGCAGCTAATCGACATCGCCGCCAACAACCAGACCACCGTGCTCAACCGACTACGTGACGCTGAAGCCGCCGCCCACACAGCGCAGACGACAGCCGCCCTCGCTCTGCGGACAGCTGATGCCCGTCGCGCCACCGTCACGGTGCAGCGAGCACGCGCCGCCGCGGAGACGACGAAATTCACGGCACTGCTGGCGACCTTGACCGAACGCCAGCGCCAGGTCTGCGCCGCGCGAGCCGCAGCGACGGCGGCCCAGGCAGCCGCGGCGCGCACCGCAGCCGCCCGCACCAGCGCTACGCACGCCAACCCAGCCGGCCCCAGGAACATCACCGCGTCCCTGCCCACGGTTCATGCCGCTGGTCCCGCGGCCCAGCGCGCCGTCAACTTCGCGCTCGCCCAGCTCGGCAAACCGTACGTGTTCGGCGCTGCCGGACCTGGCGCCTATGACTGCTCCGGACTGACGATGGCAGCCTGGGGCGCCGCCGGAGTATCGCTACCGCACCTAGCGGCAAGCCAGTACAGCTACGGCACCCACGTCGCGGCAAGCCAGCTCCAGCCCGGCGACCTGGTCTTCATGTACAGCCCGATCGGCCACGTCTCCCTCTATATCGGCCGCGGCATGCTCGTCTCGGCTCCGCAACCAGGAGAGAACGTCAAGCTCGTGCCCCTGGCGTACATGATGGCCGACTTCGTCGGCGCGACCCGGCTGTCATGAACCGCGCCCTGCCCCCTCACACTGCGCCGACATCGAGACCCGAGAATCCGCGTCCGCGGGTACGTAGTAACCGCGGACGGCCCGGCGGAGAGAAGTCTTCAACCCATGGCCTGATGACTCCGCGCTGATCGGCGGGACAACTCGTCGGCGTGGTGCCGCCATGACCGCAACCAGCCCGGGGTAAACCACCGCCGCCATTACCCGCAGCGCGCCCGCTGTCGATCGCACATGTGCGATTAGGCATCCGTACCGCGTGCAGTGAAACCGAGCCATTGACCAGCGTGGCCTCACCGCGCCCGACCTGCGCAGGGTCGGCCAGCACCCACACCGACGACGGGTGCCCGTATCCCGCCACGCCCCCATGTCGAACAAACCACCTCGCGGCCCCCACTGGATTACCCGCGCCACGGAACCCCGCAACAGGCGAAAGCTCGAACGCGCTGCCATGCGTCCGGCACTGGGGCACCGCTCGCACCGCAGCGTGGGTCGCGGTCGATGATCCCGCCCGGGGTGTTTTGAACCGCACCCTGGTCGGCGCCGTCGACGCCCCTACCGTCCTCGGCGCCGCCGACGACGCGCGCCCGCCGACCGTGTCGGTCCTGCTCGCACAGCCCGACAACAAAGCCGCGGCGACCAGGCCAACAATCACTGCCCCTGCAGTCGTGTTCGATCTAGCCTTCATCGCACAGTCCCCTCCCCGCCTGAACAGGCAGACGCTACGGCGCACGACTTACGTTCTGCATATCGCGAATCACGCCGCCCACGAGACGAATACCCGCCCCGACTCGCCCGCCGGCGGACGCGGCTCAGTACGTGCCGTGACGGTGTCATGGGTGTCGATCTGCGCGGCCCGAAATGAGTGTCGAGCGCGCCGCGCGGGCAGGTTAAACCTGTCACCGGGCCGACGGCACTGTGCTGGCTGGTCCGGCTGGCCGGACGGTCTCGATAGGTCTGGATACCGAGGGCAGCGGCGAGAGCCAGGCCCAAAGCGACACAGAAGATCGTGGCGGCAACTGTCATGTGCGCCGCCCGCTCGCGGCGAGCAGACGTTTCGTAGGGCCGCCCCGTCTGCGGCAGGTATGCGTGCCGGCGAAGCAGCGTGTGGGCTGATTGCGAATGCGAATGCGAATGCGATTGCGATTGCGATTGCGATTGCGGAGGATCCTGACGTTGGTGCTGCCAATGAGGCGGTCACGGCTGATAGTTGCCGTCAGCTTCTGCCGGCCCGCGGGGTTTGAATGCCGACCCGCCTGGGGAATCAGTTAGGGCGACCAGCTCACCTGCATTCCGTGCCGGGTGCCGAATCGCTTGATGTCGGCAGCGATAATGGTTTGTACCTGGTGAGTTGGCTGGCCGTGTCCGCCTCGGCGGTGAGGACCAGCTCATCTTGGCCGGCGGTGAGACGGCAGGTCCCACCCTGCGGGAACTTGACCATTCCGGTCGGGGGTATCCACTCGGAGCAGGCACCCATATGGGTTGCGTGGTTGCACAGCTGCTTGGCGTAGCGATCGGCGTCTGTGGTCGGGACGCGGGCTTCGGATCGGAGGGTCACAGCAAACCTCCGGATGTGTCGGCCGCTGGCTGGGTCAGTCCGTTTTCGTAGGCGTAGATGACGGCTTGGATCCGGTCTCGCAGTTCGAGCTTAAGCAGGAGTCGTTTGACGTGAGTCCGGATCGTCGATTCCTCGACGAGCAGCGCTGCCGCGATTTCGCGGTTGGACATGCCCCGCGCGATCAGAGCGAGCACGTCACGCTCGCGCGCGGTGAGATGGGTGAGCCTGTCCTGGTTTGCCAGGTTGGGGGTGGGCTGTTGGGCCATGCGGTCGATCACCCGCCGGGTGACCGACGGGGATAGCAGCGAATCTCCGGCGGCGATGAGGTGCACTGCTGCGATCAGCTCTTCGGGGCGGGTGCGTTTGAGCAGGAAGCCCGACGCTCCGGCGCGTAGCCCGTCGAACACGTAGTCGTCTTGTTCGAAGGTCGTCAGGATCAAGACTCTGGCGCTCGGGGCGATGCGGGCGAGTTCGCGGGTGGCTGCGATCCCGTCGAGGTCGGGCATCCGTACATCCATGAGCACGACGTCCGGGACGAGCACGCGGGCACGCTCGACCGCTTGGCGTCCGGTCGCCGCTTCCCCGACGATCTCGATGCTCGGGTCGACAGACAGCAACTCGACGAGCCCGGCGCGCATCAGGTCGTCGTCGTCGGCGATCAGAACCCGGGTCATGGGCGATGTGCGGTGTAGGGAAGCCGGGCGTGGACACGAAATACGCCGTCGACGTACTCGGCGTCCAGGGTGCCGCCGAGCAGGCTGGCGCGTTCGTGCATGCCGATCACACCGTGGCCACCCCTCGAGCGTGCGGCCGGTCCGACGAGGACCAGGTTGGTCACGGTCACCTCCAGGCATGTCTCGGAAAATTCGAGCCCGATCGCAACGGTGCCGCAGCCGTGCCGGGAGGCGTTGCTCAGTGCTTCTTGCAGGATTCGGTAGGCGGCCTGGTCGGTGGCCGCGCCGAGCAGTCCGGCAGTGCCGCGTCTATCGAGCGTCACGACGAGCCCGGTCGCTCTGTGCCAGGCGATCAGCGGGTCGAGGGAGGCGAGCCGGGGCGGTGCCTCCACCGTGCTGCTGCCGGGGTCGAGCGTTCCGTTACCGCGCAGCGTGCCGACGAGCTGGTCGATCTCCTCGACCGTCTGGCGGGCGATCTCCTCGATGGCGCTCAATGCTGCCTGTGATCGCTCGGGATCAGGTGGGTGGCGCAGGCGGGCGGCGCCGGCCCGGACGGCGATGACGTTGATCGCGTTTCCAGCAGAGTCGTGCAGGTCGCGGGCGATGCGGGCGCGTTCCTCCGCGACCGCGAGCAGCCGGTCCTGTTCGGCCTCATGTTCGGCGCGCACCGCACGCTCCTCCAGTGTGGCGACGTGCTCTCGACGCAGCCGAGTTCGTTCGCCGGCAAACCAGGCAACGGCCCAGGCAAGCCCGCTGTGGAGAAGATCGACCGCCGGGAACGTTCCCGATGCCCAGCCCGTGGCGCCCAGAAACACCGCGAACAATGCGACCACCACCCCGACCGCACCGGGGGTCCAGGGGCGCGTGGCGTCGCGGCTGGTTGCGAGCAGATACAACGCGACAGCGGGACCCAGCGGCAGCCCGAGAACGTAGCCCAGACCGGCGGACAACGTACTGGCCACGCCCACCACGACAAAAACGGGGACCGGCCCGCGGCGCCATACGAGCAATGGCAATGACGCACAGACGACGAGTAAGACGCCGAACACATCCAGCTGCGATCTGAGGCGTGGCGACTCGAAACCGCCGTGGCTCAGCAGTAGCAGCGACCCGGCCAGCGTGACCGCCGCCAATGTGAGGTCACCGAGCAGCCGGGGTGCCGCGGCGAAGGATCCGATCGGCATCCTTGATGCCACCGCACTCCGGTCGCTGCCGAAACGCCTCGCTGACCCGGGGCGCCCGGTCATCAACGAACCTGCCCACCTACCGCCCGATCGCACCGGCCGAGCAAGCGCCGGGGACAACGGCAGGTGGTGCCGCTGCAGGGGCTCAGGCTCAACGTCGGGCAACATAAGCGCTCCCGATTTCGGTTGGCACGAAAGCATCAACGCCCGAGGGGACGCCAAGTGCACTAGCTTTGTGATCGTAGCTGCGCGAGCGGCCGCTGCGAGTCCCCCTGCCGGGGGATCCCCGTCCACTGGATGGGGACGACGAATCTCCCCCCGTGCGGTGATTCGGAACCGGTCGCTGCCGCCGTAACTTGGCCTGGTGAGCACCTTTGATGGCCCGCCAGCACGCGAACTCGGCCCGGTCAGGCTCAGCCGCGCCAGCAGCCTACGGTGCCCACGGCACTCGGATGTAGTGAGCGCGGATGAAGATGACTGATCCACGCCCGGAATCGGGCAGCGACCCGAACAATCAACATGACGTGGACGCGCGCTATGGCCGTGCGCCGGCCGGCGGCACCTCCCGGTGGGTGAAGGTGGCCGCCGTGCTCGCGGCGATCGCGCTGCTGGCCATGTTCATCGTCCTGCACCTCACCGGCACCCTGGGCGCGGGAACGCATCAATGACCGCGATCAACCAATTCCACAAAGGTCGTGAAGCCCCTCGGGCGTGCGCAGTCGATGGCCACCACTGTTTCAGAAATACGGTCGGACAGACAGATGAGCATGGGAGTTAACAGTTGATCGAGTCGACAGGCAGCGGCGAACGCCTCGGTGTCCGCGACGGCGCCAATGCCGATGAGGCTGCTACGGAAGCTCGCGGTGCTGCCCGAACCGATCCGGTGGTCACCATCCGATCGCTGAGCAAACGCTACGGCCCGGTGGTCGCCGTCGAGGATCTGACCTTCTCGCTTGAGCGAGGCACCGTCACCGGGTTCCTCGGCCCGAACGGCGCCGGCAAGTCCACGACACTACGACTGCTGCTCGGGCTGGCCGAGCCCACGACGGGTGAGGCGCTGGTCTTCGGTCGCCGCTACCGCGAACTCGACCAGCCAGCGCGGCGGGTCGGGGCCGTGCTCGAGTCCAACGACTTCCACCCAGCACGCTCCGGGCGTAACCACCTGCGTGTCCTCGCTCTCGCCGCCCAGATCCCCTCCGGACGGGTCGAGGAGGTGCTTACGCTGGTCGAACTCGCAGATGCGGCTGACCGGCGGGTCAAGACCTACTCACTCGGCATGCGGCAGCGCCTCGGCCTAGCCGGCGCACTGCTCGGCGTACCCGAGCTACTCATCCTGGACGAACCGGCCAACGGACTCGACCCGGTCGGTGTGCACTGGCTGCGCGGCTTCCTGCACCGCTTCGCCAACGACGGCGGCACCGTCGTGATCTCCAGCCACGCGCTCGCCGAAGTAGCCCAAACCGTCGACCACATCGTGATCATCGACCGCGGACGTCTCCTCGCCGCAGCGCGGCTCGACGAACTCACCAACCGCGGCGAAACACTCGAACAGACGTACCTCGAACTCACCGCCGGGCAGCCGTCATGACCGCCCTACTACGTGCCGAGCTGCTCAAACAACGTTCGACCCGCACCACCCTCGGCCTGTTCGCCACCATGCTCGGACTTGTCCTGCTCGCCGAACTCTTGCATGGGCTCGGTCTGCCCGCCAAAGACCTGACCAGCGCAGCTCGACAACTGAACATCCTCGACCCCGGCGAGATCATCGGCACCCTGTTCGGGGCCCTCCTGGGCGCAATGTCAATCACCGGTGAGATCCGGCACGGAACGATCCGGCCAACACTGCTCGTCAGCCCCGCCCGCGGCCGCGTCCTCACCACCAAGATCGGGGCGAGCATGCTGACCGGTACCGGGTTCGGCCTCACCGCCGGCGCCCTCGCCGTCGCAGTCAGCACGCTAGCGCTGCGCACCCGCGGGATCAGCGTGCGCCTCGGCGCCAGCAACTACGTCCTGCCCATCCTCGGAGGCGCGGCCGCCGCCTCGCTATGGGCCGCCCTCGGCGTCGGAATCGGCGCGATCGTACGCAACCAAGTCGCCACACTCGTCGGCCTCTGCGCCTGGCTGCTATTCGTCGAACAACTCCTACTCGGTGACCTAGCCAGCTCCACCGTCGGGCGCTACCTGCCCGGCGCCGCCGCCTCGGCCATCAGCGGACAGAAACCCGCCACCCCACTACTCGCACCCGCCATCGCCTTGCTCCTCCTCATCGGCTACGCCGCCGCCGCAGGCGCGGCAGGATCGGTCCAAACGAACCGGCGCGACGTCGCGTGACCACGAACGCAAGGCGCAGATGCAGCTCGCGTAGGAGGAACGTCCCGCGGGACACCGACGTATCCGTGGGTCGAGGGGTCGGGCGTCAGCCTCGTCAGTGTCGTCGATTCCCGCATCACCCGCCCGCGACAATGCCCGGTGAAGGCAGGGCTCAACCGGACGGCACCCACAGTCGCGAACGTCGACCGGGCGCGCCGTCAGCGAGACAGATGTGGCAAATGGCGCACCTCGGCGCGCGCGCCTAGCGATTGCTCTCGCGCCGTCGACCAGAGCGGCGCCGCCCACGCATAGCGACGGGTAGGTGCGCACTCAACGCGGCTATAGAAAGACGTTCTGCGTGTCGGTGTAGGACGTAGGAACGTCCTCCTGATGCGCTTCGGGCTTGGTATCCCACGCAGGAGGAGGACGTTCGTGAGCAACCGTAATGGCGTGTCCTGGGGTGACCGCAACCGCAACGCGAGACTGGCCCGGCTTCGAGAGCTAGTCCCGGTCGGCAACGCGATCATCGGTATCGATCTGGCCGACAGCAAGCAGATGGTCGTGGTGTGTGATCACGACTCGAAGGTGCTGGCGCGGCGCACGTTTCGGTGCAAGGCATGGGACCTCGGCGCGGCGCTGGACTGGGCCGCCGAACGCGCCGCAGCGAAAGGGTTCGCCGGCGTGACGGTGGCCTGCGAGCCGACCGGGCACCGGTGGCGGGTGCTGGGCGAGCTCGCCGGCAGGCGGGGCATGCCGTTCGTGTGTGTGCAGCCAGCGTTGACCTCAGCGGCCCGTCGGACCGAGGACCTGACGATGGACAAGACCGATGAGAAGGACGCGGTCCTGATCGCCCGGCTCACCGCGCAGTTGCGCTGCTACATCCCAGAACCCGTCGATGAGACGTGGGCCCGGTTGCGGCACCTCGGTGCCCGCCGCGAGCAGTTGATCACCGAGACCACCGGGCAGGTGCAGCAGATCCGTGACCTGCTCGACTGCGTCTGGCCCGCCGCGCTCGACGCGGCTGCGCAGCCGTTCCGCTCCCAGACCTGGCTGGCCGGGCTGGGCGTGGTGCTGCAGCGTGACGGGGGTGAGCTGGCCCGCACCAAGCGTCTCGGCGCGGCCCGGTTCGAGCAGGCCGTACGCCGTGAGATCACCCGCTGCGGGGGGCAGAAACCCTGCCTGAGGATCGCGCGGAAGCTGTTCGCCGCGCTCACCGACACCGCCGGTGTGCTCGCGCACCGGGCCGGCGCGCTGGAACGGGCGGCGCTGCTGCTCGCCGACTGGGTGAATGCCCACGAACGGCTCACCGACACCGAGACCCGGATGATGGCCGTGCTCGGCGAGCTCAAGCTGAGCGAGCTGGCCTGCTCGATCACCGGCCTCTCACCGGTCGGTACGGCGGCGATCCTGGCCCAGACCGGTGACCCACGACGGTTCGCCTCTGGCCGGACGCTGGTCAAGCACGCCGGGCTCGCGCCGCGGGAGAAGCTGTCGGGCAACTTCAAGGGCCGGACCAAGCTCACCGGTCAGGGGCGTCCCGGGCTGCGCCTCGCGGCCTGGCGCGCGGTCTGGGCGGCGCAGCGCAGCAACCCCGTCTACGCCGCGAGATACCGACACCTAACCACGAGGGACAGCAACAAGTTGAAGCCGACCCAGGCCCAAACCGTGCTCGCCGCGACGATCCTGCGCCACCTGCACGCCGTCATCACCACCGGCCAGGCCTGGAACCCCGCCATCGCCACCCACGGCACCAAAACGGTGCTGCCTATCGCCGCCTAACCGGTCCGCCACGTCGTCATCAGCGACGTCGTTGCGGCCACCGAGCTGACGGTCGGGGCGAGCCCCAAGCGGCATCGAGACACCACGTGATCTCGCCTCTCATCAAGGGCAGCCCCGCCCGTCGTCGAACAACCCGATCACACGCTGCCGGGACCGACCCCATTCAGCTATGCAGGGACGACGACGGACACGGGCACCGACCAAAAGGCTTGACCAAAACGACTCACGCTGATGAGAGGTCGTTCGAGTCTCAGGCGCGGCCTGCATATGTATGCGGTGCCTGGCGCGCCATAGCCGTCTGATAGCGAGCAGGTTGGGTTGGAGCCGACGGCGCGCAGATCGGACGGTATGCGTCTGCACGACGTGCGGGAAGGTCGTCGCGATGATGCGGGTGGGCTGATGATGTGGCTCGCGCGGTTGCGTGTTCGCGCGCACCATGGATGGCATGAGGATTGAGCTGTTGGTTGTGCCGGAGTGCCCGCAGGAGTCCGCGGCGGTGGAGGTACTCACCGAGGCCCTATCGGATGTCGGTCTGGGGGCTGTTGGCTTCACGGTGAGGGTGATCGGTTCGCAGGATGACGCCGATCGTTATCGGTTCGTCGGCTCACCGACGATCTGCGTCGGCGGTGAGGACGTGTTCCCTGAGCCCGGGCGTCCCGCGGCGGTCGCGTGCCGGATGTATCCGGGCCTCAGTCCTGTTGTGCCCGAGGTCAACGATCTGCGGGAGGCGTTGAAGAAGGCGGCTGCCCCGGCGAGGTCGCGGTGAGCCACCCGCGTGGTGTGGACGAGCACGCGCTAATCCGGGGAGGTCTTCTTGCTTGGACGCGGGGAGATCTCGACGCCTTGGAACGGGTACTCGACCCAGCCGTCACACTTCGCGCGGTGCAGCCTGGCCCGTGGGACTGCGCAAACCGTGACCAGGTGATGAGTCTTCTTCGCCAACGTGCCGCCGAGCGTCAAGGGGAACCGTCGGACCAGGTCGAGGTGCATCGCCTGGATGAGTCGACGTTCCGGGTATCCGGGCTGGGTGGGGGTGACGCGGTCGCGACGCTGGTCAAGATCGCCGGCGGCAAGGTGATCTCGCTGCAGCAGGTCTCGACAGATCAGGTTGACCCGAAGGCCAACGCCGCTGTCGTAGCGATCCGTTCCGGGAACGTCGCCGAGCTGGACCAGGTGCTCACCGAGGCCCCCGACCTCGCCGGCGAGCCGGTGCCCGGCCATCAAGGCAGAACGCTGCTGCATGTCGCGACGGACTGGCCCGGCTATCTGCCCAACGGGCCTGAGGTTGTCCGGGTTCTGATCGGGCATGGAGCAGACCCGAACCACCGAGTCGGGAACGGCAAACAGGGTGAGACACCGCTGCACTGGGCTGCGAGCAGCGACGACGTGGACGTCGCCCGCGCTCTGCTCGACGGGGGTGCCGACGCCGAAGCACCCGACGGGTCGATCGGGACACCGCTGGACAACGCCATCGGCTATGGCTGCTGGCACGTCGCCGAACTCCTTGCTAGCAGAGGGGCGCGTATCGACAAGCTCTGGCACGCAGCCGCCCTGGGCCGGCTGGATCGGCTCGAAACGCTGCTGGCCTCACACCCCGAGCAGGACGAGATCTCCCAAGCGTTCTGGCATGCCTGCGCAGCCTCCCAGCGACGCGCCGCTCAACGCCTGCTCGACGCGGACGCCGACCTCACCTGGACACCGGACTACGCCGACGGGACACCACTCGACGCCGCGAGCGAGAAGTCCACCCGCCAACAGAACGTCATCGACTGGCTCGCGGCGCACGGAGCGGTCTCCACGAACGCTGCTCGATGAACCGAGCATCAAGACACCCAGGCACCGCCTCCCAGCCGTTGTCGCGGCGCAGCGCGGCCATGCCGCTGAAACCGCACGATTTAGCGCGCGCGTAGCCGTCGATCTCGACCAGGCGCCGCCGTGGCGCTCGGTGCGCATATCGATTGCTCTGGGTTCGAGCCGGCATTCGCTCGCGCTGCTGGACCGACATCGGCTTACGGCATGTCACTGAGGGAGCGAACCTGGGTGTCGTCTTTCATCGGGGCTTCATCTGCGCTCGCTAGCGTGGCTGAGGTGTTGGTCAAATCGATCGGTGTCCGAGTCACCGCAGCTCTGATGGTGGGTGTGTGTACCTTCGTTTCTGGCTGCACCTCGGGGTCGAAGTCGGCCTCCAGACGACCGGGGACGTTTCATGTCACGGCGTTCCGCGCGTCGGACTTCGTCGATCCCCGGGCCGGTGGTAACGAGTGGTTCCCGCTCCTGCCGGGGACGCAGTGGGTCCGTCAGGGAACCACGCTGATCGGAAACCGGGTGGTGCCGCACGAGGTGATCACGACCGTCACCGACGTGATCCGCATGATCGACGGCGTGCCAGCAGTGCTGTCGTATGACCATTCGGTGGGTGCGGGCCAGGTGGTCCAGGAATCGATCGACTATTTCGCGCAGGACAAGTCCGGCAACGTCTGGGATGTCGGAGCGGCCACGGAGCAGTACGAGGCCGGACGCTTCGTTGCCGTGGACGAAGTTTGGCTTGCCGGTGTCAAAGGGGCGACGGCGGGAATTCTGATGCCCGGGAACCCACGTACCGCACCGGCGTGGGTGATCGCCAAACCGCCCGGTGAAAAAGGTGATGCCGCTGCGTTTGCGAAGATCCAGCCTCAGGAGTGCGTCCCCTTCGGCTGCTACAAGAACGTTCTGGTGATCGAGGAGGGCAAGCGGGACGCGTTGAACAACGAATTCAAGTACTACGTTCACGGGGCCGGACAGATCAGAAATGAACCGCTGGGCGCAAGTCGCCACGCAGACATCGAGCGGCTGATCAACATGACGATGCTAAGCCCGCATGGTCTCGCCGAGGCCAGCGCGGCGGCCCTGCGAATCGATGGCCAGGCGGTCAAGGAGTGGCCCGCGATCTTCGGCAAGATCCGAGCCAGCCGCAAGCCATGACCCGGAATCGTAAGTCGCTACTCCTAGCCCTCGTCTGCGCTGCACTGCTGCCGCTCGGTGCCTGCTCCTTCCGATCGCAGAAGTCCACTCCCACGAGGTACTACCGGACGCCGTTTCGGGCCTCTGACTTCGTCGATCCGATAACCGCGGGCAACAGGTGGTTTCCGCTCACCCCCGGCACGCAGCTGGTCAAACAAGGAACCACCCTGATCGGCAATCGGAAGGTGCCTTACGAGGTGATCACGACGGTGACCGACGTCGTTCGCAGGATCGAGGGCGTATCGACGGTGCTCGTCTATGACTACGAATTGGGTATCGGGCAGGTCACTCAGCGGTCGCTGGACTATCTGGCGCAGGACCGACTTGGCAACCTGTGGGTGATGGGCGGCGCGACCGAGTCGTGGGAGGCGGGGCGTTTCGTCGAAGTCGGGGATGTATGGATGAGCGGTGTGGACCGCGCGAGGGCAGGCATCCTCGTGCCAAACAATCTCACTGCGTCCTCGCCGCCGTTTGTCATCGCGCGGCACGGCCGTGAGGAGTCGGTCTCGAAGTTTGTGGCGAAGGAACGGGTATGCGTGCCGTTCGGGTGTTTCCCCACCGTGATGGTCACCCGTGAAGGCACGACGACTGGCCCTGACAACGAATACAAATACTTCGCTGAAGGCATCGGACAGATCCGAAACCAGCCGCGTCGGGACAGCCGCCACGACGACACCGAACTGCTCATCAACGCCGTGCGGCTCAGCCATGCGGGCCTCGCGGCCGCGAGCGCGGACGCACTGCAGATTGACCGCCGAGCCGCTGAGGCTTTCCCTCGTTTCTATCCCACGCGGACAGCCAGGCGGGTGCATTCATGACTGAAACGAGCACGCCGACGTCAGCGCCGGAGCCCCTGCTGCACCTGCTCGGGGTTTCGAAGGCTTACCACAATCCCGACGAGACGACGGTGGTGTTCGCGGATGTCGACCTCGAACTGCACCGCGGTGAGATCACGAGCTTGGTTGGCCCGTCTGGAAGCGGCAAGTCGACGATCATCTCGCTGATCGCCGGCCTCATGGTCCCCGATACGGGGCGATTGGTCTTCGACGGACACGATGTCGCCAAGCTGTCGGACGCACAGCGTTCCCGCCTACGCGCGACGCGGATCGGCACCGTCTTGCAGTCCGGAAACCTCATCCCCTTCTTGACCGCCGCTGAAAACGTCGCGATGGCGGTTCGGCTTGCGGGTCCGTCTCGCTCTCCCCGCCAAGTCGCCTCGCTGTTGGACCAGGTCGGTCTCGCCGCCCGTGCCGATCACTTGCCTCGGCGTCTGTCAGGGGGGGAGGCGAAACGCGCGGCGCTGGCGGTGGCGCTGGCGAACAAGCCCGATCTGCTGCTAGCCGATGAGGCTGTCGGCCAGCTCGATTCCAGCACCGCACGCCTCGTCATGCAGACGCTGAGCCGCGCGTGCCGCGAGCAGGGGCTCACGGTGTTGCTTGTCACCCACAGCCAGGAGGTTGCCTCGCTCGGCTCGCACGTCGTTCGGCTGGTCGAGGGCCGATTGGAGAACGCGTCATGACTGACCAACTGGTGACGGAGCCGCCGAGCGGACCGCAAACCTCAGGCCTGAGAATCGGCGTGGTCGGGCTGAGCATGGACTATGCGGTACCTGACGGCCGGGTGCGCGCGCTCGAGGACGTCTCGCTGACCGTGGAGCCGGGACGGAGCCTGGCGGTTGTCGGGCCGAGCGGGTGCGGGAAGTCGACGTTGCTCGGCATCCTCGGCGGACTGGAGGTCCCCACCTCTGGCGAGGTGCACATCGGCGGCCACCTGGTCTCGTCGATGCCTGATCAAGCGCGGGCGGCGTTGCGCCGGCGGGCCTTCGGCTTCGTGTTCCAGCAAGACAACTTGCAACCCTTCCTCACCGTTTCGGAAAACGTCGGGCTGCAGTCGATCATCGCCGGCAGTGTCGACGAGCCAGCTCATCGCACGTCGTTGCTCGATGCGCTCGGCATGGGCTCATTACTCCACCGGTTCCCTGACCAGTTGTCGGGCGGGCAGCGCCAGCGTGTCGCCGTGGCCCGGGCGCTGGTGCACAGCCCAGGCATCGTGCTCGCCGACGAACCGACCGGGGCACTGGACGTCGCGAGCTCGACCAAGGTCGTGCAGCTGCTACTACGTCTGCACAAGGAACGAGGAACGACGCTGGTGGTCGTGACCCACGACCGCTCGGTCGCTGAACAGATGGACGCGGTGGTCGAGATGCGCAATGGACGTGTAATGGGAACCAGGTGATGCGGCCGTGACGCTTCTCGCGTATGTGTTGAAGGATCTGTTGCGCAATCCGCGACGCACCCTCGCATCGGTGGTCGGCGTGGTCATCGGCGTCGGCTTGTTCTCTGCCGTCCTGTTCTTCATCGACGGATCGGGCGCGTCGATGACTGCCAGAGCAGTCAAGCCCCTGACGCTGGACATGCAACGGGTAGTCACCACCCCACTGGGCGGCGGCGTGCGGCTCGAGCAGAGCTGGGGAGCCGCCACGCTGGACGCCGGCGCGAGGACGCGGGTGACGCTCACTGTCGCCAACGACGGTGTCGCGCCCGCGCACGAGGTCGTCGTCCGGGACCATCCTCCCGCGCCCCTGGCGTACACGCCCGGTTCGACCGTGCTGGACGGGAAACCCGTCGGCGACATTGGGGGCAGCAGCCCCCTATCCCAAGGCAGCGCCCGACTCGGGTACAACCTCGGTGCCCTTGCGCCACATACGGTGCACACGATCACCTACGAGGTACGCGCCGTGCACCGCGTGTCGGGCACCGCCGATCTGGCGGCGCAGGCAACGATTTCGACCCGCGAGGCCCTAGTTCCGACCGGCGCGAACGCGCCACGGGCGACCTCGCTCGCCGAGCTTGCCCAACAGATCAGCCGTCTTCCCGGGATCAAGGGTGCCGACCCGCTGGTGTCGGTGGACATGAGTGCGGGCTCGCTGAGCGCGCGAGGACTCACAGTCCCCGGGCCGATCAAGCTGTTCGCATTCGATGCGACCTACCGTGCCCACTATCCAAGCATCAAGATCGTGTCCGGGCGGATCCGCCCGGACCAGGTTCTGATCAGCGCCGAAACGGCGCGGGTCCTGCAACTTCGGGAAGGTGACTCGGTCACACTCACGCTGCCGGGCACGTCCGTTCCCCGTTCACTGATGGTCAGCGGCATCACCGACCTCTCGCTGGCCCATCCGCTGTTCGAGAGCCGTCAGGCCAGCAGCCTCGAGAAGTTCCAGTACGTCCCCTACACGATTGTGGTCAGCCCGAGCATCTTCCACGACCAGGTCGCCCCCGCCTTCGTGCAAGCGGCGGCCGGACGCGGCACCCGGACGAACAGCCTCCCGCTCGAAGAACTCGACGTCCTGCTCGATCGCTCGAAGTTGAACCACGATCCCGCCTCGGCTGTCGCGGACACCCAGGCCGTTGCACGATCGGTCCTCGGCGTCTCGGCCAGTCACGACTACCTGATCGACAACATCACCAATACCCTCACGGTCGCGAGCGGCGACGCCGCGGTAGCCAAACGCATGTTCTTGTTCCTCGGGTTTCCGGGAGCAATCCTCGCTGCAATCCTCACGGCCTACGCGGGGGCGTTGCTCGCGGGAGCGCAACGACGGGAGAACGCGCTGCTCCGCGTTCGTGGGGCGCAACGACGTCATCTGCTCTCCCTTCTCGGACTGCGCACGTTCGCGATCGCGGGTGTCGGATCGCTGCTCGGGACGGTGCTCGGGTTCCTCTCGGTGCTCGCCCTACTCGGCGGATCTGTCGTCTTCGCGGCATCGAACGGGGCGCTCGTGCAATCCGCCCTGATCGGCACGATCGGTGGCATGTCGGTGACCGCGATCGCGCTGTACGTGCCCGGCAGACGCCTCATCACGCAGGAGATCAAGCAAGAACTGTCCGTGATCTCGCACCGGTCCGTTCCGCTCTGGCGAAGATGGCAGGTCGCGTTCGTGGTCCTGGCCGGTGCGGTCGGTGCACAGGTGATCGCCATCAAGCTCGGCGCCTTCGATGTTGCTCCCGGCTCGGTCTACGCCGGCCGCTCGGTGTCGCTGCCGCTGCAGTTGCTTGGCCCACCCATCATCGCGTGGCTGGCAGGCACCCTGCTGATCGCAATGATCATGCAGGGCGTGACCGAGCGCGTGGCGTCCTCGGCCAGCAAGGCGAGCCTCACCCGGTTGCTGCCCGCCATCCTGTGGCGCAGCATCACCCGCCGGCTCGGGGCCATGACCGGCGGCGTCGTCGCGGCCGGCCTAGTCGTCGGCCTGGGAGTCGCGCTGGCCTGCTTCACGACCGTGTATGACAACGCGAAAGCGGTCGACGCCCGGTTCCTGGCCGGCGCCGAGATCCGGATGACCCCGAACCCCACCAGCGCCGCACCGCACCCCACGACGCTGACCTCACAGTTGCGGGTTGCGGGCATCAGCCAGGTCACCGCCGCGGTCTACAGCCCCCAGAACTCGGTGCTCACCAGCGCCTTCAACGAGGACGTCGCGACGCTCGCAGCCATCGATCCCGTCGCCTTCAATCAGGTGGCCAAGCTGCAGGACTCGTGGTTCGTCAACGGATCCGCGCCGCAGATGATGACGGCGCTGCGCCAGCGACCTGGAGGAGTGCTGGTCAACTCCGCCCTCGCCAAGGGCCTCAAGATCAAGGCGGGTGACACGGTGAAGGTGCTGTTCGGGCGCGGCACCGACCAGCAGACGCGCCAGAAAGTCACCGTTCTCGGCCTGTTCAGCCAGTTCCCGGGAGCGTCAGCCGGAACCGACATCGTGGCCAGCCTCGCCTACTACCAGCAGGTGACCCACCTGATGAGCGCGGACTACTACCTCGCCTCGACCACCCACGGGGGGCATGCGGGCCTCAACCGGGCCGTCCACGCGCTGTCCTCGCACGGAACCTTCGCCCGCGACTTCAACGTCCAAACCTCGGCCGACACGCTCGGCAAGGATCAGTCCAGCCTCACCGCGCTGAACGTGCGAGGGCTCCTTCGACTGGATTCGTTCTTCACGTTCCTCATGGCGGCCACCGTGACAGCGATGTTCGTGTTCGGCCTGCTCATGCAGCGCCGCCGCGAATACGTCACCATGCGCGCCCAGGGCCTACAAAGTAAGGACATCCGGCGGCTCGTGTTGGCCGAGTCCAGCATCTCCGCCGCCCTCGGCACGCTGATCGGCCTCGTCGTGGGCCTCGCCCTGGCATCCCAGTTCATCCTCGTCCTGCGCCCGATCTTCACCCTGCCCCCGCCGCTAAACGTCCCGATCACCGAGCTCGCCCTCCTCGCCGCGCTGGTGCTCGCTGCCACCGCCCTCTCCTCAGCCGCAGCGGCCGTCCTCATCGGCCGCCTCAAACCAACAGAACTGCTGCGCGACGAATGATCCGCGACGAGCCCGACGGTCGTGGAACGTGAGTCCGGTGAGCGATGGGGATACTGGCGAAGTGCGGGTGTTGGTGGTCGAGGACGAACCCAAGATGGGCGACCTGCTTCGACGCGGTCTGCGCGAGGAAGGCTTCGTCGCCGATGTCGCGCGCAACGGTGCCCAAGCCCTGCAGCAACTCGGCGACACGTCCTACGACATCATCGTCCTCGATCTGATGCTGCCCGACATCGATGGCCTCGAGGTGTGCCGGCGAATCCGATCCGAGGCGATGTGGGCACCCGTACTCATGCTCACCGCACTAGATACCGTCGAGAACAGGATCGCGGGGCTCGACGTCGGCGCCGACGACTACCTCGTCAAACCGTTCGCCTTCGACGAATTGCTGGCCCGCCTTCGGGCGCTGCTGCGACGCGGTACGCCCAAACGCCCGAGTGTGTTGGAGGCCGCGGGTCTGCGCCTTGATCCCGCCACACACCAAGCGTGGTCCGCAGGTCAGGAGGTCACGCTATCTACCCGGGAGTTCGCGCTGCTCGAGGCGTTCATGCGCACACCTGAGCAGATACTCACCCGCGACCAGTTGCTGGAACGCGTCTGGGACCTGGGCTATGAATCCCGGTCGAACGTGGTCGATGTCTACGTGCGCCTGCTGCGTAACAAGCTGGACCCCCACATCGGGCGGCAGTCCATCGAGGCGGTGCGCGGGGTCGGTTATCGCCTCCCCGTGCCCAAGCCGTGATCCGGCTGCCGCTGCAAGTGCGGCTGGCTCTTGCTTTCGCCGCCACGATGGCCGTCCTGCTCACCCTCGCCAGCACCTTCCAATACCTGCACCTCGGCAACGCGCTGTCCCAGGCCCTCGACCTCCAACTGCGTCAAAGCGCCCAAAACCTGATCCCCATCGTCAGCCGAACCGGTCGAGACGCCAGCGTATTGGGCGGCCCCCGACTGATCGAGAAGGGCGAGACGTTCGCCGAGATCCTCGACACAAACGGTGCCGTGCTGGACGCCCAAAGCTCACTACACCAGAGGGCACTGCTCTCACCGACCGAGCTCACCCGCGCCACGAACAGAGCCATCCTCCTCAACCGGCCGAACGTGCCAGGTCTCGACGAACCGGCCCGGCTGCTCGCTGTACCGATCGTGCGCAACGGGCAACCAGCTGTCCTCGTCGTCGGCGCCACCGCACAGAACCGCGCCGAGGCCCTGGCAAGTCTTCGAACCGAGCTCTTCATCGGAGCCCCACTCACGCTCCTGCTGGCCTCGATCGCGGGCTACCTGCTCGCCGGTGCGGCACTGCGACCGGTCGAGTCGATGCGCCGTCGAGCAGCCACCATCACGGCCCGAAATCCAGGGCAACGGCTTCCCATCCCACAAGGCCAAGACCAACTCTCCCGGCTCGGTGAAACCCTCAACGACATGCTCGCCCGGCTCGAGGAATCAATCAGCAGAGAACGCGCCTTCCTGGCCGACGCCTCACACGAACTGCGGACACCGCTAGCAACGCTACGCACCGAACTCGAACTAGCGTTGCGGCATCCACGACCCGCAGCTGACCTCCGGTTGGCCATCGAATCCGCCGCGGAAGAGACTGAGCGGCTGACGCGGCTCGCCGACGATCTCCTGCTCATCGCCCGCGCCGACCAGGGTCAGCTACCGATCCGACCGTCCACCGTCAACACCGATGAGCTCATGCAACGCGCCACGCGCGGACTGCGCTTCCCAGAGGGCCGCCGCGTCGTAATCGATACCAGCCGAGCACCCCAGCTGACCGGGGACCCACTTCGACTCGAACAGGCCATGCGGAACATGGTGGACAACGCGGTACGACATGGCGGGGGCGAGGTCTGCCTCACCGCCGTCCAGACACCGGCCGGCATGGAACTGCATGTCCGAGATCACGGACCAGGAATGCCAGACGAATTCGCGCCACACGCCTTCGATCGGTTCTCACAGGCCGACCAAGCACGCGCCAGCCACGGCGCCGGCCTGGGGCTATCCATCGTCCACGCCGTAGCGGCCGCACACGGCGGACTCGCATCGGCCAGCAACCTCCCCGGAGCCGGCCTCGACGTGTGGTTGACCATTCCACAAAACGACCCGGTCAAGGACCGACCTCCAGCGCCCCCCAACCAGTAGCTGCACGGTGCTTCCACTCGTCATGGCCACGAAAGGCACCGGTCGAGCGGCGACTTCACGTGAGTCAACGTCAACGCGGGGAGGAGAGGGCCAGGAACGGCGGCGGCTCGGGTCGTTGAATCAACCCTGCGCTCCCAGCAAGGTTGAACGTGAGACGACTGCACCGTTGTCGGGTGCCGTCGGTCCGCTTGCACACCTGCATACCGAAAACGGGTCCGCGTGCGCGACGGTGAGATCAAAACTCCCGGCCGTCCACCCCACAATCGAACATCGTTGTCGGCCGTTTCGCGAACGGTCGCTCTTAACCTCCGTTTTGAGCTTGGCCCAGCTGGCGAACCCGTACTCTCGGGCCACGGCCAGCAGTGCGGAGTCGAGGATCAGGCGATCCGACACGGCGTGTAGTCGGGCGAGCGCATCTGTGTCGCCGTGCTGGGCCGCCCGGAGAAGTTGCTCCGCCTGGCGGCGGAGCTGGCCCAGGTCAGTGCGCGGAGCAAGGCAAGGCATGACGTCTCCTTCGTCTGCCGGCGGTCCGCGGTACCGGGCAGAGGAGTTCGCCATCATCGATCGACGCTGTGTGCTGTCGGAGGTGGACTCAGTCCTGCCCGCGGACCCGGCGGCGTCCTCCGGCGCCGACAGCAAATGTTAGGCCGACAGCAGCAGATCGCGGGGGCGCGCGAACCGCACCTCCGCAGCTCGAAGGAAAATGCAGCGCGGCAGCGCGTCCTCGCGTCCTCGCGGGGACCGTCCAATGGTCAGCCGGCGAGCAACTTGGCGAGAACGGCGACAGTGGCCATCTCCTCGGATCCGGCGGCGAGGTCGTCTCTGGAGGCGTACCAGAGGGCGGACTCGACCGCTCGTGCGATCGACCACGCCACCAACCGCTCGGACGGCACGCCAAGCGCGTCAGCCAGGAGCGCGTAGCGCCCGCGCAAGATCGGTATCGGGTGCGCACGATCCAGCGGTGAGGCCAGCTGCAACACCAGCGGTGCCACGTCATAGCCCGGGTCACCGACCATCGGCTTGGCGTCAACGAGCAGTCACGGCCGACGGGTGGCGGCCAGGAAGTTGGTCGGGTTCGCGTCGCCATGCACGATGACACGCTCCGATGCCGAGGCGGGCAGGGACTCCAACAGGTGAGCTCCCAGCGACACCAGCGCCGGATCGAACGGCGGGCGCAGCACGGCCTGACGCTCTCGTACCGTCAGCACCCACTCGGCGCACACATCGGCCAAGCATTCCAATCCATGATCCTCGGGCGGGGCCACCCACAACTCGCGCAACACGCCCGCCGCTGCCATCAGACCGTCCTCCGGGCTGATGACGGCCTCGGACAGCGGCAGCCCCGGAACGCACCGCTCCATCAACACGGCGTACACCCCGGGCTCGGCCGCGTACAGGATCGGCGCCCCGCGCCCGCCCCAGACCTGTAGACCGATGCTTTCACCGCGCGCCTCACGGTGGGGCCACGCCACCTTCAGCACCACGGGGGTGCCATCGATCATGGCGGCCGGGGCGACCCACGACGACGTCCCGCCCTCATACGGTCGACCAGTCGTCACCGCCCACCGCGTCTCAAGGCTCCGCACGCAGTCCGGCAACCCGCGCAGCCACGAACGTTCCTCCGCGGTCGCCCCGAGCCGGCGAAACACCGTCACATCCGGGCCGAACGCGTCAGCGGTAGGCATACCCCATCATCACCGGCCCCGCACCCGGGCACCGAGCCAGCGAAACCACCGCCGGCGGCGCGTCCGGAGCGTCGACAGACCCAGCGCCACCCTGGTGATTATGACCGTCCGGGAAGACGCACCTCCGCGCAAACCACCCCCACCGCCTCCTTCGGATCGGGTTCCGACATGCCACATCATCGAGCCTGAATACCTCCGCGCATAACGACGCGACACCCCCCCGGCCAACCCGCGAACGCCTTGCGCCCTATTCGGTCATCGCGCGTCCGGACCGCGGATAATCATGCGTGTGGGTGAGTGATGCGGCCCTCCAGCCGTGCGCTCATCGGCATGAGCGGTCGTTTGATCAGCTCGAGCATGGACGCCAGAACGAGGCCTCTTTGTTGTCAAGCGGGGAGAGCTTTTCGAGTCGAAGGCGTGGTTCTAGGCTTGGGGTCGAACCCGGGAATGGCTTATCCGAAGAGCTGGTTCGGGGTGTGAGCCGGCCGCGCTGGAGTCAGAGTCGTTCCCCGTTGCCCTCCCGGGTTCCTACTCGAGGCTCTGCGGGCATCGGTGATCATCGCGTTGTAGAGGGCGTCGCTGATGCGTCGTTTGAGGGCGCGTAACGCCATCTTGGGGCTCTTGCCCTCCGCGATCTTTCGGTCGTAGTAGATGCGCCCGACAGTGTGCCGGTTGCGGATCTGAGTGACAGCCGCGATGTGGACGGCGTGGTTGAGCTGACGGTTGCCGCGGCGAGACAGTCGATAGGTCTTGTGCGGTCCAGAGGACACCTCGATGGGCGCGGTGCCGGTGTAGGCGGCGAACCGGTCAGCCGTGGCGAATCGCGTCACGTCGCCGGTGTCACCGAGAACCGTCGCGGCGACGACCGGTCCGACTCCGAAAATCTCGGTGGTCGTGGTGCCGGAGGCGGCGACGAGGGCGGAGAGGCGCTTATGGAGCTCGCGCGATTGCCTGTCCAGTCGCCGCAGATCATCAAGGAGGTCCTCTGCGAGGGCCTTGCGGGCAACGCCGGCAGCGTTGCTGGGCGTGATCGTGTCCAAGAGGACGTCGACCTGGGGTGCCGAAATTTCCCCCGCAAACCCGCCTGCTACCAGCTCGCAGAGCACGGCGTGTAACTGGTTCGCGATCCGGTTGCGGGCTCGCGCCAAGTCGCGGCGACGCCGAACCCTCACCTTTAGAACCGCGGCGTGATCCTCGACGCTGACCTGCGGAAGGTCAGCCGACCGCAATGCAACCGCTGCGACGGAGCGGGCATCGTTGGGGTCGTTCTTGTTCACCGAGCTCGTGTTGAGCAGCCTCACCCGAGCGGCGAGTTTGGGTTGGACGTCGACCACCCGCTCGCCGGCCCCGGCCAGTTGCTGAGCCAGTAGGTATCCGAGCCCCCACGCTCCTTCGATCGCCCAGGTCCGCGTCGGCCACTGCGCGGCCCACGACAGCAACTGCTCGGTCTGATTGCCCGACGCTCGGACCCGGACCTGGCCCAAGTCTGACTCCCGATCATCGAGAGCCACCGCCGTGTGCGAGGCCTTGTGCGGGTCCACGCCGATCATCACCACTGACATCCGCTGCTACTTCACCGTCGACTGACGCTGGGGTCGCGGCGGGCATATCTGATTTCAGAACGACGAACGTTCGCGCCTCTTTCGAACCACGCCACGACGAAACCCGACGAGCTCGCACCTCGTTCGCAAGCCAGACCAGATGGTCGGCAGATCCATCGCGAGCGAGCCCGACGGGTCTCTAAACGCTACGACCAAGCGCAACGTCTGCGGTTGAGTCTCAATCAGATGCATCTGCGCGCGGCGTGGCGTCGGCCCGGTCCGCGCATAGCGACGGTTCTTGCGCGCCCACACCCGACGGCGGCAGCGGAGGTTCCTGGGCACGAGACGAACTCAGTGGGACGATCTTGTCGTGCGGGCGTACGTGGGTGTCACCGATGCGGACTGGGTACGTCACCTGACCGAGGCGCGAGCCGACGAGGTGAACTTCTGGCGCCCAGCCGGCGATCGCAGGTTTCGCGCTCTGTCGATCGGCGAACCGTTCTTCTTCAAGACCCACCACCCTGACAACAAGGTCGTCGGCGGCGGGTTCTTCAGCGGCTTCGCGTCCTTGACGATTTCGGAGGCCTGGCAAATCTACGGCGACGCCAACGGCGCTTCGACCCTTGAGGAGATGCGGTCGCGGGTGGGCTGGTACCGCCGGGCCCCACTCGCGCCCCACGACGATCCGAAGATCGGCTGCGCCTTCATCCGGGACGTCTCCTTCTTCGAGAACCCGGTCGCGCCGCCACCGGACTTCGCGCCCAACGTGGTCCAGGGCAAGAGCTACTCACTCGCCGACCCGAACACCGCGCCCTACTTCGACCTGATGTTCCCCAACTACTTGGCATCGCGATCGAACTCGACACCGCCGAGGGATGGCACCGCCCCGGGCCGGTGTTCGGTGATCCACGCCTGGCATCGACGCGACTCGGGCAGCGCGCCTTCCAGGGGGTAGTCCGCGGTGTCTACTCGCATCGGTGCGCGATCACCGGTGACAAGATCAGGCCGGTGCTGCAGGCCGCGCACATCCGGCCGCTGACTCAGGGTGGGGAGCATCGGGTCGACAACGGGCTCCTGCTCCGCTCCGATGTGCACACTCTGTTCGACGCGGGCTACCTCGCCGTCGCGCCGAACTACAGCCTGGTCGTGAGCCCTCGGCTGCGTGGGGAGTTCGGCAACGGCGAGGAGTTCAACCGGCGCGCGGCATCAAGAGAGCCCGTGGCGGTTCCGTCGCGCCGGCTCGATCGGCCGGCCCGCGAGTTTCTCGAATGGCATCTCGACGAAGTCTTCTTGCGGGACTGACCAGCAGCCTCCGGCAGGTCCTCGCGCCTTTGCCGGCCGCCGCTCGCCAATGTCGCCCACTTCGGCGACGCGCAGGTCACTGGCAGTCTGCGGCTCCCACTCCTTTCGTAGCAACGCAACCAGCAACAACTCAGGAACACCCCATTGCATTACTCAATGTCTGTGGATAACTCGGCCGTGCGGCAACCCGCTCGCGCTGGCACGATGGGATCGCCGGAGGCGGTGGCCGCCGGAAGTCGGAGCCCTGAGACCGTGCCGGACGGCGGCGGCAACGGCGCTCAGGGCTCTCGCACGCTCGCTTCGCATCGCGAGCATGGTCGGGACCTCGCCGACATTTTCGCCATGTAGCAGCGGCGTCGGCAGGACTGCGGCGTCGAGTTCGTCCGCGTGGACTGCCGACCGGCCCGGCAGCGGACTTTAACGTCCGGGAAGACGACACGGGAAACGGCGAGCGTCTCCGCTTGCTGGCCCTACTCGAACCTGCGAAGGACAATCACCAGTACGGCAGCTCAAGGTGGAGCGAAAGAGGTCACGTCATGTACCGCGTCGACATCACCGCCAACCTCAACGATGAGGACGACACCGGATACGTGTGGACGTTCCTCGACGAGGCTCGCGATCCGGAGTCAATTACACCCGGCGCGCTCGTGGTCGCCGGCGACGAAGATGCTGCTGCCGTCTGCCAAGTCGTCGATCTCGTCCCAGCCGGCGACGGAACCGTCGTGCACCTCCGGATGCTGCCTGGACTCATCGAAGAGTACGTAGCGCTTGCGCACCGCCAGGCTGGCTGACTGCTTGCTCACGACGCGCCGCAGACGCGCCCGACGGGGGCGTAGGGATTGTCCCGGCGGCGATGGCGTCGCAGAAGGACAGGTAGGCGTGGCGAGAGATATGCACGCCGACCTACCGACGAACGCGGACGCCGGGGTTGCACGACTCGACGGGGCGCTACTCCGGCACGACGGCCAGTGCGCGGGTATGGAGTGGGCGCACGTTGTCGAAGTCGCGTCGGTTCAACGTCGCAACTGTGTCGACGCCCAGCCGTTCGCACACGGCAACGATGGAGGCGTCGGTTCCACCAAGGTGCCGGTCGGCGTACTGGCGAACCAGCACTGCCATGCGGAGGATGTCGCCGTCGACCAGGCTCACAAGCTGGTACGCGTGGTCGTCATCAGTTCCCACGTCGTCGAGGAAGGCGGCCTCTGCCTCCGGGCCGAGTCCTCGGTCGATGAGGTAGCAGGCCTCGGCGATCACGGTCGGTGGCACCAAGAGCGCCTCGTCGTTGCCGAGGATCCAGTCACGACAGCGGACGTGATGCGTGTCAGACCGGTCGGTCGCAGCGTAGAGAACGCTCGTGTCGACGACGATCAAGACGCGTCAGCGGCCGAAGCCCTCGGCGAGAACCTCGCCCACTCTTTCGGACACATCGGTACGGCCGCTCGCACCCGCTCCTAGCGAGGACGGCACTACCCGCCGACGGACCCGTTCGGCCGATGAAGCGGTGACGCCCTCGAGAAGCGCGAGAGCACGAGTCGCCTGCTCGTCGGGCAGTTCGTCGACGAGCTGGTGCAGCCGCTCCTTCGTTGTCACGAAATCAGTATGGCTCACGAAGTGCCACGGACGCGGCGCAGCGCGGCGAGGGCGGTCTCGTCGGCGGTCGGCAGGGTGTGCAGGTACTTGCCGGTCGTGGCGATCGAGCCGTGCCCGAGGCGTTCTTTGACCACCTGGAGGTCGGCGCCGCCGGCGAGCAGCCATGAGGCGTGCGAGTGGCGTAGGTCGTGCAGTCGCGGCCGCGGGTCGAGGCCGGCTTCGTCGCAGGCGCGCTGCCAGACGTGGTTGCGGAACCAGTCGCGGGGCAGGTGGCCGTCGGTGTCGCGTTCCCGGACGCCTCGGGGCTCGTCCAGACCCTCGGCTCGTCGGGACGCGCGGTACTCGGCGAGCGCGGCTCGGCAGTGCGGGCACCGGCAGCGTCCGGCGGTGTACGCCGAGAGCGAGCCGTGCGTGTACGTCCGGCCCGCCGCGTTCGGGTCCGTGCGGCCGAGATCCGAGACCACGCGCAGCCGGCGCCCGGTCGCAGTCGACTGGAACGTGTCGAACCGGAAAATCAGATCGGCCGCGCCGAGGCCGTAGTGCTCGACGTGCGCGAACACAGCAACCACCAGTTCCGGTTCTAGCCTGAACCGCCGGGACCGCTTGCTCTTCGGGTACGGCTTGACCAGGAACCGCCCGCCGTCGGGGTGGAACTTCGGGCTGAGCTCAACGACGTCCCGGGTGATAGTCACGATGCCGGACGCCGCGTGCAGATCGGCGACCCGCAACTCGGTGAGCTCGCCCCAGCGCAACCCGGAGCCGATCGCGGTCTCGACGAACAGCCGTGCGGTATCCGACGGCAGCGCAGTCAGCAGCACCTCGAACTCGGCCGGCGTGACGATGCGGTACTCCTTGACCGCCACCGTCGGCGACTTCACGCCCTTGCACGGGTGCAGCACGATCACGAAGTCGTTCAAGGCGGTCGTGAACACCGCCGACAGGGTGATCTTCTGCTGGCGGATCGACGCCGGGCTGACGCCGGCGTCGTCGAGAGCACGCACCCATTCCCGCACGTGGGTAGGCAGGATGTCGGCCATCTTCATCGGTCCGAACCACGGCAGGATGTGCCGGTCGAGCCCGTAGCGGTAGCTCTGCCGGGTGGACGCTTCGATGACGTGGTTCGGGAACCAGGTCTCGTTGACGTAGTCGGCGAACGTCACCCGTCCCGAGGTTGGATCACCGGGCCGACCGGCGGCCATGAGCGCCTCGGCGTACTGCCACGCCTTGTCCGCCTGGCGCCGCGTCGGGAACGTCCCCGCGTGCCGGATCTTGCCGCGCGCGTCACGGTAGACGGCGGCGTAGGTAGGGCTGCCGCTCGTCCCTACCCGCTTGCGCACGAAACCCACGTCCACCGCCTGTGTTCAAAAAGATCATCTGCCACCCATTTGCCATCGAACGTGATGGCAAATGCCGGTATCAGCCGACACCAGTCAACACCAAAACCCCTATGGAATAAGGGTTCTAGCGTTCAGCATGGCACACGATCGCCCGCTCATAACCCAGAGGTCGCAGGTTCAAATCCTGCCCCCGCTACAACGACGAAGGCCCCGGATTCCGGGGCCTTCGGTCATTTACAAGATTGTTATAGTTGATCTTGAAATGCCGAATGACCGTCAAATGACCGTCAGCGCCGCGCCCATTCGGGCCTGCTCAGGCCGGTCCAGGCGATCCCCGCCGCTGCCTGGACGCGGTAAGGACGTCGCCTTGTCGGCCAGTCAAAGCTGACTCGGATCCCACCAGAGGCCACGGAGACAGCGCGCTTAGCCGTCGATCTGCGCGTCATCGTGTGCGACGGTAAACCGCTCGTATCGATCTGTCAGGTCGCCGTCGGGTTCTCGCTCATAGCCGAGAGTGGTGCGTCTCAGGGCTCGGTTCTCGATCGTGTCGCGTCGGACGATGTCGGGGTGTTCGCGACAGTCGGCCGGCCGAGGGAGATCGCGGACGTCAGGCTAGCAACGCCTCCAGCCGCGCGTAGGTCGGTTCCATGCCCTCGACCATGCCCGAGTCGAGCGCCTGATCGCGCGCCTCGTGGTCCGGGTAGGTGTGCACCTGGGTGAGCAGCGTTCCTTGGTCGAGCGGGGTCAGCGTGATGACTTGGACCGTCTCGGGCCCGTCGTCGCCGAACATGCGCTCGGTGGTGACGAGCCGGTGTGGCGGCTGCACGTCGCGGAGTTCACCGCCGAACTCGAAGCCGTCAGTGCCGTCCTCGCGTGCCCAGCCGAAGCGGTATGTCTGGCCGACGGTCGTCGTCCAGTCGCACTTCGTCATGACCCAGCCGTCGGGACCGAGCAGCCACTGGCGCATGAGTTCCGGTTCGGTGTGGGCGCGCCAGACCTGCTCGACCGGGCCACGGATGACGCGGCTGATGCGGATCTGGGTGTCGCTGAGGACGTCGAGCGTGGTGCCGCGGCCGGCCGCGAACGACTGCAGGTCGGCGAGCACGTCGTCCATCTGTGCCATCGCGGAGCGCAGACCCTCCTCCATCCCCATCCCGAGCAGCTGGGCGAGGGCCTCGGCCGAAGGGAAGTGGGTGGTGGTCGTAACACGGGACCCGTCCGACGTCGATTCGAACCAGAAGCTCAAGGACATCGACGGCATGTCCGTGTTCGGCGTCCCATCGGGAAGGGTGAAGCCGTCGCGGACCTCAAAGGACGCCACATCGCCCTCGGGCTCCTTGACCTCGACCCACTCCCAGTAGCCGCCGTGCGTCGACCCGTCCGGCCCGGTCATGACGTACGTGCTCACGCCGCCGGGGTAGGCGTCGTGTCGGGTGAAGGTCGCCGGGAACTGCGGCGGGCCCCAGAACTTCTCCAGTTGGCGCGGGTCGACGTAGGCGTCCCAGAGTCGGCGCAGCGGCACGGGGAAGTCGGCGACCACGGTCATGGTCAGGTTCTCGGGGTCCTTGGTGACGGAGGTGATGGGCATGGTTAGTCCTTTCAGGAGTCGTCGGCGAGAAGCGCGTCGAGGCGGTCGACGCGCGCCCGCCAGAGTTGTTCATAGGAGTCGAGCAGCGCCTGGGCGCGCTGGATCTGGGCCGGGTTGCCGCGGACGATGCGCTCGCGGCCGCGTGAGTGCTTGGTCACGAGCTCGGCCCCTTCCAACACCGCGACGTGCTTCTGCACCGCCGCCCAACTCATCGCGTAGTGGTCGGCGAGTTCAGACACGGTCGCCTCGGCGAGCAACGTGCGGCGCACGATGTCGCGTCGGGTGGCGTCGCCGAGCGCCCGGAACAGTCGGTCGATCTCAGCGTTGCTCAGTGCAGGTAATACAACCATTTGGTTGTACGCTAGCAGCGCTCACCGGAGCCCGCAAGCCGCGACTACACCTTCACGCCTATCCGCGGGTCGTCCTCGTGTGAGCGCGGCCGGCCAGCACCGGACACGACAGGGGTCGCACAGGCTAACGGTGACGTAGTGCCTCCACGCGTCGAAGCAGGTCGAAGCATTCGTCAGCGCCCGAAACCGCGCGCGCCAGCCTCTCCTGAGTGGTGGTTGCCCGCACTGGGTACGGATGAAGTCGTACTACCCGAGAGAGACTCTCGCTCGATCGCTCGGCTATGAAGTTTGGAGTCAGAGGCACGACTCAGTGCTCGCAGACGCCCGACAACCGTCGCCACGATGCTCTCGCAAATCCCAGTGGGCGGACGTCCTGGAACCGTCTGAATGAACGCTGTGGGCGGACGCTGCTTCGGCTCGTAGCGTCCGTGGGGAACAACGGGCTGGATTCCCGAACCGTCTGCCGACCTCGTGGCCTGGCTTGTTAACGAGGTGTCGGCCGTTGCGTCTCAACCGCGGTGTGGCTCATTAGTCTGCTCGCCGCGGGTGAACGGGTGCTCGACGTGCAACCCAAGCTCGCCGCCCGGGTACGGCTGCTCAACAGTGGGCAGGTCAACAAGAACGACCCGAACGATGCCCGCTCGGTCGCTGTCGCGGCGCTGCGCGCTCGCGAGTTGTCCGAGCTCACCGCCGAGGACCACACCGAGGTGATGCGGGTCTGGTCGCGCCGCTTCCACGACCTGGGCAGGTTGCGGACCCAGCTGCTGTGTCGGCTGCACGCACTGCTGTGCGACCTGGCCCGCGAACTGATCACCGACCTGCAACGCATCGATGCCCAACGCCGCGACGCCCGCCGCCGCACCGCCCGGGCAGTCGCTGCCTCCGGCACCACGATCACCGACATCCGCGGGGTCGGATCGATCATTGCCGGCGCGGTGCTCGGCTACGTCCGCGACATTCACCGCTTCGCCGACCGCGACCACTTCGCCTGCTATAACGGCGCCGCACCGATCGAAGTCTCCTGCGGCAACCGGAAGGTCTACCGACTCTCCCGCCGCGGGAATCGGCAACTCAACCACGCCATCCACATGGCCGCGGTCTCCCAGATCCGCTACCGCGCACCGAGGGCCGCACCTACTACGACAAGAAGATCGCCGAAGGCATGAACGGCAAGAGCGCGCTCCGCGCCCTGAAACGCAAGATCAGCGATGCCCTCCACGCGCGCATTCGCATCGACGCACAGCGCCAGTCAGCCCAGGGCCCTGGAGGGTAATCGGGGAGCGCCTCTGCATCCAGCGCGGCCGGCTCACACCCCGCAACGCCAACTCTTCGGACAAGCCACTCCCGGGCCGCCGACAAGCCTAATCCCGACACCGCAGACCGCGACCCCCTGCGCAGGCCAACCCACCGACCCCCTTGACACAAACAGGTTTCGATAGGCGCGGCTCAACGGCAAGGTTGATCTTCACGCGGCATAAGCAGATCGATCAATAGGGTCTATGCGGAGTGGTTGCGAGGTCGCTACTCATTTCGCGAGGTCCGCGATGAGCTTGTCCAGCGCCTGGTGCCAGGTCATCGACGCGGTGATGTAGCTCGTCCTGCCTCCGGCGGTCACTGTCCACGCTTCCGTGCCAAGCCGGTAGGGATCATTCTGGCCGAGCGGCTCAATGCGGATCTCCAGCCGAGGGTCCTTCTGGTCCACAGCCTCGCGGGCCAAATCTGCGACGTCGGCGTCATGAAGACTCATTCCGCCATCTCACCACTACCCGCGCCCGAGGTCGTCCTTGGCCAGGACGCCACTGACATGGTCGTCGCCTCCAACGCCGGCACCGCAACACGTGCGCCGCCGCCTTCAGATCCAGCGACGTGCGGGGCAGAGAGCGACCAGCGACGACGCGCACCGCACCGTCTGCGCGCTGACGTTTGCTCGGACGGCCGAGTAGGGTCTCGCGAGATGAGTCTGTATGCGCTGAACCTGTTCGACGTCGCCGACAACGAGGACTACCTCGCGTACTCGCGGCGATCGCCAGAAGCGGTCGCGCGCCACGGCGGCAGTGTCGTCGCGCTCGGCAGGCACGCACGACACTCTGCGCAGGTTGGCGATACGGACCCTCGGCAAGCACTCGTCCTCGTGGAGTGGCGCGACCGTGAAGCCTTCGACGGGTTCCTGGCCGATCCCGAGCTCGCCGAACTACACCCCCTTCGGAAGAACGGCACCAGCAGATACATCTGGTGGATGTTCGACCGCATCGACGATCTGCGACCGCTGCTTCGGAGCTGACGCTCCGGAGCGACAAGCACGCGCCGAGCCGTCTGCGCGGTTGGGGCGCTCGCCCTCGCCATCGCATATGGATCGTTCTGATCAAACGACCGGATCTGCCAATGAGCGGAAAAGTTGGTCGGTGTAGCGCGACTGGGCCTCGGGCGGGATTTGAGTCGTGCGGCAGAACGGATGGCCAGCCTTTCGTACGCACGGCCGCCGTGGTTGCCGGGGTTCTCGCTACGTGCTAATCGGCGAAAACGGCCCGATGCGTGGTGGTAATTTGCCGTGATGAGCCAGCCACCGGAGTCGTACTTCGACACCTCCACCTGGGATCCGCGCGATGTCGTCTCCGGAGGGTCGCGGATGGTGCCGATCAGCACGCCCAGCGGCGAGTTTCGTGTCTGGACCAAGCGGGTCGGCAGCAACCCCGACCTCAAGGTGCTTCTTCTGCATGGGGGGCCTGGGGCGACCGATGAGCTCTACGAGTGCTTCGACGCCCGATTCCCGCGCGCCGGCATCGAGTACTACTACTACGACCAGCTCGGGTCCCTCCGCAGCGACCAGCCCGACGACCCGTCGCTGTGGGACCTCGCGCGATTCGTTGACGAGGTCGAGCAGGTCCGTCAGGCGCTGGGTCTGAACAGCAGCAACTTTGTGCTCCTTGGACAATCGTGGGGTGGGCTGCTCGCGCTGGAATACGCCGCTCACCACCAGCAGCACCTCAAGGGGCTGGTGATCTCCAACATGATGTCGAGCTCGCAGCTCTACAACGCTTATGCCCACGACGTCATGATGCCCGCGATGAACCAGACGGCGCTTGAGGAAATCAAGCGGTTCGAGGTCGAAGGGACCACCGACGACCCGCGCTACGAGCAGTTGCTCATGGAGCACCATTACGTCCTCCATGTCTGCCGGATGCCGCTCGAGGACTGGCCCGACCCGGTCACTCGATCGCTCGCCCATATCAATCCTGCGATCTACGTGCCGATGCAGGGTCCGAGCGAACTTGGCCTGAGCGGCACCCTCGAGACTTGGGACCGCTCCAGCGATCTCCAGCACATCGACGTGCCGACGCTCGTCATCGGCGCGGCCCACGACACGATGGACCCCCAGCACATGCGCTGGATGTCTGAGCAGTTGCCGCGGGGCCGATACCTGCACTGCCCCAAGGGCAGCCACCTCTCGCAGTTTGACGACCCCGAGCACTACTTTCCCGGCTTGATCGACTTCCTGCAGTCTCTCTGAGTCGCGGTTTCAGCGTCGACAGACACCCAGAAAGTCCTCGACGACGCCTCTTCCTCTGCAGTCATAAACCTCTGTGCCAGCATGTAAGACATCAGCCCCACGTCCGCACATGCCGCGCTGAGTGCGCCCCAAACCGTCGATAGACACGCCTGCTGGTGGGGCGGGGCACCGTGCAGATGGATCTGGTTGTGGTCGCGACGTATCCAAGATCAAACGACCGGATCTGCCGATGACGGTGCGACAAGAGTGAGTGCCCACGCGGCATTGACCTTGGATCGTGATGATCGCGGTCATGTCCACCCCAGGCGCTACAGCGAGCGAGGTTCTCCGATGACGTTTGTTCGCGCTGAAATGACGGACGCCGGTCCCGTCGTGTACGCCGATTGGTACATCACGAACCCAGGGCGGGCTATCAGGACCGATCGCGACTACCCCGGACTGCTTAACGGTGACTTGAGCTGCTGCTGCTGTCATCGCGAGTTGCAGTGGCATACGCATCGGACAACGGAGATCGGGATGGGCGTTGAAAGTCATCCGCCGCGTTTACGACAGGGGCTCGTTCGCCGATCAGGACCACTGCTTGGACGAGTTGGCGGTGACCTCGCGGGATCGGTCGGTGGACTTCTTGCTGGCGGCGATGGGGTCACCAGACCGCATCTTCGAGATCAAAGACGGGGTGGCCCGCGCGGGTACGACCGCATGGATCGCGTCGCATGATGCCTTCAACATGTTCCAGCGAAAGCGTGCAGAAGTCGCGGCTGAGTCCGGTGATGTGCGAAGCATGCTGAGCCGTGCTTTTGAACAGGTGATCTACGCGGGGCTGGACGGTGTCGCTCGGCCAGCCGTCTGCGCACCTCAATCGACGGGCAGTTGAAGTACGCGCAGAACGCCAGGGTCTACGGCGGGAACCGCCCGCAGTCAGTGCCAAGCGGGCACTGGACGCCGGCGCAGTTCGGTACGGCAGCCGAGGGCGCGTACGAGGTTTCGATGTTCGGTAGCGCGGACGCGCCGATCCTGGCGTTGTATTTCACGTTGGGCGGTTTCGGCGCCCTGGTGGCCCCGTTGCACGCCGAGTCACGTCTGATCACAATACGATCCTCAACGCAGGAGGAGTTCCGTCGACGAGCGCAAGTAATTTTTGGCGTGCAGGTCGACCTCGGCATTACGTACTCGTCGTAAATCGCCAACGCCGGGCTCGTTCAGCGGAAGTTTTAGCCCCAGACTTACGCCTTAGTTTCGCGCGCTCATCAGTCAAGTGCGCGCCTACCCGTCTGATCTCGCGCACATCGACTGCGGCTAACCGCCGCGCAGATCGGACTGTATGTGCGCGGCTGCAGGGAGGGTCGGTGCCGCTGCTGCATGCGACTGCACGTGTACTGGCGAAGGGTGCGCAGTTTGGCCGTCTGATCGGTGCGAAGCGCCCTCGTTTGCTCTCACGCGGTCACGATTCTTTAGCCGCCGTGTCGAAATTGCTTCGCCCCGATCGACGAGTAACTGACAGACCAAGCTCTGGACAGAAGGGTTGAGCAGATGGAGATCATCAATTTGGGCGACGCGGACGGGTTGCCACCGGTCGACTGGCCTGACGTCGTCGCGAAGCTCGATGCGGGCTCTGCGCCGGCTCCCGACGCGCTGAACGCTCGAACCACGTGGCTATCCACCGTCAACGAGGACGGCAGCCCCCATGTGACCGCCGTCGGCGCACTGTGGATGGAGGGCGCCTTCTGGTTCCAGACCGGCGCGCGCACGCGTAAGCACCGCAATGTCGCACGCGATCCGCGGTGTGCGCTGTCGCTGTCCATCCGCGACGCAGACGTCGTGGTCGAGGGGCACGCGGCGAAGGTGACCGAGTCGACCGCACTAGCGCGCATCGCCAAGGCGTGGGCGGACGACGGTTGGCCGGCCGAACCCGATGCGAGCGGGTCCGGCATCTGTGCCCCGTTCAACGCGCCATCGCAGGGACCGCCCCCTTGGGACGTGTATCGCATCGAGGCACGCTCGGCGACTGTGGTGTCATCGGCGGAGCCAGGCGGCCTGACCCGCTTCCGTTTCTGACCTTTACAACCCCCTGCGATCGCGCGAAACGCGAGCGTTCCGTCCGTGGTGCCGGCTGCAAGAGCCACGGCAGCGCGGCACGGGCAGTGGAAGCGCACGATCACATTCGTCACGAGCGTCCTGACGCTCGTGCTGGGGAGCGGGACGGAGCGGCATCGAAGCCAGGCCCTGCACGATTCGCGGTCCACGTAACCGTCGATCTCGCGCACGTAAAGCGCACGCCGCCGTCGCGCAGATCGGACTGTCTGCATCTGCCGCGACCGCTTGGCACTGATCATCAGAACGGTGCGGACATGCCGATGAGCGCATGTCACATCGACATCATGGGGCAACATCGGGCGAGAGCTCTTCGGGCCAGTTCATGTCTTCAAGCGTGATGTCGTACACGACCATTTCGGACCGGTGGGTCGCGGCAGCGAAGCCGAACGGTTCGACGTGGGCGATCGAGCGCGGACCGTATAGCCGGTGGATTCCGTGGCGTACTCCTTGATGGATCGCGGAGAAGACCAGTTCGTAGCCGACGATTGGCTCTGCCTGGTCGGTCAATTCCAGGCACGCGATCAACGCCTCCTCATCGGTGCCGCGAACAGTCACGATCTGGCCCAGCTCCGGCCCTCCCGTTCGGCAATTCAAGCTCGCTGAGGTTGAATTGCCCCGGCGATCGTCTGCGGGCAGCCGCCGTGACGGGACCGCCTACGGGACGGCCTTGATCATTCGGCCGTTGGGGACGCTCCGGGCCGGCAGCGTTCTGTCGAGGTTCCTCGCATGAGAAGCACGAAAGGCAATTGCTGTTCAGCCGGCGTTGCCTCTGCGGTAACGGACATGGGTGGTTAGCGGTGAGTGGAGCACCTCGACGGGCTCGAAGCCGAAGGTCTCGACGCCGTCGAACATGCGCTCGCCGCTGCCGAGTAGGACGGGTGCGATGTCGAGGGTGAGTTCATCGATCACGCCGGCGTTGAGTGCCTGTCGGACTGTGGAAGCGCCGCCGGCGATGTCCACGCCGTTGCCGTCGGCCGTTTCGAGCGCCTGCTCGTAGGCGGCGCCGAAGCCCCCGGTGACGAAGTGGAAGGTGGTCCCGCCCAGCATCTCGATCGGTTCGCGGGCGTGATGAGTGAGCACGAAGACCGGGGCGTGGTACGGCGGCTCGGATCCCCACCATCCGTCCCACGCCTCCTTCCACTCACCGCGGATCGGCCCGAACATGTTTCGACCCATGACGTAGGCGCCGCGAGGGCGCATGAGCCATCCGGTGGCTGACTTGTCGGCTTCGGTGGCGCGCGGATCGCCGATATGCCAGCCGTGCAGCTCGCCGCCGCGCTTGCCCAGCGGATTGTCCCGACTCTGCTCGGGTCCGGCGACGAAGCCGTCGAGCGAGATAGACATGTGGCAGGTCGTGTCGGACATCAGCACCTCTCCGAAGCAGTCGCGGGTTGCGTTGCGCCCGTTGATAGCAGCTACATCCGACATCGGTGGTCAATGTCGCCAATAAGTTGAATGATCACAGTGCCGGATGGGATCCCGCTACGGCGCGCTGACCAGTCCGGCCCACGACCAGTGCGGGATGTCCAAACCGTCTGGGACATCATCTGCGGATCGGTGATAGCGAGACATCGTGATCGGCCCGCCGAGCGCCTCCACCCAGTAGACAGCCGGCTGGTCGGTGTGTTCGGAGTGAAAGCCGTGGCTGAACGCATGGCTCACCACTTCGTCAGCCAACACCCTGGTATGCCACGCGCCGGCTAGGCGCAGCAAGCCATCGGCACTGCCCGCAGCGTCGTACACCGTCTCCATGACCTCAGGTTCGCATGGCACCCGTTCCGATCGGCGATCGCTCAGCGGAACGCTCCGTGTGCCCGTGAGCGCGCGGAGCCTGGCCAGCACGAGACCCTTCCGCGAGACCCGCTCAGCAGGATCGCTGACGGCGTCCAGCAGAGCCCCGGCCAAGACATGATCACTATCGCAAGCGAGATCGTCCGGAATGGGCGCTACGGTGCCGGGTATGACAGCGATCGGAACGGATTGGCGGGTGGTCGATGGCGTTGCGACGGCATGGTTTGACGCGCCTTCGCTGATCGAGGGGGCCGCGCTGGCCGGGCGCATCGTGGAGTTATTGCCCGGGATCGTGGTCGACCTGCGCGCGACAGGCATGCGGGTTCGCCTCGACTCGGACGGGCGCGCCGGGGCGGTGTCGGCGGCCGCGCGGGATCTCGGGCTGGCCGCAAACCCTGCCGTGCTGCAGCACCTGAGCGTCGTGTTCGAATCCGCGAACCCGTCTGTGGTGAGGCGGTTCTGGCAGCGCGTGCTCGACTACGCGCCCGGGGAGGACGGCGGTTTGGCGGATCCGTTGCGGCGCGACCCCGCGATACGGATCCGGCCGTCGACCGAGCCACGGCCGTTGCGAAACCGCATCCACCTCGACGTGGTGCGGGCGGCCGCGGCGGTCGAGCAGGCGGGTCTTGGTGAGGCATCGGGACCGTTCGGGGTCTGTCACACCGACCCCGAGGGCAACGAGGTCGACCTGGTGCCGGGCGCGGCGCTCGGCGAGGGTATCGGGACAGCCGACTGGCAGGCGGTGTTCAGCGCGATGGCGTGCTACCGCATCACCTCGCCGACGCAGCAGCGTGACCTGGCCGCCGCAGCAGCGGCGTTGGCCGACGGCACTGGCTTCCCGCTGCTGGTCGACCTGCGCCATGGGCTCGTGATCATCGACAGCGGTAAGGACCAGTGGGAGAACGACGCGCACGGCCTCGAGCTCGACTTCACCGACCTCGCCGCACACCTCCAGACAGCTGCCCGCGAACTCGGGGCCACCGCGGATCCGGGGCTGCCGCGCTTCGCTCAGCTCTTCCTCGACGCCGCCGACGTCGCCGCGGTCCGCGCGTTCTGGGTCGCGGCCCTTGGATACACCCACGACCGGCGGGCCGGGGTCAGCGACATCCACGATCCGCGGCGGCTGAACCCGGTGCTGGTGTTCCAAGAGCTCGACGCTTCGGAGACGGAGCGGCGCCGGCAGCGCAACCGCATCCACTTCGAGCTCGCTGTGCCGTCGGACCTCGCGCAGACGCGCCTCGCCACGACC
>JBBQZQ010000002.1:0-260712 GCA_038207565.1 Mycobacteriales bacterium
CAATACCGTTCAGTTAAGCTTACAGCGGTGTAGTTTGGTGGTATGCCTCGTGCCGGGTGGGTGAAGCCTGAGTCGGATCGGCGGTTGTCGGACCTGATATCGGTGGGGGTGCTGACGCGGGTGTTTCCGCCGGATTTGGTCGATGAGGTGGTCGCTGCGGCGGGGCGAACTGAGCAGCGTCATCGGGCGTTGCCGGCTCGGGTGATGGCGTACTTCTCGATCGGGATGGCGTTGTACTCCGAGGGGTCGTATGAGGATGTCCTCGCTCAGTTGACCGATGGGCTGTCGTGGGCTTCGGGGTGGGCCGAAACCTACGCGCCGCCGAGCAAGTCCGCGATCTTCCAGGCCCGGGCCCGGCTCGGTTCACAGCCGTTGGCCGCGCTGTTCGAGCGGGTCGCTCACCCGATCGGCGTCGAGGCGACGCCGGGGGTGTGGCTGGCCGGGCGTCGACTGGTCGCCATCGACGGCACCTGCCTGGACGTCGCCGACACGGTCGTGAACGCAGAGCATTTCGGCCGGCCGGGGGTGAACAAGGGCGAGCAGGCGGCCTTCCCTCAGGCGCGGGTGGTGGCACTGGCCGAGTGCGGTACGCATGCGATGTTTGCCGCCGAGATCGGGGCCTACTCCCAGTCCGAGGCCACGTTGACCGTGCCGCTGCTGGACCGGCTGGCGCCGGGGATGGTGCTGGCCGCTGACCGCGGGTTCTTCTCCTACGCCCTGTGGCGCACGGCGATCGCCACCGGAGCTGACCTGTTGTGGCGAGTGCGCACCGACACCGCCGGCCCGAAACCGGTCCACCTGCAAGACCTGTCCGACGGGTCGTGGATGGCCCACCTGCGCCAGACCCACTCGGCCGCCGCGCGACGCGCTGAACCGATGCTGGTGCGGGTCGTCGACTACACGATCGACGACGGCCGCGACAACCCCACAAGCTACCGACTGCTCACCACCCTGACCGACCCCGACGAGGTCACCGCGACCGACCTCGCCGCGGCCTACACCCAGCGGTGGGAGATCGAACTGGCCTTCGACGAACTCAAGACCCACCAGCGCGGACCGCGCACCGTGCTCCGCTCCAAGTCCCCCGACCTGGTCCTGCAAGAGATCTGGGGCCACCTGTGCTGCCACTACGCCATCCGCACCCTCATGCACCACGCAGCGCTGCACGCCGGACACGACCCAGACCGCGTCAGCTTCGTCGCCGCACTACGGATCACCCGCCAGTCCATCGCCCACCAGGGCGACTTTCCCCCCTCGCGACCCTGAAACCTGCCGCCGCAGCTGGCTGAGCTTCCTGCGCCGACTCGTCCACCGGCTCAACCCCGCCCGACGAGCGCGCGCCAACCCCCGCGTCGTCAAACGCAAGTACGTCAAATGGCACGTCAAACGCGCCCACCACGACCAATGGCCCAGCCCCGAACATCCACCCACCTACACCACACAACACGACACTAACTGAACGGTATTGCGCTTAGCCGGGCACGACGCCCAACCGGGAAGGACGCTTAGCCGGGAAGGACGCTTAGCCGGGAAGGACGTTGCCCGCGAGCTTTGCGGCGCGCTTGGCGGTCTTGCCGACCGCCTTCGACTCTGCTTTGACGGTGGCGCGGGCATTCGCACGGGTCTCGATCCCCAGCGCCCGTGACTCGGTGAGGGCCGAATCGAGCACGAGGCTGGTGCCGATACCCAGCATCCACAGGTCCTTCGCGATAGCGGTGCCCTGCAAAGTGGGCTTGAGGCTGCCCTCCTCGTGCATCCCAGGGGTCTTCCACCACAAGCCGAGCAGCGAGCCGGCGAAGCCGGTCAGTGCCAGCCCGGCCAGGCCGGCGGGGACGATGGGCAGCAGCAGGGCGGCGCCCAGCGTCGTTTCCCCGACCGCGAGCGCCTTCACGAACTGGTTCGGTGCGGCTTTTCCCAGCATCGGGTAGGCGCCGGCGGCCATGCCGTGCAGCCCCTTCGCAGTCTCTTCGTCCGCCTTGAGCTTGCCGAGCCCGGAGTTGAGGATGAATGCGCCGGTGACGGCTCGAAGGGGGGCGCGGCGAATCTTGGCGGCGAGTGTCATACCCAAGAGGGTAGCCACATGTGTGCGTGCCACGTGCCGTAGGTGAGCAGGCCGCCGGTGAGGATCGGCCACATCCAGGCGAAATCCACGATTACCAGGCCGAGATACACCGAGACGCCTGCAGTACCCCACCGCCGCCGCCGCCACGCCCGCTGGTCGCGCTGCCGATCGCCGGTCACTCGCAGCGCCGGACCGAGCATCACACCGAGCGCGAGGGTCAGGCCGATCACCATGAACGGTACGAGCGGGGCCATGTAGAAGAGGAACATCGTCCGCTTGAGGTCCTGGAACCAGACGGCCCAGCCGGCCAGGAAAGCGACCCAGACGGCGGCGGCCCGCCAGTCCCGCGTCGTCGCGTAGTGCCATGCGAGCCAGAGCAGCATCGGCACGAACGCCCACCACAGCAGCGGGGTGCCGATCAGCAGTACCTCGCGCGAGCACGCGCTCGCCCCGCAGGCTTTCGACGAGCCGTCGTAGTAGAAGTCGACGGGACGACCGAGCACGAGCCAACTCCACGGGTTGGACTCGTAGGCGTGCCCGCTGTCGAGTCCTTCGTGGAAGCGGTAGGCGTCGAGCGTGTATGCACCCAGTGACCGGATCGGATCGGGCACCCACGCCCAGGTGAACGGCACCGTCAAGCCGAACAGATCGAGATGTGTGGCCGGACCGTGGGTGTCGGCCCAATGCCGTCCCCACGAGTTCTCGCCGGTGAACCAGCCGATCCAGCAAGCCAGGTAGGCGATGATCGGCACGAGCCCGAGGGAGCCGAGGGCAGGAACGAGCGAGCGCCACGCCGTCCAACGCGTCGGCTGCCGCACCCCGGCGACCTTCAGCGCGGCGCGGTCCCACACCAGGCTCAGGATTACGAACAACACGAAGAAGGACAGGGCCGTCCACTTCACCGCGCCGGCGAGACCGAACATCACGCCGGCGAGCAGGCGCCACGGGCGGGGCCCCAGCGAGGGAACTCCCCGACTGAGGTCCGCGCCGTCGGCGAGTAGGCGCGCCAGCCGTGCCCGCACCCGGTCCCGGTCGACCAGCAGGGCACCGAACGCCGCGACGACGAAGAACTGCAGGAACACGTCCAGGATCGCCGTTCGGGCAAGGACGAGGGACAGGCCGTCCAGGGCGATGAGAAGTCCGCCTATCGCGCCGAACAGGTTCGAGCGGGTCAGCCGCCGCGTGATGCGTGCGACCAGCAGGACGGTCAGGCAGCCGAAGAACGCCGGGGCGATGCGCCAGCCCAGGGCGCTGTTGCCCCAGACGTCGGAGCCGAAGGCGATCAGCCACTTCCCGAGCGGCGGGTGGACGATGAACATGTACCCGCGGTTGTCCTCGTAGCCGTAGCGCAGCATCTCCTGCGCCTCGGTCGGGTAGTAGGCCTCGTCGAAGATCTTGTCCGGTGGCCAGCCGAGCGCCCAGAACCGCGTGAACCCCGCGAGGATCGTCAGGCCGGCTGCGACCGCCCAGCCGATCCAGGGACGCGGGTCGTGCCACGGGGCGAGGGCCGCAGGCACCGGGCGGGCCGGCTGCGGCGGTTCGACGTCGTCGGTGCCGTCGGCGGCGTCCGCAGCCTCGCGGTCGGCCAGCGTCGCCGTCACGGCCCAACCCGCTGCGCTCGGCTCACGGCATGATCCTAACTTTTGCGGCTGGGTACCGTGCCCGCATGACCGAGCCAAGCCGGACCGGGCGGGTGATCCTCGCCGGTACGCCCCTCGGGCGCCCGGGGGACGCTTCGGCCCTTCTGCGCGAGGCGCTGGCCGGCGCGCCGGTGATCGCGGCAGAGGACACCCGGCGCCTGAGCCGGCTTTGCCGCGACCTGGGCGTCGTCCCGTCCGGACGGATCGTGTCGTTCTTCGACGGCAACGAGTCGGCGCGGGTGCCCACGCTTCTCGAGACGCTGCACGGGGGTCAGGACGTTCTCGTGGTGACCGATGCCGGAATGCCGTCGGTGTCGGACCCCGGTTACCGGCTGGTGGTGGCCGCGATAGACAACGGCATCGAGGTGACCGCGCTGCCCGGGCCGTCGGCGGTGACCACCGCGCTCGCCATGTCAGGACTGCCGGTCGACCGCTTCTGCTTCGAGGGTTTCCTGCCCCGCAAGGGCGGCGAACGCCGCCGCGCGTTGGCCGGACTCGCCGGGGAGGCTCGGACGCTCGTCTTCTTCGAGGCGCCGCACCGCCTGGCGGCGTCGCTGGCCGACCTGGCCGAGGCATTCGGCGCGGACCGGCCCGCCGCGGTGTGCCGGGAGCTGACCAAGACCTACGAGCAGGTACGGCGCGGCGGTCTCGGCGAGCTGGCGCAATGGGCGCAGGGCGCCGTGCGGGGCGAGATCACGGTCGTCGTGGGGGGCGCACCCGCCGACGCATCGGTGCCGGAGGCGCCGGCGCTGGCGGCCGAGGTCGCGGTCCGCGAGGCCGCCGGGGAGCCGCGGAAGGACGCGATCGCGTATGTCGCCAAACAGCACGGGGTGCCGAAGCGGTCGGTATTTGATGCGGTCGTGACGGCAAAGGCTGGCCGCCTCTCGGGATAGGCCGAGCGCTGGAGTCGTTCGGCGCGCCGTGGGCTCGACGCGGTTGCGCTGTAAGACACAACGACGCACCGGGCAGGTGGTAACGAACCGGACGCAGACCACGCCGAGACTGGAGGAGATTGAGCATGGCACCGCTCACTACGCTGAACTCGTGACTGAACGCATCCTCACCGCTGTGGCGTGGCCCTATGCCAACGGGCCCCGGCATATCGGGCATGTCGCGGGATTCGGCGTCCCGTCCGACATCTTCTCCCGCTATCACCGCATGGCGGGCAACAAGGTGCTGATGGTCAGCGGCACGGACGAGCACGGCACGCCGATCCAGGTGCAGGCGGACCGGGAGGGGGTGTCCGCCCGGGAACTGGCAGACCGCAACGCGCTCGTGATCGCCAAGGATCTGCAGCAGCTCGGCCTGTCCTACGACCTGTTCACGCGGACGACGACGCAGAATCACTACGCGATCTCGCAGGAGCTGTTCCTCGGCCTGTACAAGAACGGCTACGTCTTCGCCGAAAGCCAGCTCGGCGCGATCAGCCCGTCGACCGGGCGCACCTTGCCCGACCGCTACATCGAGGGCACCTGCCCGATCTGCGGTTATCCGCACGCCCGCGGCGACCAGTGCGACAACTGCGGCAACCAGCTCGATCCGACGGATCTGATCAACCCGGTGTCCAAGATCAACGGCGAGACGCCGTCATTCGTCGAGACCGAGCAGATGATGCTCGACCTGCCGGCCTTCGCCGAGGTGCTGGCCGATTGGCTGAAGAAGCAGAACCACTGGCGCACGAACGTGCAGAAGTTCGCGCTGAACCTGCTCGCCGACCTCAAGCCCCGCTCGTACACCCGCGATCTGGAGTGGGGCATTCCCGTCCCGCTTGACGGCTGGCGCGACCGGAACGACAAGCGGATCTACGTCTGGTTCGACGCCGTCGTCGGGTACCTGTCCGCGTCGATCGAGTGGGCGGCGCGCACCGGTGACCCCGAGGCGTGGCGCGCGTGGTGGCAGGAACCCGATGCCAAGGGTTACTACTTCATGGGCAAGGACAACATCGTCTTCCACGCCGAGATCTGGCCGGCGATGCTGTTCGGCTACTCCGGCATCGGGGCGAAGGGGGGCACGCCCGGCTCGCTCGGCGCGCTGAACCGTCCCTTCGAGGTCGTGTCGAGTGAGTTCCTGACGATGGAGGGCCGCAAGTTCTCGTCCTCACGCAATGTCGTGATCTACGTCGGCGACATGCTCTCGCGCTATGACGCCGACGCGCTGCGCTACTACCTGGCCACGGCCGGCCCGGAGAACCAGGACACCGACTTCACCTGGTCGGAGTTCGTGCGCCGCAATAACGACGAGCTCGTCGCTGGCTGGGGCAACCTGGTCAACCGCACGATCTCGATGACTGCGAAGAATCTCGGGTCGATCCCGGCGCCGGGGTCACTCACCGACGCCGATCACGCGTTGCTCGCTGCGTCCAGGGCGGCGTTCGGGACGGTCGGCGTGCTGCTGTCGCGTTCGCGGCAGAAGGCGGCGATCGGCGAGGCGATGGGCGTGGTCGCGCAGGCCAACAAGTACCTGTCGGACACGGAGCCGTGGAAGCTCAAGCACTCCGACCCCGACCGGATGGCCTCGGTGCTGCACGTCGCGCTGCAGGTGGTCGACGACGTGAAGACGCTGCTCACACCGTTCCTGCCGACGTCGTCGTCGCGCGTGCACGCCGCGCTGGGCGGGACGGGGACCTGGGCGGCGCTGCCCGAACTGGTCAAGGTCGACGAGCCGACAGCGGTGGGATCGCCCGGCTACCACGTCCTCACCGGCGACTACGACACCGACGCCACCTGGGCGTCCACGCCGCTCCCGGCGGGGCGCCCGATTGCGTCCCCGACGCCGGTGTTCACGAAGCTGGACCCGTCGGTGGTGGACGAGGAGCTGGCCCGCCTCGAGGCCGAATGACCCACGTCGGCCCCGCTGTTGGCCCCGCTGTTGGCCCCGCTGTTGGCCCCGCAGCAGGGCGACACGCCGCGGCGGACCCTGCTGCGGGGCCAACGGTGCAGGCTCTGGCTGTTCCGGTCTTCGACGCGCACGCGCACCTGGACGCGATGGCCGAGCGTGCCGGGCTGCCCCCGACCACCGAGTTCGTCGCGGGGGTCATGGCCGAGGCGCAGGCTGTCGGGGTCGAGCGGGTCGTGACAGTAGGGGACACGATGGCGTCCTCGCGCTGGTGCGTGGCCGCCGCCCGGGCCCATCCGGACGTGTACGCCGCCGTGGCGGTCCACCCGACCGAGGTCGCCGGGCTGAGCGACGAGGACTACGCCGAACTCGAAGCGCTCGCGCGCCACGACCGTGTCGTCGCGGTGGGGGAGACCGGGCTCGACTACTACTGGGATCGCACCGGGCCGGCCCTGCAACAGCAGCATTTCCGCCGGCACATCGCCGTGGCCAAGGCGGTGGGCAAACCGTTGATGATCCACGACCGCGACGCCCATGCCGACGTGTTGCGCATCCTGCGCGAGGAAGGGGCACCGCAGCAGGTCGTCTTCCACGCGTTCTCCGGGAACGCGGGCATGGCCCGCGACTGCGTGCGGGCAGGCTATTTCCTTTCTTTCCCCGGCGTGATCACGTTCCGCAACGCGCCGGAGCTGCGAGCCGCCGCGGCTGTAGTCCCGCTCGAGCACCTGCTCATCGAGACCGACGCGCCGTTCCTCACCCCGCATCCTTACCGCGGGCGGCCCAACGCGCCGCGGCTGCTCCCGCTCACCGTGCGGGGCCTGGCCCAGGCCGTGGGAACCACCCCGGACGAGCTCTGCGCCGCCGTCGGCAAGACCGGGCGAGAGCTCTTCGGGCTGCCGTCCTGAACCGCTTGTCGCCGGCAGGTGTCCGGTTCATACCAATAAGGCCGCGCCGTGTCGACATTCACATAATCGCTGTCGAGCGGGCGCACCGGGTATGCACAGATCGGTGCGTCCGACCGGGTGTGCGCGCCTGGCTGCGGAATCCGCAGGGCCCGAAGCCCCCAGGATGGCTGGGACGCAGCATGATCACTTCGTGGCGCCGGGCGCTGCGCCTGCGTGCTCTGAGGTAGTGCTGGGAAATCGCGTGGCCTGGCGCTCGCGCAGGAGCCCTCGCAGATGGGGTCCAAAGCCCGTCCGCGGGGTTTGGTGACGCGCCCATCTTGTCGTTACCGTGCCGTTACCAGTGCCCACGCAATCCGATTGCACACCTGACACGACACCGATGCGCCGAAGCGTGCACATACCACCGGGGGTTCTTTGATGCGTTGCAGCCTCAAGTACGGCATCTATGCGGCCGTACTCGCGGGGGTGGTCGGCGGCACCGCGGGCGCCTTCGCCTTCGACAGCGGTCCCAGTACCAAATCCGTCGCCCTGACAGTCGACGGCAAGACCACCCAGCTCACCACGAAGGCCGGCACTGTCGCCGACGTCCTCGAGAGCCAGGGTTACCACGTCCGCTCGCACGACATCGTCGCGCCGGAGACCACGTCGAAGATCAACGATCACGACACGATCGTGCTGAAGCGCGGTCGCGAGCTGCAGCTCAACGTCGACGGCACCAAGACCGCGATCTGGACGACGGCGCCGACCGTGGCCGCCGCGCTCGGCCAGCTGGGCTACCCCGATACCGAGTACGTCTCGGTGTCGCGCTCGAAGCGCCTGCCACTCGGTAGCACGGCCATCGTGCTGCGCTCACCCAAGCGCGTCACCGTGGTCCACGACCACAAGCGCTCGCAGGTCATGACGACCGAGACTTCTGTCGGCGCGGTGCTGGCACGTCTCGACATCGCCGTCGGCAAGATCGACACCGTCTGGCCCGGCCGGGCCCGCGCGATCGTCGAGGGCACCACGATCACGGTCAAGCGCGTCGTGCACAAGAAGGTCAGCAAGCTCACGGCGATCGACTACGGCTATGTCCACCACGACGACTCGTCCATGTACGAGGGCAACACCAAGGTCGTCAAGGACGGGCGCGAAGGCGCGGCAAAGACCGTCTACGACGTCCTCTACATCGACGGCAAGAAGGTCAGTCGCACCAAGCTCAACCGCACCGTGGTCCGCAAGCCGGTCGACAAGGTCGAGAACGTGGGCACGAAGTCCAAGCCGGCGCCCGTCAGCACCCCCAGCGAGTCGTCCGGTGGCAGTTCGTCGGGCGGGTCGTCCGGTGGCAGTTCGTCGGGCGGGTCGTCCAGCAGCAGCGGACTGAACTGGGACGGCGTCGCCTCCTGCGAGTCCGGCGGCGACTGGAGCATCAACACCGGTAACGGTTACTACGGCGGCCTGCAGTTCGATCTGAGCACCTGGGCCGCGAACGGCGGGAACGCGTATGCCTCGCGGCCCGACCTGGCCTCGCGTGACCAGCAGATCGCCGTCGCCACGAATCTGTACAACCAAGCCGGATCGAGCCCCTGGCCGGTCTGCGGGCAGTACCTCTGAGCTATCCCGATGACCCGGCGGTCCCTACCGCCGGGTCACCGTCCTGTTCGTAGACCGTGACCAGGTTCCAGCCGGATCGACCGGTCGGGCACCCCCACCTGAGGAGATATCTCCGCGTGCTTCGCACCGTCAAATACGGCGCCATCGCCGCCGTTCTCGCCGGCACCGTCGGCGGCATCGCTGCTGCCTGGCCCGATTCGGCCAAGAATGTCACGATCGTCGTCGACGGGCGCCCGAGCGCGCTACGGACCTCCGCACCCGATGTGTCAGGCGTGCTCGAGCACGCCGGCTACTCGGTCGGCAGCCACGACATCGTCGCCCCGAGCCCTCATTACCCGATCAAGGAGGGCAGCACGATCGTGCTCAAGCGCGGTCGCGAACTCCACCTGGTGATCGACGGCGAGCGCAGGACAGTGTGGACGACCGCCCCGACGGTGGCCGTTGCCCTCGGTCAGCTCGGTTTCACCCCTGCCAACTTCATCTCGGTGTCGCGCTCCACTCGACTGCCGTTGCGACCGACTGACATCACGGTGCGCACCCCGAAGCGCGTAACGGTCGTGCACGACGGTGCGCGTAAGAGCCTCACCACGACCGATGACACCGTCGGCCGGCTGCTCGATGACCTCGGCATCACCGTCGGCGCCGACGACCGGCTCTCGCCGCCGGAACCGACGGCACTGACCGACGGCGTGGCCGTGACCGTCGTGCGGGTCAAGCGGGCCACGGTCACCACGACGAAGTCCATCCCGTTCGACACCAAGAAGGTCGACGATTCGACCCTGCTGCGCGGGAAGACGAAGCTCGATACCCCTGGCAAGAAGGGGAAGCTGCAGACCACGTACGCCGTCGTCTACATCGACGGCAAGCTGGCCGGCAAGACCAGGATCGACAGCAAGACGCTGCGCAAGGCCATCACGCAGATCGAGAAGATCGGCACCAAGCAACCTGTCGACTCCAGCGGCGCGGTTCCGTCGGGTTCGGCCCAGGACATCGCCCGGCAGATGCTTGCCCAGCGCGGCTGGAGCGACCAGTTCGGCTGCCTGCAGACCATGTGGGACCACGAGAGCGGCTGGCGCACCAACGCCGAGAACCCGAGTAGCGGCGCATACGGCATCCCCCAGGCCCTTCCGGGGTCGAAGATGGCCACCGCCGGCCCCGACTGGCAAACGAGCGCCAGCACCCAGATCAAGTGGGGTCTGGACTACATCGCCAGCCGCTACGGCGACCCGTGCAGCGCCTGGGCGACCTGGCAGGCGCACGGCGGCTGGTACTAGCGCACGCTGCGGTGAGCTGACCTGCGCGGCCACGATCGGCCGGGATCAGCCGGGTCCGCGGCGCGGCGAGTCACCGTCCCGGACGTAACCCCACCATGCCCCCGTCGACGGCCAGGATGGTGCCCGTGGTCGACGCCGACAACGGGCCGGCGAGGTAGGCGATGGCGTGCGCGACCTCGTCCGCGCTGACGAGCCGGCCCATGGGCTGGCGAGCACGCAGGGCTGCCGCTGCCGCTTCCGGTTCGGGTGCCTGGTCGAGCAGTCGCCCGACCCACGGTGTGTCCGCGGTGCCCGGGGTGACGGCGTTGACCCGGATCCCTTCCGCGACGTGGTCTGCCGCCATCGCGAGGGTCAGCGACCGCACGGCGCCCTTGCTGGCGGAGTAGAGCGCCCGCTGCGGGAGACCGACGTCCGCCACCACCGAGCAGGTGTTGACCACCGAGGCATGCGCCGAGCGCCGCAGGAACGGCAACGCAGCGCGGGTGACCCGGGCGATTCCGACGACGTTGACATCGAGCACGCGCAACCACTCGTTGTCGTCGTTCGCGCTCACATCCCCGACCGCGCCGATGCCCGCGTTGTTGACGACGATGTCGATGCCGCCGAGCGCTCGCGCAACAATCTCGATCGCCGTAAGGGTGGCCTCAGGATCCGAGACGTCACAGGGCACGTCGAGCGCGCGGCCCTGCTGCACGGAGGTGACCGACCGGTCGAGCACCGCGACTGTCGCCCCGCGTTCCAGCAACAAAGAAGCGGTCGCGGCGCCGATCCCGCTCGCACCGCCGGTCACCACGGCCACCAGCCCGCCGAAGTCGAACATGTCTTCCCCCCTTTGCTGTTCGGGTCATGGGATGCGCGGATCGATGTGAACCTTGGGTCCGGGCCGGGCAGTGTCGGGTCGCCAGCCGGAGAGCACGTCGCCCACCTCGCCCAACCCTACGGTCGCGGCGACCAGGGGTGCGGGATCGACGGTGCCCGCGGCGTACTGCGCGATTGCCCCCGCGAGGCCCTGCGAGCCACCCAGGATTCCGACGACGGTGACGTCCTTCAGGGCCAACGTCCGGGTGTCGATCCTGCTGGGACTGCCGGCGAGTCCGACGTAGACCACCCGCGTGCCCGGCTCGACGAGGTCGAGAGCCAGCGCGGGAAGCGACGGTGCGTTGGAGGCGTCGACGACCGCGTCCCACGCGAGGTCCGGCAGCTCTGCGACCTGCCACGCGCCGGCGAAACCAAGGGTGCGCGCGAAGTCGAGGCCCCGGCCGGTCACGCCCAGCAGATGCACCTCGGCGTGCTGCGCCCGCGCGAAGGCCGCGACGAGCAGGCCGATCGCCCCTGTCCCCAGCACGAGCACCCGCCCGCCGGAGCCGACGGCGGCAGCACGCACCGAGCGCAGTGCGCTGCCGCCGGGTTCGACCATCGCCCCGGCGGCATCCCCGACAGTGTCGGGCAAGGTGAGCAAGGCCGTGGAGGGAACGGCCAACCGTTCGGCCAGCGCGCCGGACCAGCCGTGGCGGATGCCGATCTCGACCCGATCGAGGCAGACGTGGTGCCGACCCGAGGAACACCGCGCGCACTTCCCGCAACCGATCATCGTGTCCCCGGTGACCCGCCGTCCGAGCCAGGCTTCATCGACGCCGGCGCCGATCGCCGAGACCACCCCGCACCATTCGTGCCCGAGCCGCATGGGGAACCGCGCATGACCCTGGTGCAGGTAGGCCATCTCGCCGGTCCAGAACTCGACGTCCGTGCCGCAGACCCCGACGCGATGCACGTCGACGACGACCTCACCCTGACTCGGGTGCGGCGCCGCGACCTCGTACACCTCGCCTCGACCCGGAGCGGTCACGACGAACGCTCTCACCGGCGCGCGCCCGGGAGCCGGCAATGTCCAGCGGCTTCCTGATCCGCGGTAGCGCCACTACGCTCCGTCGTGTTCAGCACTACGAAACCTCGTTCTGACACGTGAAGGGCTGGTCCGTGTCCGAGCAGCGTAGTTCCCAGTGGTACGCAGGCACCGACCGCAACGCCTACATCCACCGCGCCTGGATGCGTCGCGGTCTGCCGACCCACGCCTTCGACGGACGCCCGCACGTCGCGATCGCGAACACGGCCTCCGACTTGACCCCCTGCAATGCGCACCTCGACGAGGTCGGCCGCAGTGTGCAGCAGGGCGTGTACGAGGCCGGGGGCATCCCGCTCAATCTGCCGGTCGTGTCGCTCGGCGAGACCTTGGTACGACCGACCGCCATGCTGTGGCGCAACATGGCCGCGATGGCGACCGAGGAGATGCTGCGCGCCAACCCGATCGACGGCGTCGTGCTGCTCGGCGGGTGCGACAAGACCATCCCGGCATTGCTGATGGCCGCGGCGTCGGTCGACCTGCCGGCCGTGGTGGTGCCCGGCGGGCCGATGCTGACCGGAACCTTCCGCGGGCAGCCCCTCGGATGCGGGACGGACGTGTGGCGGCTCTCGGAGGAAGTCCGTGCCGGGACGCTGTCGCAGGAGCAATTCGCCCGCTCCGAGTCCTCAATGATCCGCAGCCGCGGACACTGCAACACGATGGGCACCGCGTCCACGATGGGACTGCTGGCCGAGGCGCTCGGCATGGTGCTGCCTGGCCTGGCCGGTACGCCTGCCTCGGACAGTCGGCTGCTGGAGGGCGCGCATCTCACCGGACGCCTCGCTGTGGAGATGGTCGCGGCCCAGCGCACACCGGCCGCAGTGCTCAGCCGTGGGTCGTTCCTCAATGCGATCGTCGCGCTCGCGGCGATCGGGGGTTCCACCAACGCCGTGCTCCACCTGCTCGCCATCGCCGGTCGGCTGGGCATCGACCTCACCCCGGACGACTTCGACCGGGTGGGCTCACACGTTCCCCTGCTGGTCGACCTGCAGCCGGCCGGACGGTTCCTGATGGAGGACCTGTTCCGTGCTGGCGGGCTGGCCGCGGTATTGCGCGAGGTCGCCGATCTGCTCGATCCCAAAGCGCAGACCGTCACCGGCAAGGCATTGGTCGAGTACCTCGGCGAGGCCGAAATCTGGGACCGCGAGGTGATCCGGATCCGTACCGAACCGGTGCAGCCGCACGCCGGGATCGCCGTGCTCTACGGAAACCTCGCGCCCGGCGGTGCAGTGATCAAGCCGTCCGCCGCATCGGAGCACCTGCTGCAACACCGCGGCCGGGCGCTCGTGTTCGACTCGATCGAGGACATGCACGCGCGCATCGACGACCCCGACCTGGATGTCGACGCGGACTCCGTGCTGGTGCTGCGCGGCTGCGGGCCGAGAGGTTATCCGGGCATGCCCGAGGTGGCGAACCTGCCGCTGCCGAAAAAGCTGTTGCAGCAGGGGGTGCGCGACATGGTCCGGATCTGTGACGGCCGGATGAGCGGGACGGCCTACGGCACCGTCGTGCTGCACGTCTGCCCGGAAGCCGCGGCCGGGGGTCCGCTCGCGCTCGTCCGCACCGGAGACGTCATCGACCTCGACGTTGCTGCGCGCCGGCTCGACGTCGAGGTCCCCGCGGACGACTTGGCCCGGCGGACGCCCGACGCCGCCACCGCGGCGGCATTTGCGAACCCTCACCGTGGCTGGGAGCGGCTGTACGTGCGGACCGTGCAACAGGCCAACACCGGAGCGGATCTCGACTTCCTGATCGGCTCGAGCGGTCACCGGGTCTCCCGCGAATCCCACTGAACGGTCGGCGTAGCGACGTCCGGTCGCAGCGCGTGGTTTGCGGCAGACTCGGGAGATGACCTCGGCGCTGCTCGGCCCGGCTGGGATCCGGGCGTTGGCGGCGGAGTTCGGCGTTCGCCCGAGGAAGATGTTGGGGCAGAACTTCCTGCACGACGCGAACACGATTCGGCGCATCGTGCGGACAGCCGGGCTGGCGCCCTCCGACGTCGTGCTCGAAGTAGGCCCAGGGCTCGGGTCGTTGACGCTCGGCCTGCTGGAAGCCGGGCACGCGGTGACGGCGGTGGAGATCGACCCCGTGCTCGCGTCGGCGCTGCCGGGGACGGTGGCGGCCCGCTTGCCGTCCGCGCGCCTGGACGTCGTCACCGGCGATGCGCTGCGCCTGACCGACCTCCCGGGGCAGGCGCCCACGGCGTTGGTTGCGAACCTGCCGTACAACATCGCCGTCCCGGTCGTGCTGCACCTGCTGGAGGTCGTCCCGACGCTCTCGCATGCACTCGTGCTCGTCCAGGCGGAGGTGGCCGATCGCCTGGCAGCGCCCCCAGGGTCGAAGGTCTACGGGGTGCCGTCGGTGAAGGCTGCCTGGTACGCGACCGCGTCACGTGCCGGCACGGTGGCCCGGAGCGTGTTCTGGCCGGCGCCCAATGTGGATTCGGGGTTGGTGCGGCTCGTGCGCCGGCCACCGCCGGAAACCTCCGCCACGCGCGGGGAGGTCTTCGCGGTGATCGATGCCGCGTTCTCGCAGCGGCGCAAGATGTTGCGTTCGGCACTGGCCGGATGGGCCGGTTCGCCGGCCGCAGCCGAGTCGGCACTGCGCGCTGCCGGGATCGACCCGGCCCTGCGCGGTGAGATGGTCGACGTGGTGGCTTTCGCCCGGCTGGCGGCGCACCGCCCGTCCTGACGGCCACGCGACCCCGGGCTGTCAGCTGCGCCCGGCGAACAGGCTGGTGACCGAGCCGTCCTGGAAGACCTCCTTGATCGCTTTCGCCAGCAGCGGGGCGATCGAGAGGACGCTGAGCTTGTCGAAGTGCTGTTCGCTGCGGACGGGCAGCGTGTTGGTGACGATCACCTCGGCGACCCGGCTGTTCTTGAGCCGGTCGACCGCGGGCGGGGAGAAGATGCCGTGCGTGGCCGCGACGACCACCTCGGTCGCGCCGCTCTCGAAGAGCAGGTCGGCCGCCTTGGTGATCGAGCCGCCGGTGTCGATCATGTCGTCGATCAGCAGGCACAGGCGCCCCGCCACGTCGCCGACGACCCGGTTGGCGACGACCTCGTTCGCCCGGTCGATGTTGTGGGTCTTGTGCACGAAGGCGATGTCCAGACCACCGAGCGAGTCGGCCCACTGCTCGGCGGTGCGCACGCGCCCGGTGTCCGGGGAGACCACGACGATGTCCTGCCCGCCGTACTTGTGCAGCACGTGCTGAGACAGCAGCGGCAGTGCGAACAGGTGGTCGACCGGCCCGTCGAAGAATCCCTGGATCTGCGCGGTGTGCAGGTCGACCGCCATCAGCCGGTCGGCCCCTGCCGTCTTGAACAGGTCGGCCATCAGGCGGGCCGAGATGGGTTCGCGGCCGCGGTGCTTCTTGTCCTGGCGCGCATACGGGTAGAACGGAGCGACGACGGTGATCCGCTTGGCGGAGGCCCGCTTCAGCGCGTCCAGCAGGATGAGGGTCTCCATTACCCATTGGTTGATCGGCGTGGTGAACGACTGGATCACGAACGCGTCCGTGCCACGCACCGAATCGTTGGGACGGATGAACAGTTCGCCGTTCGCGAACTCGTGCCGCGTGGTCTCGGTGAGCGTGACGCCGATGTGCCCGGCAATCTCGCCGGCCAGCTCGGGAAAGGCTCCGCCGGACAGCAAGACCAGGCTCTTGCGTCCGGCGACCTGCAGGGTCGGCATCAGGCTGTGTCCTCGCTGGGGTCTGCGTCCGCCTGTTCGGCCGCCCGTGCCGCCGCGGTATCCGGACGCTTGCTCTGCACCCAGCCTGCCACGTTCTCCTGCCGCGCGGTGGAGCGGCCCAGTGATCCCGCGGGCACGTCCTTGGTGATGACTGCGCCGGCCGCTGTGTAGGCGCCGTCACCCACCTCGACGGGCGCGACGAACATGTTGTCCGCGCCGGTGCGCGCGTGGTCTCCGATCACGCTGCGGTGCTTGGCCACCCCGTCGTAGTTCACGAACACGGTGGCGGCGCCGATGTTGGTGTGCTCGCCGATCGTCGCGTCCCCGACATAGGACAGGTGGGGCACCTTCGTCGCCGCGCCCACCTCGCTGTTCTTCAGCTCGACGTAGGTCCCGATGTGCACGCCGTCGCCGAGCTTCGTCCCCGGGCGCAGATAGGCGAACGGGCCGATGGTGACGTCCGCCCCGATCTCGGCCCGAACCGCGACGGCCCGGTCGATGCGCGTGCGCCGGCCGACCCGGGTGTCGGTGAGGCTGACCTGCGGTCCGACGGTCGCGTCGCCCGCCACGTGCGTTGCGCCGTGCAGCTCGGTGGACGGCAGCAGCGTCACGTCCGGCTCCAGGGTCACCTCGGCGTCGATCCACGTGGTGAGCGGATCGACCACACTCACCCCGGCCCGCATGTGCTCCTCGAGCAGGCGGTCGTTGTAGGCACGGTGTGCCGCTGCGAGCTGCACCCGATCGTTGACCCCGGCGGTCTGGGCTCCAGGAGCCACCACGGCGGCGACGTGGAGTCCTTGGGCGACGAAGATGCTCACCACCTCGGGCAGGTACTCCTCGCCCTGGGCGTTGTCGGTCGACAGCCGGCCCACGGCGTCGCGCAGCAACCCGTGGTCGAAGGCGTACATGCCGGACGAGATTTCGTGCACCGCCAGTTCGTCGGGGGTGCCGTCCTGCTGCTCGACCACTCGGGTCACCGACCCGTCCGCCGCGCGGATGACCCGGCCGTATCCGGTCGGGTCGCCGAGCTCGCTGGTCAGCAGGGTCGCCGCCGCGCCGGCCCGCTCGTGGGCGGCGACGAGCGCGGCGAGCGTCCGCCCGGTCAGCAACGGTGCGTCGCCGGGCAGTACGACGACGGTCCCGTCGGCGTCGGCTGGGACGGCGCCGAGGGCCAGCCGTACCGCATGCCCGGTCCCGCGTTGGTCCCCCTGCACCACGGGGACCGCAGTCGGAGCGATCTCGGCGAGGTGCGCGGTCACCGCTGCGCGCCGGTGCCCGACCACGACCACTGTGGTCTCGGCGCCGAGCCCGCGGGAGGCGGCGAGCGCGTGCTCGAGGAGCGAGCGGCCGGCGAAGCCGTGCAGCACCTTCGGCAGGGACGCCGACTTCATCCGGGTGCCCTCGCCGGCTGCGAGGACGATGACCGCCAGGGCCACGGTGGCGCTCCATCCGTAGGTCGGATTCTTCGTTCGGTACGGGCCTGGCTGGGGGACTCGGACTCGAACCGAGACTGCAAGGCTCCAAAGGCCTGCGGGCTGCCGTTTACCCCATCCCCCATCGACGGCGGTCAGCCTAGTCGCTCCCGCCGGATCCGCCCGCCGGGCGTTGAGTCGCTACGCGTGCGTAAGTTACGCTGCCGTAACCCCGCGGGTATCAACCGTGGTGTCCCGGCCCACCCCGCCGCACTATGCCCAGCCGGGCGTAGAGAGACGAGCGATCACATGACCCTGCTGGACGAACGCATCGCCCCGGACGGCCCCAAGCCGACCTTCGAGGGCACCAAGAGGCGCGGCGAGCAGTTCGCGCTCTACCTCGTCGTAGCCATCCCGTTCCTGGCCTTCCTCGCCACTGTCCCGGTTGCCTGGGGCTGGGGGATGGGCTGGACGGACGCCGCGCTGTTCCTCGTCTTCTACTACGTGTCGGGTCTCGGCGTCACCGTCGGCTACCACCGGTACTTCACCCACGCCTCGTTCAAGGCCAACCGCTCCCTTCGCGTCGCGATGGCGGTCGCGGGGTCGTTGGCGATCGAGGGCCCCGTCATCCGCTGGGTCGCCGACCACCGCCGCCACCACGCGTTCAGCGACCGGGAGGGCGATCCGCACTCGCCGTGGCGCTTCGGCACATCGTTTCGCGCGATGATGAAGGGCTTCTGGTTCGCCCACATCGGCTGGCTCTTCGACGTCGAGCACACCAACCGCGAGAAGTACACGCCCGACCTGTTGCGCGATCGCAACATTGCGCTTGTGGACAAGCTCTTCCCGCTCTGGTTTACGGTGTCGCTGCTGCTGCCTGCCGTGCTCGGCGGGTTGATCACGATGTCGGTCACCGGCGCCGTCTCGGCCTTCTTCTGGGCCTCCCTCGTGCGCATCTTCCTGCTGCACCACGTGACCTGGTCGATCAACTCGATCTGTCACATGATCGGGGAGCGTCCCTTCGCGGCCCGCGACAAGAGTGCGAACTTCTGGCCGCTGGCGATCCTGAGCTTCGGTGAGAGCTGGCACAACATGCACCACGCCGACCCGACCGCTGCCCGGCACGGCGTGCTGCGCGGTCAGCTCGACACGTCGGCGCGCACGATCTGGTTGTTCGAGAAGCTCGGCTGGGCGACCAACGTGCGCTGGCCGAAGCCCGAGCGTCTAGCGAAGCTCCGTACGGCTCCCACCGACTGACCTCTCGCGCGATCCGACCGGGCACCGCGCAGGACCAGCTCAGGTGACGGCGTCCCGTCCACGCTGGTACGCCGGGTCGCGCCAGGCCTCTTCAGCCAGCACTGCGCGCAACAGCTGCATCGCTGCCCACACCTGCGCGTAGGACAGGTACAGCGGGGTGAACCCGAGCCGCAGCATGTCCGGGGCGCGGAAGTCGCCGATCACACCCCGGGCGATCAACGCCTGGGTCACCTCGTACGCATGCGGCAGCCGCAGCGCGACCTGTGACGCTCGGCGCGCATGCTCACGTGGAGTGACCACCTCGATCTCGGGAAGCTCGGAAGCGGCGAAGCCGATCACGAGATCGGTGAGGGCGAGCGACTTGGCCCGGACGTCGAGAATGTCGAGGCCGTCCCACACGTCCAACGCCGCGTCGAGGGCGAGCATGGACAGCATGGGTGGCGTGCCGACCCGGGCCCGCTCGATGCCCTTCGCCGGCCGGTAGACCTGCTCGAGCGAGAACGGATCGGCGTGGCCGTGCCAGCCGGTGATCGGCAGTCGAACCGCGTCCTGGTGCCGGTCCGCGACGTAGATCCAGGCCGGCGCGCCGGGGCCGCCGTTGAGGTACTTGTAGCTGCAGCCGACGGCGAGGTCGGCGCCGACCGCGTCCAGTTCGACGGGCACCGCCCCGACGGCATGGGAGAGGTCCCAGACCACGACCGCGCCGGCCTGGTGCGCCCGCTCGGTGATGTTCGCCACGTCCCAGAGCTCGCCCGTCCGGTAATCGACGACGCTGAACGCGACGACGGCGACGTCCTCGGTGAAGCTCACGTCGGCGGGGGACACCCGCTGCACGGTGAGGCCCAGCAGGTCGGCGACGGAGTCCGCGACGTACTGGTCGGTGGGGAAGTTGGCGCCGTCGGTGACCAGCACCGCCCGTCCGGTGCGCAGTCGAGCCGCCGCGGTCAGTGCTTGGAACAGCTGGACCGTCGTCGAGTCCCCGCAGACCACCTGGCCGGACGCTGCACCCACCAGTGCGCCGATACGGTCGCCCACGCGCTGCGGCAACGCCCACCAGTGGTTCGCGTTCCAGGACGAGATGAGGTCGGTGCCCCACTGCCGGTTCACCGCGTCGGCTACGGCTGCCGGGACATGCGCAGGGAGCGCACCGAGCGAGTTGCCGTCCAGATAGATCACGCCGTCGGGCATCCGGAACAAGCTGCGGGCGGCGGCGAGCGGGTCGCTGCGGTCGGCGTCCTCCGCAGCGCCGCGCGAGGTGATCGGGTCAGCCACCACGCACCTCCCACAGGTCGGGGAACGCCGGTCGGAACAGGGTGGATCGCAGGTATGCGGCGCCTGCCGAACCGCCCGTCCCGGTCTTGGCGCCGATGATCCGCTCGACCATCTTCACGTGCCGGTAGCGCCATTCCTGGATGCCCTCGTCGATGTCGACCAGCGCCTCGCACACCTCGGCGCCGGCTCCGGTCTCGTCCTCGTAGACCTCGCGGAGCATGGCCTGCACCAGCGGGTCGCCCGGCCATGGCTCGTGCGGGTCGCGCTCGAGGATGTCGCCTGGCACGTCCCAGCCCGACGCCCGGAAGAAGCGCAGCAGCGAGTCGAACACCGAGCGGCGGTGCACGGCGGCATCCAGCTGCGGGTCACCGGTCGGTTCGGCGAAGTCACGGCGTCCGAGTGTGGCTTCCACCACGCGGAACTGGTTGGACTGGAACCCGCTCGCCGTACCCAGCTCCGGGCGGAAGGACGCGAATTGTCGTGGGGTCATCGTCTCGAGCACATCGAGCTGGCCGACGATGGTCTTAAGGATCTTGGCGATGCGCCGCGCCGTGTGCCGGGCGGCGGAGGCATCGCCGGCCTCGAGACGAGTCTGCAGCAGGGCGGCCTCGTGCAGGATCTGCTTGAACCAGAGTTCGTAGACCTGGTGGATCACCACGAAGAGCAGCTCGTCGTGCTCAGCCGTGGCCGGACGCTGACAGGCGAGCAATTCGTCCAGGCACAGGTAGCTGCCGTACGTGAAGGGCGGGTGCGACGCGGTCGTCATGCGACCATGATCTGTGATGACATCGTCCAACGGCAGGCCCCGGGTCCGGATGACCGGGCGTGAGCGGCGCGAACAGCTGCTCGATGTCGGTCGGTCGTTGTTCGCCGAGAAGGGCTACGACGCGACGTCGATCGAGGAGATCGCGTCGCGGGCCGGGGTCAGCAAGCCCGTCGTCTACGAGCACTTCGGCGGCAAGGAAGGCCTGTACGCCGTGGTCGTTGACCGCGAGATGAGCAACCTGCTGGATCGGTTGAGTGCCGCACTGTCCGAAGGGCATCCGCGGCAACTCGTCGAGGGTGCGGCGCTGGCGCTGCTGACCTACATCGAGGAGCAGACGGACGGGTTCCGGATCCTCTCCCGTGAATCGCCCGTCGCCTCGTCGTCGGGGACGTTCTCGTCGCTGCTCAACGACATCGCCAGTCAGGTCGAGCACATCATGGCGCGGGAGTTCGCCGCACGCGGGATGTCGGCGCAGTTCGCTCCGATGTATGCCCAGATGCTCGTCGGCATGGTCGCGCTGACCGGTCAGTGGTGGCTGGAGGAGCGCAGTCCGGGGCGCGAGGAGGTCGCCGCGCACCTGGTTAACCTGGCGTGGAACGGACTCGCCCATCTCGAGCCCGACCCCAAGCCCCTGCCCCGCGCCGACCGCTCCCGCTAGCTCGTGCCGCGCCGAACCGGGGCGCGCCGGGACGGGAGACGCAACCCGTGGCGGGCCGTCATTGCACGGAGTCGCTGAGCTCGAGCCACTCCTCCTCGGCCGCGGCCAGGCGGGCGGTCACGTCGCGGAGCTCAGCGTCCAAGGTCGCCACCCTGCCGAGGTCGGTCGCGTGCTCGGCAAGCTGATCGTGCAGCGTGGCCTCGCGCTTCTCCAGCCGGGCGACCTCGCGCTCCAGGCGCGTGAGTTCCTTGCGTGCGGCCCGGGTGTCACCGCGTCCCTGCCGTCGCGCCGTGGACGGCTCGCCGGGCCCACGGGCCGCCCGCCGCGCCAGGTACTCCTCCACCCCACCGGGCAGCGCTGCCAGGGATCCGTCCCCGAGCAAGGCCACCGTCGAGTCGCACACCCGCTCGATCAGGTACCGGTCGTGGCTGACCACCACGAGGGTGCCCGCCCACCCGTCGAGCAGATCCTCCAGCGCGGCGAGCGTGTCGGTGTCCAGGTCATTGGTCGGCTCGTCGAGCAGCAGCACGTTCGGCTCGGCGAGCAGCAGCCGCAGCAGTTGCAACCGGCGTCGCTCGCCGCCGGAGAGATCGGCCACCGGCGTCCACTGCTTGTCGTTGCCGAACCCGAACCGTTCGGCGAGTTGTCCGGCCGTCAACTCGACGCCGCCCAGCACGGCGGTCATCGCGATCTGCTGGACGGCTTCGAGCACGCGCAGCGCGCCCGGCAGCTGGACGACCTCCTGCGAGAGGTGCGCGGTGTGCACCGTCTGCCCGATCCGTACCGTGCCCGACGTCGGCGCCAAGGAGCCGTCGAGCAGGCGCAGCAGGTGTGTCTTGCCCGAGCCGTTCACGCCGATGATCCCGATGCGGTCGCCTGGGCCGACGTGCCACGTCACGTCGTCGAGCAGCGTCCGCGACCCGACCTCGACCGTCACACCCTCGAGGTCGAACACCGAACGTCCGAGCCGTCGTCGGGCCAGGGCGCGCAGCTCGACCGACGTTCGCGGCGGTGGGACATCGGCGATCAGCGCCTCGGCGGCGTCGATACGAAAACGCGGCTTGGACGTGCGCGCAGGCGGTCCGCGCCGAAGCCAGGCGAGTTCCTTGCGCATCAGGTTCTGGCGCCGTGACTCGGCCGCGTCCGCCTGCCGCGACCGTTCGGCTCGCGCGAGGACGTAGGCCGCGTACCCGCCGTCATACTGCTCGACGCCGCCGCCGATGACCTCCCACGTGCGCAGGCACACCGCGTCGAGGAACCAGCGATCGTGGGTGACCACCAGCACGGCTCCCCGGCGCCGCACCAGGTAGGACGCGAGCCAGGTGACGCCCTCGACGTCGAGGTGGTTGGTCGGCTCGTCCAGCACCAGCAGTTCGGCCTGCTGGACGAGTGCCGCCGCCAGCGCCACCCGACGTCGCTCCCCACCGGAGAGCCGGGCGACGTCGGCGTCGAGACCGACCGTCGCGAGGCCGAGACCGGTGAGGACCTCGCGGATCGCCGCGTCGCCGGCCCATTCATGCACTGCGGCGTCACCGACAACAGCCGCGCGGACCGTCGCCTCGGGCGCAAAGGTCCCGCGCTGTTCGACATAGGCGATCCGGGAGCCTCCCGTGCGCGTCACCCGTCCAGAGTCAGGAGATTCGAGACCGATCATCAGCCGCAGCAGGGTCGACTTGCCGTCGCCGTTGCGTCCCACGACGCCGATGCGCTCGCCGTCGCCGACGCCCAGCGACACCGACTCGAGCACGGCGGTCGTGCCGTAGGACTTTGCGACATTCTCGACGTTGACGAGGTTGGCCATCAGACAGCCGGCCGTGCTCCGTGCGCGGGGCTGCTCGCGAGGACTGCGGTGCGACACACTCCCGAAGACTCCAGATCGGCGCGGAGCAGGCCTGCTGACACCGGGTCGGGGCAGAGGAACGCACACGTGGGGCCGGAGCCGGACACGATACCGGCGAGGGCCGCCGAATTCCGCCCGGCGTCGAGCACATCCTGCAGGCGCGGGCGCAGCGACAGCGCCGCCGGCTGCAGGTCGTTGGCCAGCGTGCGCGCCAGCCGCTCGCAATCACCTGCACGCAGGGCGTCCATCTGCGCCTCGGGTGAGCCGATCGGCAACGGCGCGCTGCCGTCCGCCCGCATCCGGTCCAGCTCCGCGTAGGCGTCGCCCGAGGCGATCCCGTAGTCGGCGAGCGCGAACACCCAGTGGAACTCGCCGGTGGTGAGGACGGCGGTGAGCAGCTCGCCGCGGCCCGTCCCCAGCGCAGTGCCGCCGGTGAGCGGGAAGGCCACATCGCTGCCGAGCTGTGCCGCGAGCGCAAGGAGATCGCTCTTGCCCAGCTCGGTGTCCCACAGGGACGCGCAGGCCACCAGGGTGGCGGCGGCGTCGGCCGAGCCGCCGGCCATTCCGCCCGCGACGGGGATCGTCTTGCGGATGTGCAGCGCGACGTCTGCCGGTACCTTCTGATTCGCGGCGACAAGCTCGGCGGCCCGCCAGGCGAGGTTGCGCTCCCCCTTCGGGACGCCGCGCGACTCCGCGCCGGACACTGCGAGATGCAAACCGTCCGCCCGGGTGGCGACGACCTCGTCGAAGATCGACACGGCCTGGAAGACCGTCACCAGATCGTGGTAGCCGTCGGGTCGGCGCGGGCCCACGCCCAGGTGGAGGTTGATCTTCGCCGGGACGCGTACCCGTACCGAACTGGCAAAGTCCGCAAGAGGCATCGGCCCCGATGCTATCGGCGCCGCGTGCGCGGGCATGCTGGCCGCGTGCGGACTGTGGGGGTCGAGGAAGAGCTGATGCTCTTCGGCGGGTCCACGGCGGCACCGCGTCCGGCGACCGGGGGCGCCCAGCTGGCAGCCGATCCGAACACCGGGGTCGAACACGAGTTCAAGCTCGAGCAGGCTGAAATCGCTAGTGCCCCCACCACCGACCTCGATGCCCTGACCGACGATCTCATCGAGTGCAGGAGGGAGATCGTCGCGGCGGCGCAGGCCCGGGGGTTTCGCGTCGCGGCACTCGGCACCAGCCCCCTGGCCGGCGATCCGACCCCGACGCCCGACGAGCGCTACCAGCGCATGCAGGAGCACTACGCGCTCGTGGCAGCGGACCAGCTGACCTGCGGAATGCACGTGCACGTCGGCGTCGAGTCGCGCGCCGAGGGCATCACCGCGATCGACTCGATCCGCGGCTGGCTTCCCGTCCTGCTCGCGGTTTCGACCAACTCCCCGTTCTGGGACGGGCGCGACACCGGCTACGCGAGCTACCGCAGCGTGTCATGGGGCCGCTGGCCGACCGCGGGGGCGACCGGCCAATTCGGGAACGAGGCGGCCTACGACGCCGCGGTAGCCGAGCTCATCGCCGCCGGTGCCGCGCTCGACGACGCAATGATCTACTTCGACGCCCGCCTCTCGGCGAAGTACCCGACCGTCGAGATCCGCGTGGCCGATGTCACCCAGCGGGTCGCCGACTCCGCACTGGTCGCGGCGCTGGCCCGCGCCCTGGTGCAGACGGCGATCGAGGGTGGCCTCGGCGAGGGACGCCCGAGCGTGGCACTCGTGCGCGCGGCGTCGTGGCGGGCAGCCCGCTTCGGGCTCACCGGTGACCTGCTCGACCCGCGAGACGGCCGTCCGCGGGCTGCGGCGGATCTGCTCGACCGGGTCGTCGGCGTCCTGCATCCCGCGCTGCAGGCGACCGGCGACGTCGCCAGGGTCGAGGGCGCAATCGCACGGTTGCTCCGCGAAGGCACGGGCGCGCAACTGCAGCGCGCCGCGGCATGGTCGGCGAGTTGATCGACGGCGCGGTCTCGCGCACCGCTTCGCACTGATGGTGACGTGCGCACCCGGGCCTTACCGCGGCCCGCGAACCGGATGACGAAGGCGGGGACGCACGATCGCAGCCGCCATCCAGGAAACAGGCCTGTCCGGCAGCCTCGCGCGACCGTCCCCCGTTGGGGTGCGGCCTGCTCTGCACGGGTACTGTGAGGTGGTTGCCCCGGCGAGGGACTGTGTCGCATCGGTGAGAACCGGAGCGAGCATCCGTGATCGACGCGGTGTCGCTCGTCGACGCGCGTCCCGTGTCCGAGGCACCGATCGCCACATTTGAGTCGTACTGATCTTGTCGAGGAGTCCTGCTGTGTCCGAGGTCCGTCTGTCTGCAGAGGCGCGTTCAGAGTTCGGCAAGGGTGGCGCGCGCCGCACCCGCCGGGCTGGAAAGATTCCCGCCGTCATCTACGGTCACGGCGCCGACCCGCGCCACGTCTCCCTACCTGCACGCGAGTTCACCAACGCGATCCGCCACGGCGGGGTCAATGTCTTGCTGACCCTCGACGTCGAGGGCGAGGAGCAGCTCGCAATTCCGAAGGCGATCCAGCGTCACGCCATCAAGGGCACCTTCGACCACGTCGATCTGCTGGCGGTGCGTCTCGGGGAGAAGGTCGTCATCGACGTCCCGCTCGCGGTGAGCGGCGAGATCGTTCCCGGCGGCCTGCTCGCACAGGAGAGCACGTCGGTGTCGATCGAGGCCGAGGCGACCCACCTGCCCACCGAGATCCCGGTGAGCATCGAAGGCCTTGCGATCGGTTCGCAGATCACCGCCGGCGATCTGGAGCTGCCCGCCGGGTCCACCCTGACCGGTGACGCCGACCAGGTGCTGCTGATCATCGCCGAGGCGCCGACCGCCGAGGAGGTCGAGGCCGACATGGCCGAGGCCGCCGAAGAGCTCGGCATCGTCGAGGACCAGCCGGACGCCGCCGAGGACGAGTCCGATTCTGGCGAAGCCGAGTCCCGAACGGGCCAGCGCGGGTCGGCCGAGTCGTCGTCGGGCTCGGACAAATAGATCGACCGGTACCGGTACCGGCACCGGCACCGTCTGCCCCCGCCGGCCCGGGGACTGCCGTGAACGACGACCGCTACCTGATCGTCGGGCTCGGCAACCCCGGACCGCGCTATGCCGGCAACAGGCACAATGCCGGCTTCCTCGTTGTCGACCTTCTTGCCGAACGCCTCGGTGGCCGGTTCACCTCGCACCGCGGCCGTTGCGAGATCGTCGAGGGGCGGATGGCGGGCACGCCGGTCGTGCTGGCCAAGCCCCTGTCGTTCATGAACGAGTCCGGCGGGCCGGTCATCAATGCGGCTCGATATTTCAAGGTCCCGATCGAACGCATCGCGGTCGTGCACGACGAGCTCGATCTGCCGTTCGGCTCGCTGCGCCTCAAGCGCGGAGGCGGTGAGGGTGGGCACAACGGTCTGCGCTCGATGTCCTCGGCGCTGGCCAGTAAGGACTACGCGCGGGTCCGATTCGGGATCGGGCGCCCGCCGGGACGTCAAGATCCCGCGGACTACGTCCTGAAGGATTTCGCAGCCGTCGAACGCAAGCAGCTCGGATTCCTGGTCGACCGCGCCGCCGATGCAACCGAACTGCTGGTGGCGCAGGGCCTCCTGGCCGCTCAGAACACCTATCACGATTGAGCGCGCCGCAGAACGTCGCTGCGCGTCGCTGCGCGTCGCAGAGTGTCGGGACGGCGCTCGCCGCGTCGTGTTCCAGCAGACGTGCAGATGCAAGCGATCACCGCCCGCGGTCGGTCAGGACGAGAACAGGCCGGCGTGTGCGGCCTCGTGGGCAAGCAGCCAGCGCTTGGCGTCCAGGCCACCGCCATAGCCGACGAGCGATCCGTCGGCGCCGATGACGCGGTGACAGGGCACCACGATCGAAATCGGGTTCTGGCCGTTCGCCAGCCCCACTGCGCGCGATGCGGTGGGACGGCCGATTCGCGCCGCGATGCGGCCGTAGGTCGTGGTCTCGCCGTGCGGGATCTCGCGCAGCGCCTGCCAGACCTGCTGTTGGAACTCGCTGCCCTTCGCGTGCAGCGCCACGTCGAACTGGCGGCGCTCGCCGGCGAAGTACTGCGTGAGCTCCGCGCGCAGCTGAGCGAAGGTGGCGTCGTCACGCGGGCATCCCGACGCGGGCACGGTGGGGTGCCGACCGGTGGGCAGGTACAGCTCGGTGATGCCGACGTCGTCGCCGGTCGCGAGCAGTTCGCCGAGCGGGGAACCGAGGATCGTGTAGCGCATCACGATCGCACCGCCCAGCTGTCGGCGACCAGGTGCGCCCACAGATGGTGGGTCGCGTAGCTGCGCCACGGCGACCAGTCCGGCCGACCACCCGCGAGGTCGACGCCGAGATCGACAGCCGCCCGACGCACGACCAGATCGCTGCCGAGCAGCACGTCCGGGTCCGCGCCCGCGCGCATGCGCAGATAGTCCGCTGTCCACGGCCCGATGCCCGGCAGCGCGAGCAGCCGGGAGCGCAGTTCGTCGCGGTCCGCGCCCGTGTCGATCTCGAGCGCTCCGCCGGCGACGGCCGCGGCGACTGCCTGCACGCTGCGCCCGCGCGCCCGTGGCATCGGCAGCCTGGCCGGATCGACCGCGGCGAGTACCGACGGGGACGGGAACAGCAACCACGGCTCGCCCGGGAACGCCGGTGACCCGTGCTCGGCGACGATGCGGCCCAAGACGGTGCGGGCACCGGCGAGGCTGATCTGCTGCCCCACGATCGTGCGCACCACCGTCTCGAATCCGTCGACCGAGCCCGGCGAGCGCAGCCCGGGACGTTTGAGCAGCAACGGCGCCAACACGGCATCGCGCCCGAGGAGGTCGTCGACAGCGACGGGGTCGGCGTCCAGGTCGAGCAGGTGCCGCACGCGTGCCACGACGACGACCAGGTCGCGCACATCGTGCAGCCGCACCCGGAAGGCGACCGCCCCATCGGCGGCGGACAAGCTGACCAATGCCGGACCGTGCGGCGCGCTCATCACGCGGGTGAACACCCCGGCGCGATAGTGCTCGACACCGGTGACGACATGGGCACCGAGGAAGTCCAGGACCGCGCCGAGCTGCATCGGTTCCCGGTAGGGGAGTCGCAGCGCGAGGACGCCGGGCTCCGACGTCCCGCGCCGATCTCGGCGCAGCGCGCTCGGTGTCGTGGCGAACACCGCCCGCACCGTGTCGTTGAACTGCCGCACGCTGGCGAACCCGGCCGCGAACGCGATGTCGGTGATCGGCAACTGCGTCGTCTGCAGCAGGACGCGAGCGGTCTGCGCCCGCTGCGCGCGGTCGAGCGCCATCGGACCTGCGCCCACCTCGGCGACCAGCGTCTGATGCACCTGACCCTCGGAGTAACCCAGCCGCCGCTGCGCCGCCGCCGCACCCGCGCGGTGGCAGACATCCGGATCCGGGATCACGGCTCCAGTCTGGCGCCACCCACCGACACCGGCTCGCGGTTTCCGGACGCGACCGTCGGGCTGCGGATCAACCGGTGTTGCGCAACCCGGCCGCCACACCGTTGATCGTCAGCAGCAGTGCGCGCCGCAGTCCGGGGTCCTCCTCCGTCCCGCCCGAACGCACCCGGCGCAGCAGTTCGACCTGCAGGTAGGAGATCGGGTCGAGATAGGCGTCGCGCACCCCGAACGTCCGCTTGAGTGCCGGCGAGTTCTCCAGCAGCTCGGTCTCGCCGGTGATCTGCAGCAGCTCCTCGACCGTGCGCGCGTGCTCCTCGCGCACCACGTCGAACAGCCGATGCAACGGCTGCGGCACCAGGATCGACACGTAGTGCGCGGCAATGTCGAGATCGGTCTTGGCGAGGGTCATCTCGACATTGCTGAGGAAGGTGCGGAAGAAGTGCCAGTCCGCGTGCATCTCCGACAGCACGTCCGCCAATCCTGCGGCCCGGGCCGCCGCGAGGCCCGAGCCGACCCCGAACCAACCCGGGACGATCTGGCGCGACTGGGTCCAACCGAAGACCCACGGGATCGCTCGCAGACCGCTCAGGCCCCCGTCCGATGATGGACGGCGCGACGGACGGGAGCCGATATTGAGTGAACCGAGCTGTTCGACCGGTGTCGACGTCAGAAAATACTCCGGGAGGTCCGGGTCGTCGACGAGCGAACGGTACGCCGTGAATGCCGCCCTGCTCACCTGGTCCATGCACTCGTCCCAGTCGGCCAGCTGCGCTGCGGACTGCCGCGACGTGCGGTGCAGGGCCGAGGCCTGCAGGGTGGCAGCGACGGTGAGCTCGAGATTCTCCCGCGCCAGCTCGGGAAGCGCGTACTTGTCGCTGATGACCTCGCCCTGCTCGGTGAACTTGATCTCGCCGTCGAGCACGCCCCAGGGTTGCGCCAGGATCGCGTCGTAGGTCGGGCCGCCGCCGCGTCCGACCGTCCCACCACGGCCGTGGAACATGCGTAAGCGCACCCCGTGACGTGCGGCGAGATCGCGCAAGGTGCGCTGCGTGCGGTGAATTTCCCACTGGGACGTGGTGATGCCGGCCTCCTTGTTCGAGTCCGAGTAGCCGAGCATCACCTCCTGCACGTCGCCGCGCAGCTTCACGATCAACCGATACGTCGGATCCCCGAGCAGGTCGCTGATGACCTCGCCGCTGCGACGCAGCTCGTCCACGGTCTCCAGCAACGGGACGAAGCCGATGTGTGCGAACGGTGCGCGGCGCTCGCCGCTCACACCGGCACCGTGCACGTCGACCAGGCCGGCTTCGCGGGCCAGCACCACGGCCGCCAGCACGTCGTCGGCGCCCCGCGTCATCGACACGATGTAACTCTCGACGACCTCGGGCCCGTAGGTGTCGATGGCAGCGCGGATCTCGCCGAACACGGCGAATGTCTTGGCGCCCTCCTCGTCCAGCGGCGGCGGGGCGGGCGCCAGCGGGCGGCGCGACGTCAGCTCCTTGGACAACAACCGCATCCGGTAATCACGCGGCAGATCGGCGTAGAGCCAGGCCTCCTCGACGAGGCGGTCGACGAGCTGGCCGACCGCGTGATGGTGCGCGTCGGCGTGCTCGCGGATGTCCATCGTGGCCAGGTGCAGGCCGAATGCGGCGACCGTCCGCTCGACGCGGGCCAGCAATCCGTCGGCGATCAGCGCACCAGCGTTCGCTCGCAGCGACGTCGCGATGAGTGCCAGCTCGGCCAGCAGCTGCTGTGCGCCGAGATAGTCGCGGCCGGGCACGTGCGGCGTCGCGTCGTCGACCCGCCGGCGGGTGTTGGCGATCTTGGCGTTGATGCAGGTCAGTTTCAGTCGGTAGGGCTCGGTCGCGTTGAGCGTCACCAGCCGCGGGTCGATGTCGAGCACGGCGAGGTCGGCCTGGATGGACGAGGTCAGCTCGGCACTGACGCCGACCACCGTCGTCGACGACGACAGCTCCGCGAGCAGCGTGTTCAGCGCGTTGGTGACCGAGCGTGCGGCCACGTGATGCTGCAGTCGCAGGACGTCGCGGGTCACCGCTGCGGTGACATTCGGATTGCCGTCGCGGTCCCCACCGATCCAGGTGCCGAAAGTCAATGGACGCGCGTCCTGGGCGATCTCGGCGCCGTGCCGTTCGGCCTCGGCGGCGAGATCGATGGCCAGCTCCGGCATGGTCGACTCGACCATGTCCTGCAGGTAGTAGACGACATTGCGCGCCTCGTCGACCGGCGTCGGACGGTGCTGGCGCAATTCGTCGGTCTGCCAGACGAGGTCGATGATCTCGGCCAGGATGCGGTCCTGCCGCGCCCGCGCCGCCGTCTGCCCGTCGGTCTGCTCGGCGAGGACGTCGGCCACCCGCCGGAGCTTGGTCAGGATCGAGCGCCGGCTGGCCTCGGTCGGGTGCGCAGTGAACACCGGACGGACCGCCAGCTGGGCGATGGCAGCGGTCAGCGCCTCGGCGCCCATCTGCTTCGCGACGTCGGCCATCGTGCGGGCCAGCCAGCCCTCCTCGACCGCACGCGAGCGCAAGGCGCGCACCCGGTGCACCTGCTCAGCGACATTGGCCAGGTGGAAGTACGCGGCGAACGCCCGCACCAGCACGGACGCGGTCTCCAGCGGCAGCTCCGCGAGCAGCTCGCGTACCTCACCGGCGTCCGCACCGGACTCCTTGGATTGCTTGGTGAGGGTACGCACCCGCTCGACCAGATCGAGGGCGTCCTGACCCTGCTGGCGGACCAGCGACTCGCCGAGTAGCGCGGCGACCCGGCGCACGTCGGCGCGCAGCTCGATGTCGTCGGCGGCGCGTCCGGAAACGTTCGCGGACGCGCCCGGGGGCATGTCAGGTGCTGCGCGCATGAACCCATCCTCGCCTACCCCGACCGGTTCGCGTCACCCACCGCGGGCCGCGAAGTAGGGTCGGACGATGCGCGTTCTGGTCACTGGGGGAGCCGGGTACATCGGCAGTGTCGTCGCAGCCCAGCTGCTCGCCGACGGTCACGAGGTGGTGGTGGTCGACGATCTGTCGACCGGGCACGCCGACGCGGTACCCCCTGGCGCGGTGTTCCACCAGCTCCCGATCACTGCCCTCGACGGCAATCTCGGCGAGTGGGACATCGAGGCCGTCATCCACTTCGCGGCCCGGTCGCTCGTCGGCGAATCGGTGTCCGAGCCGTCGATGTATTGGCGCAACAACGTCATCGGCACTGTCGCCATGCTGGACTCCCTGCACGCCTACGGCGTCGAGCGGATCGTGTTCTCGTCCTCGGCTGCGACCTACGGCGACGTCGAGGAGCAGCCGATCCGGGAGGACGCCGCGGCGCACCCGACGAGCCCGTACGGCTCGACAAAGCTGGCCATCGACCTCGCCCTGGCCGACTACGCGCGCTCGTACCGGATGACAGCGCTCAGCCTGCGTTACTTCAACGTGGCCGGCGCGTTGCACAGCGTCGAAGGGCTGAGCTTCGGCGAGCGGCACAATACCGAGACGCACCTGATCCCCAACGCGCTGCGCGCCGCGGCCGGGCACGGCGAACCGCTCAGTCTGTTCGGCACCGACTACCCGACGCCGGATGGCACCTGCATCCGCGACTACATCCACGTCGTCGACCTCGGGAAGGCACACCTGCTCGCGCTCGGCGTGGTCTCTCCCGGCGAGCACTACATCGTCAACCTCGGCGGCGGCACCGGCTACTCGGTGCGCGAGGTGCTCGACATGGTGCGCGAGGTCACCGGTCTCGAGGTCCCCGTCATCGAAGCCGAACGCCGCGCCGGTGACCCGCCGCGCCTCGTTGCTTCCAGCGAGAAGGCTACGACCCTGCTCGGCTGGACGCCGGAACGCGGGCTGCGCGAGATGGTGGCTGACGCGTGGGGCTTCGAGCAGGAGCGCGCTGCTCGATAGCGGTCGATTCTTAGCCGACATTGCACTCAATCGCCGCACACCGCTGATCCCAGCTTGCGTGCGATCGCTGTGAGTTATAAGTTCGGAGCTTCGTCGGGTAGGCCGTCTTCCGGGGGACAGACGGTATTTCGTCGCGACGGATGCACGGGGGCGCTGTCGGCCGGGTTCGGCCTGTGACGGCACAACGGGGGTTTGATGTCTGCTGCACTGTCGAGGTTGTCGGCTGTCGTCACGCCGGTGGCCTCCCTACCCAGCCCGCCGGTCGCGGCGCCGGTCCCACTGCCACCATTTCCGGCGCCTTCGAGGTTGGTGCCGACCGCACCGACCGCAGAGCCCGAATCGGCGGCGTCGCTCGTCCCGCCGGTGCTGGACGATCCGTGGCAGGTAGGCGAGACGACATCGCTGGTCGGCGGCATCGAGGCCGTCCTGCATCCGGACGCAACCGACGACGCCGTGGCGCATCACAAGACCGCCCTCGTGCCGCCCCCGAGCCGGTGGGGATGGCTGCGCCGGTACCAGGCGGGACTGCTCGCCGCCGATCTCGGGGCCGCTGTGATCGCGAGCGTCGTCGCGGTGAGCGTGCGCTTCGGGTCGCTGCTCGACTCGGTGCCGGCGCCGCGGCCCTCGACCGTGCTCATGGTCGTGCTGCCGTTCCTCTGGGTGGCGTTGCTCGCGGGCAACCGGGCCTACGATTCGCGCTTCGTCGGAGTGGGACGCACCGAGTTCCAGCGCCTGTTCCGGGCGTTCCTGCACCTGACGGCACTGACCACCTTCTTCTCCTACGCCGCCAAGGTGCAGATCTCGCGCGAGCTCATGCTCTTCGCTCTTCCGATGACGCTGCTGTTGACGGCCATCGGGCGTGGCGCCCTGCGGCGGGTGTTGCGGCGGTGGCGGGCGGCCGGCAAGGCGATCAGGCCGGTGGTTGCGATCGGCGCCGCCCCGGCCATTGCGGTCTTCGCGGCGCAGGTCGATACCGACCCGCGGGCGGGAGCACGCGTCGTCGGCGGGTGTATCCCGCCGGAGTCGGCGGCGGCGGACGACGCGTTGACGCTGGCCGCCGCCGGCGTAGAGCTCTACGGCGACGTCGCTGTCGTCACCGATTCGGTGCGTGCGTCCGGCGCGACGACCGTGGTTGTCCTCGCCGGAATGATGGGACCCGAGGCACTGCGACGGTTGTCGTGGCAGCTGGAAGGCACCGATGCCGACCTGATCGTGTCGGCCGGCCTCACCGACGTGGCCGATCGCCGACTGCACGTCCAGCCCATCGGCGGTGTCTCGTTGCTGTGCGTTGAAGGCCCGCGCTTCACCGGGGCGCAGCGCCTCGCCAAGGGTCTGTTCGACCGGTTGATGGCCGGCTGCGTGCTGCTGCTGCTCGCGCCGGTCATGCTGGCCATCGCCATGCTGGTGCGGCTCAGCAGCAGGGGGCCGGTGCTGTTCCTGCAGACCCGGATCGGTAAGGGCGGCAAGCCGTTCCGAATGATCAAGTTTCGCTCGATGTGCGTCGACGCAGAACAGCGCGTGACCGACCTGGTGTCGATCAACGACGGGGCGGGGCTGCTCTTCAAGCTGCGGCACGACCCACGGGTGACCCGGGTCGGGCGGGCGTTGCGCAGGTTCTCGCTGGACGAGCTGCCGCAGCTATGCAACGTGCTGGCCGGGTCGATGTCGTTGGTGGGTCCGCGGCCGCCGCTACCTGCCGAAGTGGCGCTCTACGAGGAGGACGTCCGCAGGCGATTGCTCGTCAAGCCTGGGCTGACGGGTGTCTGGCAGGTCAGTGGACGCAGCAATCTGACGTGGGAGGAATCGGTACACCTCGACCTGCGCTACGTCGAGAACTGGTCGTTGGGCCTGGACATGGCGATCCTGGCGAAGACCGTGGGTGCCGTCGTGCGGGCGGACGGGGCCTATTGACCGGCTTCCCGTGTCATGGCGTGCAGACCCCGGCGAAGTGAGCCGCATCCGGCGAGCCGCGCTGCCGAGCCGGGGTAGTGCGCGACCATGATGAGCATCGCAGCTGACAGCCGATCGACCGAGCCCGAAGGCGTCGAACTCAGTGCTGTCGCGCGCGGCGGACTGGCCACTCTCGCTGGGGCACTGGTCTCCGCGGTCGCGAACTTCGGTCTGGTGTTTGTCGTCGCGCGGTTCGTGTCGACCAGCGACGCCGGTCGTTTCTTCACAGTCACCTCGCTGTTCCTGATGCTGGAATCCGTGGGCCGACTGGGGGCCGACATCGGCCTCATCTACTTCATCGCTCGATGGCGGGCGCTGCGCTCGGAGGTGCGCATCAGGTCGGGGTTGCGCGTTGCATTCGTCCCGGCGGGCGGTCTCGCCATGGTGCTCGCGCTCGTGATGGCCGGCGGTGCGCCGTGGATCGCCCGTCTGATCGGCGTCGATCGCGGGTCTTCGGTGGAGCTGATCCGGCTGCTGGCGCTCGTCCTGCCCCTGGCGGTTGCCTACAACATCTGCCTGGGAGCTACGCGGGGGTTCGGACGGATGCGGCCCACCGTCCTCGTGGAGAAGATGCTGCGGCCGATGGCGCAGCTGATCCTCGTCGCGGCGGTGCTCGCGGTCGATTGGGACACCGGGCTCGGCTATGCCTGGGCCCTGCCCTACCTCGTCGGCTTCGTGCTTGCCGGGTACCTGCTGCGCACGGCCGTGGTGCGGCATACGGCCCCCGCCGGGCTCCGCCGGGCGTGGGATGGCGCCGTGGCGAAGGAGTTCTGGTCCTTCACACTGCCGCGCTCGATCGCCAGCGTGGCGCAACTGGCGCTGCAACGCCTCGACATCATCCTGGTGGCATCGATTCGCGGGCCCCGGGAGGCAGCGATCTACACCGCCGCAACGCGCTTCCTCGTCGTCGGGCAGTTCATCAACCAGGCAATCACCGCCCCGCTGCAGCCGCGGCTGAGCGCGGCGCTGTCCACCGGAGCGACGAGGAGCGCCCATGACCTGTACCGGGCGTCCACGACCTGGCTGGTCCTCGCCTGCTGGCCACTGTTCGGCGTCGCTGCGGTATTCGCGCCCGTCTACGTTCGCTTTTTCGGTGAGGGGTACCGCAGCGGCGCCATCGTCGTGGTGCTGCTCTCGATCGCGATGCTTTTCGCCAGCGCCGTGGGCCTCGTCGACACCGTGATCATCATGGCCGGACGTACCGCGTGGAACCTCGCCACGACGATGCTGGCGCTCGTCGTCAATGTCGGCGTCGACCTGGCGCTGATTCCTCATTACGGGCTGGTGGGCGCGGCGATCGGATGGTGCTGCTCCATCGTTACGGCCAATATGGTCCCCTTGATCATCGTGTGGCGACGGTTGAACATGCATCCGTTCGGCCGCAGCACGTTTACTGCTTATGGGTTGTGTTTCGTGTCCTATGTCCTGATCCCGTCAATCGCCTACTTCGGCGCGGGAGAAAGCCAGGTCGGCGCTCTCGTCGGGGTGGTGCTCGGCACTGCCCTCTATTACCTGGGCCTGCGACGCTGGGCAGCGCTGTTCAACCTCACCGGTCTGCTGCATCGCAGGGTGCCGGCGGTATGACCAACCTGCGCACACGGGTGATCCGACTTCGCCGCTCGGTCGCAACAGTTACCCTGTCGGCGCTGTTCGTGGCAGGCCTGACGTCCTGCACGACATCGGCGCGCGACGACCTGCCGACCCCCCCGGTCGCTACGACACCCTCGGCGGCTCCGGCCCCGCTGACGGTGAAACAGGGCCCGCCGCTGCCCAAGCACGGTGCCTATCTCGGTGCCTGGGTGAATCCGGCGGTCTTCAGCCAACCCGAGCGGGTCACCTCGGTGCGCCGCTTCGAGCAGGCGATCGGCAAGCCGCTGGACATCGTGCACCTCTACCGGCGGTGGCGCGAGGACTTCGGCACGGCGAGTGACCTGGTCTTCGCCCGCGCTCGAAAGTACTTGTTGCTGTCCTGGGCGACGCCTGACTCCCGTCAGATCGTATCCGGGGCTCTTGACTCTGGTATCCGGCGCGCCGCTCGTCAGATCGCACACCTGCCGACCCAGGTGTTTCTCGAACCGCGGTGGGAGATGGATCGTCCCAACCTGCGCGATCTCGTGCACGATCCGAGCGATTACGTCGCGGCCTGGAACCACATTCGTGCCGTGTTCGCTGCCGAGCATGTGTGGAACGTGGCGTGGACCTGGTGTCCTACTGCAGGTGGTTTCGACAACGGCACCGCGCCCGCGTACTACCCAGGTGACGACAAGGTCGATTGGGTGTGCGCGGATGTGTACCCGAAGACGCCGTGGAAGCTCGGCAGTTACGAGTCGTTCCCGCATCTCGCCAAGTCGTTCATGACCTGGGCGTCCGCACACCCCAAACCGATCATCATCGGCGAGTTCGCGGTCGACGAGGTGTACGGGTCGCGGCGCGCGCAGTGGATCCGAGAGGCGGGCGCCTACCTCCGGGGGCATCCGCAGATCAAGGCGATCGCGTGGTTCGAGCAGTCGCGCAATATCGATCCCGTCTATCATCGTTGGGCAGTCGAGAACGACCCGCCGGCGCTGCAAGCCTTCAGGTCGCTGGTGCGCGCCGACTACTTCGGGAGAGGTGGGTGACCATCGAGGTCTGTTTCATCGGCGGATTCGGACGCAGCGGCTCTACGCTGCTCGAGCGTGTGCTTGCGGAACTCCCCTCGGTCTGCTCGCTCGGCGAAGTCCGGCACCTCTGGTACCGCGGAGTCGCGGACAACGAACTGTGCGGATGTGGTCGGCGATTCCACGACTGCGAGTTCTGGACGGCGGTCGGTGAGCGGGCGTTCGGCGGCTGGGACGCCGTCGATGTCGGCGCCGTTCGCAGACTCTCGCGGCTGGTGGATCGGATGCGGCACATCCCCGTCGCGCTGGCCACCGGGCGGCTGGGTGCCTACCACGCCGCCGCCCGCGAGTATGCGGACTACTTCGCCCGCGTGTACCAGGCTGCCGGCGAGGTCAGTGGCGCGTCGGTGGTCGTCGACTCCAGCAAGAACGCCTCGACGGCATGTGCCCTGCGTACTCATGACTCGATCGATCTGCGGGTGCTGCACGTGGTGCGCGACAGCCGCGGTGTCGCACACTCGTGGACCAAGCAGATTCCACGTCCGGAGGCCGACACCTCCTCCGATCGTCCCTACATGGATCGCTATCCACCGTGGACGGCGGCCTTGCTCTGGGACGCCCATAACGCGGCATTCAGTGCACTGGCACGCAGCGGGACTTCAGTACACCAGGTGTTCTACGAGCGCTTCCTCGACGACCCGGTCGGTTGCACCCGGGCCATCGCACGTTTCCTTGGGGTCGATGCGAGGGGGGTGACGGACTTCCTTACCCGGGAGACGGTCCGGCTCGGGCAGACACATCAGGCCGCGGGTAATCCCATGCGCTTCCGGCAGGGCGAACTGGCCTTCACGGCCGACGATGGTTGGCGCACCCAGATGCCGTCCGCGTCGCGAGGCGTGGTGGCCGTGCTGACCTGGCCGCTCATGGCCCGCTACGGCTATCACCGGTTGTCGAGTGCCCGCCGATGACGACCGTTCCTCCGTCGGTCGACGTCGTGATCCCTACCCGGGATCGGCCGGAACTGCTCCGCCGTGCTGTGGAGTCCGTCCTCGCACAGGAGTACGCAGGTGCACTGAGCGTGACGATCGTGTTCGACGGAGAGACGCCTGACCGGACGTTGGCGGGAGCGGGCCGGGTCCCGGTCCGGGTGTTGGCCAATGATCACGCTGCAGGTCTGGCCGGCACCCGAAACACCGGAATCCTGTCGAGCGGCGCCGAGCTGATCGCCTTCGTCGATGACGACGACCGCTGGCATCCGCCGAAGCTGGCCCGCCAGGTTGAGCACCTGATGACGATGCCCGACGCGGTTCTCGCCACGACCGCGATCGAGGTCGATTACGACGGCATCAGGTCGGTACGCCTCGCAGATCGTGACCGGGTGCTGCACGCCGAACTGCTCACCTCGCGCCTGGCGATGCTGCACTCGTCGACCTTTCTCATCCGGCGGGAGGAGTTGCTCGGCCGGCTCGGCCTGGTCGACGAGTCGGCTCCCTCGGGGCAGAACGAGGATTGGGATCTCCTGCTTCGCGCCAGTGCGATCGCTCCGATCGCCCATCTCGACGAGCCGCTCGCCGTCATTCAGTGGGGTCGTACCTCCAAGTTCTCTGCAGCCTGGCGCTCACGCATCGCGGGTGCGGAATGGATCGTCGAGCGGCACCCCGACATTCGTGACGACAAGGTCGGCTATGCCCGGGTGCTCGGGCAGATTGCCTTCGGCCACGCCTCGCTCGGCGAACGACGTCAGGCGCTTCGCGCGGCCGTTGCTTGCGCGAAGACGAATTGGCGCGAGCCGCGCGCCTACATCGCGGCCGCAGTTGCGGCGGGCGTGCCTGGTGAGTTCGTCCAGTCGAAGCTGCACGATCGCGGCCACGGAATCTGAGCGCCGTCAGCTCTCATCGCCGCCACGACGGCGTGCATCCCCACCAGGCGGCCAGCGCCTCGTCGTCAGCGCGAAACCGTTCGGTGAGCGACGCGCGCAGGGATTGCGACATGGGGGATCTGCGGCGGGCATTGTGCCGCTCGAAAACCGGGATGTGTTCGGTGGACAGATGCAGGAAGCCGGCCACCCCCCGCCACGCCGTTTCGGGGTCGCTGAAGAAATCGTCGGCGTCGACGACGTGGACCCGATCACGCCCGATTGCATCGACCATGCGTTGGAGCTGCCGCAGATAGCGTCCGCGGTGCAGGTATCCGTGGTGCTGATGACTGTGACTGTTGTACGTGACGTCAGCGGCGACGCGTTCCTCCTCGCCGGCCAGTCGTTCGTCCTCCAGTTCCAGGGCGCGCTCGAACGGCTCGGTCTCGAAACCGCGTGCGAGTTCGTGCGCGTGCGCGGAGTACGCGCGCTCGACCGGGTCGCGCAGCAACACTACGATTTTGACGCCGGGCAGGTCACGCGCGATGCGCCCCGCCGCCAACGGGTGAAAGAGGTAGTACGGGCTGGATTCGAAGGTGATCGGGGGGACCCCGGTGCGCCGCTGCCTCCGGTGTGCCGTGGCACGCAGCGGAAAGTGCGACTGATACCAGCCCCGGCCGTTCAGATAGCCGGTGTCGAAGTAGTGGACGCCCTTGTGCAGCACTGCCTTGAGCACCTGCGGGTGCTGGCTCAACGTGCGATACATCGTCGTCGTGCCGCATCGTTGCGCGCCGCAGATCAGGAACTGCGGAGACATTCGGGCGCCTGCAGTCACCCGGCCGAAGCGGAGCATCGCCTCCTGTCCTGCATGCTGCACCGGCGCGGGTAATGCCTTCGCTCTCACGTTCCGGATCCTCCGATCGTGCGCTCGTCCAGGATCGTTCGCAGCGCCGGGATGATCCATGCACCGACATCGCCGCCGCGCCCGCCCGCTGAGCGCTGATCGTCCGCGACGTAGCGAAGCGCGATCGCGAGCAGGTACAGCGCGGCTGTCATCGTGGCTGCTGCCGACGCGGTATCCCCGTCGCCAAGATTCCAGCGCGCCAGCGTCATCGGCGCCTCGTCCAGACAGGCCGTGGCAATGTCCACCAGCTTGGCTTCGCGGTTCCCCAGGCGGTCCTGCATGCGATAGTGCAGCGCGTCGAAGCCGGTCGGCACGCCGGAATCGGATCGCTCCCAGTCCCACAGCGCGATCGTGTCGCCGAGTTGCCGGCAGTTCCACGACGTCCAATCGCCGTGCCAAGTGCCCGTGCGCAACGCCTGGGCCACCGGCTCGTGCGCGAGCCGGTCGGCAAGCTCACGCAGCACAGCCAGCGTCTTCTGGTCCTGCGGATCTGTCGGTGTGGCGATGTTGTCGGCGCGGTCGCGCAGTAGTTGCGCGAAATTCGGTGCCGGGGCAGCGCCGACGTCCGGACCGCCTGCAGCGGCGACTTCCTGCATGGCGGCTTCCAGGACGTCCGGACGCGGCATCCTGCCCAGCCAGGACGGCACGGGCGACAGGACCAGCACCTCGACGCCGTCCCAGTTCTCGGCATACAGCACCTCGGGGACCGATACCGTCCGCAGGTCGGCTTTGGCCATCCTCGCCAGGGCTGCCGCCTCGCGACGCACCAGGGCGCAGGTGAGCGGATTGATCCCCACCTTGACGAACGCCACGGTCCTACCTTCGTGGTCGAGCAGGTGCAGGACGGGTTTGCGGTTGGCTCGCGGCGGGGTGAGCCCCACGCTCGCCACAACCCGCCGATCCAGGACGTCCCCCAAGCGCTTCACGAAGGGCGACTGCGCGGACGTGCCGAGGTCTCGGCCCCCGCGAAACAGCCATGGACCCAGCCCGGAGCGCAACGCCCAGTAGAGGGCACGCCGCTGTGCCCGCTCCGTGGCGCTCAATGCCGAGCCGTGACGGAGCACTGCGGCTGCCGACGCCTTTGACGGCGATGCCGGAACCAGGATCCGGGGTCGATGCATGCCCGGGACGACCAGCATCGCTCGCCGGCCGCTCGCCGCTGCGCCGCCGGGCCACAGCAGCGGTGCGAGCTCGCGCAATCCCTGCAGTCGTGCCTGGGCGTCTACCGTCGGCATGCTGGTTCGCTTGATTCGCTGACCAAGTGCGGTGCTCATGCCGGTGCGGCCGGCATTACCGGCGCGCGTGGACGAGCCAGGCGACGCACGGCCAGGCGAACGCCGGATTCGTCATCGGAGCGCCATAGCAGCCCGACGGAGATCATGGTGATGGTGAGCGGTGCCGGCACCGAGACGTAGAACAGCATGTAGACGAAGGTGAGGGCGACGACGAGGACGCCCGATTGGCCCACCGGGCTTCGGTCGCGCCGGTATGTCCACACGGCCGCGGCAAAGAAGCCGAAGAACAGGCCCGCCCCGACAAAGCCCTGATAGAACAGCACGGACCACAACTGGCCGGTGCTGCCGATGGTGAAGTCCCCGCACTGTCGGCAATCGGGGGACTTGCCGACCGTGATCGACTGGGCGCTGCCGTCGGTCTTGCGCGTGCCACCCCAGCCGATCAGCGGCGACTGCTCGGCTCCGTGGATCGACTGGTACATCAGGTAGCTGCGGATCGAGTTGCTCTGGGGGTGGTCCAGGCGCGCGTTCAGCGTCGAGTGGAGTGGGCTCACGAGGAAGATGAGACCACCGAGCGAGACGGCGATCAGCACCGACAGCAATGCGGCGACCCGGCCGTGCAGGAAGAGCCGCACTGCTACCCAGAGGACGCTGATTGCGATCCCCAGCCAGAGGCCCCGATTGAGCGAGTAGATGACCGGAATCGTCGCCAGCGCCACGCACACTCCGCAGACGACCTTGCGCAGCGGCGAGGTGTTGATTCCCCACGCGCAGATGAACCAGATCAGCAGCAGCGAAAGGCTGTTCGCCCAGAAGTTGGTGTAGGCGAACGGTGCCGCTGCCCGCCCGCCCTCCGTACCGAGCACCGACTGCAACTGGGCCGCCGCGGGGTGGATGAGCGCGGAGATGTAGGGATCGGCGCGTAGCGAGCTAGCGATGCCGCGGTTGAACAATCCCTGCGTGAGCAGCCGGACGAGGAGTTCGACCGGCGAGGTGAAGGCGAGGTGGGACAGGAAGGTACCGAGAAAGCCTCCGGCGACTGTCGTGAGGAAGAGCGCGCCCAGCCAGCGGGCCGCCCGCAGCACCGGCAGCTCATTCGCGTTCAGGTTGCCGACGAACAGCATCGTCACCGTCGCACCTGCGTAGTTCGACAGGAGCACGACGGTGGAGACCATGCGCCCCACCAGAGAGCCTGCGTGCGTGGTCGCCGGGTTCTTGGCGTACATCAGCAGACTCAGCAGAGCCCAGAGCAGGAAGAGTGCCCAGAGGATCCAGCCACGTGGGAAGCGCAGCGACCCGCGTCGTCGGACGAGGGTCACTGCCATCGGAATCGCGAGCAGGATGAACATGAAGCTGCCGAGCCCCATCGCCCACCACAGGGGGAACGGCACCAGCAGGGCCCACAGCGGCCAGGCGACCGCCAACCCGAGCCGGCCGTCAGCGTGGCGGCGTACGACGTAGGCGAACCAGCCCGTCGTCTTGATATTCGACGAGTCGCCGGCGTCGGTGCCCGCAGGCGGTGCGGCGGTCGCGGTGTCGCTGTCTGCTAGGTCATGGCGCTGCCGCGGTACTGCTTCTCTGCGCGGTGCCGCGGCTGGCACGCGCCGCGCCGTACTGGAGCGCGGGTCGTACGGGCCTGACGATCCGGCGCTCGGACCCGTGCCCACGAGCCGTCGCGGCGCAGCCATCCCGGCGCGGATTGGTTCGGGCGCTTCGACGACCGTTGGGGTCGCCCGGGTCATGACCGGCGAGCGGGACGCAGGTCACCGGCGTCACGAGGCGTGACCGGGTCGACATTGTCGCCTTCGGTGGTGCTCACCGAGCCGTTCGGTGCGTTGCTGCTGTCCCCGAGCGCCGTCGCGGTTCCGCGCTGCCCATCTTCGGGTGCCTTGACCTGGTCGACACCGCCGGCACTGGTGGGTGCCGAGGTCACGGTGGACTTCGCGTCGTCGCCGTCCGTGCTCTCGTCGCCCCACCACCTCGCGGAGGGGACGAGAACCGCTCCGAGTAGGGGGGCGCCCACGGCGTCCAGTTCGGCGAGAACCGTCATGTTCTGCCGAGTCCGGGCTCTGGCCTCGATGACCATCATGACGGCGTCGCTGGCGGCGCCGATCGCCTGTACCTCCGGCGAGTGCGCGGGATCCGCGCCGGCGACGAGCAGATATCCGTTGTCGCGCGCGGCGTCCAGCGTGGCCCGGTCGGCGTTCGCCGGCAGGTCAGCGACCCGGACGTCGGGCCCGGCGGGCACCTGCGCAGCTCGCGCGGCGACCTCGTCGTCGTCGATGGTGGTTGCGACCGCCACGCTCGCACCGTGCGACGCGAGCGCCCGGGCGAGATTGGCCACCACGGCTTCCAGCGCTGCCGTCGTGCACTGGCCGGTGATCAGGATGACGCCGGGTTCGGTGCGAGCCGCCAGCAGCACGTTCGCGATGCGACGGTAACTCGCCGTAATCTCCACCGGCCGCTCCGAGCCGTGCCCGTGCCGCGCGGCTGGGACGGCACCGAGCACCGGCAGCTTCAGGTGGTGCGCGACGTCGTCAGGTCGCCGAAGTCGGGTACGCACCGCAAATCTGAGCCATGCGGCGACGAGGCCGAGCAACAACCCCGCCGCGAGCCCGGCGGACAGGAGCAACACCCGTGAGGGGCTGGACGGCGACGCGGGTTCGACGGCACGCTTTAGCGTCCGACCGGGAGTGATAGCGGTGGTCGACAGACCGGTGATGTCGGTGGTCAACTTCTTGATCTGACCCAGCAGGACGGAGCGTTGCGACCGCACCAGATCGAGCTGGGAGGATTTGGCAGGCAGGCCGCTGATGGTCGTCGAGACCGACTTCAGTTGGGTGCTGAGCGTGGTGAGGCTCGTCTGCGCCTTGTCGATCTGCGCGTTCAAGGTCTGCTCGGCGTCGGCCGTACGCCGGCTCAGATACGCCCTTGCGAAGTCGTTGGCCCGGGCAGCGCTGACTACGGGCGTCTTGGCCCTGTAGGAGATCGTCAAGATCGTCGTGTTGGCAGGCACCGAAATCGTCACCGGGTTCGTCAGGGCGCCGATCGACATGCCCTGGGTCGCTTGATCGAGCCGCTTCACCTCCTTCGCCACAGCCGTCGACGTGACCACCTGAGCCTCGGTGTCGAGGTTGACGGCACCGGAGGTGCGGGCGTTGGCCGCCGCTGTCGTGTCGCCCACCCCCGTAGGGGTGACGATGACGGACGCGGACGCGGTGTAGCTCTTGGGCAGGATCGACGCCAGCCCGGCACCCGCGCCCAGCCCGACGACCGTGCCGAGGACGATGAACAACCAGCCGCGCCGCAGTAGCGAGCGCAACGGCCGGTAGTTCTCCGACGGCGAATGTAGCTCCGGCACTCTTACCACCCAACTGAGGACGTCGCGACAGACGTATGAGAACCAACAGCACTCATTCTGGTCCGGATGAGCCGTCGAAGCGACTCGGGACGTGCCAAGCTCTCATCTCCCCGGTCGCCGTCGTCGGTGGTGTTGCCGGTTTTTGAGGGATCTGACGGTCACAGCTTCCGATTATCGGGAATCGTGATTTTCGTCCGCTCGCGCAGCAACCACACCGGATTACTGAGGGCGGCCGTCTTGCCGGAGCTGTCGGACACGACAAGTCGCACGAAACAGGACCGGGTCGTGTCGACCTCGATGGTGCTCGTGTCGGCCTCGTCGAAGTCCCCTTCGCTCAACCGGGAACGTCGAATCGTCGGCTGGGTGTCGTCAGCGCCCGCAAGATCGACATGGCCGACGAGCACGTCGACGGTGCCCCCGGACGGCAGGCCGGCGACGAGCAGGGATATCGACTGGGTTTCGGCGTCGACGACGCGAACCCCACCCATCACACTCTGACCGTCGACCCGGAGGTCGATCGCGCCACGGAACAGGGCGAGATCGCCGAAGTAGGCGTGTCCGGTCCGCAAGGCGTTCACGAGTGCCGCCTCACTCTTGTCGGCCGCCCACGCCCACGTCGCGAAATTCCTCGCATTGTCGATCCAGTCGCGACCGGCGTGGTCGTCGCTGACGCCCACACCGGTGAGGAAGATCGCGTTGCGGGAACAGTTGTCCCACAGCGATTCGTGCTGGACGAGCGTGCACCCGCCCCGCAGCCGATAGCCGACCTCTAGCAGGTCGCACCCCAGGGCGCGATTGCGGATCAGCTCGCTCGCTTTGGCCGCCCGGGCGATTTCCTGATCCGGTGCCGGGATCGCGGTGGTCGTCGTACCGAATGGGTGGCAGTACGAGGCGATGCCCCCACCGTCGTGGATCGCCTGCACGGAGGACACGGCGACCTGCAGATCGTGACTGGGCAGCGGGCCCAAGCCGGCGAGGTCGGGCAACGTGACCGTTCCGCCGTACCAGCACAGGTGGGGAATGGTGAGCGAAATCTCCAGCCCCTGCAGTTGCTGCACGGTGGGGAACTGCGCGGCATAGCTGGCCATCAGCTCGCGCTGCGCGGCGAGCGCCGTGGAGCTGTCTACCTGAGTGCGGCTGAACCGCAGGTCGGCGAAATGGGCGTCCGCGCTATGTCCCTCGATCGCGTTTGCCACTAGGGAGAGGGCGTGCAGTGAGGCGTCGCGCCCGTCGACGCCTGGCCACAATCGTGCGAGGTCGAGCTGCGGAGTGAGCGTGATCGTCGTCCACGCACCCGTCGGTGCCGCGACACTGACCAGTGCGGACGTCTCATCGATCCGCTTGGACACACCAGGCAGTGAACCGCCGCCGACCCGGTAGGACAGCGAATACACACCTTCAGGCTGCCCGGTCGCCTCCGGCCGGTAGGACGTGACGACCTCGACCCCGACGTAGCCGCTCTCCGACACCTCCTGGGGCAACACGTCGATCGAGATCGTCAAACCTTGCAGGGAGGTCCTGTTGAGGAAGTTCTCCGCCTGTCCGGACAGGAAATGCCTGCCGACCTGGCGACGGTTCGACGACACCGCCAGGCGGAGGGCGTGGGCTCGCCCGCCGAGCTCGTGGTGGGCGTCGGCTGTGACGAAGTCGTGTCGCGTGGTGAGCGGGTTGCCGGTGTTGACCGGCGTCCAGGTCCAGGGCGCCATGTCCGGTGACGTTTCCTCCAGGCCGGACATGGCGAGCCGGCCGGGCGCATAGTGCGCGGTCATGCGATGGTCGTGCTCGGTCCACCAGAGCACGTCCACCCCGGCAAGCTGCGCCTGCACCAGTTGCGCGGCCATGCTGCCGGGCCCCTCGCTCGCACAGGCATGGACGTGCATTGCCATGCACACCGGCGCGAGGGACTGCATCACCTGCGGCGATCGTGCGCCCGATCGCACGACCAGCCCCGCACCGATGCCAGCAGCTGCCAGCGTCGCGGCCCCGCCGAGGAACTGACGGCGGGAGATAGGCCCCGCCCACTCGTTCCTGCGATCAATGCGATCCGGCATCGTTGCAGCTTATGCGGCTTCGGTGCCACTCGCCCTTCGAAGGCGGCTCGCGTAGGCAGCCCGCGCACGAGTCGAGTGCCTGCTCGAGCATCCTAGGATGTCGGCAGTGCACGCGCCAGGAGCGCTGGCCGGCACGAACGGACCCGCCGGGTTCGAAACCACGCGAGTCGGGAGCTGTGTCATATGTCGGCAACTGCGACCATGTCTGGCGGACGCGATCGCAGACCGATTCTCGTGTCCGGTATGCCGCGCTCGGGCACCACCTGGCTGGGCCGGTTGCTGGCCACCGCACCCGGCACGGCCCTGCTCGGGCGCGAGCCGATGAACCCGCACGAGGGCCAGTACCGGATGGGGGGATCGGTATCCGGGTGGGCCGCCCTCGATTCGCTGTCGTCGGCCCAGCAACGGGCCCTCCGCCTGGCTTTTCGTGGTCTCAACCCGATGGTTCTCGGCCGCTACGGCCGACGTCAGTGGGCGGCGCCGATGCCGTGGACCCGCGTGGTCGTGAAAGATCCGTTCGCCATGCTGTCGCTGCCTACGGTGACCCGCGTGACCGGTGCCGTGGCGGTTCTGTTGTACCGCCACCCGGGGGCGGTGCTGGCCAGCTACCGGCGGATGAACTGGCAGCCGGACCTCGATGAGCTCAGGCCGCTCCTGGCAGCCCACCGCGGCGTCTACGGGGCCACCGGTCCTGAGCTACCCCGGCCCGGCGACGCCTCGTTCGCCGAGGCGATGGGGTCGTTCTGGGCGGGTCTGTATGAGATGGCACTGGACCGGGTAGGCGGTGGTCCTGCCCCCGTCGTCGTCTCGCACGAGGAGTTGGCGGGCGGTGGGGTCCCGGCGGCAAAGCGACTCTTCCAGCACCTGAGCCTGCGCTACGGCGAAGGAACCGAGGAAGAACTGCGGCGTGAGAATGCGCTCGCGCCGGGTGCGGCCGACTCCCGCCTGCACAATCTGGATCGGGCGCCGTCGACGGTCGCCGGGCTGTGGCGATCGACCGTCGACGCGGCCGACGTCGAGCTCATCGAGCAGGTGACCCACACCGTCCTCGCGCGCGTGCAGAGTGCTCGCCTGCCCCTGCCCTGAGCCGTGTCCGCGGGTCAGGGCGCCAGTCCGCTACGCCGTCTTATGACGATTAGGGAGCCGAAATAACGATTAGTCGCATTACCCGTGATGGAAATGAAACTAACGCGGCGTGGGCAATATGTCTTCTAACTGGCACGAAGCTGACTAAGAAGTGAAGTCCAAGTTACGCAGGACCGGCGCCGGGTGATACCGTCGGGGGGTGACCAGCGGGGGCTGGTCGCATCGGGGGAAAACGCAGGTGTCAGGGGACAGTTGCGTTATTGCGCAGGGGGAAACGTACCATGGGGGATGCAGCCAGGCTTTGCGCTGCCAAAACTGTCAACTTGCTAGGCGTTGACTTTACCGCCTGGACCGAGGATGAGGTCGTCGGGCATGTGATGGGGCGCCTGTCGCGCGCTGCAGACAATCGCGGCGGCTGGATTCTCACCCCGAATGTTGATATCTTGCGCAAAATGGTTCGTCGGCCGGATGTGCGCAGTTTTGTAGACGATGCCACAATCGCTGTCGCTGACGGGATGCCGCTCGTCTGGGCCAGCCGGTTGCAGGGCACGCCACTGCCTGAGCGGGTGACCGGCGCATCGCTATTGATCAGCCTGTGCGCGGCGGCGTCCACCCAGAACCGGTCGGTGTACCTGCTGGGTGGTGCCGATGGCGTGGCCGATGAGGCAGGGCGAAAACTTTCCGATCGTTACGAAGGCCTCGACGTGGCCGGCTGGTCGCCGCCGTTCGGCCTGGAAGCAACGCCGGAGGGTATGGCCGAGATCAGGGCCCGCGTGGCCGCAAGTGGCGCTGACCTCGTGTTCTGCGGTTTTGGTTTTCCCAAGCAGGAGCGGATTATCCACGAGCTGGCGGCCGACCTGCCCGACACCTGGTTCATCGGGTGCGGCGCGTCGCTGACGTTTGCCGCCGGCCGGATTGCTCGTGCGCCGGAATGGATGCAGCGCAACGGGCTCGAGTGGGTACACCGCCTCGTCAGCGAACCCCGGCGCCTGTTCCGACGCTATGTCATCGAAGATCTGCCTTTCGCACTGCGGCTGCTTGCATCCTCGGCGCTGGTGCGCGGCTTGACTGAGCGGGAGATTGCTACGGACGGCACGGCGGCGTTCGCTGAGGTTCGCCTCGACGCGCGACGCGAGAGTCCCGTCGACACTCGCGACACTCGCGACACCGTGACGGCCGCGTGACGGCCAAGCCACTCGCGCCAAGTGGATGGTCCCAGGACACGCACCGAGCATCCGGCCGACCAGGTTAGTGTTGTGCACTAATCGGATCGTTTGGATCACTTTGCCACCAGGTTCGGCGGCGTAGTTGATCGAGCCGAATGCGCGGTTTGGTCATACCGGATTTCCCCCGCAATGGCAATGAAGATTCTGAAACGCTTGCTATTGGCCCGGCCACGATCATATGCACATGTCTCCACGCCGCGCCCGCTGGAGGGTAGCGCCATTTGGACGTTATCGGGCAAAAGTGAAGTAATCCAGAATGCTGCTGCGGCACCCGATTGCGCTGCCGATCACGGCTGGTGGGCTGCTAGTTAGCCGTTGCGCCCTGATAACGCCTGCGGCAGCTGTCGGTGCCGGGCTCAACCAGCCGACGCCGGTGAACGTGGTGCCGTCGGCGGACACCTTGATCAGCCGTCCCAGTCTCCTCGCCTTCGACAGCGCCTGAACAGTGTCCACGTCCTTCGCACCGGAGATCGACGGCACGGTCCAGGCGCTTTCCCTGGGTCCGGTTGCCAATACGGTGCACGTCGGCGGGTTCTTCGCCGGGATGGTCCTCTCAGGATCGACCCTGTACTTCGACAACCGCACGGTCTCAGCAACGGTGACAAATCACCTCACCCCGTCTGTCCCGGTCGGTTCGGGCGGATCCTGGGTGCGCTCGTACTGGGCGGACCGCAACTCCAGCGCCTCGGCGTGGACGCTGCCCTCGTCGGTCTCCGGTCTGTCCTACGTCGAGGCGTGTTTTCCTGTTGTACTGGACGCGACTTCTACTAGACGCGACGACATGAGCACAGTGACGAGGTTGCACCGATGGTTGTCTTGATGGCGGTCCTCCTGCTCTCGACCGCAGCCACGATTGCCCTGGGCACCGCAGCCCATCGCCGCCGCTGGTCGCTCGCCGGCGGCCCGGCGGCGTGGGGCCGAGGCGCGGCGCAACGGTTCGGGAACGTGCCGGCCGCAATAGCGATCGCCCTGACCGGATGGGTGCTCGTCGCGCTCGTGGGTCTGGCGATGGGATTTCTGGCGAAGGCGCTGCAGGGTTCTGTCGACGAGCCGGTCTTCCGGTGGGTCCAGGCACGGGTCGCGGGGGGCAACTTCACCAAGCTGAACGACAAGCTGACCTATATGGGCAACACGCCCGTCGTCGAGGTCGTCTGCCTCGTGGCGGTGATCATCCTGACGTGCGCCTATCGCCGGCGGCGCTGGCTGCCTGCGGTGGCCGTCGCCGCCGCGTTCGTCGCGGAGCGATACCTGCAGAAGTTCCTGGGCAGTGTCGTGGACCGCGGGCACCCGCCGACCACGTTCGGCACATACCCGTCGGGCGGTGTCGGGCGGCTTCTGGGCGTCTACAGCGCGATCATCGTTCTGGTGATCGTGCTGGCGCCGACGCTGAGCCGGGCATGGCGTGGCGGGCTCTGGACGGGCCTGGTCACCGCCGGCGTCGTCGAAGCCTTCACCCGGGTCTACCTGTCCAAACACTGGCTCACCGATGCCGTGTTCGCCCTCCCGTTCGGCGTGTTGTTGCTTGTCACCAACCTCGCCGCCGTCTCGGCTCTCGTCGCTTCCCGCGGACCTGAGCGTGAGCCCGACCGCGGCCCGGCGCCCGTGTCGGACTCTTCGCGGGTCTGAGCGTGGGGCCTGCCGTCGTCGAGTCGGGCGGCTAGCCGGCCGGTAGGAAGCACAGACCCGGATGCCTGCTGTGTGCGCACGTTACGGCCAGGTTGTCCAGGTTGTCGCTGGCGATCCACAGCCCAGTCGGCCTGGTAGTGAGCAGCAGGTCGTGAGCGCCCAGACCCCGTGACCTGGTCGGGTTCCAGGCGGTCGCGAGCCCCGTCGCCGCGGACACCGCCCCGACGCCGGGGCGCGCGAGGGCTCCGGCTCCGGCGGTGTCGCAGCCGGCGCGGTTATTCAGCCAGCGCTCGTGTCCGGCGACGTAGACGGTCGTGGCGTCCGCCGCGACCGCGTAGAGGGAGTCGCAACCGGTGTAGTTCACCCAGACATGGCGGGTGTTGGAGTCGCTGCCAGCGGGAAATTTCGCGACCGCGTCGCAGAGGCCGGCGCGCGGTTGCCACGTGCGGAAACCCGCTCCGGTAGCGGGTTTGTAACCGGTGTCGGCGACGAAGATGTAGTGCCCGTCGGGTGACCACGCAGCATCGCGTACATAGAACGGCGCACCGACCGCACAGTTCGCGGCGAACTCCGGGGAGAACCAACGGTCGACGCTGACATAGGAACCGAGACGAAGCACCGCGATCTGGCGGCGCGACTGAGTTCCTACCGAGGTGAAGGTGCCCAGCAGGATCAGTCGCCCGCCGTAGGGTCCGAGCACGAGCTGGGCGATGCGGGGCGGACCGCTGCGCGCCTGAGCGCCGTTGTCGTCGGTGTAGGTGTACGTGCCCGATATCGCAACGTGCACGTAACCGTCGTCCGCGCCGTCGGAAGTCCGCAGACTCGCGAGATAGGGGTGCGTGCCGCCGTTGATGTGCCGGAAGGACCCGCCCACGATGATGCGTCCGGCTCCCAGCACGATCGCCTCGACGACATTGCCTGCCTCGTGACGGAACTGGCCGATCAGAATGCCACGAGCGGTATCGACGGCCGCGAAGTTGTGCGCCGTGGCCGCGCCGACCGCGAAGAAACTGCCACCGAGATAAGCCCGCGAACACGTCGCGTTGAGCGCGATCGCATTCACCACACCGTTCGGCGCGGGGTTCCACGAGGTCATCGCGCCCGTCGTCGCCGAGAAGCTGAAGGCGTGTCGGCGATCGTAGGTGACGCCGCCCTGATCAATCTTGGTGAACGAGCCCACCGCGTAGATCGTGGGACCGCACCGAGCCAGTTCGTTGATCTGTTCCGTCCGGCCCGTCCAGTGCAGCGACGGCGTGTTGGGCGCGGCGACCACCCCTGGACCCGCCGCGGCGACCGCTTCTGCTGGGGTATGTCCGGACGGTGCCGTGAGCGCCGAGGCCGCCGCAAGACCGACGAGCAGGGCGAGGTGTATCCGTCGCGTGAGTGCGTCCACTGTCTGAGCCCCCCGACCCGTCCCCGGCGGGTCTGGAAATCGTCCCGACTGCCTCGGAGCGTACGGCGGCGACGGGCGGGGCGCGCGCCAGAACGGTGCTCGGGCGGCAATCCGACTCGCGTAAGCTCGGGTCATCCCCTCCCCAGCGACTGGTGCGGGGACGTCTGTGCTGCCCCCGGGGCGCTTGCCCCCTGCTGCGTTAGCCCGAAAGGCCTCTTTCGTGTCGTTGTCCGGTCTGCTCGACGCCGCTCTCGTCGACCCCGCACTATCCGCCGCTGCCGAATCGGTGGACGCTCCCTCGCTCACCCTCAGCGGGCCCGCCGCGCTGCAGCCGTTCACGATCGCGTCCGTGGCCCGTACCGGCCGCCTGGTCCTCGCCGTCACGAGTACCGGCCGGGAGGCCGAGGACCTGGTGACCGCGCTCTGCTGCCTGCTTCCTCCTGATCGGATCGCGCTCTATCCCGGCTGGGAGACCCTGCCGCACGAGCGGCTGTCCCCGCGTGCCGACACGGTCGGCCAGCGGCTCGCCGTGCTGCGTCGGTTGAGCCACCCTTCCACCGACGATCCGGCGAGCGGACCGTTGTCGGTGGTCGTCGCGCCGGTGCGCTCATTGCTGCAGCCCCAGGTGCCGCGGCTGGGCGAACTGGTGCCGGTGGAGCTGCGCCCCGGCGACTGCGGCCGTGAGCTGACAGACATCGTCACCGATCTGGTCAATGCCGGCTATGCGCGCAACGAACTGGTCGAGAAGCGCGGCGACTTCGCGGTACGCGGCGGCATCCTCGATGTCTTCCCGCCCACCGAGCAGCACCCGTTGCGGGTGGAGTTCTGGGGCGACGAGGTCGAGGAAATCCGCTACTTCAAGGTCGCTGACCAACGCTCCCTCGAGGTGGCCGAGCACGGCCTGTGGGCCTCGCCGTGCCGCGAGCTCCTGCTCACCCCTGACGTCCAGGCCAGAGCGGGCGAGCTGTTGAAGCACCACCCTGAGCTGGGCGAGCTGCTCGACCCGATCAGCCGCGGCGAGGCCGTCGAGGGCATGGAGGCGCTCGCGCCCGTCTTGGTAGATCGGTTGAGTCTTGTAGTGCACGAGCTCCCAGCCGGATCGCACGTCGTGCTGTGTGATCCCGAGCGGGTCCGCTCGCGCGCAGCCGACCTGGTCCGCACGTCCGAGGAATTCCTGGAAGCCTCGTGGGCGGCTGCGGCGGGTGGCGGCAAGGCGCCGGTCAACCTCGGTGCTGCGTCACTGCAGGACCTCGAGGACGTGCGCACCGAGACGGTCGGACTCGCGCTGCCGTGGTGGGGCCTCACCGCACTGACCGACGAGCGCACCACCGCCAGCGACTTCGAGCAGGCACCGATGTACCGCGGCGACACCGAGGCGGCGATGACCGACCTCAAGTCGTGGACGCGAGAGGGCTGGCGTGTCGCGCTCGTGTTCGACGGCCACGGCTCTGCGCAGCGGGCCGTCGAACGGCTCAACGCGGCGGAGATCCCCGCTCGCCTGGTCGCCGACGCCGAGGTGGAACCCGGCGTGGTGGACGTGACGACCGGCCGGCTCAGCGGCGGGCTCGTCGCGCCCTCGCTCAAGCTCGCGTTCCTGACCGAGAGCGACCTGACCGGGCAGCGCGGCTCGCTGACCAAGGACACCAGCCGAATGCCCTCGCGCCGGCGCAACTCGATCGACCCGATCCAGCTCAAGAGCGGCGACTACGTCGTGCACGAGCAGCACGGTGTCGGCAAGTATGTGGAGATGGTGCGCCGCACCGTCAACGGCGGCGAGCGCGAGTACCTGATCATCGAGTACGCACCGGCCAAACGGGGCCAGCCGGGTGACCGGCTGTTCGTCCCGACCGATTCGCTCGACCAGGTGACCAAGTACGTCGGCGGCGAGTCGCCGTCGCTCTCGCGCCTGGGCGGCGCCGACTGGGCGAGGACGAAGGGACGGGCGCGCAAGGCGGTCAAGGAGATCGCCGCGCAGCTGATCCGCCTCTACAGCGCCCGCATGGCGACGAAGGGGCACGCCTTCGCGCCCGACACCCCCTGGCAACGCGAACTCGAGGATGCCTTCGCCTACGTCGAGACGCCCGACCAGCTCGGCGCGATCGACGAGGTCAAGGCCGACATGGAAAAAGGGATCCCGATGGACCGCGTCATCTGCGGCGACGTCGGGTACGGCAAGACCGAGGTCGCGGTGCGCGCTGCGTTCAAGGCGGTGCAGGACGGCAAGCAGGTCGCCGTTCTCGTCCCGACCACGCTGCTCGCGCATCAACACCTGCAGACGTTCAGCGAGCGGATGGCGCAGTTCCCGGTCACGATCCGGGAGCTGTCGCGTTTCACCACACCGTCGGACTCCGAGGCCACCGCCGCGGGGATCGTCGACGGCTCTGTCGACATCGTGATCGGCACGCACCGCCTGCTGCAGCAAACCGTCCGGTTCAAGGACCTGGGCCTGGTCGTCGTCGACGAGGAGCAGCGATTCGGTGTCGAGGACAAGGAGTACCTGAAGTCGCTTCGCACCGCGGTCGACGTGCTCACGATGTCGGCGACGCCGATCCCTCGCACGCTGGAGATGTCGCTCACCGGCATCCGTGAGATGACGACGATCCTCACCCCACCTGAGGAGCGGCACCCGATCCTGACCTTCGTCGGCGCCTACGACGCGAAACAGATCGGCGCGGCGATCCGGCGCGAACTGCTGCGTGACGGGCAGGTGTTCTACATCCACAACCGGGTCGAGTCGATCAACCGGGCTGCGGCGCGGCTCGCCGAGATCGTGCCCGAGGCGCGCATTGCCGTGGCGCACGGGCAGATGGGTGAGGGCGCGCTCGAGCAGATCATGATCGGCTTCTGGGAGAAGCGCTACGACGTGTTGGTGGCGACGACGATCGTCGAATCGGGTCTGGACATTCCGAACGCGAACACGCTGGTCGTCGACCGTGCCGACATGTTCGGCCTGTCGCAGCTGCACCAGCTGCGCGGCCGGGTCGGACGCGCGCGCGAACGCGGTTACGCCTACTTCACCTACCCGCCCGAGCGACCGCTGACCGAGAACGCGTACGACCGCCTCGCGACGGTCGCTCAGCACACGGAGCTCGGTGCCGGCATGGCTGTTGCGATGAAGGACCTCGAGATCCGCGGGTCGGGCAACCTGCTCGGCGGCGAGCAGTCTGGTCACATCGCGGGCGTCGGTTTCGACCTCTACGTGCGGCTGGTCGGCGAGGCCGTCGCCGACTACCGCGGTGACTCGCCCGACGAGCAGGCCGACGTCAAGGTCGACCTGCCGGTGGATGCGAACCTGCCGGTCGACTACCTGCCAGGGGAGCGATTGCGCCTGGAGGCCTACCGGGCGCTGGCGTCAGCGACGACCGACGAGGCGGTGGACGCGGTTCGCGCCGAGCTGATCGACCGGTACGGCCCGATCCCGCCGCAGGTCGAGAACCTGCTCGCGGTAGCGCGGTTCAAGGTGGTCTGCCGCGCTCACGGCGTCACCGAGGTGTCGATGCAGGGATCGAGCGTGCGCGTGTCGCCGCTGGAGCTGGCCGAGTCGGCGCAACTGCGCCTCGAACGTCTCTACGACAAGTCGCACTACAAGCAGACGGTTTCCACCGTGTCGGTGCCGCGCCCCAAGGGTGTCGTCAAGCCGGACGGGTCCTTCGCCGAGGTGCGCTTCGGCGGCGAACCGATGCGCGACATCGACTTGCTGAACTGGTGCGCCGACGTGCTCGCTCAGGTCGCCGGAAAGCCCGTGAACGCCTGACGCCCCTCGTGATCAACGCGGCGTAACGCCAGCCAGGGCTGACGTTCGACCCTGTTGATCACCGGGTGAAGGGGTGGCCCGTCAAGGGCAGCGCATCAGGAGCAGCCCGTAATTCGCGACGTCCTCCCGCGGGGCGGCTTGGCGGCAGCCCAGCGCGTGCAGGTCGGCGAAGCCGTCGGGATGGCCGTGGTTGCGCCCGCCGAGCACGAGCCCGACCAGCAGTGTTCGCCCGCCCGGCCGGGAACGTGGCGAGCTGCGCCACGGCGAGGTGCTCACGACACGCCCGATCAGAAGTTCGCGCGAACCGTCGGGCAGTCGCCGCAGCGCCTCGCGCACCAGGCGGCGGTCGCGCAGGTAGTACGCGACGCCGACCGCGGCTCCCTCGGCGTTGTAGTTCTGTCCGATCACAACGGTGTCGCCGGGCACTGCCACGGCCGCGATCCGCCGGGCCAGGCGGGGGTAGTCGTCGGGCGTATCCGCGGAGAACTGCGCACACAGCAAGGGCGCTTGCACACTCACGACCAGCAGGAGCACCGCGAGTGCTGCTACCGGCGATGCGCGCGAGCCTACGACGGCTACGACACCCCCGAAAAGCAACGCCGCACCGAGCGGCACCGCGAGCAGGTAACGCGTCACGAACACCGGCTGCCCGAGCACGCTCGCCAACATCAGCCCCGTCGCGGGGACGAGCAGCAGCGCGATCGCGACGACCGCTCCGCGCCGCGCGCGCCTTCCGCGCGGCCGCAGGGTGACGGCCGCCGCGACCACGACGAGCAGGCCCCACCAGGGGTCTGGCCAGCCGAGCGCGGCGGTCAGATCGTCTCGTACGCCGCGTAGCGAGGGCTCGGCAATCCAGGAGATCTGTCCGCGCTGCCCGCTCGCCGCCAACGCCATGGCTGCGGCCAGGGCCGAGGCGACCCCAGCAGCGAATGCGAAACCCGCGATGCTCGTGCGCCGCGTACCGGATGCGAGCATCACGACGGCGTGCGCGAGCAGGATCAGCACCGCGAACACCTGCAGCGCCACCGCCGCCACCATCCCGAGCCCGTACCCGACCCGCGACCGCATGCGCGCACGGTCGAGCTCGTCTGGCCCGTCAAGGGCGCGCACCAGCTGCCACGTCGCGACCGCGCAGCACAGCGTCGCCAGCGCGTAGGGGCGCGCTGTAGCGGTGCCGAGCACGAACGTGCCGTTCGTCGCCAGGACGGCGCCTGCCACCGTTCCCGCCCACGCGTCCCACAGCCTGGTGGCGAGCGTGGCGACGACACCCACAGTCGCGGCTCCAGCGAGTACCGACGGCACGCGGAGTGCGAGGGCTTGGGGGAAGGCCAGCTGCCACCCGTGCAGCAGTAGGTAATAGGGCGTGAACACGCCGTCGACATGCTGGACGGCCCGCGTCAGCCCGTCCAGGGGGAGCCTGCTGAATTCCCAGCTCGCCATCTCATCACGCCACAGCGGCTTGGAGCGCACGGTGCTAACGCCGAGTATCAACGACAGCAAGGCGGGCAGCGCCGGCGCACCCTGGCCGGCCCGGGCACGCCACGCTCGGCCGGTCACGGCAGCCTCCTCGAGGCATGACTTCGGGTCCATGAGATTCTGACCTACGTGAGACTTCGCAAGCTGGGCGCCGGCGCGATCGCACTGCTGGCCGTCACCGGACTGTCCTCCTGCGACAGCAAGGTCGGCCAAGCGGCTGTCGTGCAGGGGCACCGCCTGAGCGACTCGGACCTGTCGGCCTACATCCAGACGGGCGCGAAAAGCTACACCGACAAGAACAGCGGCGCGACCGTCGTACCCAAGCTCTATGCACTGGAGAACTGGATCGACGACCAGCTCTTTGAGCGTGCGGTCGAGTCACGCGGCGGGAGGGTCACCGCCCCCGAGCTGCGGTTGACACGCGGCCTGGTCGTCGGTTCCGGTTCGCCCGAGGACATCAGCACGTTCTACACCAAACTCGGTTACACCGAGCGCTTCGCGAAGCTGTTCCTGCACGAACAGCAGATGGTCGTGCTGCTGGTGAAGCGCCTGGTGCCGAAGGTGCCCGACTCGCAGATCATCTCCGCATTGCAGAGCGGTCAGCTCGGCGGCGCACTGCTAGGCGCCGTCAAGAAGGTCAAGGCGAACGTGAGCGTCAGCGCGCGCTACGGGAAGTGGGACGCGTCGAAGCTGGCCCTCACCGACACCCCAGGCGCTGGGTTGCCGTCGTTCATCACCTTCCTGGCCCAGGACGCCGCGGGCACGGCGAACGTTCCGGCCACCTCCGGCTGATCGTGGCCGCCCAGCTCGTGCGCGCCGTCGAGGTCATGGACCGGCTGCGTTCGCCGGGCGGCTGCCCGTGGGACGCCGCCCAGACCCACGGATCGCTGGCGCGCTACCTGCTCGAGGAGACCTACGAGCTCCTCGAAGCGATCGACACCGGCGATCCGGCGCTGCTGCGCGAGGAACTCGGCGACGTCCTGCTACAGGTGCTCTTCCATGCGCGCCTGGCCGAGGAGCTGCCAGCTGACCAGAAGTTCTCCATCGAGGACGTCGCGGGCGACCTGGTCGCCAAGCTGATCAGGCGTCACCCACATGTCTTCGGCGACGGTGAAGTGGCCGATCCCGCCGCGGTCAACGAGCGGTGGGAGGCGGCGAAGGCGGCCGAGAAGGGACGCACGTCCGCTGTCGACGGCGTCCCGGTCGCGCAGCCTGCCCTGGCGCTGTCGGCCAAGCTGGTCGCCCGCGCCGTGCGAGCCGGCGTCGACGTGGCCTCGGATTCCGGCGACGAAATCGGCGAGCGGCTCTTCGCAGTGGTGCGCGACGCCGTTGCGGCCGGAGTCGACCCTGAGGGCGCCCTGCGCCGCACTACGTCGCGCTACCGCGCGGCAATCCAACACGCGGAGCGCCAATCTGATCGGACGGGCTGACCACACGAATTGGCTGCTCGGCGGGGCGGACCGACCTGCGGTGACGACCCGGCTAGGGTGGCCACCGACTGTGCACCCATGTTCGGAAGGACGAAACCAGTGGCCAGCATCGAGGCTGTCGGCGCCCGCGAAATACTGGACTCGCGCGGCAACCCCACCGTCGAGGTGGAGGTCGCCCTCGACGACGGCACCCTGTCGCGGGCCGCCGTGCCCAGCGGCGCGTCCACCGGGAAGTTCGAGGCGGTCGAGTTACGCGACGGCGGCGAGCGCTACGGCGGCAAGGGCGTGCGCGACGCGGTGGCGGCCGTGCTCGACACGATCGGGCCCGAGCTGGTCGGGTTCGAGGCGAGCGAGCAGCGTCTGATCGACCAGACGCTGCGCGATCTCGACGCGACGCCGGACAAGTCCCGCCTCGGCGCGAACGCCATTCTCGGCGTCTCGCTCGCCGTTGCGAAGGCGGCAGCGACCAGCGCCGATCTGCCGCTGTTCCGTTATCTCGGCGGACCGAACGCCTACCTGCTTCCCGTGCCGATGATGAACATTCTCAACGGCGGCGCGCACGCCGACTCCAACGTCGACGTCCAGGAGTTCATGATCGCGCCGATCGGCGCGCCGACGTTCGCCGAGGCGCTACGCACCGGCGCCGAGGTCTACCACGCGTTGAAGGCGGTGCTGAAGACCCGCGGCCTGTCGACCGGGCTCGGCGACGAGGGCGGCTTCGCGCCCAGCCTCGACTCCAACCGCGCCGCGCTCGACCTCATCGTCGAGGCGGTCGGCACGACCGGGCTCACCGCCGGCGTCGACATCGCGTTGGCCCTCGACGTCGCGGCGTCGGAGTTCCACGGCGACGGCGGCTACCTGTTCGAAGGCAGCACCCGGACGTCGGAGCAGATGATCGACTACTACGTCGAGCTCGCCGCGTCGTACCCGATCGTCTCGATCGAGGATCCGCTCGACGAGGAGGACTGGGACGGCTGGATCGGACTGACCGGCCAACTCGACGAGCGGGTGCAGCTCGTCGGAGACGACCTGTTCGTGACCAACTCCGAGCGCCTGGCGCGCGGCATCAAGTCGGGGGCGGCCAATGCGCTGCTGGTGAAGGTGAACCAGATCGGCACACTCACCGAGACCTTCGACGCTGTCGACCTCGCGCACCGGCACGGCTACCGCTGCATGATGAGCCACCGTTCGGGCGAGACCGAGGACACCACCATCGCAGACCTCGTCGTCGCTTTGAACTGCGGGCAGATCAAGAGCGGCGCGCCGGCGCGCAGTGAGCGTGTCGCGAAGTACAACCAGCTGCTACGCATCGAGGAGGAGCTCGACGACGCCGCGCGCTACGCCGGGGCCGGCGCCTTCCCGCGTTACCCGCCCGCCGACTCCTCGGCTGCCCGGGCCTGATGGAGGCGCCACCGCGCCGCGCGGTCACCGGTCGAGCGCTCGTCCTGGGAACGGTCGTCGTGCTGCTGGTCGTGCTGCTCGCGTCACCGCTGAACCGTTACTTCGCCAGCCGCAGTGACGTCGGCAGCGCCGGCCAGCAGCTCCAGCAGGACCGGCAGCGCCTGCACGAGCTGAACAAGCAGAAGGCGCAGTGGGCCGACCCCGGTTTCCTGATGCGCAGGGCGCGACAGCAACTGCAGTACGCGATGCCGGGCGACACGGCCTACATCGTGGTCGACCGCGGACAACGCAATCAGATCGACGCCACCGCCCGAAGTGCGTCCCGTCCGACCGTGCCACGCTCCTGGAACAGCACGCTCTGGGACAGCGTCCAGCGGGCAGATTCGGCACCCTGAGCGAACCAGTCACGAGCGCAGATCCTGCAGATGACCGACGCACCTGAAGTCCCGGACGCCGACCGTGCTGTCGTCGCCGCGCAGCTCGGTCGCCCGCCCCGCGCGATGCGCGACGTCGCCCACCGATGCCCGTGCGGCAACCCCGATGTCGTCGAGAGTGCCCCGCGGCTGGTCGACGGCACGCCGTTCCCCACCCTGTACTACCTGACCTGCCCGCGCGCGGCATCGCTCATCGGACGGCTCGAAAACTCCGGTCTGATGCGCACGATGACCGCGCGGCTCAGGACCGACGACGAGCTGGCTGCCGCCTACGTCGCTGCCCACGAGAGCTATCTGGCCCGGCGTGCGGAGATCGCCGCAGTCCCCGAGATCGACGGCGTGAGTGCCGGTGGGATGCCCAACCGGGTGAAGTGTCTGCACGTTCTCGTCGGGCACTCCCTCGCCGTGGGGCGCGGCGTGAACCCGCTCGGTGACGAAGCGCTGGATCTGCTCGAACCGTGGTGGACGACCGGTGCATGCGTGCCGCGGCCGTGAGGGTCGCTGCGATCGACTGCGGGACAAACTCGGTGCGTCTGCTCGTTGCCGACCTCACGGGTTCCGGCCTGGACGACGTCGTGCGCGAGATGCGGATCGTGCGGCTGGGCGAGGGCGTCGATCGCACCGGATCGCTTGCCCCGCAAGCAATCGAGCGCACTCGCGCTGCCCTCCTCGAGTACGCCGCGACTCTTGCTGGGCACGATGTCGAGCAGGTGCGGATGGTGGCGACCAGTGCTACCCGTGACGCGTCCAATCGCGCGGACTTCGTCTCGATGGTCCGCTCGACGCTCGGTATCGATCCCGAGGTCGTGACCGGTCAGGAGGAAGCAGCGCTCTCCTACGCGGGTGCGGTCGACACGCTGCCCGACGTGGTCGGACCCGTCCTGCTGGCCGACATCGGCGGCGGGTCGACCGAGCTCGTTCTCGGCGGTGAACCGTTGCGCTCGGTCAGCATGGACATCGGATCGGTGCGCATGACGGAGCGGCACCTGCACGACGACCCGCCTACCCAGGCGCAGATCGGCGCAGCGGTGGCCGACATCCGGGCCGCACTGGACTGTGCGTCCGGCGCTGTACCCCTCGACACCGGTGCCGCGCTCGTGGGAGTTGCCGGCACCGTGACCACAGTGGCCGCCATCGCGCTGGACCTCGCGGAGTACGACCCGGCGGTGATCCACGGCAGCGTCCTGTCGGCGGAGCGGGTCCATGCGGTCACTGCGAGCCTGCTGCGCATGGATCACGCGCGACGGGCTGCTATTCCCGTGCTGCATCCGGGACGCGTGGACGTGATCGCAGCGGGCGCACTCGTGTTGCGTGACCTGGTCGAGCTCACCGGTGCCGCCGAGGTCGTCGCCAGCGAGCACGACATCCTCGACGGGATCGCGCTCGGTCTGCGCGCCTGATCGCGGCAGGCGGGGCGCTGCTAGGCCCGCTGCAGTTGCTTGGGCGCCTTCTGCTGCGTCTTCTTCTGCTCCTTGGCGTCCTGCTTGGCTTCCTTCTTCGCGGCCTTGCGCTGTCGGCGCGACGGCGGCGCCGGCGGCGGTTCGGTACCCATGAGCACTCGAAACGTTTCTTCGGCCCCCTTGCGGGTGAGCAACTGCGACGCGGCGACCCCGACCGCCGACATCGCCGACCAGGCCAGGGCATCGGTCCACTTGACACCGGCGTCCCTGACATCGCGTTTGTCCGCATCGGGCCGCACTGCCGCCCACAAGCGCGCGACGGTCTTGCGTACCGCGATGGCGATCGGGATGCGCAGCACGATCATCAAGATCTTCATGGCGAACTTGCCGCCTGGTTCGGCCATCGTCGCTCCGTCCGTGAGGGTGCCCGACAGCCTAGCCACAGCAGACCTGGGAGGCTGAGGGCGTGTACGAGTCGTTGGCCGGTGTCGCCGCGGGGATCACCGAGTGCCGCGCGTGCCCGCGCCTGGTCGAGTGGCGCGAGCACGTCGCGCGCGAGAAGCGGGCCGCGTTCGCGATGCAAACCTACTGGGGTCGTCCGGTGCCGGGTTTCGGCGACCCGGACGCCACGATGCTGGTGGTCGGCCTCGCTCCGGCGGCGCACGGTGCCAACCGCACCGGACGGATGTTCACCGGTGACCGCAGCGGCGACTGGCTGTACGCCGCGCTGCACCGGGCGGGTCTGGCGAACCAGCCCACCTCGGTCTCGGCCGACGACGGGCTGACGCTGCGGGGGGTTTACATCACCGCACCCGTCCGCTGTGCTCCGCCGGCGAACAAGCCCACGCCTGCCGAGCGCGACACCTGCCGGCCATGGCTCGTCCGCGAGCTCGAACTGCTCTGGCCGCAGCTGCGTTCGGTGGTCGTGCTCGGCGGGTTCGGGTGGGCCGCACTGTGGCCCACACTGCGCGCGCTCGGCACAAATCTGCCAACTCCCGTTCCGGTGTTCAGGCACGGTGCCGAGGTGGACCTGGCCGGCCGGACCGTGCTGGGCTGCTATCACGTCAGTCAGCAGAACACGTTCACCGGCCGCCTGACCGAGCCCATGCTGGACGCGATCTTCGGGCAGGCGAAGAAATGCGCCGGGCTGCCGGGCGATCTTGCGGGGAAGTCCTTCTCCCCGCGGTGGCCGCACGGCGCTAGCGTCGACCTATGACAGCCGTGAACCACCCGGTCCGCATCCTCGTCGTCGGCGGTGGATACGTCGGCATGTACACCGCCCTGGGCCTGCAGAAGAAGCTCTCTCGCGGTGCGGCCGACATCACCGTCGTCGATCCGCAGTCGAACATGACCTACCAGCCGTTTCTGCCCGAGGCGGCGGCCGGCAGCGTGGAACCACGCCATGTCGTCGTCCCGCTGCGCAAGGTGTTGCGCCGCTGCACGATCATCACCGGCGCGATCACCGGCATCACGCACGCGACGAAGCAGGCGAGGATCAAGCCGCAGAAGGGTGACGAGTACGTGTTCAACTACGACCTGCTCGTCGTCTGCCCCGGTTCGATCTCGCGCATCCTGCCGATCCCTGGCCTGGCCGAGAACGGCATCGGATTCAAGACCATCGGCGAGGCGATCTACCTGCGCAACCACGTGCTGTCGCGTCTGGACCTCGCTGCGTCGACGAACGACCCGGCGCAGCGCCGCCGCGCGCTGACGTTCATCTTCGTGGGCGGCGGGTACGCCGGCGTCGAGGCAATGGCCGAGCTGGAGGACATGGCGCGCTACGCGCTGCGCTACGTGCGCACCATCAACGACCGCGAGATGCGCTGGGTGCTGGTCGAGGCGGCGGGACGGATCATGCCAGAGGTGTCGGTGCGGTTGTCCTCCTACACCGTCGACCGGCTCGTCGAACGCAACATCGACGTGCGCCTCAACACGATGCTCACCTCGGCGGTGGGTGGGCGGGTCGTCCTGTCCGACGGCGACGAGTTCGACGCCGAGACCCTGGTGTGGACCGCGGGTGTGAAGGCCAACCCGATGCTCGAGGACACCGATCTGCCGCGCGATGACAAGGGGCGCTTGCCGTGTGCTGCGAACCTCTCGGTCAAGGGCGTCACGGGGGTGTTCGCCGCAGGTGATTGCGCCGCCGTCCCCGATCTGTCCAGTGCGGACCCGAACGCGATCTGCGGGCCGAGCGCGCAACATGCCGTGCGTCAGGCGAAGCTGCTGGCGGGCAACATCGCCTCGGCGGTGCATGGCGGAGCCCTGCGCGACTACCGGCACAAGTACGTCGGGTCGGTGGCGTCCCTCGGCCTCTACCGCGGTGTCGCCGAGCTGTACGGCATCAAGGTGCGCGGGCCGCTCGCCTGGTTCATCCACCGCACCTACCACGTCTCGCGGATGCCCACCCTGAACCGGAAGGTGCGCGTGATCGCCGACTGGACGGCCGCGCTGCTGTTCCGCCGCGAGGTCGTCTCGCTCGGCCAGCTCCAGTCACCGCGCTGGGAGTTCGAGGAAGCATCCGGCAAACGGCGGGTCCCCGAGATCGACTGAGCCGGCCGGTCACCGACTCACGGGGTTCAGCATCGCCCGCACCCCATCCGGCAACGGGATCGGCTTCTCAGCGGCGTCGGTGAGCACGTAGGTCGTCTCCACCACGCAGCACGCGCGTCCGCTCGCAGTGATCTCGAAATGCATCCGGACGCTGGTGCGCCCGACGTGCCCGCACGTCGTGTGCACCGAGATCACATCGCCCCACCGCGCCGGCCCCGACCAGACCTGCTGGGACGCGACCAGCCGGATGTTGAGCGCAACATCGCGCAGGTCGCGTTCCACGAGGTATGCGGTGCAGGCCTCGTCGCAGTAGAGGAGGTAGTGCGAATTGAACACAACGTCCTGCGCGTCGACCTCAGCGAAGCGCACCGGTGCCGTCCACGTCGTCACCGGGTGACCCGCTGCTTCAGTCCCGCGAACAGACCGCAGATGGTCAGCCAGTCGAACACCCCGCCGACCGCGGCGAGCGACCTGCGTCGAACGCGCATCCGCAACCTGATGTGCAACCGAGCGCCCTCACCCAGCTCGGTGAGGACGAGCGTCCACGAGATCGCGAGGACGTTGGGGGTGCTGCCGCATCCGTCTGCCGGCCAGCGATGGCCGTTGTTGCGGTCGCGTAGCGACAGATAGGCCACAGCGTGCGGCGGATCGACCGTCATGGCGCGCAGCACAGGCGTTCCCGGCCCCCAATCGGGCACCTGCTCGCCGACCGACACCGACTGCCAGGCCGGGTCGAGGTGGCGCAGCGCGCGGCGGCTGCGCGGCAGCACCGCCTCCACCCGTCGCGGGAGGTACCAGCCCGCCCGGTGCTTGCCGAGCTGCGCGAGCCACGGCCACACCTCGGCGGGGGTGGCCGCGAGCGTCACGGCCCGGTCGATGCTGACGGTCGCGTCCGGCACCAATTCGTCGCCCGGCAGCCTCGCCGCCACCTCGGTGTCGCTCGCGCCGGAGCGCCACGGCAGCTCGCGCAGCCTGTTGAGTCCTGCCCAGACATTCCGGTTCGCCACGCCCTGATCCTGCCCCAGGCAGAATGGGACGGACATGCCCCCGTAGCCCAATGGCAGAGGCAGACCCCTTAAAAGGGTTGCAGTGTCGGTTCGAATCCGACCGGGGGCACCGACCGGGACCCTCGCCTGCGCCTAGCCGCTCTTGCGGCGGAAGGTGCGTTTGCCACCGGCGCGTTCGTGCTCGCCGTGCACCTTCGAGTCGCTGTGCGCGTCGCCGTTGTTCGCGTGGTGATGACCCCGCTTGCGTTCGAGTGCCTCGCGGAACCGGTCCTTCGTGGAGTCACTGGCTGTCTGGTCGGGGCGGGCGTCGGTCGGGTCGGGCATGTGGCCCAGCCTGACACGTCGGCGCCGGCCGGGCCAGCGAGTCGGACGCCGCGAGCTCCGCAGACTTCACAGCTCGGCCCGCCCGCCAGTCCTGGCTCGCTTCCCGGTCCCGCATCACGGGGAGCACGAACGCGCCGGTCCCTTGATCAAGAAGGCTGAATCGTCAGTATCCGACGGTTCGGCCCTGTTGATCACGGGTCGCGGGGTTGCGGGGTGGCGGGGCTATGCGGCGCGGGTGGTCAGATGCGTTCCAGGACGACGATCGCGATCTCGCGGTCGGTCTTGGTCTGATACTCGTCGTAGGCCGGCCACACCTCGGTCATGAGCTTCCACATCGACGGCTTCTCCTCGGGGCTCGCAGTACGGGCGTGCGCGCGGAAGCGGTCACCCTTGATCTGCACCTCGACATTCGGCTCGTCCCGCAGGTTGAGGTACCACGCCGGCGGCTCGGGTGCGCCGCCCTTGGACGCCACCACCAGGTAGGCGTCGCCGAAGTCACGGTAGATCAGCGGATGAGTCCGCGACTCGCCGGACTTCCGGCCCTTCGTGATCAACAGCAGGGTGGTCGTGCCGTTGACCCAGTCGTGGCCCTCCTCCCCGTCCGTGGCGAGGTAACGATCGACATGTTCCTGTCCGTAAAGGGTGGTCATGTCCCCAGCATGCCGCGCGCGGGGGGCTGGCACCACACCCTCGTGCACCATGGTTGTCATGCGCCTGGAGCCCTACCGTCGGGTGCTCGCGCGTCCGGGCGTTCGGTCACTGGTCCTGACCACACTGCTCGCCCGCGTCCCCGTCACCGCTGCCGGCATCGTGCTCACGCTGCACGTGGTGCTCGGCACCGGCCAGGGCGGATTGGGTCTCGGTTTCACCCAGTCCGGAGCGGTCGCGGCGCTGTCCGCGCTGGGCGCCGCCGTCGGTGCGCCGCTCGTGGGCCGCACGATCGATCGGTCCGGGCTGCTGCTCGTCCTGGCTCTGACCACGACGTGCGAGGCGGCATTCTGGGCGAGCGCGCCGTTTCTGCCCTACGGGTGGCTGCTTCCCGGCGCGGTGCTCAGCGGCTTCCTGGCACTGCCGGTCTTCACCGTGTCGCGTCAGGCCCTGGCCGCCCTGTTGCCGGACGAGGATCGCCAGGCGGGCTTCTCCGTCGACTCGATGTCGGTCGAGGTCTCGTTCGCTGTCGGGCCGGCTGTAGGCGTCGTCGTGATCACCCAGTTCGGTTCGACCGTCGCGTTGGTCGCCATCGCGATCGCCGTCGGCACTGCCGGCCTCGCGCTCGCTGTGCTGGACCCTCCCGTCCACGGGCAAGAGGGCGTGGCGCCGACGAAAGGGCAGCGCCCGCCTCGAGTTCCCCGGCCGCCGGGGCGATCGTGGCTCGGTCTGCGCGTGGCGGTCGTGCTGCTGGCGGCGATGGGCGCCACCCTCACCCTGGCCGGGACCGACGTCGCCATCACGGCGACGATGCGCGGGTTCGACGAGGTCGCGCTCATCGGAGTGGTGTTCGCGGTGTGGTGCCTCGGGTCGCTGGTCGGCGGCTTCGTCTACGGAATGATGCACCGACGCATCGATCCGCTGGTACTGCTCGTGTTCCTCGCCGGTCTCACCGTTCCCGTCGCGCTGGCGCCGTCCTGGTGGTCGCTCGCGCTGGTGCTGATCCCGAGCGCGCTGTTCTGCGCGCCCTTGATCTCGGCGACGGCCGATCAGCTGGTGCGCCTGACGCCCGCCTCGGTGCGAGGCGCGGTGATGGGCTCGCACTCCTCGGCGCTCACGGTCGGCAATGCGCTCGGCGCCCCGCTCGCCGGGGTCGTGGTCGACCGCTCCGCGCCGGCGTACGGATTCGTCGGCGTCGGTGTCGCCGGGCTGACACTCGCGGTTCTCGCGCTCGCCGCACAGTCGCGCCGACGCCGACGCCGACGCCTTCGCCAGCTTGCGGCGCGATCCGAATCGGGGCCACGCAGGATGAGCGCATGCCGCAGTCGGTGATCCGGTCGTCGCGCAGCACGCTCGTTGCGCTGTCCGAGGAACACCTGCAGCACGAGGTCGTGATCGACGCCGACCCCGCCGTGATGCGCTACCTCGGCGACCGGCCGGCACGGACCCGGGAGCAAGGTCGAGGAACACCGCTACCGCCGGATCGTCGCAGCTCAGCGCGCGCCGGTCTCGGCTTCTGGGCCGGATTCGTCGGCAGGCAGTTCGTCGGGTGGTGGATTCTCGAACCCGTGCCGGATCAATTCGCGCGCACCTTCGCCTGCGAATCCCTCTTGCCAGTCCGGCGCGAGACTCCGCTCGCCCGGGTTCGCTGTGAGCGGACAGTCTCCCGGGAACATCGCGGTCCGGCCTGTCCTTGAGTCGGTGTGACTCAATCTCATGAGGACGGAACCGCAATGACCGAACGACTGCTCCCGGCAATCAAACTGCCGATGCTTTCCCTGACCGACGTCGTGGTGCTGCCCGGCATGGTTGTGCCGGTCGAGCTGGACGACGCCGCCCGGGTGGCGGTCGACGCAGCCCGAGCAGGCGCGGACGGCCAGCTGCTGCTCGCGCCGCGCCTGTCCGACCGCTATCCAGCCTATGGCGCTGTGGCCACGATCGAGCAGATCGGCCGGCTGCCCGGTGGCGAGCGCGCAGCCGTGCTGCGTGCCGGTGCCCGCGCCAAGATCGGCTCCGGGGTGACCGGACCCGGCACCGCCTTGTGGGTCGAGGCCGAGCCGGTCGACGAGCCCGAGGCCGACGAGCACGCCCGCAAGCAGGCGGCTGACTATAAGCGGCTGGTCATCGCGATCCTGCAGCAGCGCAACGCGTGGCAGGTCATCGACACGGTGCAGCGCGTCACCGACGCCTCCGAACTCGCTGACATGGCGGGCTACGCCTCCTACCTGTCCAACGAGCAGAAACGCGAGCTGCTGGAGACCTCCGACGTGTCCGCGCGGCTCACTCTCGTGATCGACTGGGCCCGCGAGCAGCTGGCCGAACTCGAGGTCTCGGAGAAGATCCGCGACGACGTGCGCGAGGGCATGGACAAGCGTCAGCGCGAGTTCCTGCTGCGCGAGCAACTCGCCGCCATTCGCAAGGAGCTGGGCGAGGACGAGCCGGAGGGTGCCGACGACTACCGCACCCGCGTGTCGGCCGCCGACCTTCCGGAAAAGGTCCGCGAGGCCGCGCTCCGCGAGGTCGGCAAGCTCGAGCGTGCGTCGGACCAGAGCCCCGAGTCCGGCTGGATCCGGACCTGGCTCGACACCGTGCTCGAGCTGCCCTGGAACGTCCGCACCACCGACAACGACGACATCACAGCTGCCCGCGCCGTGCTCGACGCCGATCACCACGGCCTGGACGACGTGAAGGACCGCATCACCGAGTACCTCGCGGTGCGTTCGCGGCGGGCGTCCAAGGGCCTGTCGGTCGTCGGTGGACGTGGCTCGGGCGCGGTGCTGGCCCTCGTCGGCCCGCCCGGTGTGGGCAAGACCTCGCTCGGCGAGTCCGTTGCGCGCGCCCTGGATCGCAAGTTCGTGCGGGTCTCGCTCGGTGGCGTACGCGACGAGGCCGAAATCCGTGGCCACCGCCGCACCTACGTCGGCGCGCTGCCCGGCCGGATCGTCCGCGCGATCAGCGAGTCCGGGTCGATGAACCCGGTCGTGCTGCTCGACGAGATCGACAAGGTCGGCTCCGACTTCCGCGGCGACCCGGCCGCGGCGTTGCTCGAGGTGCTCGACCCGGCGCAGAACCACACGTTCCGAGACCACTACCTCGAGGTGGAGCTGGACCTGTCCGACGTGGTGTTCCTGGCCACCGCGAACGTCGCCGACACCATCCCGCCGGCGTTGTTGGACCGGATGGAGATCGTGACCCTCGACGGTTACACCGAGGAGGACAAGGTCGTCATCGCGCGTCAGCACCTGCTGCCCAGGCAGCTCTCGCGCGCCGCACTCACCGACGCCGACGTCATGGTTGCCGATGAGGCGCTGCGCCTGATCGCCGCCGAGTACACCCGCGAGGCCGGGGTGCGGCAACTCGAAAGGGCATTGGCCAAGGTGCTGCGCAAGGTCGCTACCCGCCTGGCGACGGCCAGCGCTCCGATCACGGTCGATGCCGTCACCCTGCGCGACTACCTGGGCCGGCCGCGGTTCACCCCCGAATCGGCGGAACGCACCGCCGTCCCCGGCGTGGCGACGGGGCTGGCCGTCACCGGGACGGGTGGCGACGTGCTCTTCATCGAGGCGACCGCCATGGACGGTGAGGCCGGACTGACCCTCACCGGCCAACTGGGCGACGTGATGAAGGAGTCGGCGCGGATCGCGCTGAGCTACCTCCGCTCGCACGGTGCGTCGCACGGCATCGACACCGCCGCGTTGAACCGGGCCGTCCACCTGCACGTGCCCGCGGGAGCGGTACCCAAGGATGGACCCTCCGCAGGCGTCACGATGGTGACCGCGCTGTCGTCACTGGCCACCGGCCGCCCGGTGCGTGCTGACGTGGGCATGACCGGCGAGGTCACGCTGAACGGACGCGTGCTGCCCATCGGCGGGGTGAAGCAGAAGCTGCTCGCAGCGCAGCGGGCGGGACTCAAGACGATCTTCATCCCGCAGCGCAACGAGCCGGACCTGGACGACGTGCCCGCCGAGGTGCTGGCGGCGCTCGACGTCCGGCCGGTCGCTGACGTGGGCGACATACTCGCCTACGCCCTCGAGCCGGCCGGGTCGGTCGCCGCGGCAGCCTGACCGCCTTTCCCCGCCGGTGCTCGCTTCGCGCATGCCGAACCGGCCACCAGCGGGGAAATCAACCGCCGAACCGGCCACCAGCGGGGAAATCAACAGCCGAACCGGCCACCAGCGGGGAAATCAACCCCGGGGACCGGACGGTCAGCGGGTCGCGCCGCCGGGCTTGAGCGCTCCGGGTGGCAACGGGGGTGCGGCCAGCCGGGCTCCGGCCGCGCGCACCGACCCGAACCGCTCGCCGGCCTCCCACTGCGCCCGGGCCTCGAGGATCTCCTCGTTCGAGCGGCCGACGAAGTTCCACCACATCACGATCTGCTCCTCGAACGGCTCGCCGCCGATGAGCAGGACCTCTGCGCCGTCCGCGGAGCGCAGCGCCAGGTCGCGACGTGCGCAGCCGAGATACAGCAGCCCGCCCGGCTGCAACCCCACCCCGTCGACCTCGACCGTCCCCGACAGGGCCACGACCGCGTGCTCGAAGTCGGGTTCGAGCGGCACGCGCACGTCGGCCGCGGGTGCCAGCGACAGCGACGCGCCGAGCATCGGCGAATGCGTCGTCCCCGGTGACGACGACCCGGCCAGCGACCCGAGGATGACGGTCGCCCGCAATCCCTGGTCGGTGAGCACCGGCAGCCGGGTGTGGTGCTCCCATGCCGGAGCTCGCTCGCGCGTGGAGGACGGCAACGCCACCCACAGCTGGACGCCGTGCAGGAACGCCGTGTGCGGGTCGGGAGAGTGCTCGGCGTGCGCGATTGCGTGCCCGGCGGTCATCAACCCGAGCTCGGCGGGACGGATCACCTGGGAGTTGGCGAGACTGTCGCGGTGGTGCACCTCGCCTGCGAGCAGCCAGCTCACCGTCTGCAGGCCGATGTGCGGGTGCGGCGGCACGGCCATCCCGGAAGGCGCTATCCCCGACCGATTCGAGATGTCGTCCGGGCCGTAGTGGTCGACGAAACACCACGGTCCGACCAGGCGGCGGCCGAGGTTGGGCAGCAGCCGTCGCACCCGCGAGCCCGCGCCGAGGGTCACCTCGCGACCGGCGAAGAACTCGCGTACCGGGCGCGCCGTCCCGGTCGCGCCGCAGTGCGTCAGACTGGGCGTCCGTTCGAGATTGCTCATACGACGGAAAGTACGCCGAACGCCGACGTCGGAAGGACCGCCCGGATGCCCGACTCACCACCCATCCTGCGCGAACTCGACGGCGCGATCGAGACGTGGACGCTCAACCGTCCGGAGACCCGCAACGCGATCTCCGATGACGAGATGGTGGACGCGATCGAAGGCCTCGTCGACGAGGCGAACCGCTCGCGCGAGGTGCGTGTGGTCATCGTGACCGCCACCGGTTCGTCGTTCTCATCGGGCGGCAACGTCAAGCACATGCGCGATCGGGAAGGCATGTTCGCCGGCGCACCGGCCGACATCCGGCAGGGCTATCGGCACGGCATCCAGCGCATCCCGCGGGCGATGGCGCGCCTCGAGGTGCCGGCGATAGCCGCGGTCAACGGCCCGGCGATCGGCGCGGGGTGCGACCTGACGCTGATGTGCGACATCCGCATCGCCGTCGAGTCGGCCGTGTTCGCGGAGAGCTTCGTCAAGGTCGGGCTCATCCCGGGCGACGGCGGCGCCTGGTTGCTGCCGCGGGCCATCGGCCTCTCCCGCGCGAGCGAGATGGCATTCACCGGCGACGCGATCGACGCCGCGACCGCACTCGAGTGGGGGCTCGTGTCCCGCGTGGTTCCCAGCGGCGAGCTGCTGGCCGAGGCACGCCGGGTCGCCGAGCGAATCGCCGCGAACCCACCGCACGTACTGCGTATGACGAAGTCGCTCATCCGACACGGCCAGCATCAGTCCCTCGACGCGTTGCTCGAACTGTCGGCGGCGATGCAGGCCGTCGCCCATCACACGGGCGACCACCACGAAGCGGTCGACGCCATGCTCGCGCGCCGTCCCCCCGAGTTCACCGGCGACTGAACGTCCTCGCAGACCTGCCGGGGCGCGGCTGTCATGATGCTCGCATGAGCGCCGTGTGCACCGTCGTCGGCGAGGCCCTCGTCGATCTCGTGGAAACCTCCGGTGCGCCCGGCACCTTCACCGCACATGCCGGCGGCAGTCTCTACAACGTCGCGATCACGCTCGCCAGGCTGGGTGCGGACGTCTCGCTGGTCGCCCGCACCGGTCGCGATTCGTTCGGCCGCATGCTCGAGGACAAGGCCCGCGAGAGCGGTGTGCGCTTCGACGACTGGCAGGTCGTCGCCGAGCCGACCACGCTCGCGGTCGCCAGCCTCGACGACGCGGGACGGGCGCAGTACGACTTCTACCTCGACAGCACGGCCGGCCTCGGCTGGGACGACAGCATCGTCGATCTCCCCCTCGCGGGCGGGGTGCTGCACCTCGGCTCGCTGTCGAGTTGGCGGGCGCCGTCCGCAGCGGTGTTGCAGATGCTGCAGAGGCGGGTGTACGGGGGCGGGGACGTCCTCATCAGCTACGACCCGAACGTCCGCCCCGCGCTGATCGCGGACAAGGACGCGGTCCGCGTGAGCATCGAAGGCTGCATCGCCTCGGCGCACCTGGTGAAGGCCAGCGACGAGGACATCGCCTTCCTCTACGAGGGGCAGTCGCTCGCCTCGATCGCAGCGCGCTGGTGTGAGCTTGGAGCGGTGCTCGTCATCGTCACGCTCGGCCCCGGGGGGACCGTGGCCTTCGCCGGCTCCGGCCAGCTCGCCCACCGTCCCGGCGTGTCCATCACCGTCGCGGACACCGTCGGCGCCGGTGACTCGTTCGCCGGTGGACTACTGTGCGCCTTGATCGACGGTGGCCTGGCCACCCCACGCTCGTTGACCGACGCCGTCGCCGCCGGTGACCCCCGCATCGCGGACGCGCTCTGGCAGGCGGTCGTCGTGTCGGCGCTCACCTGCGAGCGCCCGGGCGCCGACCCACCGACGCGTGCCGAGCTCCGCGAGCGGCTGGCCGCGCTCTGACGATTCAGCAACGTGCCGCCTCGAGTTCGAGCAATGCCAGTTTCGCCTGTGCCCCACCGGCGTACTGCCCGGGTGAACCGTCCGAGCGGACGACGCGGTGGCACGGCACCACGATCGGCAACGGGTTCATCGCGCAGGCCGTGCCGACCGCGCGGACGGCGCGGGGGCTGCCGGCGGCGCTCGCCACCTCCGCGTAGCTCGCGGTGCTCCCGTACCCGATCTGCCTGAGGTGATCGAGGACGCCGCGCCGGAACCCGTGCGCGAGGCGCAGGTCGAGCGCGAGGTCGAACACCCGGCGCGTACCGGCGAAGTACTCCTCGATCTCGAAAGCGACGGGATCGAGACGCGGCCCGGCACGCAGGATCCGCGGGCTGATCTGCGCGCTCAACGACTCGAGCGCCGCGTCGTGGCCCTGGACTGCGAACACGACGCGCACCAGGCCGGCGTCGGTCGCGGCCAGCAGCACGTTGCCCAGCGGCGTGTCGAGGGTGCGGTAGGCGACGTCGAGGATGCCGTCGCGGGCGGCGGCGTCGGCGAGCCGGGCGCGCAGAGCGTCGAGCTCGGCCGCGCTGATCTCGAGGTGGTCGATCATGACGGTTCTCCTGTCCGGGACGGGTAGGTGCGACGAAGTGCCGCGATACCGTCGGCGGCGGCGCGGCGGGCGGCATCGGTGCTGCTGCCGGTGATTGTGGCGATCTCGCGGTAGGGCAGGCCGGCCAGGTAGTGGTAGGCAACGGCGGCCCGCTGCCTGTCCGGCAGCTCGGCCAGCGCCGTCCAGAGGTCGTCGTCACGAGTCGGGTCGTTCGTGGGCCGCTCGCGGACGTCGGCGACCGGCGCGGGCCGGCGGGCAGCGGCTCGCGTCACGTCGATGGCCTTGCGGTGGGCGATCGTGACCAGCCAGGCCTCGATGTTCGCATCCTCCGGAAGGTCCGGGTAGGCCTGCAAGGCGGACAGGAACGTCTCCGACCAGGCGTCGTCGGCCTCGATAGGCCCCACCACCGCACGGCACACGCGCAGGACCGTCGCCCCGTGCAACCTCACGATGGTCTCGAACGGCTGCTTCGCGGGCACGCCCATCAGCACAGTCTGGCGCCGGTCGACCACGTGGGGTTGCATACCGGGTAGACGCGCGCGACGGTGCGAACGTGAGGCCGATGCCGGGGAGAACAGCGCGGTGCGCCGGAGGTGATCGCGCTCGCCGCCGGCTGGGAACTGGCGCCTGCACGAAAGCGTTGACAGAGTGGATCGCAGCACCGCGATTCCCACTGATTCCCAGTGAAGTCCAGCCCTGTCAGCAGGAGGAGATGCAGCGGCCATGGCCGAGAACCCCATCATCAAGAAGTTCGGCAGCGCCTCGGGAGCGAACCGCGTGGTGACCCCGTCCGCGGGCGATCTGCAGGGCATGTACGAGCGGCCGGCCTACGCCGGGCCGCGTCCCGGCCAGCGCTACATGACACTCGACGACGTAGTCCAGCGCACGGGCGCGATGCTGCTCGTTCTGCTGGCCGCCGGCACGGTGTCGTGGGTACTCACGCCGGATCGGGTCGAGCTGCCGCTGCTGCTCGTGGCCCTGCTCGGCAGCCTCGGCCTCGGGCTCTACATCTCCTTCACGATGAAGGCCAATGCCGCCCTGTGCCTGACCTACTCGGTGTTCGAAGGTGTCCTGCTCGGCGCGATCAGCAAGATGTTCGAGCGGATGTACTCGGGCATCGTCGTGCAGGCGCTGACCGGCACGGTGATGGTCGCGGTCGGCATGCTGTTCGTGTACAAGATCGGCGCCGTCCGCGTCACGCCCAAGTTCACCCGCATCGTCGTCGGCGCCACGATCGGCGTGTTCGGGCTGATGCTGGTCAATATGATCGCCTACCTGTTCACGCCGGGCGGTCTTGGCCTGCGCGACGGCGGTCCGCTCGCGATCGTATTCAGCCTGGTGTGCATCGGCCTGGCGTCGATGTACCTCGTGCTCGACTTCGACATGATCGAGCGCGGCATCCGCAACGGCGCCGACCAGAAATTCGCCTGGTATGCGTCATTCGGACTCATGGTCACCCTGGTCTGGCTCTACATCGAGATCCTGCGACTGCTGGGCTACATGCGCAGCGACTGAGCACCCGTAGCGGCAGCGGGCCTGGGTCGATGACGACCCGGGCCTGCTGCTTTCTGCGCCAAAGGGGTCCGTCAGGAGAGGCGCTCGATCACCATGGCCATGCCCTGGCCGCCGCCGACGCACATCGTCTCCAGGCCGAACTGTTTGTCGTGGAAGCGCAGTGAGTTGACCAGCGTGGACGTGATCCGAGCGCCGGTCATGCCGAACGGGTGACCGACTGCGATGGCACCGCCGTTGACGTTGAGCCGGTCCATGTCGATGCCGAGGTCACGCTGCGAGGCGAGCACCTGCACGGCAAATGCCTCGTTGAGCTCGACCAGGTCGATGTCGCCGATGCTCATCCCGGCATTCGCGAGCGCGCGCTGCGAGGCCTCGACCGGTCCGAGGCCCATGATCTCCGGCGACAACCCGCTGACGCCCGTGGCCACGATGCGCGCGAGCGGGGTCAGGCCGAGTTCAGCGGCCTTTGCGTCGCTCACGATGACCACGGCGGCCGCGCCGTCGTTGAGCGGGCAGCAGTTGCCCGCCGTCACCCGTCCGTCCGGACGGAAGACAGGCTTGAGGCCGGACACGGCGTCGTAGGTCACCCCCGCCCTGGGACCGTCGTCCTTGGACACCACGCTGCCGTCGGGCAGGGTCACCGGGGTGATGTCGGTGGCCCAGAACCCGTTGGCGATGGCTGCCTCGGCCAGGTTGTGCGAGCGGACACCGAAGTGGTCCATGTCCGCACGGCTGACGTCCTTGAGCAGGGCGACATTCTCGGCGGTCTGCCCCATCGCGATGTACACGTCGGGCAGCTGGCCGTCGGCCCGTGGATCGTGCCAGCCCGCCGCTCCGGACTCCGCCGTCTTCGAGGTGCGTTGCTCGGCCTCGGCGAAAATCGGGTTGTGCGTGTCCGGCCAGCCGTCGCTGTTGCCTTTCGCGAAGCGCGACACCGTCTCCACGCCGGCGGAGATGAACGCGGAGCCCTCGCCCGCCTTGATCGCGTGAAAGGCCATGCGTGAGGTCTGCAGCGATGACGAGCAATAGCGGTTCACGGTCGTTGCAGGCATGAAGTCATAGCCGAGTCCGACGGCCACGGTGCGCCCGATGTTGAAGCCGGACTCGCCGCCCGGCTGGCCGCATCCCATCATCAGGTCGTCGATGTCGTGGGGGTCGAACCCGGGTACCTTGTCCAGCGCCGCCCGCACCATCTGCACGGCGAGGTCGTCGGGACGGATGCTCGCCATCGTTCCCTTCACGGCGCGGCCGATCGGCGAGCGGGCGGTGGACACGATCACGGCTTCGGGCATCGTCTCTCCTAGCGGGTAAGTGGTCTGTCGATGGTGGCACTTCGCCGTGGCGCGTGTCAGCCGGTGGTGGCGGTGCTCACGCCGCGCTCACGGCACCCGCCGGCGCCGCAAGCGCGGCTTGGGTACCGCCGGGCGGCGCCGGCGCAGCCGGGCCCAGGTGCGATCACTGCGCACCGCGATGACCGGACTCTCGCTGGCCGCGACCTCGCTGCCGGGACGGGCCACCGCCTGCGCGGCCGCCTTCTCCAGCGGCTTGGAGCGGCGGGTGGTGAACGTGCTCGCGGAGCGGGCCTTGGTGCGCACCCCGAGCGCGTCCAGGGCTGACGGGAGCACGGCCTGTGCCGCCTCGGCGTATCCCGCGGCGGAGGGATGGAACTGGTCCTCGGCGAACATCTCGATCCGGGACGCGAAGATCGGGCCCAGCAGGTCGCCCAAGGACACGGTCCGACCACCGGCGCGCACCACGGCCACGGTCTGCTCGCGCGCCATCCGCCGGGAAAGGTGGCGGGCATAACTGCGCAGCGGCTGGGCGAGCGGGCGGATCGTCCCGAGGTCCGGGCAGGTGCCCACCACCACCTCAGCGCCCAACGCCCGCAGGTGGGCGACGGTGCGCTCCAGGTAGGGCACGGCCTCCCCCGGTTTGGTCAGCTCCGTCACGTCATTGGCGCCGATCATGATGATCGCGAGCTCCGGACGCGCCGACCCGAGCGAGTCGAGCTGCTTGACCAGGTCGGGTGATTCGGCGCCGACGACGGCGACGTTCGTCACGTGCACCGGGCGGCGGGCGGCCTCGGAGATTCCCACCGCGACCTGCGCCGCAGGGGTGTCGCGGTCCCGGTGCACGCCGTACCCCGCCGCCGTGGAGTCCCCGAGCATGGCGAAGCTGATGGGCGGACGTGAGCGGCTCACGCCGGGGGCCGTCCAGATGGTGTCGTGCGAGATCGGCGGCGGCTCGACCGCGATCGGGATGCGCCGGCGGGCCATCCGGCTCTCGGCCTTCAGCACCAGGACGATCGTCGCGGAACTGATCGCACCGAGCAGGCCAAGACCGGTACCGCTGTAGACGGCAACCTTGCGGGCTCCCTGCAATCGGCTCACGCGCCCGACATTATCCGGCCGGTGCGGGCGGCTCGGCCGGCGGCTGACACACAGGGCGGACGCACGACCCCGATGCCTTACCGTGACGGGCATGCAGTACCACGAATCGCTCCTCGACCTGATCGGGAACACGCCCCTGGTCAAGCTCTCGTCCGTGACGCGCCAGCTCCCCCAGGGACAGGCGCCCACCGTGCTGGCGAAGGTGGAGTACTTCAACCCGGGCGGCTCGGTGAAGGACCGCATCGCGATCCGGATGGTCGACGCGGCCGAGAAGTCCGGCGAGCTGCAGCCGTGCGGGACGATCGTGGAGCCGACATCGGGCAACACCGGCGTCGGCCTGGCCCTGGTCGCCCAGCAGCGCGGATACCAGTGCATCTTCGTCTGCCCGGACAAGGTCAGCGGCGACAAGGTCAACGCCCTGCGGGCCTACGGCGCCCAGGTCGTCGTCTGCCCCACCGCCGTCGCGCCGGAGGACCCCCGCTCCTACTACTCGGTGTCGGACCGGCTCGCCCGCGAGACGCCCGGGGGTTGGAAGCCCAACCAGTACGCCAACGTCAACAATCCCCTCTCGCACTACGAGACGACCGGTCCGGAGCTGTGGGCGCAGACCGACGGACGGATCACCCATTTCGTCGCGGGCGTCGGGACCGGCGGCACGATCTCGGGCGCCGGGCGCTACCTCAAGGAGCAGGGCGCGGTGCGGATCATCGGCGCCGATCCCGAGGGCTCGGTCTACTCCGGCGGTACGGGCCGCCCGTATCTCGTCGAGGGCGTCGGTGAGGACTTCTGGCCGAGTACGTATGACCGCACGATCTGTGACGAGATCGTCGCGGTGTCCGATGCCGACTCCTTCGAGATGACCAGGCGCCTGGCGCGCGAGGAGGGGCTGCTCGTGGGCGGCTCGTGCGGCATGGCGGTCGCTGCCGCGTTGCGCGTCGCCGAACGGGCCGGCCCGGACGACGTAGTCGTGGTCCTGCTCCCCGACGGCGGCCGCGGCTACCTCTCCAAGATCTTCAGCGACGAGTGGATGGCCGACTACGGCTTCCTCGGGACCGACGAGGCGATCACCGTCCTGGACGTGCTGCAGGGCAAGGACGGCGAGACGCCCTCGCTCGTCCATGCCCACCCGAACGAGACGGTGCGTGAGGCCATCGACATCCTGCGCGAATACGGCGTCTCGCAGCTGCCGGTCGTGCGTGCGGAGCCGCCCGTGACGGCCGGCGAGGTCGTCGGATCCGTGTCGGAGCGGGTGCTGCTGGACGCCCTGTTCGCGGGCAAGGCGTCGCTGGCCGACGCGCTCGAGCGGCACATGTCCGCGGCCCTGCCGATGATCGGTTCCGGTGAGCCGGTGTCGGCGGCGGTCAAGGCGCTGGGTGAGGCCGATGCGTTGCTCGTGCACGTCGACGGCAAGCCGGCCGGCGTGATCACCCGCCAGGACCTGCTGGGACACCTCGCCGGGCGCTGACGCCGCGCCGAGCGGCTAGCGCTTGGATACGGCCGGCGCGATGGTTCGGGCCAACTGCTGCACGAGCGCGACGCCGTCACCGAAGGAGCGGTTGTGCTGGGTCAGCACGGCCATCAGCACCTGCTGCCCCTTGATCGTCAGGATGCCGAGGCTCGTGGTGATCCACCGGCCGTCGTCGGCCTCGTCCGGGCCGTTGGAGTTGTCGACCGACAGCCACCCGTTCTTGTTGTAGAAGATGCTGGCCTTGTCGGCTGCCGCACCCACGCCCCAGCGCTGGTCGGGCTCGACATTGCGCATCAGGCCGAGCACGAACGAGCGGGTGTCGGCGCTGAACGGCCCGTCGGGGCGGACGAGATTGCGCAGCAGCTGCAGGCAGTCGATCGCGCTGGTGCGCGTGAAGGTCGGGTCGCTGTTGCCGGGGACGGTGTGCGTCATGCCGAACCGCTGGGCCGCCGAGCCCAGCGCGCTGTTGCCGCCCGCGGCGAGGAACAGCGAGTAACCGGCCACGTTGTCGCTGTTCTCCAGCGCCGAGGTGGCCTGGTTCACCTGGTAGTCCGACAGCGATCCCTGGCGCAGCAGCAAGGCCTCGAGGACGTAGAGCTTGTAGGCGCTCGCGGTCCACATGCCGGACATGGCTCCGGCCGAGTACTTCCTGCCGCTGGCGGTGTTGAGGGCCGCAACCGAGACCGAACCGGCCGGGCGCGCCCGGATGATCTTCTTGACCTGCGCGTCGACCCGGGCATCTATCTGGGCCGCAGTTGGTGCGGCGGCCGAGGTGCTGGGGTGGGTGGGTAACGGTGGGGGGCTGCTCGCACGGGTCACCGTCGTGGTCGCGGTGCGCGAGGCGCCACCGTTCCCCGACGAGCCGCACCCCACCGAGAGCAGGCCGGCGACGAGCAGGCTCGCCACCAGCCGAGCCGGCCCCGCCCGTCTGCTCCGCACCCGACCAGGTTGCCAAACCCGCGATGGCGCCCGCCAACCGGTCCGCTGCGGGTGTGGCTCGACACGGCGGCTGGTGAGCGTGGGTACCGTCGCCTGCATGACCGACCGTTCGCCGGGATTCGACACCAGGGCCATCCATGCCGGGCAGGAGCCCGACCCGCTGACCGGATCGGTGACTGTCCCGATCTACGCGACCTCGACCTACAAGCAGGACGGCGTCGGCGGTCTGCGCGCAGGCTACGAGTACAGCCGCAGCGCCAACCCGACGCGGGCCGCGCTGGAGTCGCTGCTCGCCTCGTTGGAGGGCGGGAACACCGGGCTCGCCTTCGCCAGCGGCCTGGCCGGGGAGGACGCGTTGCTGCGCGCCCTGTGCCGCCCCGGCGACCACGTGATCCTGCCCGGTGACGCGTACGGCGGGACGTTCCGGTTGATTGCTCGCGTCCTCGGGAACTGGGGACTGCAATACAGCGCGGTCGCGCTGAACGACATCGACGCGGTGCGGGCGGCGGTCCGCCGCACCACCAAGGTCGTCTGGTGCGAGACCCCGACGAATCCACTGCTCGGCATTGCCGACATCGCGGCCCTCGCCGACGTCGCACACGCAGCCGGCGCGCGGCTCGTCGTGGACAACACCTTCGCCTCGCCCTACCTGCAGCAACCGTTGGCGTTCGGGGCCGACGTCGTCGTGCACTCGACGACCAAGTACCTCGGCGGTCACTCCGACGTCGTGGGCGGCGCGCTGGTCACCGCGGACCCCGCTCTCGGTGCGGAGCTGCGCTTCTATCAGAACGCGGTGGGCGCGATCGCCGGTCCCTTCGACGCCTGGCTGGTGCTGCGCGGCTGCAAGACCCTCGGGGTGCGGATGGACCGGCACTGCGCCAACGCCGCCCGGGTCGTGGACTTCCTGGCCGGCCACCCAGCTGTCAGCCGCGTGCTCTATCCCGGCCTCTCCGGGCATCCGGGCCACGACCTCGCCGCACGCCAGATGCGGGGCTTCGGGGGAATGGTGTCGTTCACGCTGCGCGGCGGCGAGGAGGCCGCGCTGAAGGTGTGCGAACTCGCCCAGTTGTTCACCCTCGGCGAGTCGCTGGGTGGGGTCGAATCGCTCATCGAGCACCCGGCGCGGATGACGCACGCGAGTGTCGCCGGATCCGCGCTGGAGGTGCCCGCCGACCTCGTCCGGCTGTCGGTGGGCATCGAGGACGCCGACGACCTGCTCGCAGATCTTGCCCAGGCGCTGGCCTGAGCTAGGAGTAGGTCAGGCGGTCCGTCCCCGTCGGTGCAGACCTCCCGTACGCCGTGACCACCTGGACGTGGACGGCGCCCCGGGCGTGAGCCGGCGCCACGAAGCTCAGCCGCCCCCACGAGGCAACCCGGACCCCGGTGGCCGCGATGCCACCGACCAGCACCGCGCGCACGCCCCGGAAGCCGACCCCGCCCAGCGTGACCGTCGTCCCGCCACTGTGCGGCACCGTCAGCGGCGCGACCTCGCCGACCTGCGGCACGGCAACGAAGCGGTATTCGTCGATGGCGCGCGTCGCAGAGGTGCCGTAGGCGGTGACGATGCGGATGTGGGTGAGTCCCGGCTCGTGCGCGGGCGTGACGACGAGCAGCCTGTTGGGGGACAAGACGGTGACCTTCGCCGCCGTCGTGGCGCCGAACAGCACCTGCTGCACGCTGCGGAAGTTGTAACCGACGATCGTCACCGCGCCGCCGCCGGAGGCCTTGCCGGAATGGGTGGACATGGCCGACACCCAGGCGGGATTGACGTAGTTGAACGCGGTCTTCGTGGATTTCGGCGTCGTGCCCGCGGCCGTGCTGACTCGGACGTTGACCAGGCCGTGTTCGTGCGCGGGAACGCTCACGCCCACGCGCCAGGGCGACAGGACGGTGAATGACGGCGCCTGGATCGTGCCGAAGTCGACGCGCGTGACATTGGTGAAGCCCTTGCCGTGCACGATGATGCGGTCACCGCCCGCGGACTTCGTCCAGTGCGTCGACATGCTGGTGACCACCGGCGTCCGGTAGGGGAACACCCCGGCGGGTAGCAGCTTCGTTGCGGCTCCGGTCAGGATGCCTGCGATCTCGCTGCCGTAGGCGCTCAACGGCCCGCGCGCGAGCAACGCCACCGCGTAGCGGTCGCCATTGACGAAGCCCGTCGAGTTGAAGTCCGAGAAGGACGTGCAGAAGTCGTCGTAGTCGCAACCCCAGCCCTGCTTGACGGCCGCGCCGTGCGTGGCCGAGGGCAGGCCGAAGAATTGGAAGACGCCGTCCGATCCATAGGGCGTGGCGTGGTGCATGGCATTGAGCAACCACGGCCCGACCTTCGGATCCTTCTTGACGTGTGCGTAGAAGTGCACCAGCCCGCGGGGGGTGATGTGAGTGTTGCCCCACCAGCCCGGCAGCCGCGGTGGCGAGCCGAGCCGGTAGAGGTGGTAGTGCTGCTTGATCCAGGAGATCAGGCCGTCGCCGCCCACCCGCCCGTAGAGCTGGCTGGCGATCGCGTCGTCGGACTGCGTGATCATCTTGTAGGCCAGGGATTCGGTCGTCCCGTGCATCTGGCCGCTGACCAGCAACCGGGTCGCGATGAATGCCTTGACCACCGATTCCGATGCGAACGTGCCGGTGTAGTCACCGGCGCCGTAGAGCCAACCGGTGCTCGTGTCCAGCACCGCCACGCCCACGTGGAACCCGCGCGACGAACCGTATGACGCTGCGGCAGACACAGCGTCGGCACGACTGGTGAAGGCCCGCGCCGAGGTCGGTACGACGACGAGTCCGAGCAGGGCGAGCGCGGCTGCGACGGGGGCGAATAGCCAACGACGAGCGGTCACGGGGGCCTCCCGGCTCGATCTTGATGGGGAAGGCTAACACCGTAATTGCCGGGTCAGCGTCGTTTGCGCCATTCGTCGGCAAGGATCGCGAAGTCCAGCTCGTCGGTCCACTCGCCCTTGAGCCACTCGTTCTGCACGAGCAGCGCCTCCTGGCGCATCCCCAGGCGGCGCGCGACCGCGGCCGACGCGCCGTTCCGGGCGTCCACCCGGGCGACGATGCGGTGCAGGCCCAATTCCTCGAACCCGAGCTGCAGCAGCGCGGCTGCGGCCTCCGTCGCGTACCCGTGATCGTGGTGCTCGGGGTTCAGCACGTAGCCGATCTCGCCGCTGCGGTGCTCTCGGCTGGTCCACGCCAGCATGACGTCGCCGACCAGCGTGCCGGTACCCGCGACGATGATCGCGAGCAACAGCGCCTGCCCGGCGTCCTCCAGCGTGCTGCGGATGGTGTCCGCCGCGAGCCGGGCGGCGACCTCTTCACGCGTGCGCGGCGGGTAGGGGATGTAGCGGCATACGTCCGCCCGCGACTGGTAGGCGTGCACGGCGTCGGTGTCGGCGACCTCGAGCGGGCGCAGCAGCAGCCGTTCGGTGCGGATCGGGAACTCCGGTTGCAGCACGGGCTCGAACCTATCGGTCGGTGACGTGACCAGCGATGAGGCCCGCTCCGACTACCGTCGAGGGATGGCGTGCGACGCAACGGCGGTGTGGGACGAGCAGTACCTGGCCTACGACTTCGGCGAACACCCGATGAACCCGGTTCGCCTGGATCTGACGATGCGGCTGGCCCGCGTGCTCGGCGTCTTGGACGGCCTCGAGCTGTGCGCCCCCGAACCGGCCGACGACACGCAGCTGCTCACGGTCCACGACGCCGACTACATCGCCGCGGTGCGCGCGGCCAGCCAGGACCCGTCCTTCAGCGGCTTCGGGCTCGGCACCGACGACGACCCGGTGTTCCCCGGCATGTACGACGCGGCCGCCCTCTACTCGGGCGGCTCGGTGCTCGCTGCGCGCCGGGTGTGGGAGGGACGCGCGGACCACGCCGTGAACATCGCCGGCGGCCTGCACCATGCGATGCGCGGGTACGCCAGCGGCTTCTGCGTGTTCAACGACATCGTACTTGCGATCCGGACGCTGCTGGACGAGGGCGCGAAGAAGGTCGCCTACGTCGACATCGACGTCCACCACGGAGACGGTGTGCAGGTCGCGTTCTACGACGATCCGCGGGTAATGACCATCAGCCTGCACCAGGATCCGCGCACGCTGTTCCCCGGCACGGGCATGCCGATAGAGGTCGGGGTCGGCGCCGCGGCGGGCACCTCGATCAACGTCGCCTTGCCGCCTGGCACGAAGGACGACGGTTGGCTGCGCGCGTTTCGCGCCGTCGTTCCCGGAGCCGTGCGCGCGTTCGCGCCGGACGTGCTGGTGACCCAGTGCGGATGCGACACGCACCGCGAGGATCCGCTGGCGAACCTCGAACTGTCCGTCGACGGCCAGCGGACCGCGATCGCCGAGCTGCACCGGCTTGCACACGACGTGACGGGCGGCAAGTGGGTCGCGCTCGGCGGGGGCGGGTACGGCATCGTGCGGTGCGTCCCGCGCACCTGGACTCACCTGCTCGCCGAGATGTCCGGCGTCCCGATCGATCCTGGAGTGGCGATCCCGCGCGAATGGAGCGACTACGTACGCGGACGGGGTGCCCGAGGACCGTTGCCCGAGACGATGGGCGAGGGCGTCGAGCCACACGTCATCGCATGGGCGCCCGGCGGGGACAGCTGGCTCGACCGGGCGATCGGGGCCTCGCGCAATGCCGCGTACCCGCTGCTCGGGCTCGATCCGGACGACCCGCGTGACTGACCCCGACGAGCTGGCTGTCGAAGTTCCGGCTGCCGAGGTTTCGACGCCGGATCCCGCACCCCCGCCGCACCGCGAGGCCGACGTCGTCGTCGGTGACGGCGGCACGGTGCACCTCCGCTCGATCGTGCCGAGCGATGCCGACGCCCTCGTCGCATTCCACGCCGGCCTGTCGCAGCGCACGCGTTACCTGCGCTACTTCTCCACCTACCCGCGCATCCCGGAGCGCGACCTGTTCAGGTTCACCCACGTCGACCACCACGACCGCGTCGCCCTGGTCTGCGAACTCGGCGGGCAGATCATTGCGGTCGGCCGGTACGAGCGCACGCCAGGCTCCGACGAGGCCGAGGTCGCGTTCGTGGTCGCCGACGCGCAGCAGGGCCGCGGCATCGGCTCGGTCCTGCTGGAACACCTCGCCGCAGCGGCGCGCGAGTCCGGAATCCGTCGGTTCACGGCCGTGGTGCTCGCCGAGAACACCGCCATGATGCATGTCTTCCGCGACGCGGGGTACGAGGTCGCCCGCCACCTGGAGTTCGGCGAGGTGACGCTGGAGTTCGCGGTCGACGCGACCGTGATGACCGAGCGGGTGATGCACGAGCGTGAGCAGCGAGCCGAGGCACGATCCATCCAGCGGCTGCTGTACCCGCGATCGGTCGCTGTCGTCGGGGCGAGCAACGACCCCGGCAAGGTGGGGCACGCGATCTTCGCCAACCTGCTGCGGATGAGCTTTGAGGGCACGCTGTTCCCGGTCAACCCGGATGCGCGGCACGTCGGCAGCGTTCCCGCCTACAAGTCCGTTCTCGACATCCCCGTCGACGTCGACCTGGTCGTGATCGCCGTTCCTGCCGCGTCCGTCCCGGGGGTCGTCCAACAGTGCGCCGCCCGCGGGGTGCGTGGCCTGGTCGTCGCGACCGGGGGGTTCGGCGAGCGCGGCACCGGCGTGGACCGGGTGGCCGGGCGCGCTGCACAACGGGCGCTGGTGACCGAAGCCCGCGCGAACGGCATGCGGGTCGTCGGGCCCAACTGCCTCGGCATCGTGAACACCGACCCGACCGTACAGTTGAACGCTTCGTTGGCGCCGCTGCCGCCGCTCGCCGGTCGGGTGGGTTTCTTCTGCCAGTCGGGCGCGCTCGGCGTGGCGGTGCTGGGGGAGGCCGCCAGGCGCGGGCTGGGGGTATCGACGTTCGTGTCGGCCGGCAACCGGGCGGACGTGTCGGGCAACGACCTGTTGCAGTACTGGGAGACCGACGAGCGCACCGACGTCGTGATGATGTACCTCGAGTCCTTCGGCAATCCGCGCAAGTTCGCGCGGCTCGCGCGACGGCTGGGCCGCCGCAAACCGATCGTTGCCGTCAACAGCGGTGCCGGAGCGGTGGTCCCTGGTCTCGAGTCGACGTCGGTCGAGCTGCCCGACGACGCCGCCCGCGCGCTGTTCGAACGCTCCGGGGTCATCCGGGTCGAGACCGTCGGCGATCTGTTCGATGCCGCGCTGCTGCTGACGTCGCAACCGTTGCCGCCCGGTGAGCGCGTCGCCGTCGTCGGCAACTCCACCGCGCTCGCCGTGCTCGTCACGCATGCTTGCGCCGCCGAGGGACTGACGTTGGCGCGCCTGGACGACGTGGGCGTCGATGGCACAGCCGAGAAGTTCGAGCAGGCACTGCGCGTCGCCCTCGCCGACGATGGGGTCGACGCGGTCGTCGTCGTGTTCGTACCGCCGCTGCAGGCAGCTGCGACCGAGGAGGTCGCGGTCGTGTTGCGGACGGTCGGTGCCACCGCGGCGAAACCGGTGCTCTCGACATTTCTCGGGTTGCAGGGGGTTCCGCAGGCGCTGGCCGGTGCCGGGGCCGGTGCCGGTGCCGGGGCGCCACCGCCCGGTTCGGTGCCGTCCTACCCCTCGCCGGAGCGGGCGGTGCGCTCACTCGCCCGAGCGGTGCGCTACGCGGCCTGGCGCCGCCGGCCGGTCGGCACCGTCCCTGAGCTGGACAACCTGCACCTGTCGGCGGCGCGGGTGCTCGCCGAGGATCTGCTCGCGTCGGGCGCGTCGGGCGCGTCAGGCGCGTCGGTTCTGACGGCCGAGCAGGCGGGCCGGCTGCTCGGCTGCGTCGGGATCGTGCTGTCCGAGGAGATCCCGCCGGACGCCGTCGAGGTGCTCATCGCGGTGCGCGACGACCCGTCCTTCGGAGCGCTGGCGTCCTTCGGCATCGCCGGCGTTGCAACGGAACTGCTCGGCGACCGGGCCTACGCGGCGGTGCCGCTCACCGGCGCCGACGCGGCGGAACTGGTATGCGCGCCGCGTGCTGCCCCGTTGCTGCAGGGCTACTCAGGGATCACACCCGCGGACCTCGCTGCACTGGAGGACGTGGTGTTGCGCCTGAGCGCGCTTGCCGACGCGCTGCCCGAACTCGCCGAATGCTCGCTGCGCGTGCTGGCCGGGCCGGTCGGTGCGTTCGTGGCGGAGGTGTCGGCACGCGTGGCGCCGGCGACCGCGCGTGCCGACACCGGCCCGCGCCGGTTCCGCGGACTCTGATCGCAGCGGGCGGTGATCGCACCGGACTCTGATCGCACCGGACTCTGATCGCACCGGGCGGTGACCGCACCGGGCGGTGATCAACTACCCGTGAGCATTCAGGGCGCCACACTGGCGGGCTGTTGATCACAGCTGCCGGCACCGCGGCCGACGGATAGCCTCGCCTGGTGTTCACGCTGCGCAAAGCGGGTACGTGATGGTTCACGAGCCGGGGGAACTGAGCGTGCAGGTCGGCGTCGTCGACGAAACGCAGACGCGCGCGCTGCGACGAGCGGTGCTGCGCCCGCACCTCGGGCCGGACGAACCGCTGCCCGGTGACGACCTGCCTGGCGTCGTCCACATCGGTGCGGTCGACGAGAACGGCACGGTGTTAGGCACCTGCTTCGTCTACGCCGATCCGTGCCCCTGGCTGCCGGACGTGCCGAATGCCTGGCACCTGCGGCAGATGGCCACCGCCGACGGGCATCGCCGTCACGGTGTCGGAGCCGTGGTGCTCGCTGCGGCAGCCGACTACGTTCGCGGTGCGGGCGCGTCGCTGCTGTGGTGCAACGCGCGCGAGACGGCAGGTGCGTTCTACGCCGGGCACGGCTTCCTGGTCCACGGCGAGGTGTTCACCGACGCGCAGCACCTGATCCCGCACCTGCGCATGTGGCGAGAACTCCCAGGCCGTCCCGCCTCGTCATGACGGGCAGGAGGTTGGCGCGTGCGCGATGAAGCGGGCTTCCGGGCGTTCGTCGAGGCGAACGGCGCGACGCTGCTGCACGCTGCCCGGCTGCTGACCGGCGACCACCATCGAGGTGAAGATCTCGTGCAGACCGCACTGAGCAGGCTCTATTTGAAGTGGGACCGCGTCGATGCGCCGCTCGCGTACGCGCGCAGGTCGCTCGTCACCGCGCACATCGATTCGACCCGCCGACGGTGGTGGGGCGAGCGGCCGACCGAGACCCTGCCCGAGGTCGCTTCGGCCGACGCAGCCGTGTCCGCGGACGAACGCGACGAGCTGCGCCGGTTGCTCGCCGAGCTGAGCCCGCGGGAGCGCGCGGTCGTGGTGCTGCGCTACTACTGCGATATGTCCGAGCAGGAAGCCGCGCTCACCTTGGACATGCCGCTCGGGACGGTCAAGAGCACCTGCTCGCGGGCGCTGGCCCGGCTGCGCGTCGAAGCCGGCGTCGGCGGTGCGCCATGACCCCGAGCGAGTCACAGCTGCGGGCCGCGCTGCGCGACGGGGAGGGTCAGGCCCTAGACGTCGACTCGGTCGTGGCCGGGGCCGCACGCCTGCACCGCGCGCGCCGGCAGCGCCTGGCGTCGGTGGCCGGCGCGGTGATCGTGGTGGGGGGCATCGGCGTCGGTGTGGTCGCGGTGGGTCGTGACGGTTCGGGCGGGCCCGATACGGCACTGGCGCAGCGGACCGCCGGTGCGACTCCGGCAACACCTGCCGCCGGAACCGGTTCCCGAGCCGGCACAGCGCCGAGGACGCGCGCCCGGGCAGCGAGCATGCCGGCAGATGCGGCGGGTACGGCCATCGCCTGTCCTGCACACGCACCGCGACTGGCGGCGCCCGGCGGGGGCGGCACCGGCGGGTTCGGCGGCAGCGATGCGCTGTACGCCGCGCCGATCTCCGCAGCGAAGGTGTGCGCGTACTTGGACGGCGCCGACGGGGTAGCTACGACGCAGGTGCTCACCGGTGCGCAGGCGGCGGAGCTGGCGACGAGCCTCGAGCAGGCCCCCAGCTCGCGTCGGCGCCGTGAGTGCCCGAACTCCACGAGCGAAGCGGGTGGCCCGACGCTGGTGATCTACGCCTTGGACGCGGCGGGTCACCGACTACGCGTCGTGACCGCCTCATTGGGCTGCCCGGGGCTGGTCACCAACGGCACCGCGACCCGGTACTTCTGGTCGCCGCCGACATCCCTCGCCGACCTCGTGGGCCGACGATTCGTGCCGATCCCGACCGCGGTGCCGACCAACTAGTGTCTCCTGCGTCCGAGATCCGTGAGATATATCGGGCGAGGGAGCCAAGGATATCCCCGGCGGTCTTCGTCCAGACGAATGGTTTCGGGTTGTCGTTCCGGGCCTTGATCCAGTTGCAAACGTCTTTCTCCAGTGCCTGCACGGTTTGTGCACGCCGCGGCGCAGGAGGTGGTCGGTCAAATCGAGGGCCATCGATGCCCGCGACCAGTGCGTCGCATCCGTCGGGGTCCGCTCCAACGTCGCCACGATCAACGGTTCGGCGGTGGTGTTGCAGCGGTCCTGGAAGGCGACCATGCGGCCATGCCGGCGTTGGCAGTGCGGTCAATCGCTTTTGCGCTGTGGCGGTTACCTAACCGGAAATATGGAGTTGTGCGCACTCGCCCTGAGCTGGATGTCGTGTGGGTTCAGGTGAGCCGAGTCGAGGCGAACATGGAAAGGGAACGGGGGGAGCGGTATCGGTTTGGCCAGCGCGTTGTTGATCCCTGTCTGCAGGACCGACGGCAGGGCCCGCAGTTCTGCAGGGTCGGGTGTGACGATCAGCTTGCCGCCGTGCACACGTGCGGTGAAGGCCACAGACAACCCGAACGGCCCTGTGGCTCGGGCGTGCCCGGGTGCGGCCCCGCTGATGGTGAGCTGTGAGCCAAGTGTGCCGGCGTAGCGGCGCACGATGGTGTTGAGTTGGGGGTAGGTGATCACGGCGGTTCCGGTGCCGGACTGGACCGGAACGTTGCTGACCGTCCCGTGGAAGGCATCGGAAAGGTTGACTGTGACGCCGCGAAGGTGCACGGCGGCGTTGTTGACATCGATGCCGTTTTCGCCGATCGGACTGCCCGCGGAGACGCTGACGTCGTCGTAGCGACCTCGTACTACCTGGGTGAGGAACGGAAAACCGCCGATCGACACGTGCGGTCGACTGCTGAGGTGTTGCGAGGATTGGATCGTGGCGGCAAGATTGCGGGCCGCCACGACCTCGGCGAGCCGATCGAGGCCGATCAAGACTGCGAGTACCACGATCAGGATGACGCCAATCTTGGTTAGGCGTCGGCGCCGAGGGTGAGCGCGCCGCGGCCCGTCATCGGCATTGTGCTGCGGCGCCGTTGGTTGCTGCATTGCCATCCAGTGTGTGCCGTTCGGTCCGCGCGCCGCTGGTCTGTCCGAGGTGGATCGTCGCGTTGACACGAGAGATTTCACCGTACACACCGACGAAGAGCTGCGTGCAACCTGCCACGTCGAACGCATCATCGGTAGACGACAGCCGTGCAGCGAGGCTCGCTTCGGCGGGGTTTGTGCTTTCATGCCCTGCCAGCCGCTGGGACGGTGGCGCGCTCGGCCGGCGAAGGTGAACTGGTCGGGGGGACTGTGGATGTCGTCTGGGTGACCCCAGGTGTCGTAATGACCGTAATCACCGCACCGTCTCGACCAGACCGCTTCGTTGAGTCACGCCATCTCTGGTGACCAACCGAAGCTGCAGTGCCACTGGGGTCGCCACGATCAGACGGTCCCACGGGTCTTCGAGGACGCTGCGGTCAATGCGGGTGAAGGCTTCGGCGATCTGGGCATTGATGGGATGGAGGTCGATGGCGGGGGAGGCCGACGCGGTGCTACGTAACCGGTCAAGCTCACCCGGACTCAGGCCTTGGGCCGTCTGCGTGACTTTCCCGAGGTCGATCAGGGTGGCGATGGAGACGACGATGCCGCCCTCTGCTTCGGCATCAGCCGGTGCCGTTGAGCTGTTGCGGGAGATGCGGTGCTCACCGCAGCACGACCTCCGTCCGCTCGGCCGCTGGGGCGAGGAACTGCAGCAGGCCGGCGCCCTCCTCGCGGATCGCAGCCACCGCGCGCGCGGGGATCGCGTCGAGTGCGCGGATGAGCAACCTGGTGAGCTGCGGGCCGCGTTCGAGATGCCACGCGGCCGCGACGAACCCGTCGACCAGCAGCGTCCCGGGCAGCACGCCGTTGGTCGACTGCAGGGCGCTGCGGTGCGCATCGGCGAATACATGGTTTCGGTCGGAGTGGGAGAGCAGCAGGTTGTCGTAATCGGGCAGGAATCGCGGCGGGGCCGGGGTCGAGGCGGGCGGACGTGGGGCACGCGGCACGTCGAACAGCTCACGCCCGTCGGTGTCGTGCAGCACTCGCAGCCGGGGACGAAGGCGCGCGAACACCTCACCCAGGCCGGTGATCCGGCTCCACACGACGGCATCGGCGGCGCTCGCCGGCCCGAACGCGCCGAGATAGCGCACGACCACGTCGTCCCAGGACGGGTCCGGATCCGGCTCCCGTTCGAGCCACTGCTGCGCGGTCGCGAGCCTGGTCGCGCCGGCGCGATCCCACAGCCCGCGCGGCGGTATCTGCACCAGCGGCAACATGGTGCGGGCGGCGTGAGCGAGCGCGCGTGGCTCCCGGTCGCGCCACGTCTCGGCGAGCGCCGCTCCGAGCGCGGCAGGCGTCATCGGCCGGGCGTCCAGGATCTGCCGTGCCGTCGCCGCGAGCGCGTCGAGGTCCAGTCCGGCGAGCGGTCCTCGATACGTCCTCGACCCCAGTTCACGCAACAGCACCGGCACGATGAGCGGCCGCAAGATCATGGCGTCTCTCGCCGACACCAGGTGGATCGTGCTGCGCATCAAGGCGACCCGTACCGCGCGCCGTGATTCGAGCAAGCCGGACAACGACATCGGGTCGAAGTCGCGCAACCGCGACCAGAGCGCCGTATACGGACTGCGCGGCGTCTGCGCCTGCAGGCCGACCAGCCGCTCGACCACGCGCAGCGGCGTCGTCGCCCCCCGCTCGAGCAACAGTTGGCGTGCGAGCAGCGCGCGGTTGCGCGAGCGCCGGTCCAGCACCCGTGCCGTCACGGGCGCGACGCTATCGAGGACCTCAGACGACGTGCTTGTCGGCCACCTCGAGCGCCTCGTCCAGGATCGCGAGGCCCTCACGCAGTTCGTCCTCGGTGATCGTGCACGGTGGGACGACGTGCGTGCGGTTGAAGTGGGTGAACGGCCACAGGCCGCGCTGCTTGCAGGCGCCGGCGAACTCGGTCATCGGCACAGCCGCAGCCCCGCTGGCGTTGTACGGCACGAGCGGCTCGCGGGTCTCCTGGTTCTTGACCAGCTCGAGCGCCCAGAACACTCCCAGTCCACGCACCTCGCCAACCGAAGGATGCCGGGACGCAATCTTCTCCAGCTCCGGGGCGATCACGTCGGTCCCGAGCGAGCGTGCGTGCTCGACGATCCCCTCGTCCTTGAAGATGTTGATCGACGCCACGGCCGAGGCGCAGGCGAGCGGGTGACCGGAGTACGTGAGCCCGCCGGGGAAGGGCCGCTCGTCGAATGTCGACGCGATGACGTCGTTGATCAGCACGCCACCGAGTGGGACGTAACCGGAGTTGACGCCCTTGGCGAAGGTGATCAGGTCGGGGACGACGTCCCAGTGGTCGACGGCGAACCACTCGCCGCAGCGGCCGAACCCGGCCATCACCTCGTCGGCGATCATGACGATGCCGAACTCGTCGCAGATCGCGCGTACGCCGGCGAGATAGCCGTCCGGCGGAACGAGGATGCCGTTCGTGCCCACGACCGTCTCGAGGATGATCGCCGCGATCGTGGGAGCGCCCTCGACCATCACCAGATCGCGCAGGTGAGCCAGCGCGCGATGCGATTCCTCCTGTGGCGAGGACGAGTGGAACGGTGACCGGTAGGGGTACGGGCCCCAGTAATGCACAATTCCCGGCATCCCCGGCTCGGCGCCCCAGCGCCGCGGATCGCCGGTCATCGTGATCGCGCCGGCCGTCGCGCCGTGGTACGAGCGGTAGGCGGCGAGGATCTTGTGCTTGCCGGTGTGCAGGCGCGCCATCCGCATCGCGTTCTCGGTCGCCTCGGCGCCACCGTTGGTGAAGAACACCCGGTTCAGATCCCCCGGCGCCAACTCCGTGATCAACCGCGCCGCCTCTGATCTCGCGTTGTTGGCGAACGAGGGCTGGATGGTCGTCATCTGCGCGGCGTACTCCTGGATCGCCGCGACCAGCTTGGGGTGCTGGTAGCCGATGTTGACGTTCACCAGCTGCGAGGAGAAATCGAGGTAGGTCTTGTCGTCGTAATCGGTGAAGTGCGAGCCGAGCGCCGACTTGATCGGCAGCGGATCGATCAGCTTCTGCGCCGACCAGGAGTGGAAGACGTGCGCCTTGTCGAGCCTTGCGACGGTGGCGCGGTCGGTCGGGATGCCGTTCAGTGGGTTGCTCATCGCGTCCTCGGAAAACCTAGATCGACTGTGGACGTCGCCGGGTCGGGCCAGCGTGCGGTGACGACCTTGCCGCGCGTGTAGAAGTTGACGCCCTCCGGGCCGTACATGTGGGTGTCGCCGAACAGCGAGTTCTTCCAGCCGCCGAAGGAGTAGTAGGCCACCGGAACGGGGATCGGCACGTTGATGCCGACCATGCCGACCTCGACGTCGAACTGGAACTGCCGCGCCGCGCCGCCGTCGCGCGTGAAGATCGCGGTGCCGTTCGCGTACTGGTTTGCATTGATCAGCGATACGGCCTCGTCGTAGGTGTCGGCGCGGACGACGCAGAGCACCGGGCCGAAAATCTCGTCGGTGTAGACGTCCATGTCGGCGGTGACCCGGTCGAGCAGCGTCGTGCCGAGGAAGAATCCGTCGGCTGGGACGTCGGCCGCGCGCCCGTCCACGACGACCGCAGCGCCCGAGGATTCGCCCGACGCGATGTACCCGGCGACCTTGTCGCGGTGCTCGCGCGTGATCAGCGGGCCCATGTCCGAGTCCGAGTCGGCGCCGTCGCCCACCCGGAGTTTCGGCAGGCGCGCCGCGATCGCGTCGACGAGTGCGTCGCCGGCGTCACCGACCGCTACCGCCACGGAGATCGACATGCACCGCTCTCCGGCGGCTCCGTAGGCGGCGGACACCGCGGCATCGGCGGCCAGGTCGAGGTCGGCGTCGGGCAGCACGACCATGTGGTTCTTCGCGCCACCGAGCGCCTGCACGCGCTTGCCGTGCGCCGTCCCCGTCTCATAGATGTAGCGCGCGATCGGGGTCGACCCGACGAAGCTGACCGCCGCGACGTCCTCGTGCGTGAGCAACGAGTCGACGGCCTCCTTGTCGCCCTGGACGACGGTGAACACGCCGTCAGGCAGGCCCGCCTCCTTCCACAACTGCGCGAGCAACAGCGACGCCGACGGGTCCTTCTCCGACGGCTTCAGCACGAACGCGTTGCCGCAGGCGATCGCGTTCGCGCACATCCACAACGGCACCATCGTGGGGAAGTTGAACGGGGTGATGCCGGCGACGACGCCGAGCGGCTGGCGGATCGAGTAGACGTCGACGCCGGTGCCGGCCTGCTCGCTGAAGCCGCCCTTCATCAGCTGCGGCACGCCGCACGCGAACTCCACGTTCTCCAGGCCGCGGGCGATCTCGCCGTGCGCGTCCGAGAGCACCTTGCCGTGCTCGGCGGTGATGAGCTTGGCCAGGTCGTCGGCGCGATCGTGCAGCAGCTGCCGGAACGCGAACAGCACGCCCGAGCGCCTTGACAGCGACGCCGAGCGCCATTCGGCTGCGGCCTGCTTCGCCGACCGTACGGCCGTGTCGACCTCGGCGGCGCAGGCGAGGTCGACCTCGGCGCTCTGCAGGCCGGTGGCCGGGTTGAAGACGGGGGCGGTGCGGCCGGACGAGCCGGCGACGGCAGCACCGTCGATCCAGTGTGAGATGCGTTCGGTCATCCCCAGAGCCTAGATTCGAATTCTGTACCGGACAATACCTCGATTGCTATGTTACAAACTGTTACGGTGCTCTACGTGAAGGCGCTGCTGTCGGAGCTGGAGACCCGGCTTGCCGAGCCGACGGCCCGCGGTCTGGCCGGTGCGGTGACCCGGGCGGTGCGCGAGGGCGTGCTGACGCCCGGCCAGCGGTTGCCGCCCATCCGCGCGGTGGCCGTGGAACTCGGCCTGTCGCCGACCACGGTGAGCGCCGCGTGGGCGTTGCTCGCCCGGACGGGCGCGATCCAGACCGATGGCCGGCGTGGCACGACCGTCGCGGCACCGCGGCGGGCCGGCTCGCCACGCTACGAGCGGGCGCTGGACCGCGAGTCCGGCTTCGAGCTGGACCTGTCGACCGGCGTTCCCGACCCCGGGCTGTTGCCGGATCTCGCGCGGGCGCTTGTCGCACTGACCGCGGTCGCCGCGCCGGGCAGTTATCTCGACGACCCCGTCCTGCCCGAACTCGCCGACGTCCTGCGCGCCGACTGGCCCTACCCGGCGCCCGCCCTGACCGTCGTGGACGGAGCCATGGACGGTCTGGAACTGACAACCCGGGTGCTGCTCGGGTTCGGCGATCGCGTCGCAGTGGAGGACCCGTGCTTTCCGCCGCTGCTGGACCTGCTCGAGGCCGGTGGCGCCGAGATCGTGGCGATCCCCGTCGATGCCGAGGGGATGTCGGTATCCGCACTGCGCGCTGCCGGGCCGGTCGGCGCCGTCTTCCTGCAGCCGCGCGCCCACAACCCGACCGGCGTGTCCTTGACATCCGACCGTGCGGCCCGCCTCGCCGCTGCCGTCGGCGAGGCGATCGTTGTCGAGGACGACTCGGCCGGCGCGATCGCGTCCAGTGCCGCGCTCAGCCTGGGCACCCACCTGCCCGAGCGGACCGTCCATGTGCGCAGCTTCGCCAAGTCGCACGGCCCCGACCTCCGGCTGGCCGCACTGAGCGGGCCCGCCGGTCTCGTCGCACGGATCGAGGCATTGCGCCACCTCGGACAGGGCTGGAGCAGTCGGCTGCTGCAGCGGCTGCTGCTCGGGCTGCTGACCGACCAGCGCGCGGTCGCGCAGGTGGCCCGGGCCCGGCTTGAGTACGAGCGGCGCCGCGTCGCGGTGGTCGACGCGCTCGCCGGACACGGCGTCGAGGTCGGCGGCACCGACGGGATCAACATCTGGCTGCCCGTCGTGGACGAGACGGCAGCGGTGGTGCGGCTCGCCGGCAACGGGATCGGGGTCACCCCGGGCGCCCCCTTCTGGGTGGCGCCCCGGCGGCCACCGCACATTCGCGTCACCGTCGGCCTCGCCGCCGACGGGCACCAGGACCTGGCCCACGCGCTGGCTGTCGCGGCCCGCGAAACCGTGCGGTTCCCGGTCTGATCCCTCGCGCTATGGACTCGCGTCACTGCGCAGAGCAGCATGGGGTCTCGCCCCGCCCCCAGGGAGGCCCGATGGACACCAGCGTCTCGGCTCGAGAGGCCGCCCGGGTGGATGCGGTACGCCGTCGACGCGCGGAGCTGCTCGAGTCCCTCAACCTGGTCGAGCGCACTCTCGCCACTGCCGCGAGCGGGCGCGAGGTGGTCTGGGGAGAACGCGTGCACGACGCGCTCATCCAGCTCGAGCGCGACTTCCGTGAACACATCAGCGTCACCGAAGGCCCGGACGGGTTGCACCAGAGCATCCTCGCCGGTGCCGTCCGCCTGGCCAATGCGGTGCAGACCCTCACCTCCCAGCACGTGGACATCGCTGCAGCCATCACGCAGGCGCTCACGGCCACCCAGGCGCCGGTGAGCGCCGAGGACGTGCCGGTGGTCCGGGAACAGGTCGTCGGCCTGCTCGGCCGTATCGTGCGGCACCGGCAGAAGGGGGCCGACCTCGTCTACGAGGCGTTCGCCACCGACATCGGCGGCGACGGCTAACCCGCCCTCCGCTACTCGGCGAGTTCCTCCGCCAGGTCGACGTCGCGCCGGTGCACCCGGTCCGGGTGCTTGAATACGAATCGCTTGTAGGACCAGAACCGGAAGATAGTGCCGAAACCGATCGTCGCGAAGTTCACGATGAAGACGGTGGCGCTGTCGTGCGCGTAGTGCAGCGGATAGACGAAGGCGGCGAGGATCACCTCGGAGAACGCCAGCACGATCAGATTGATGCCGAAGAAGAACGAGGTCTCGCGACGCAGGCTGGTGCGGGCCCGGTGCGAGAAGGACACGTGCCGGTTGCCGAGGTAGGCGAACGTCGTCGACACGACGGTCGACACGCACTTGGCCTTGAGCGCCCCGTGCGGCGTCAGCCAGGTAAACACGCTGAGGTCGATCACCAGGGCGATGAGACCGACCGTGCCGAAGGCGGTGAGCTCCTTGAGCAGGATCCGCCATGAACTGCGGACGTGGTCGACCAGCGAAGCGCGCGGCGGGCTGGTCGTCACCATGCGGAGCCTACCGATCGCCACGGTCGGCGCAGGGCGGCGCTCGGGGCGTTCTCATGGAGTGAAAACCGGACCCCTAGTCTCGATCCTCGTGGACGCGCGTACCGGACTCCCGGTCGTCGGCATGGTCGGCGCCGGCCAGTTGGCCAGGATGACCCACCAGGCCGCAATTGCGCTGGGTCAGTCCCTGCGGATCCTTGCCGACTCGCCCGACGACGGTGCCGCCCTGGTCGCCTCGGACGTCGTCGTGGGCGACTACCGCTCCCTGGACGACCTGCGCGCCTTCGCCGCCGGGTGCGACGTCGTCACGTGGGACCACGAGCACGTCCCTAACGAGCACATTGCCGCGCTGGCCGCCGAAGGAGTGGCCGTCCGCCCCGGCGCCGACGCGCTGCGCTTCGCCCAGGACAAGGCGGCAATGCGCGAGCGACTCACCGAGCTGGGCGTGCCGTGCCCACGCTGGGTCCGCCTCGCCGATGATCCGGCGGGCCGGCTGGCGGCGTTCGGGGACGAGGTGGGGTGGCCGCTCGTGCTCAAGACGACGCACGGCGGATACGACGGCAAGGGCGTCTGGATCGTCGCATCGGCGGCCGACGCTGCCGAGGTGCTCGCGTCGGGCGCCGAGTTCATCGCCGAGGAGAAGGTTGCGATCGCCCGGGAGCTGGCGGCCGACGTCGCCCGATCACCGTGGGGGCAGGGTGCTGCCTGGCCGGTCGTCGAGACCGTGCAGCAGGACGGCATCTGCGTCGAGGTCATCGCGCCGGCACCCGACCTCGACGAGGAACTGGCCGACGAGGCGGAGCGGCTCGCACTGCGGATCGCATCCGAGCTGGGCGTGACGGGAGTGCTCGCGGTCGAGCTGTTCGAGACCGATGAAGGACGCCTGCTGGTCAACGAGCTGGCAATGCGTCCGCACAACTCGGCGCACTGGACGATCGAGGGTGCGCGCACCTCGCAGTTCGAACAGCACCTGCGCGCGGTGCTCGACTACCCGCTCGGCAGCACGGCGCAGACCGCACCCGTGGTCGTGATGGCGAACCTGCTCGGCGGTCCCGACGATGTCACGCCGCGCGCCATCGACGAGCGCGTGCACCATTGCCTGGCGAAGTGGCCGGACGTCAAGATCCATCTCTACGGCAAGGGATTGCGTCCAGGTCGCAAGGTCGGGCACGTCACCGCCCTCGGCACCGACCTGGCCGAGGTGCAGGCCCGCGCCCACTCCGCGGCGGACTACCTGAGCAATGGCGACGCACCGAAGGAAGGGCGAGCATGACCGAACCACTCGTGGGTGTGATCATGGGAAGCGACTCGGACTGGTCGGTCATGGCCGCAGCCGCGCAGGTCCTGCGCGAGTTCGACGTCGCGCTCGAAGCACACGTCGTGTCGGCGCACCGGACGCCGCTCGACATGGCCGACTACGCGCAGCAGGCCGCCGGCCGCGGGCTGAAGGTGATCATCGCCGGTGCGGGAGGGGCCGCGCACCTGCCGGGGATGGTCGCTGCGCTCACCACGCTGCCGGTGATCGGGGTGCCCGTCGCGCTGAAATATCTCGACGGCATGGATTCCTTGTTGTCGATCGTGCAGATGCCCGCCGGGGTCCCCGTCGCGACGGTGTCCATCGGCGGCGCGCGCAACGCCGGCCTGCTCGCAGTACGCATCCTCGCCGCCTCCGACCCCGCCCTGGCCGGGCGGATGGCTGACTTCCAGCGCGGACTGGCCGACACCGCACGGGCCAAGGACGCCGCGCTGCAACAACAGATCCGTACGCTGACTGAATGAGGCGCAGCGCACTGTCGAAGGCGCTGCGCACGCCGTGGGCGATCGCCGCGGTGATCGTGATCCTGGGCCTGGCCGCACTCGCCGTCGTGCTCGGCGCGAACAGTTCGTCGGCGTCGGTCAGCAGGAGTTCGCGGTTCATCACCGGTACGCCCGAAGGCGGAACGCCGGTCAGGCTCGACACCACCCTCTACGTCCCCGATTCGACGCCGGCGCCCGCCGTCCTGCTGGCACACGGGTTCGGCGGAGACAAGCAGTCGGTCTCCGCCGAGGCCACCCAGCTCGCCAAGCACGGCTACGTCGTGCTCGCCTACACAGCCCGGGGTTTCGGCCGGTCCGGCGGAAAGATTCACTTCGACTCGCCTGACTACGAGGTGAAGGACGCCAGCCTGCTGGTCAGCTACCTGGCCGGGCGCAGCGACGTCGAGAAGCAGAATGGCAAGGCGCAGATCGGCGTCTCGGGCGGGTCCTACGGCGGCGGGCTCGCCCTGCTCCTCGCCGGTACCGACAGCCGCATCACCGCCGTCACCGCGGACATCACCTGGAACGACCTGTCGCAGGCGCTGTTCCCCAACGCGGCATCGTCTCGCCCGGGGGTGTTCAAGAAGCTCTGGGTAGGGACGCTGTTCGGCTCCGCCTTCGGCAACGGCGGGAACGCCTCGTGCGGGCGGTTCGCCGCCGACGTGTGTGCCGCCTACCAGGCCTCTGTCCAGGTCGGGTTGCCCACGCCGGCGTTGCAGCGGCTGTTGCAGCAGGCGAGCCCGTCCGGCGTGCTCCGCTCCATCACGGCACCGACCCTGCTCACCCAGGGTGAGGAGGATTCGCTCTTCCCGCTCAGCCAAGCCGACGCGAACGCGCGCGGCATCGCGGCGACCGGCACACCCGTCCGGGTGGTCTGGCGGGCAGGTGGGCACGACAACTCGGCGAGCGGCACCAGCACGCGCGATGCGGCCGTCCTCGACTGGTTCGGCAAGGCCTTCGGCGCCGGGATCCGCGGCAAGCAGCCTTTCCAGCTCGCCCAGCTGAACGGGTCGGTGTCGGCCGCCGACGGCGCGATCACGCAGCAGAATCTGCAGACTTCCGGCTATCCGGGTCTGGACGGGACCCGGCAGCGCACCCGCACGGTCGCGGTCACCGGCAAGGCACAGAAGATCGCGACACCGGCGGGGGGCACCCCGGCGGCCATCTCCTCGATCCCGGGACTCTCCGGCGCGCTCGGGCAGATCGGCCGCTTCTCCGCGATCCTGGGCGGCTTCTCGATCATCCCCGAGCAGGCCGCGACGTTCTCGTCCAGGCCCTTCGACAGCACGGTCACCGTCGCGGGCTCGTCCACGGTGCGCATGACGGTGACCTCGGATACCAGCGGTGCCGTCACGCTATTCGCCGCGCTCCGGGACGCCTTCGGACCCAATCTGACCGACACCTCCCTGCCTGCCCAGCTCGTCGCACCGCTGCGCCTGACCGGGATGACAGCCGGAGTCCCGCGCACGGTCACCGTGCACCTGCCGAGCATCGTGCAGACCCTTCCGGCCGGGCACCACTTCGTCCTAACGGTCGCGACGACGGACTTCGCATACCAGCTGCCGCAGGACGCGCGGACCTACACGATCGCGCTCGCCGGTTCCGGCAACGTCACCGTGCCGGTGACCGTCGGTGCGAAGGCGCTGAAGTCCGGCCAGCAGCCGGCCGTGTGGTTGATCACCGGCATCCTGGTGTGGCTGCTCGCGATCGCCGTCGTGGCGCTGGAGATCAAGCGGCGCCGACGGGTGCTTCGCCCTGCTCCTGAGCTCGCGGAGGTGCCGGTCAGCATCGAAGGCCTCGTGAAGGAGTACGCGGGCGGGTACCGCGCCGTCGACGGGATCACCTTCCGTGTCGAGGCCGGTCAGGTGCTCGGCCTGCTCGGCCCGAACGGAGCCGGCAAGACGACGGCGCTGCGGGTGCTGGTCGGGCTGATCCGGCCGACGTCGGGCACGGTGCACGTCTTCGGCGATCCCGTCTACCCGGGAGCGCCCGTGCTGGCGCGCCTCGGGGCGTTCATCGAGGGGCCTGGTTTCCTGCCGCACCTGTCCGGACGCGACAACCTCCGCCTGTTCTGGGAGGCCACCGGACGCCCGCTCGACACGGCCCACTTCGAGACCGCGCTGGACATCGCCGGTCTCGGTGCGTCGGTCGACCGCCGGGTGCGCCAGTACAGCCACGGCATGCGGCAGCGGCTCGGCATCGCCCAGGCGATGCTCGGCCTGCCCGAAATCCTGGTGCTCGACGAACCGACCAACGGCCTCGACCCGCCGCAGATCGCCGAGATGCGCGAGGTGCTCAGGCGCTACGCCGAGACAGGACGCACCGTCGTGGTGTCGAGCCACCTACTGGCCGAGGTCGAGCAGACCTGCACCCACGTCGTGGTGATGCACAAGGGCAAGCTGGTCGCGGCCGGATCGGTCGCGGACATCGCCGGGGCCGGCGGGGTTCAGCTCGTCGTGCCCGACCCGACGCGCGCGACCGAAGTCCTGGCCGCTGCGGGAATCAGCGCCGAGCTGGTGCCGGCGCGACGTGCGCTCGAGGACGTCTTCCTCGGACTCGTGGGGAGTGACGAATGAGCGAACCCGCCCGCGCGGCGCCGACCCGGCGCGGCGTCCATGCCCGGCTGGCCGAGATGGGGCCCGGCCAGCCGCCGGTGTTCAACCCGCGCCACACGCTGCGCCTGAAGGTCGAGTTCGAGCGCCAGCTCAAGCGGCGGCGGACCCAGATCGCATTCGGCTTCCTGCTGGTCCTGCCCATCATCATCGCTCTGGCCTTCCAGCTGGGCGGCAACGATCCCGGCGGCGGCGCCCCCGAACTCGTCGGCCTCGCCACCGCGGGGGCGTCGAACTTCGCACTGTTCACCGAATTCGCATCGGTCGGCTTCCTGCTGGTCGTGATCGTGACCCTGTTCTTCGGTGACACCGTCGCAAGCGAGGCGAACTGGGCGTCGTTGCGCTACCTGCTGGCTCAACCCGTGCCGCGCTCGCGCCTGCTCCGACAGAAGCTGATCGTCGCCGCGGCGCTCAGTGTGGCGGCCAACGTCCTGCTGCCGGCCTGGTCGTTCGTGGTCGGCGGCGTTTTCTTCGGTTGGGCCCCGGCCCAATCGCCGCTCGGCGACACATTCGACACGATGGCCTCGCTCGGCCGGTTGCTTGCGATCGTGGCGTACGTGTGTCTGGTGCTGATGACGGTGTCGTCGCTGGCGTTCCTGTTGAGCGTCTCGGTGGACAACCCGCTCGGCGCGGTCGGCGGCGCGACCCTGCTCTCGGTGGTGTCGAGCATCCTCGACCAGATCACCGCGCTCGGCACGTTCCGGCACTACCTGCCCACGCACTGGAACTACTCGTGGGTGGACACGCTGAGCTCGCCGATCCGGTGGGACGACATGACCCGCGGGGTGGGCCTGGCGATGGTCTACACCGCCGTGTTCCTCACGCTGGCCTGGCTGCGTTTCGATCGCAAGGACGTCACCAGCTGAGCGGGACCCGGACCGTCTCCGTCGCGACATCCCGCCTGGCGCGATGGCTGGACGGTTTCGGTGCACGGCACGGCGACGTGGTGGTCGGGGGCGATTGTTCGCTCGTCACGCTCGTCGGTGCCGACGGGGCCAAGGCCTGGGTCGAGGTGCCCTTCGGGCCGTTGGCGGGTGCCCCGTCGTCGGGTCCGGGGCTTGTCGCTGCGTTGGTCGCGCACGCCGTGGCCGAGCGCCGGGTGGGTGTGCTGCTCGTGCGCCGGGGAGGGCACGCGGCCGGGGTGTTCGCGGGCGCGCAGCTGGTGGCCTCGAAGGTCGGCTCGTCCTACGTGCAGGGCACCACGAAGGCCGGCGGCTGGTCGCAGCAGCGCTACGCGCGGCGCCGGGCGAACCAGGCCACGGCGGCGTTCGCCGATGCAGCCGATGCTGCGGCGCGGGTGCTCGGTCAGGACACTGCGCTGGACGCGCTCGTCGCCGGGGGCGACAGGGCAGCCGTGCAGGCCGTCCTCACCGACCGCCGGCTGGCGCATCTGGGCGCTCTGGTGACCGGTCCGTGGCTGGCGGTGCCGGACCCGCGGCTGCGCATCCTGCAAGCCACGCCCGAGCAGTTCCGGGCCGTCCGCATCTCCCTCGACCCGTGAGCGACTTCTCTCGCGCGGGCGTCCCCTTCCGTGATTAACAGCCCGGCAGCGTGCCGCGGCGGATGCTGCAAGGTAGTTGATCACGAGACGGACGCGCGGCGTGCCGGGCGAGCGGTGCGGTCAGGGCCGGCCGAGCGCGCGGTAGTGCCACCCGGCGTCGCGCCACGCCTGCGGTTCGAGCACGTTGCGCCCGTCCACGATGTTGCGCCGCGCTACGACCGAACCCACCTCGTGCGGCCGCATGGTCTTGAACTCGTCCCATTCGGTCAGCAGGAACACGATGTCGGCGCCCCGCAGCGCGTCGTCGAGCGAGTCGACGTAGCCGAGCTCGGGGTGCTTGCGTCGGGCGTTCGCGAGCGCCTGGGGGTCGTAGACGACGACAGAGGCTCCGCGCCGGCCGATCGCCGCGGCCACGTCGAGTGCCGGCGACTCGCGGATGTCGTCGGAGTTCGGTTTGAATGCGGCGCCGAGCATGGCCGCCCGCGACCCCTGCCACGACCCGTCCAGCAGCTCGGAGCCGAGATCCACGGTGCGTGCCCGCCGGCGCAGGTTGATCTCGTCCACCTCACGCAGAAACGACACGGCCTGGTCGACGCCCAGCTCGCCGGCGCGCGCGATGAAGGCGCGGATGTCCTTGGGCAGGCACCCGCCGCCGAACCCGAGCCCCGCGTTGAGGAACCTGCGGCCGATGCGCGAATCGTGACCGATCGCGTCGGCCAGCTGCGTCACGTCCGCGCCGGTCGTCTCGCAGACCTCCGCCATCGCGTTGATGAAAGAAATCTTGGTCGCCAGGAACGAGTTCGCGGCGACCTTGACCAGCTCGGCCGTCGCAAAGTCGGTCACCACCACCGGGCTGCCCGCGTCGATCACCGGGGCGTACGCGGCGCGCAATTGCGCCTCCGCCCACGGCGAGGCCACGCCGAACACGAGCCGGTCCGGGCGCAGCGTGTCTCGCACCGCCAGTCCCTCGCGCAGGAATTCCGGATTCCAACCGAGCTCGACGTCCTGGCACGGAGCGAGGGACAGCAGCAGTTGCTGCATCCGGGCGGCTGTACCCGCGGGAACGGTGGACTTGCCCACCACGAGCACCTTGCGTTCCAGCAGCGGCGCGAGGGAGCTGAAGGCCGCGTCCACGTAGCTCACATCCGCCGCCAGCTCGCCGGCGCGTTGCGGGGTTCCCACGCAGACGAAGTGGATGTCGGCGAAGTCGGCCACCTCCGGGTAGGACGTGGTGAAACGCAGGTGCCCGCCGTCGATGTGTTTGGCGAGCAGTTCGGGCAGCTCGGGTTCGAAGAACGGCACCTCTCCGGCCCGCAGCTTCTCGATCTTGGCAGGATCGACGTCCAGCCCGATCACGTCGTAGCCCAGCTCGACCATGCACACGGCGTGGGTCGCGCCGAGATACCCCGTCCCGATCACTGACAGGCGGGGCCGAGCGGGCATCACGAGCTCCATTTCACGACGTCGGGCGGGCGCCCGTGCAGGGTATCGGGCATGGGGGGCCCCTGCTGAGCACGCGTGTGGTCTGGTACGCATTGCTCTATGGGCGACAAAGATCCGAAGCCGGGCGTTCGCATCGCCCCGCTACGCGCCCGGCCGGCGTGGCAGGCGCTGGCCGAGCATCACGGCGAGATCCGCGGGCAGCAGCTGCGCGAGCTGTTCGCCGCCGATCCGCAGCGCGGGGAACGATTCTCGCTCGTTGCCGAAGGCATCTACCTGGACTACTCCAAGAACCGCATCACCGACGACACGGTGCGGTTGCTCCTCGAACTGTCTGAGCAATCGGGCCTGCGTGAGCACATCGACGCCATGTTCGACGGCGAGAAGATCAACGTCACGGAGAACCGCGCTGTGCTGCACGTCGCGCTGCGCGCCCCACACACCGCGCGGATCAAGGTCGACGGGGTCGACGTCGTCCCCGCCGTGCATGAGGTCCTCGGGCGGATGGGGGAGTTCGCGGACAAAGTCCGGTCGGGACGTTGGCGCGGCCACACCAACAAGCCGATCACCACCATCGTGAACATCGGCATCGGCGGCTCGGACCTCGGGCCGGTGATGGCCTACGAGGCGCTGCGCCACTACAGCGCGCGTCAGCTGAGCTTTCGCTTCGTGTCCAACGTCGACGGCACCGACTTCGCCGAGGCCACGCGCGATCTCGATCCTGCGCAGACCCTGTTCATCGTCTCGTCCAAGACGTTCACGACGCTCGAGACGATGACCAATGCTGACAGCGCGCGCGAGTGGATCCTCGACTCGTTCGCGGACAAGTCGGCGATCGCTAAGCACTTCGTCGCGGTCTCCACGAACAGTGAGGCCGTCGAGGACTTCGGCATCGACATCATGAACATGTTCGGGTTCTGGGACTGGGTCGGCGGGCGCTACTCGCTCGACTCGGCCATCGGACTGTCGACCATGATCGCCATCGGGCCCAAAGGATTCCGCGAGATGCTCGACGGCTTCCACGCGATGGACGAGCACTTTCGCACTGCACCGTTCGAGGCGAATCTCCCGGTGCTGCTGGGTTTGCTCACCGTCTGGTACGCCGATTTCTTCGACGCGCAGACGCAGGCCGTCCTGCCCTACGACCAGTACCTAAAGCGCTTCCCGGCGTACCTGCAGCAGTTGACCATGGAGTCGAACGGCAAGCACGTCACGCTCGAGGGCACGTCCGTCGACTACGCGACCGGTCCGGTCTACTGGGGCGAGCCCGGCACGAACGGCCAACACAGCTTCTACCAGCTCATCCACCAGGGCACCGAGCTCATCCCCGCCGACTTCATCGGCTTCACGCACTCACTCAACCCGCTCGGTGCGCATCACGACATCCTGACCGCGAACGTCTTCGCGCAGAGTGAGGCGCTCGCATTCGGCAAGAGCAAGGAAGAGGTCGAGGCGGAGGGCACCGACGACTGGCTCGTCCCGCACCGGGTGTTCGAGGGCAACCGTCCGTCCAACACGCTGCTGCTCGAACGCCTCACGCCGTACGCTCTCGGAACGCTGGTCGCGCTCTATGAGCACAGCGTGTTCGTGCAGGGTGCGATCTGGACGATCAACTCCTTCGATCAGTGGGGCGTGGAGCTGGGCAAAGTACTGGCCAAGAAGGTCGCTGCCGAGCTGTCCGCGCCGACCGATCCGGAACTCACCCACGACAGTTCCACCAATGCACTCATCCGGCGGTATCGCACCGCACGTAAGGAGTCCTGACATGCAGCTCGGAATGATCGGTCTCGGTCGCATGGGTGCCAACATCCTGCGCCGCGTCATGAACGACGGCCACACCGGCGTTGCCTTCGACACCAACGCCGACAGCGTCGCAGAGCTGGAGAAGGACGGTGCGACGGGGACGACGACCCTCGAGGACTTCATCGCCGCGCTGGACAAGCCCCGCGTCGCCTGGGTGATGATCCCCTCGGGCATCACGGGCCGGGTCGTCGACCAGCTCGCCGAGCTGATGGAGGAGGGCGACATCATCATCGACGGTGGTAACTCCAACTATCGCGAGGATGTCGACCGCGCCGCGGCGCTCAAGCCGAAAGGCATCCACTACGTCGACGTCGGCACCAGTGGGGGGATCTGGGGTCTCGAGCGCGGCTACTGCTTGATGATCGGCGGCGAGCACGACGTCGTCGCACATCTCGATCCGCTCTTCGCCTCGATCGCACCGGGCGTCGGGGACGTCGGTCGTACGCCGGGCCGACAGGGCGACCCCGCGCCGGAGGAGCAGGGCTACCTGCACTGCGGGCCGAATGGTTCCGGGCACTTCGTGAAGATGGTCCACAACGGCATCGAGTACGGGATCATGGCCGCCTACGCCGAAGGCCTCAACGTCTTGCACCACGCCGACGCCGGCAAGACCGAGATCGACCACTCCGCCGAGACGACGCCGCTCGAACAGCCGCAGTACTACCAGTACACGATCGACACCTCGAAGGTCACCGAGGTGTGGCGGCGTGGCTCGGTGATCGCGTCCTGGCTGCTCGATCTGACGGCTGGGGCCCTGCTCGGTGATCCCGACCTCGATGCGGTGGCCGGGCGGGTATCCGACTCCGGCGAGGGCCGCTGGACGATCAAGGCGGCGATCGATGAGGGCGTCCCGGTTCCGGTGCTGTCGGCCTCGTTGTTCGCGCGCTTCAGCAGCCGCGGCGAGGCGGTCTATGCCGACAAGCTGCTCTCCGCGATGCGCAAGGCGTTTGGCGGGCACACCGAGCTCCCCGCCGGCGAGTAGTTATCCACAGGCGGCGTTCGATCTCAGCTACAGCCCCTGGGCGTCGTGCTCCTTCATGTCTCCGGCCCACTCAGTGTGGAACGCCCCGTCCCGATCCACCCGGCGGTAGGTGTGCGCGCCGAAGTTGTCGCGCAGCCCCTGGATCAGCGCAGCCGGCAGCCGATCGCGGCGCAGGCCGTCGTAATAGGCGAGCGACGACGAGAACGCGGGCGTCGGGATGCCCGAGAGCGCCGCCGCGGACACCACACGCCGCCACGAGTCGACGCCGTCGAGCACCGCGGACGCGAAGTACGGAGCCACCAACAGCGATGGCAGGTCGGGGTCGGCGTCGTACACCTCGCGGATGCGATCGAGGAACCGGGCTCGGATGATGCAACCGCCGCGCCAGATCGTGGCCATCGCCCCGCGGTCGACGTGCCAGCCGTACTGGGCCGACCCGGCCTCGATGTGATCGAAGCCCTGGGCGTACGCGACCACCTTGGACGCGTACAACGCCCGTCGCACGTCCTCGATGAATTCCTCGCGCGAGGACAGCGAGAGCGGCTCGATCTTCGAGCCGAACGCCTCCTGTGCCGGCTGGCGCTGCTCGGCATGCCCGGATAGCGCGCGCGCAAAGGTGGCCTCGGCGATGCCGGTGATCGGAATCCCGAGATCGAGCGCGCTCTGCACCGTCCAGCGGCCGGTGCCCTTCTGTTCCGCCTGGTCGAGCACGATGTCCACGAACGCCGAGCCGGTGTCGTCGTCGTTGTGCGAGAGGACCGCGGCGGTCAGCTCGATGAGGAACGACTCGAGATCGCCTTCGTTCCAGTCCCGGAAGATGTCGCCGATCTCGGCCGGAGTCGCGCCCAGCCCGGCGCGCAGCAGGTCGTACGCCTCCGCGATCAGCTGCATGTCGGCGTATTCGATGCCGTTGTGCACCATCTTCACGAAGTGACCGGCGCCGTCCGGACCGACGTGCACGCAGCACGGCGTATCGTCGACGACAGCCGCGATGGACTCGAAGATGGGTCCAAGTTTCTCGTAGGACTGCGGCGATCCGCCCGGCATGATCGAGGGCCCGTTGAGAGCGCCCTCCTCTCCGCCGGACACCCCGCAGCCGACGAAGTGCAGCTCGCGTGAGCGCAGCTCGGCCTCACGTCGCCTGGTGTCGGCATAGTGGGCGTTGCCGCAGTCGATGACGATGTCGTCGGGGTCGAGCAACGGTGCCAGCTCGTTGATCACGTCGTCGGTCGCTAGGCCGGCCTTCACCATGATGATCACTGCGCGCGGACGCTCGAGAGAAGCGACGAATTGCTCCAGGGTGTCGGACGCGACGAAGGTGCCCTCGTCCCCGAACTGATCGACAAGCGCGGCAGTGCGGGCCGTCGTCCGGTTGTGCAGCGCAACGACGTGGCCGTGCCGGGCCAGGTTGCGGGCGAGATTTCGGCCCATCACCGCCAACCCGGTTACCCCGATCTGTGCCCGTGCCTCGTCCGCCATTGCTTCTCCTCGCGCTCGTTGACCGTCTGCCCCACCGTAGCCACCCGCCCGAGGCACGCGGTCGAGACGGTCGGCATCGCCGAATGACACTTGATCTACGGTGGGGAGATGACCCAACTCACCGGCAGCGTGGCCATCACCGAAGCTCGGATCATCCCGGTCAGCGGCGAGCCGATCGAGTCCGGGACGGTGCTGATCACTGACGGCACGATCACGGCCGTCGGCGCCGAGGTGACGGTCCCCGAGGGGACGCAGACGATCGATGCATCCGGACGCTGGGTGCTGCCCGGTTTCGTGGATGCGCACACGCACCTGGGCGTCTCCGAGGAGGGCGAGGGACGCGCGGGCAGTGACACCAACGAGATGACCGACCCGAACGGCGCCCGGCTCCGCACGCTGGACGGCATCAATCCCGTGGAGCGGGGTTTCTCCGACGCGCTCGCCGGCGGCGTGACCGCGGTCGTGGTCAAGCCGGGAAGCGGCAACCCCATCGGCGGGCAGACCGTGGCCATCAAGACGTGGGGACGCATCGTCGACGAGATGGTCATCAAATCCCCCGCGAGCGTCAAGAGCGCTCTGGGGGAGAACCCCAAGCGGGTCTACGGCGACAAGAAGCAGCTACCGTCGACCCGGCTCGGCGTCGCCGCAGTGATCCGCGACGCGTTCGGCAAGGCCCAGGACTACAAGCTCAAGCGCGACCGAGCGGCCGAGAAGGGCGACCCGTTCGAGCGGGACAGCACGAGCGAGGTACTGGTGCGAGTGCTCGACGGTGAGCTGCCGTGGAGCCAGCACACGCACCGTGCCGACGACATCGCAACCGCCATCCGGCTTGCGGACGAATTCGGCTACCGGCTGATCGTCAACCATGCGACCGAGGGGTTCCTCGTCGCGGACGTGCTGGCCGAGCGGGGCATCCCGTGCGTGGTGGGTCCGCTGTTCACCACCCGCTCGAAGGTGGAACTGCGCGAGCGCACCCTCGCCAATCCCGGCCGCCTCGCCAACGCCGGGGTCCTCGTGGCACTCACCACCGACCACCCGGTCGTGCCCATCAACTTCCTGGTGCATCAGGCCACCCTCGCGGTCAAGGAAGGCATGACCCGTGCGGACGCGTTGCGCTCGATCACCGTCAACCCGGCCCGCATCATGGGCCTCGACGACCGCGTCGGTGCGCTCGAGCCCGGCCTCGACGGCGACCTGGTGATCTGGGACGGCGACCCGCTCGACGTGATGAGCCGGGCGATGCAGGTCTTCATTGCCGGTGTGTCGGTCTACGAGTGGCACGACGGGATCGGGACGACGACCTCGCCCTACCGCTGACCCTGCGGCGGGTACTGCGGGTAGTAAGCCGGTTCGTACGGGGGCGGCTTGCGGAAGTAGGCGTTACTGGGTGGCCGCGCCAGCAGGATGATCAGGGCGATGTTGATGATGCCGCCGAGGACACCGAGCACGCGGTTGACGGTCGGCTCGGTGCCGGCGATGGCACCGACGAGGCTCAGCGTGCCGAGCCCGGCGAACACCCAGGTCACGATGCGCGCCCAGTTCTTGCCCTTGCGGACTTGTATCGCCAGCAGCAAATACAGCACCAGCAAAACGGCGCTCACGGCTACCGCGATGGTGATCGCTGTGGTCAGCAGGTCATCCAGCCGACCGGTGTCAGCGCCGGGATTGTTGTTCGCGATCTGATCGCGGATCTGGTCCTTGAGGGCGAATTCGGTGATCGTGGCGATAAACGACAGCCCGGCGCTGATGAACATCAGCAGCACGGCCGTACGCACCGTCGACGGCGGTGCGCCCCTGCTCGGCGGCGGTTGCTGTGGCGCGCCCGGCATGGGCTGGTAGGTCATCTCATGCCCCGCCCAGATCCAGACCGGGGTAAAGCGGGTGCGCAGTCAGCAGTTCGTCGGCTGCCGCGCGCGTCTTGTCGGCGACCCCGTCCGCGATCGCGTACTTCGCCTTGGACGTGCCGCCCGATGCCGCTGCGCTCGGCGAGGTGGCGCCCAGCACGTCCACCATCAGTTCGGCGACACGATCGAACTCGGGCGTCGCGAATCCGCGCGACGTGAGTGCCGGCGTCCCCACGCGCACGCCGGAGGTGTACCAGGCGCCGTTCGGATCGCGCGGGATCGCGTTGCGGTTGGTCACGATGCCGGCGTCGAGCAGGGCGGACTCGGCCTGGCGGCCAGTGAGGCCGAACGACGTGACGTCGATGAGGACGAGGTGGTTCTCGGTGCCGCCGGTGATCACGCGCGCGCCCCGCGACATCAGCCCGTCCGCGAGCGCGACAGCGTTGTCGGCCACAGCCCGCGCGTAGGTCTGGAAGGACGGCTGGCGGGCCTCAGCGAGCGCGACGGCCTTGGCGGCCATGACGTTGCCGAGCGGGCCGCCCAGCACCATCGGGCACCCGCGGTCGACGGCGTCGGCGTACTCGGGCTGGCACAAGACCATGCCGCCTCGCGGGCCGCGCAGGGACTTATGGGTGGTCGTCGTCACGACGTGCGCGTGGGGGATCGGGTCGAAGTCGCCGGTGAACACCTTGCCGGCGACCAGGCCGGCGAAGTGCGCCATGTCGACCATGAACGTGGCGCCGACCTCGTCGGCGATCTCGCGCATTTTCGCGAAGTTCACCTTGCGGGGGTACGCGCTGTAGCCGGCGATGAGCACCAGCGGCCGGAACTCGCGGGCCTGCGCACGCAGCGCGTCGTAGTCGAGCAACCCGGTCTCGGAGTCGGTGCCGTAGGACGCCTGGTGAAACATCTTGCCGCTGATGTTGGGCCGGAAGCCGTGCGTGAGATGCCCACCGGCGTCGAGCGACATGCCGAGCGCGCGCTGGTCGCCGAGGGCCTTGCGCAGTTTCTGCCAATCGTCCTCGGACAGGTCGTTGACGTGCTTGGCGCCGGCCTCGGCCAGCGCAGGTGACTCGATGCGCTGCGCGAGGATCGCCCAGAAGGCAACGAGGTTCGCGTCGATGCCTGAGTGCGGTTGCACGTAGGCGTGCGGTGCGCCGAACAGCGCCTTCGCGTGGTCGGCCGCGGCCTTTTCGACGGTGTCGATGTTCTGGCAGGCCGCATAGAAACGGTGCCCGACGGTGCCCTCGGCGTACTTGTCCGAGAGCCACGTCCCCATCGTCAGCAGGACGGCCGGGGAGGCGTAGTTCTCGCTGGCGATGAGCTTGAGCGAGGCCCGCTGGTCGGCGAGCTCGCTACGGATCGCGCCCGCGATCGTCGGCTCGACGGATTCGATCACCTGCAACGCGTTCGTGTACGCGGCCGTTGCGGCGTCGGCGTCAAAGGGTTGGGCGGCACTGCTCGGGGTCATGGGCGCGTCTCCTCGTGCAGATCGGAAAGCCCAGGCGCGCGGCGGTCATTCCGGACCGCTCCCCGGTGGTCGGACCACCTTGAAAGAACACGCCAGTCACGGCCCGCCCGGAGCATAACCAATCAGCGGGAGCGGCGCTGGGGCGTGACGAGCGCGCCCACCCACATCCGGGCGAGAAGTTCCTGGAACTGATCGTCGGTCCAGCCGCGTTCCTGGACGAGCTGGTGCCAGAGCATGCCGTCGGTCATGGCCCAGATCACGTCGAGGCATTCCCGCTCGGACACCGCCAGCTGGCCCGTTGCCGCGGCGTCACGGGCCATCACACGTAGCCCGGCGAGCCGTTGCCGCCCGACCTCGGCCAGCATCTCGCCGGCGGCTGGTTCACTACCGGCCGCGCCGCGCAGTGCGAGCAGGAAGGGCGTCGTGCGGCGGGCGACCTTCGTGTACATCCGGGCATGCAGCTCGAAGCGCCGCGCCAGATCGGGTTCGGTGCGGATAGCCACGATCTCCGGACGTTCGTGGAAGACGGTTTCCTCATCGTCCCCGCCGATCGTGACGTCCCAGACCCGGTGCAACAGGGTGACCTTGTTCCGGAAGGCGCTGTAGACGGTCTCGGCCGACACCTCGGCTGCGCGCGCGATGTCGGCGATCGTCGTACGCCCGTAACCCTGCGCCACGAACAGATCGTGGGCCGCGGTCAGAATTCGCCGCTGGGTCTCGCGGGCCTGCTCGCGACGGCGGGAGGAATCGTAGGACCGCTTGACGTCGGGCGTCATTTCAGATACACCTTCACTATATTGATAACAGTCCAACTGTATCGGAGTGCATCATGCAGGCAACTACCGGCGTCTGCCCCGTCGATTGGACCGCGGTCGCCCCGGACTGGGACGCGCACCGCGGTCACGTCGAGACCCTCAAGACCCAGCTCACGGCGGCGCTCGTCGACGGGTTGGCACTCGCGCCGGGCGACCGTGTGCTGGAACTCGGTGCGGGAACCGGGGAGCTAGCAGCCCTGCTGGCCGGGCGGGTGCGGCCCAGCGGCACCGTGATCGCCAGCGACGTCGCCCCCGGCATGCTCGAACTCATCCGCGCTCGGACGGCCGCGTCGCCCGGTGTCGAGGTCACCCAGATCGACGCGTGCGACATACCTCTCGGAGATGGGTCGGTCGACGTCGTGGTGTTCCGGATGGGCCTGATGCTGGTGTCCGACCCGGCGCGCGCGGTCGCCGAATGTCGTCGGGTGCTGGCGCCGGGGGGCCGGGTCGCCGCTGCGGTGTGGGGCGCGCCGCAGGACAACCCGTGGCTGACGTCGGTCGGCATGGCCGCCATGATGCACGGCGTCGTGCAGGGCGGGCCGCCGACCGGCCCGGGCGGCCCGTTCTCGCTGGCGGACCCGTCCGTCCTGCAGGGACTGTTCGCCGATGCCGGATTCGCCGATATCTCGGTGCAGCAAGTGGACACGCTCGCTTCGTTCGCCGACGCCGACGAGCACTTCGACACGGTGCGCTGCCTTGCGCCGCCCCTCGCCGCAGCGCTTTCGGCAGCCTCGGACGAGGCCCGGGCAGCGGTGCGCGCCACGCTGGCCGGCCTCGTTGCGCAGTACCGAACCGAGGACGGCCTGCGGATCCCGGTGCGGTCGTTGCTCACGCTCGCGCGGCGGGACCGATAAGGCCGTCCTACTATCGGGGCCATGGGCTCCGGAAATCCTGATTTCGACCAGTACCAGCTCTCTGAGGAGCAGCGGATGCTGCGCCAGGCCGTGCGCGAGTTGGCCGACGACAAGATCGCACCGCGCGCGGCGGAGATCGACGAGACGGCGCAGTTCCCGCATGACGTGCTCGCGGCGCTCGTGCGCGCGGGATTCCACGCGGTGCACATCCCCGAGGAATACGGCGGCGCCGGTGCCGACGCGATCTCGGCCTGCATCGTCGTCGAGGAGGTCGCCCGGGCGTGTGCCTCGTCCTCGCTCATTCCCGCAGTGAACAAGCTGGGTTCACAACCGATCATCCTGTCGGGTTCGGAAGAGCTGAAGAAGACCGTCCTGGGCGACATCGCGGCCGGCGAGATGATCAGCTACGCGCTGTCCGAGCGAGAGGCGGGTTCGGACGCCGCGGCGATGCGCACCCGCGCGGTTCTGGACGGCGACCACTGGGTGCTGAACGGCACCAAGTGCTGGATCACCAACGCGGGCGTCTCGACCTACTACACCGTCATGGCGGTGACCGATCCCGACAAACATGCGAACGGGATTTCGGCGTTCGTCGTGCACAAGGACGACCCGGGCTTCTCGGTCGGCGCCAAGGAACGCAAGCTCGGCATCAAGGGCAGCCCCACGTGTGAGATCTACTTCGAGGACTGCACCATTGCGGCCGACCGGATCATCGGCGAGCCGGGCACCGGTTTCAAGACCGCGCTGCGCACGCTCGACCACACCCGTCTCGCGATCGGCGCACAGGCGCTGGGCATCGCGCAGGGCGCGTTCGACGCCGCTGTCGCCTACGTCAAACAGCGCCATCAGTTCGGCAAGGCGATCGCGGAATTCCAGGGCCTGCAGTTCATGATCGCCGACATGGGGATGCGGATCGAAGCGGCGCGCCAACTCGTCTACGCCGCCGCCGCACGCGCCGAGCGTGGCGAGGCGAACCTGTCGTTCACCTCCGCAGCGGCAAAGGTGTTCGCGTCCGATACGGCGATGTCGGTGACGACCGATGCGGTCCAGCTGTTCGGCGGGTACGGGTACACCAAGGACTTCCCCGTCGAGCGGATGATGCGCGACGCAAAGATCACCCAGATCTACGAGGGCACCAACCAGATCAACCGCATGGTGATGGCGCGCAATCTGCTCAAGTAAGCGCGCGGTGGTTCACGGGGACTGACCGAGGGGGGCGCGATGCGCGATCCGAACGATGTCGTGCTGTCGGTCCGCGGCGAGGCCGCACAGCTGGTCCCCCTGACTATGCCGTCGTAGTCGGCAACCTGCACACGGTTGTGGATTCCAAAACCGGCGCAGAAGCAGCGCTGGCTCAGGCGCAACGGCGCTTCGTGGCAGCGCTGCAGCAGGTGGGCGGCGTGCCGCTGACAGTTGAGTCGACCCGGTCGCCGTTGGCCTGGTCGAGCCATTCGCTGCACACGCAGGCCGAGCACGACTACGAACACGGCAAGGGACCTACCGGACGGACCATCGCGCAGCTGAGCGTCGCCGTCTACGTCCGCGACGTGTCGCGGCTGGATGACGTAGGCGCGGCGCTCACCGGCATTCCGGAGCTCGAAGTTCACCAGGTTTCGTGGCACGTCGACGCCGACAATCCGCAGTGGCCAGGCGTGCGCGCCGCGGCGATCCAGGCGGCGATATTCGCAAGGGTCGCGATTACGCGGTAGCGCTGGGTGGTTCGCTCGAGCGCATCGAGCACATCGCCGACGTCGGGCTGCTCGGCGGTGATGGTGGCCGTCCCGAGACATTCGGCCTGAGATCGGCAGCCAGAACTGCGTCCCACCATGAGCCGCTCGCAGTAGGCCCGGCGGTGATCAACAGGGTCGAGTCGTCGCTGCGCGCGCGTTCGGGCCTGTTGATCACGTCTGAGCTGGAGCTGGACGGCCGGGGTGCACCCCAACCGAGTGGAGGGTCGTGCCAGTGTCGCTCAGGAGGTAAAGGGCACCCGCACCCAGCTGAGCACCTGCTTGCCGTGCGGGGCGACGCTCACGCGCAGGTAGTCATCGTCCCCGGTGGAACCGTCGACCGTGATGCGCGACAGGTTCGTCACCGGCTGCTCGACGCCGTAGAACGACAGCCACTTCGAACCCGAGGCGAGCGGTTGGTCGCTGTTGTAGACGTGGCTGTCGCCGTTGAACAGGTAGACCGGTCCGCGGAAGTGGGCGGATTCGCGCGCGATGGCCTGCACGATCGGCTGGAACGCGTAGTAGTCGGCGAAAGACGGGTCGGTCACGGTCGGGTCGAACATGTCGGCCTGGGTCAGCAGCGTGACTGCCCGGTCATGGTGGTGCCTCGCGGCGACGAAAGCCGCGTGGATCTCCTGGATAACCGCGGCCGTGCGGGCCAGCACTTCGGCCGTTTGCTCCGGGGTGGGTGCGGTGTTGCCCGTCCACGGCGCGAGGCTGTTGTTGCTTCCGACGATGTGCAGCGCGGCGAACGAGACGCGGGCGCGCTCCCAGCGGACGTCCTCCGGGATGCCCTGATCGGCCTGCGAGCGCACGCGGGCGCGGTGCTGGCCAAGGGTCTCGCCGGGGTTCGGGAAGAACACCTGGCGGATCGTCGCCAACCGCTCCAACGGGTTGTACGAGCCGTCGGCCGGACGATGGCAGTCGGTCCACTCGTTGTCGCCGACGGTGTAGACCAGCGGGTCCGCGAAGGCGTCGAAACGGCTCTTGATCATCTTGAAGTAGTCGTCGCTGCAGACGCTCGAACCGTCCTTGATGTCACCCAGATGATCGACCCACTGCACGGAGCGGTCGGCGTTGATCTGCGCGATGACCTTCGGGAAGTTCTCGATCTGCGCGGCGCCGTAGGGGATGTCGCCGATGACAGCGAAGGTGTACGCGCGGCTTTGTCCGTGCGATGTTGTCGCGGTGGGCGCGGCGGTGGCCGCAGCTGTGGTCATGACTGCAAGGCCGACGACGAGCACGGGTAGTGCTGCGCGGTGCCAGAGTTTCACGAGTTGGTCCCTTCTCGACGTTGTCGGTCTCGACTGTGTCGGATGGGGAAGACGTACCGATGAACACCGTCAGAACGGCACCTGTCGACGCGTCAAGCACGGGCGAACCGAAGGTCAGGGACGGAGACCCACACTGTCGTGCGTCCAGAACGCCTCGGGGTAGACGAGTGCGCCGCTCATCCCAGCGTTCCAGGACGCCAAGACCACAACCTGGAACGCCGCGTCGGGAATGCGCGCGGACGGTGCGCTGAACCCCCGTGAAGAGCCGGGCACGAAGCCGAATCGCGGGTAGTAGCTCGGCGAACCTTCGAGGAACAGCAGTGGTGCTGTCAGGCCGGACGCCGTGTCGATCGCAGCTCGCACCAACGCTGCGCCAACCCCCTGATGCTGATGCAAGGGATCGACAGCGAGTGGGCTCAAGATCAGCACCTCGACGATGCGCGCCGATGCGTCGACCCAACCACGCGAGAGCAGCACGTGCCCGACGATCTGGTCCCGCACGACGGCGACAAGAGACGCGCGAGCCGGTCCGGCGCGCAGCGCGTCGGCGAGATCGGCGACGTGTGGGTCGTCGAAGGCCGACGTGATGACGCCACGCACCGCATCGTGATCGGCGCCCTGCTCCGGCCGGATCGCGGTCACGACAAATTGGCGCGCAGAAACTCCAGGGTGCGGTCCCAGGCCAGCTTCGCGCTGTCCGCGTGGTAGGTGCCCATCTTGTCCTTGTCGTTGTGGAAGGCGTGGCCTGCCGGGTAGTAGAAGAACTCCACCGAGCCCTGCGACTCCGCGCGGATCTGCTCCTCCTGCTCGTGTGCCTTGGTCACGGGATACATCTCGTCCTGCTCGGCGTAGTGGCCCTGAATCGGTGCGGTCACCGACCGGTACTGATCAGGGACGGCAGGCCCGACGCCGTAGAACGACACGGCCGCGCCGATCTTGTCACCCTGCTGCGCCGCGAGTTGCAACACGAACCCGCCGCCCATGCAGAACCCGACGGTACCCACCTTGGCCGAGGTGACCGAATCGTCGGCCAACAGGAAGTCGACCGCACCGGCGAGGTCGCGCGCGGCCTCGTCGACGGGCAGTTCCTGCAGCATCTTGCCGGCCGCGTCGGCGTCGTGCGCGACCCGTCCGCCGTAGAGATCCGGCGCCAGCGAAACGAAACCTGCGGCGGCGAAGCGGTCGACCAGGTCGGCCATGTGGTCGTCGAGCCCCCACCATTCCTGGATGAGCACCAGCCCCGGTCCGGAACCGGACGGCGGTCTGGCCAGGTAGCCATGCGCGTGGCCGCCGTTGCTCGGGAAGGTGACGTTCTGGCGCGGGTTCTGCTCCGACACGGTGCATCCTTTCGACGACGTACTGCCTTCTTCGTACCAGTAGCCCGCTCGGTCGTACCAAGCAGTACCCACCCGCTACCGTCGATCCCATGAGCACCCGGCCCCCGGCGGAATGCTGGCTCACCGACATGGACGGCGTCCTCGTCCACGAGGAGAAGGCGCTGCCCGGCGCTGCCGATTTCCTCGACCGGCTCGTCGACCGTGAACGCCGCTTCCTCGTCCTCACCAACAACTCGATCTACACGCCGCGCGACCTGTCGGCGCGGCTGAACCGCGCTGGTCTGATCGTGCCGGAGGAGTTGATCTGGACGTCGGCCCTGGCCACGGCGGACTTCCTGGCCGAGCAGATGCCGGGAGGGTCGGCATACGTCATCGGCGAAGCCGGGCTTACGACCGCGCTGCACGAGGCCGGTTATGTGCTGACCAACACCGATCCCGACTACGTCGTGCTCGGTGAGACCCGGACGTACTCGTTCGAAGCGATAACCCAGGCGATCCGGCTCATCGACTCAGGCGCGCGGTTCATCGCCACGAACCCCGACGTCACCGGGCCCAGTCCTGAGGGAGCGCTGCCGGCGACGGGTTCGGTGGCGGCGCTGATCACCAAGGCGACGGGCGCCGATCCGTACTTCGTCGGCAAGCCGAACCCGATGATGTTCCGCAGCGCGATGAACCGCATCCACGCGCATTCCGAATCGACGGTCATGGTCGGCGACCGGATGGACACCGACGTGATCGCGGGCATCGAAGCCGGCCTGGACACCATCCTGGTGCTGACGGGCTCGACACGGCGCGAGGGCGTTAACCGCTTCCCGTTCCGCCCGGGCCGCGTGCTCGAGTCGATCGCCGACGCCATCGAGCTGATCTGAGGCGTTTCAGATCCGGACGGTCGCGCGTTCCTCGCCCATGCGCCGCTGCAGGACCGACTCGTCCGTGCAGTTGTTGACGTAAACGACTGATCCGCCGGCGGCAAGGGGGGCCAGCAGGGTGTCGACCAGGTCGCCCGTCGTCGTCCAGGTTCGAGTCGTGAGCGCTCGCGCGCCGTCACCGATGCCGAGTTCGCGGGCGCGCTCGATCGCCCAGTCGACGACCGCGCCGCGGGTGCGTCCGGACAGGCACGGATCGCCCGCGTCGGCGCCGAAACGTAGCGAGGCCCACACATCGGCCTGGGGACGCACGGCGCTCACGTAGTCGGCGGCGCCCGTCGGCGGGGTCGCGCCGAAGCCCACGGCCGCAGCGGACGGCGCCACTGCGAACACATCATCGACCCCGCCCGCGCGTGTGAGGGACGCCGGCTCCACGAACGCCACGTCCCCGCCGTTCTCGACGAGTTCCAACCCGGCGGTCAGACAGCCCAACACGACAGGAACCGAGATCCAGTGCGCGGGCAGGGCGATCAGCGCCGCGTCGCCGCGTCCCAGACCGAGCTCGTCGATGAGCAGGTAATGGGTCTTGGCGACCCAGTTGCCCAGCGAACGCAGCGACAGCTCCGATCGCTCTCCGCTCGCTTCGTCGTAGTACGTGACGAACGGGCGGGACGGGGCCTGGGCCAGAAGGTCGGCGAAGAGCTGTTCCGGCGTTGCCATCAATTGACGCAGCCGGCGTCGATCGGCTGCTGTGTCGCGGTGCCCGGGCTCGGCGGCGCAGTGGGATCCGTGCTTGTCTTCGTCTTCGGCACGGATGCGCCCGGCAGCGTGCCGCTCACCATCTGCTCGGCGAACTTGCGCACCGCCACCGGGTCGACGAAGACCACGTCACCCACTTCGGTGGACCCCTGACCCTTGGTGGGGATCGTTCTGCCGATGATGTTGTTGGCGCTCAGATCGGACATCTGGGCCGCGAAGTCGGGGATGCTGAAGCCCTCGTCGACGTAGAACGAGCTGGTGACCGCCTTGACCAGCCTGTGCAGGTTCGTCAGCACGCCCCGTGAGGCCACCTTGCGGAACGCCGCGGTGATGAAGTACCGCTGCCGCTTGGCCCGACCGAGGTCCCCGCCGGGGATGGAGTGGCGCTGCCGTACGAACTGCAGCGACTCGACGGCCGACAGTTTGTGGATGCCTGCTGTCTGCACGAATCCCGAGCCGTCGGGGTCCGAGACGTTCTTGCACAGGTCGACAGTGATGCCGTTGATGGCCTGCGCGATGCGGTAGAAGCCGACGAACCCGACCTGCACGTAGTGCGTGATGGTCAATCCGGTGAGGTCGGTGACGGTCTGCACGAGTTTGTCGGCACCGGCGGCCTGTTTGGCCTGGTCGCTGCCACCCGCGTCGCCGTACCCGTCGGCAAAGGCTGCGTTGATCTTGTTTCGGCGGAACCCCCTGATGTCGACATAGGAGTCGCGCGGGATCGAGAGCAGCGTTGCCTTCGAGCCGTCGGCGGGCACGTGCACGATCATGATCACGTCGGTGGAGAGGCTGGCGTCGTGCCCGACGTGCAGCAGCTTGATCTCACTGCGCGTCATGTTGCTGCGGTCGTCGGCACCGACGATCAGGATGTTCTCGTCCTTGCCGTTGACCCCGGGTGTCGGGCCCGCCGTGGCGCCGCCACCGACGTCCTGTCGCGGCTGGTTCAGATTCGGCAAGGTGACTCTGTGCAGCCCGACGTTAAGGTCGCGGTAGTTCTTCCAGCCGTAGGCGAATCCGACCATGAGCGCGGCCGACAGCAGTGCGGCGACCACCTTGCCCGCCAACCGTCCGCCCGCCACCACGCTCGCCCGGCGTGCAGCAGCGTCATGCTGCCGGTTGCGCGGAGTCGGGGTGTCGGACACGTACGGAGGTTAGTTGATGCAGCCTGAATCGACCGCCTTGGTCTTGGGCTTCGTTGCCGACGCCGGCTTCGACGGTGACGCAGCGGCCTTCGACTGCACGGCCACGCCGTCGGAACCCAGCACGAGCGTCAGGGTGGAGACGTCGCCGGAGCGCACGACGGCACCCGGGACGTACTGTGCGAGGGTTTTCGCCTGCGACTCGTCCCCGCTCGCGTACTCGATCGTTGTCGTCGCCGACTGCGACGTGCTGTCACCCGAGGTTGCCTCGAAGCCCGCCGACTTGAGCGTCGCGGCGGCGCGGCCGGCCGCCCCGTTGGCCGATCCGCCATTGAGCACCGACACGGCGACGTCGGACGGGTCGAGGGTCGCAGCGCTCGAGAGCGCCGAATTTCCCGAGCCGATCAGCTTGTTCACAAATTTCTTGACCTTCGCGGGATCGACGACGACAACGCTGCCGACCGGCGAGCTGTCGTCATAGCCGGCGAACGGGATTGCCTTGCCGACGATGTTGTTCGCGCTCAAGCTCGACATCTGCGACGCGAGACTGGTGACGTTCAGACCGGAGTCGACATAGAGCGACTTGTCCACGGCACGGACGAGATTACGCAGCCGACTCGGGTTGAGCAGCGTGCCCGCAGAGGCGATCTTGCGGAATGCGGCGGTGAGGAAGTAACGCTGGCGCTGGGTGCGGTCGATGTCGCCGTTGGCCAGGCCGTGGCGCTGGCGGACGAACTGCAATGCCGTCACGCCCTCGACGGAGTGGTGCCCGGCCGAGAGGTGCAACCCGCTGTAGCTGTCGTCCACGGCCTTGCACAGATTGACCGACACGCCGCCGATCGCGTTGCTGATCCGGTAGAAGCCGAGCAGGCCGACTTGGACGAAGTGGTCGATCGTGAGACCGGTCAGCTGGTGGACGGTCTTGATCAGCAGGTCAGCGCCTGCGGCACGCCGGGTGTCCAGGCTGCCGGTGGTGTGGGTGTAGGCGCTGGCGTATGCGGCGTTGAGCTTGTTCATTCCGTAGCCGGGAATGGCGACGTAGGAGTCGCGGGGCAGGGAGATGAGCGTCGCCTTCGACCCGTCGGCCGGCACGTGCACGATCATCATCGTGTCGGTGCTGATACTGCCCTGGCCCTTTCCGGTGTGCAGTGCGTTGGCCTCGGCGCGAGTCATGTCGGTGCGGTCGTCGTTGCCGACGATGAGCAGGTTTTGGTCCTTGCCGTCGATGTCGTTCTGCGGTCCGTCGGACTGCACGCCGGTGTGGATCGATAACCGCTGCAACCCGTTGTTGAGGTCGCGGTAGTTCTTCCAGCCGTACCCGAAGAACACGATGATCGCGGCGGACAGCACCGCGGAGACGATTCGTGCCGACGCGCGGACGGTGTGCGAACGGCGGGGGGTCGGCGCGGCGCCCCGACCGCCGTGCTGCACACGTGGGTCGAGGTGCGGCGGCAGGGGCGGCAGCCCCGGGCTGGAACTCGACATCTGTTCGAGGTTACCGATCCTTGGCGAAATCGCCCGAAAAGGCGCGGTGTTCTCAGTCGATGCACGGCACGGCTGCGGTCTGCCCCGCTGCGGGGCGGCCGGCCGGAGGACGCCTGCTGGGCGAGGTCAGGCCCTGCACCTGCTTGTCGTCGGTGCCCAGTTCCAGGGTGACCCGGTTTACCGACGTCGTCTCGACCAGCTTGCTGCCGTCGACCACGTTGGCAACCGCCTTGGCAGCGGCCTGCTGGCCGGGCCGGTAGAGCACTGTGGTCGTGGTGACCGTCTCGGGCGTGGAATCGACGACGTCCACCGAGAAGCCGCGATGTATCAGCTCCTCGGCGTTGCGGGTGGCCAGCTTGACGCGGTGGGTGCCGTTGAGCACGTCGAGGGTGACCGAGGACGGGCGTGCGGCCGGGACCTTGACGAGCTCCGGATCCGCCACCTGACCGGTGACCGAGCGGATGAAGCTGGCAATCGCGGCCTCGTCGACCTGCACGATCGCGGTCTCCACGCCGTCCGGGTAAATGACCTGCGGGCCGTTGTTGGGCAGGGTCGCGAACGCGATGTCGCCCGAGCTGAGCAGTTCGAACGACCGCGCCAGTGACAGCAGATTTAGGGACGGGTCGGTGATCAGCGACGAGCTCACCGCGCCGAGCAGGCGGTGCAGCTTGAAGGGGTTGAGCAGCTCACCGGCCGAGGCGATCTTGCCGAACGCCGCGCTGAGGAAGTACTGCTGGCGCTTGATGCGGTCCAGATCGCCGTGCGGCAGGCCGTGGCGCTGGCGCACGAAGGCGAGCGCCTGCTCGCCCTTGATCGTCGAGACACCCTTGGGCAGGTCGATGCCGGAGTACCCACTGCCGTAGGCGTCCTTGTCGGTCGTCGCGTTCTGTGCGTTCTTCAGGCAGACGGTGACCCCGCCGATGGCCTCGCTGATGCGGTAGAACCCGAGCAGGTTGACCTGCAGATAGTGGTCGATGTGCAGGCCGGTCAGGTTCGACAGGGTGCGCAGGGTCATGAGGATGCCGTCGCTCTGCGCCAGCCGATCGCTCTCGTGGCCGTCCTTGGCCGGGTAGTAACCGTCGCCGTACGCCGAGTTGAGCTTGCCCTTGCCGTGCCCGGGGATGCTCACCCACGAATCGCGCGGGAAAGAAATGATTGACGGTTTCCCCCCGTCCGAGGGGATGTGCAGGATCATCATCGTGTCGGTGTTGACGGTGCCGTCGTCATGGCCGGTGCGCATCGCGGACTGCTCCGCGCGGGTGGAGCCGGCCCGGCTGTCGCTGCCGATCAGCAGGATGTTCTGGGCGCTGCCGTCAATGTCGTTGCCGCCGTCGAGAGCCGGGACGGGTGCGCCGCGCGGGACGCTGGCGGTGAAGTCCTGGTAGGTGGCCCAGGCGTAACCGCTCACGATCATGAGCAGGAAAGCGAGCAGGGCGAACGAGGCGCGAGTGGCCAGCCGGGCGCGATGCATGATCTCGACAGGCTAGACGCGAAACACCCCGGATCTGCGCAGCCGATGTTGAAGTGTCGAGGGTGTCTGCCGATGAGGAAGGCAGCCTGTGCGCGCGCTCGGCGTGGCGTCGCAGTAAACGAGACGAGTTGTGATATGTGCTCTGCCCACACATCGCGGGTGTACCGGTCGGCAGCGTCCGCCGTCGTCGCCGCGGCCCTGATCGGCTCCGGAGGCGTCGTCGGCCCGGCGGCTGCCGACCCCGGCCGGGCTGCCGACGCGGCTGCCGACGCGGGACCGGCTGCCACCGGGACGGCGGTCTTCGCAGTGCACGGCAACGGCAACGGGCACGGTCACGGCATGAGCCAGTACGGCGCGCGGGGTGCCGCGATCGCGGGCCTGTCCACCGCGCGGATCCTGGCGTTCTACTACCCGGGAACCACGCTCAGCACGTTGGCACCGAGCAAGATCCGCGTCCGCCTGTCCGGGGCAGCCTCCAACACCACGGTGTTCGCCGGAATCAGGGGCCTGCGCGTGACGGGCTACGGCGCGTTGCCCACGTGGGACTACGTGCGGTTCCGCCTCTCCCCCTATGGCAGCGGGCTGGCGCTCGCTGGTCGCAGCGCCGGCACCTGGAAGACGCTGTCCACGGAGCTCCCGGCGCGGGCGGATTTCACCAGCTACTACGGCTGGGTCCGGATCCTGATGGCCGACGGCTCGTCCACCCGTTTCCACGGCGCGGTGGGCGCGTTGCGTAGCGGCTCGGGTGAGTACACGATCGACCGAGTTTCCCTGGACAACTACACCAGGGGTGTCGTGCCTCGCGAGATGCCGGCCTCCTGGCCGTCGGCAGCCGTCGGAGCGCAGGCGGTCGCGGCCCGCACCTACGGCCGGAACGCGGTCGAGAGTCACACCGGCTCCTCCTACGACATCTGCGACACGACCAGTTGCCAGGTGTACGGCGGCATGGCCCATTACAGCTCCGGGGGTTACCTGCAGTGGAGCGACGACCCGGCGGCGGTGGCCGGCAACGAGAACCAGGTGCTGACCTATGGCGGCAGCACGATCTTCGCGCAGTTCTCTGCGTCCAACGGCGGCGCCAGCCTCGACGGTGGGCAGGCCTATCTCGTGGGCCGGGTCGACCCCTATGACAACGCGACGTCTGGTGATCCCTACCTGAACTGGGCCGACCACGCGTCCGTGTCGCAGGTCGCCGGGTACTACGGTCTCAAGAGCGTCAGCTCCATCTCGATCACCCGGCGCACCGGATACGGCCAGTGGGGCGGCTGGGTGCTGGCGGCAACGGTCAATGGAACGAACTGGTCCGGTTCCGCGGCGCACGTGTCCACGACCGGGTCCAGCCTGGCCTCGGCGCTCGGCCTGATGACCTCGTTCTTCCGCTTCGATTCCACGACCCCCGTGCTGGCCGCGACGACGCTCGTACCCCGCTAGCCGGCACGACGCCGGCGGGGTGTGACACCCTCGGCTGGTGCATGGTACGGACGCGGTGATCTTGGTCGGTGGGCTCGGCAGCCGGCTGCGTCCGTTGACCCTCTCGGCGCCCAAACCGATGCTGCCCACGGCCGGCGTGCCGTTCCTGACGCATCTGGTGACTCGGATCCGGGACGCAGGCATTACGCACATCGTCCTGGGCACGTCCTACCGCGCAGAGGTATTCCGGGACTTCTTCGGCGACGGTTCGAGGCTGGGCGTCGAACTGGACTACGTCGTCGAGACCGAACCGCTGGGCACGGCGGGCGGCATCCGCAACGTGGTCCCGGCGCTGCGCGGTGACACTGCGCTCGTGTTCAACGGCGACGTCCTGTCCGGCGTCGACCTGGGCGCGCTGCTCGAGACCCACGAGCGGGCCGGCGCCGACGCCACGCTGTACTTGACGACCGTGCCCGATCCGCGAGCGTTCGGGTGCGTCCCGACCGACGGGCACGGGCGGGTGATCGCGTTCCTGGAGAAGGATCCGAATCCGGTCACCGATCAGATCAATGCCGGCGCGTACGTGTTCCGCCGTGCAGTGCTCGATTCCATCCCGACGGGACGCCCGGTGTCCGTCGAGCGCGAGACGTTCCCGCAGCTGCTCGCTTCGGGCGCGCGGGTGCAGGGACATGTCGCCGACGCCTACTGGCGCGATCTGGGGACGCCCGCGGACTTCGTTGCCGGGTCGGCCGATCTGGTGCGGGGCATCGCGCCGTCATCGGCATTGCCCGGCCCGGTGGGCGAGGCGCTGGTGCTGCCCGGCGCCGCGGTGTCCGGGACGGTCACCGGTGGCACGTCCGTGGGTCGCGGGAGCGTCGTCGAGGCCACGGCGGTCGTCGACGGCTCGGTGCTCTTCGACCATGCGTCGGTCGGCGCTGGTGCGGTGGTGCGCCGGTCCGTCCTCGGTTTCGGCGCGGTGGTCGGCGCAGACGCGGTGATCGAGGACACCGTCATCGGTGACCGGGCCCGCGTCGGCGCTCGTGTCGAACTGCGCGCCGGCGTGCGGGTGTGGCCGGACGTCGTGCTCGCGGACGGCTCGGTGCGCTTCTCCTCGGACCTGTAGCCGGTGGCGGAGGCTGTGCTGGAACGGAGCTGGGATGCCGGACGGCCCGTGAACCTGAGCGCTACCCTGCGCCCGCTACAACGCGGCGTCGGCGACCCGGCGCACCGCGTGGACGGGTCGGGAGCGTTCTGGTGGGCCTGTGACACCCCCGACGGTGCCGGCACCCTTGCCCTGACGGCAGCGCGTGGGACCGTGTCGGCGACGGCCTGGGGCGACGGTGCCGCATGGCTGATCGACCGCGTCCCCACGCTCGTAGGTGCCGGCGACGACTGGTCCGCGCTCGACCTCACCGATCTGCCGCGGTTGCGCGACGTGTTGCGCCGGTGCCCCGGCATGCGGCTGCCGACGACCGGTCTGGTGCTGGAATCGCTCGTCCCCGCCGTACTGGAACAGAAGGTCACCGGAAAGGAGGCGCGCGTAGCCTGGCGCGGGCTCTGCTACCGATTCGGCACGCCCGCCCCTGGGCCGGTGTCGATGCGGGTGCCGCCGTCGCCGCGGGCGTTGCTGGCGATCCCGTCCTGGGAATGGCACCGACTCGGCGTCGATGGCAAGCGGCAGCGCGCGATCCGCGCGGCGGCGACGGTGGCGTCGCGGCTGGAGGAGTGCACCACGATGACGCCGTCCGACGCGCTGAAGCGGCTGCAGGTCATCCCGGGTGTGGGGGAGTGGACGGCTGCGGAGACGGCGCAGCGGGCGCTCGGGCACCCCGACGCCATCAGCGTCGGCGACTACCACATCAAGAACTGGGTGGTGCACTTCCTCACCGGACGCCCACGTGGCACCGATGAGGAGATGCTCGAACTGCTGGTGCCATGGGCCGGTCAGCGCCAGCGGGTGGTGCGGCTGATCGAGCTGTCCGGGGTCGGCACGCCCCGCTTCGGTCCGCGGTTCGCCCCCAACGACATCCGCGCGATCTAGCGGTAGGCCTCGAGCACTGCGTTCGACAGCGCGGGCCACGCCTCGGCGGCCCACGGTCCGAAGTTCGCATCGGCGAGCGCGACCAGCGCGAGGCCGGCGTCCGGGTCGACCCAGAGCATCGTGCCGCTCTGCCCGAAGTGGCCGTAGGTGGCGGGCGAGTTGGCCGACCCCGTCCAGTGCGGAGATTTGTGCGCGCGGATCTCGAACCCCAACCCCCAGTCGTTGTCGAGCTGGCCACCGAAGCCAGGCAGCACGCCCCGCAGGCCCGGGTACTGCACCGAACGCGCTTCGGCGAGGGTGGCCGGGGCGAGCAGCCCGGAGGGAGTGATCAGCTCGTGCGCCACCCGGGCCAGATCGTCGACGCTGGACACCCCGTCGCGCGCCGCCGAACCCGGCAGCGTCGTGGAGGTGAGCTTCATCGGGGCGACGACTGCCTCGTCCAGGTAGTTGGCGAACGCGATGCCGGTGGCCATCTCGACCAACCGGGCCGCGAGCTCGATGCCGACATTGGAGTACACGCGTCGGGTGGCCGGCGGGAACGATCGCAAGAGGCGCTCCGGCGCGAGTCCTGACGCGTGCGCGAGCAGGTGCCGCAGGGTCGCGCCGGGGAGCAGCGCCTCGTCCGCGGGGTCGTCGAGGGATACCGCTTCCTCCTCGACGGCGACGAGAATCGCCAGCGCGGCGAGCGGTTTGGTGACCGACGCGAGGGGGAACGGGTGCGCCGTCGGGCCGTGCGCGGCGAGCACCCCGTCGGCGCTCACGACCGCCGCCGCGGCAGTCGGCACGGGCCACTGTTGGATCGCGGCCAGCACGTCGCTCATCTGCCGAGCCGCTGCCGCGCCGCCTCCACCAGACGCGGCAGGTCCGGAGCCACGCCGTCGGGCAGGCGGTCCCACGCGAACCAGCGCAGATCCAGCGACTCGTTGCTCTGCACCGGCTCGGCGCCGTCCGGTGCGATGGCGACGTAGCGCACGTCGAAGTGCCGGGTGGGGACGCCGAGCGAGCAGGTGATCGGGTGGATGTCCAGTCCCAGGGGTGTCGGGTCGAAGGACAGCGAGCCGATGCCGCTCTCCTCGCGTGCCTCGCGGGCCGCGGCGTCGAGCATGCTGTTGTCGCCCGCCTCGCAGTGCCCTCCCAGCTGCAGCCACATGCCCGCGCGCGGGTGCAGGGTCAACAGCACGACCCGGCGCGACGGGTCGATCACGAGCGCGCTGGCGGTGAGGTGACCCGGTGCGCACGAGCGCCACACGGCGTCGGGGCGGGCGGCCAGGAACCCCAGGAATCCCTGCTGGACGGCCGGTTCCACGTCCGTGGCCGTCATCGCCGAGATGACCTGGACGGCGTCTGCATGCAGCGGGGGCGCCACGTCGGTCGCCCAGCCCACGTCCTCACGACCGACCGCCATCGCCTCGGCCGTACCCAGTCGGAACAGATCGTCAGCGGAGCCGCGGATCAGCGACCGGCTGCCCATCCCGTCGTCGTCGAGCTTGCCGTCCCGGGCGAACCCGCGTACCACCGCGACCGGCACTCCGCCGAGCTTGCCCTTGACCAGGTCGCCGGCGGCGGCGAGCTCGTCGGCGACAGCGACCTGGGTGACGGCGAGCACGTTGCCGAACACGTCGGTGCGCCCGCGCGCGTCGGTCAGCGCCGTCAGCCCGGCGACCCCGATCGCGGTGTCGGCGATCCCGGCTCGCCACGGCCGTCCCATGGAATCGCTGATCACCACCCCGACGTCGACGCCGAGCGAGGCGCGCAGCCCTTCCCGCAGCAGTTGCGCCGAGGCGTCCGGGTCTACGGGCAGCAGCGCGATCTCGTTGCGCGCGACGTTGGACAGGTCGACCCCGGCCGCAGCGAGCACCAGGCCCTGGCGCGTCTCGACGATCTTCAGCGAGTCGCGTGCGGCCACCACCCGCACCGTTTCGGCGTCGATCGCCTGCTGGCGGGCGGCCTCGCGGGCGTCCTCGTCCGCGGTGTCCAGCACGATCAACCGGCCCTCGACCTTCGAGACGGCTTTGGACGTGACGACGACGACGTCGCCGTCCTGCAGGGTGGGTGCGTGCTCGGCGATCAGGCCGGCGAGGTCGTCCCCGGGACGCAGCTCGCCGATGCCGAGCACCGGCAGGATTTCGATGCGTGCGGATGCATGGTCGTGACTCATGTGGCCAGTTCCAGCGCCGCGCGGACCATCGCCGCGGTTGCCCGGTCGTCGATCATCAGCAGCGGGACGGCTCGGACGCTCACGCCAGGCACGTCGGCGGTGTCGGTGTCGTGGATCAGCCAGCCGTCGAGCAGGCCCCCTTCCTTGCGCGCGCCGTAATGGCGACCGACGCCCTCGGCGCTCACCTCGACGCCGATCGCCGGCAGGCACGCGTCGGCCATGCCGCGTACCGGGGCGTTGCCGATGATGGGGGAGAGCCCGACGACCGGCGCAGGGCCTCGGGCAAGCGCGCTGCGGATCGCGGGAAGCCCGAGGATCGTGCCGATCGAGACGACCGGGTTGCTCGGGGCCACGAGGACGACGTCGGCGTCGGCGATCGCCTCGAGCACGCCCGGCGCGGGCAACGCCTCGTCCACCCCGATCTGGACGAACGCCTCCGCCGCGAGCGCCGAGCCGTGCCGGACCCACCACTCCTGGAAGTGGATCGCCCGACGCGCGCCGTCGAGCTCGACGACGACGTGGGTCTCGCAGCGCTCGTCGGTCATCGGCAGCAGGCGCAGGCCGGGCTGCCAGCGCTCGCAGAGGGCCGCGGTGACGGCGCTGAGGGGGTAGCCGGCGTCGAGCATGCGGGTACGGACGAGGTGCGTCGCGATGTCGAGATCGCCGAGACCGAACCAGGCCGGCTCTGCACCGTACTGTTCGAGCTCGGCCTTGATCCGCCAGCTCTCGCCGCGCCGGCCCCAGCCCCGCTCGTGGTCGTGCACCTCGCCGAGTGTGTACATGACCGAGTCGAGGTCCGGGCAGATGCGCAGGCCGTGCAGCGTGACGTCGTCGCCGGTGTTGACGATCGCGGTGATGTCGTCGGAGGTGCAGGCCGCACGTACGCCCCGCAGGAACCGCGCGCCGCCGATGCCGCCGGCCAGAACCGTGATCTGCACCTTCCGAACCTATCCGATCGGACGGGACCGCCCGGCTGCTCCCAGCTGGGCCTTGCGCCTGCGCAGCAGCTCGCCGACCTCGTGCATCCCGACCTCCCGGGCGCCGAGCGCGACGGCCTGCGCGCGCAGGTGCTCGGGAAGGTCATGGTGCCAGCGCCACGGGTGGTCCTGGAAGAACCGGCGCGGGATGCCGAGCTGGTCGGCCATGGCGTGCAGCTCCTCGCGGGAGTCGGCGAGCAGGTGGCAGAACTCGGTGAAGCGCAGACCTGCGGTCGGGTACGAGCGCACCGCGTCGACGTAACAGGCCACGTCCTCGACGGTAGTGGCAGCGTGCCCGGTGGGGCAGGCTCAGCGCATGCCACGAAGCATCCCCGAAGGTCTGGTCGTCGAGCTGTCGCGCGGGAAGGTGCTGCCCGGTGCCTCGGCCGAAGCCGAGCGCTGGATGCGGATGCTCGACGAGCGCGTGGAGGAGTGTGACGCGACGGTGGACCGCGAGCGGATGGCGATCGAGATCGTCTTCCGGCTGCAGGAGGACGGCCAGCAATACCTGTACTCGGTCAGCGTCCACGGTCCGAACGACGCTCAGCTGGACCTGACCAACGCCCTGGACCGTGACCACCTCGCTCAGGCGAAGCGGACGAAGGAGCCCGGCTGGGTGGAGGCGGAGCCGCAGGTGCTGCTGCTGCCGGACCCGATCCGCGAGGCCGTCATCGACTGGGCCCTGCGCCCGTCTGCGACGCCTTACTCCCCGGACTGACCAGCTGGGGCGCCGGATTCTGGTGGGTGCGGGGAGGAAGACGTCCGTGGCCCTGGACGAGGCGGGTTGCGGTTCGCAGACCCGCCACGATCAAGCGGTGGGCGACGCACCTGATCCGGACTGGTACTTCGAGCACGTCCTGCAACACGCGTCGCCCGGCGCTTCGACGCGGGTGCCGCCCGGGCCGGTCGCCCGCTGGACGCGCTCATGGCAGCTCCAGCAGGACGGTCTGGATTCCCGCGTGGCCGTGCGAGCCAGAGGATTCGCGTTGTCGTGGGCGGCGGCGCGCGATGCCGGCTGCAGCGACGCCGACATCCGCCGCCTCGTCCGGCGGGGAACGTGGTCCTCGCCCGTCCGCGGCGCGCTCGTAGCTGTCACGGTGCCGCTGCCCGCCTGCGACGATCGCGACTCCGGACTGCTCGCGCAGCGCAGACGCCACGCCGCAGCGGCCACCGCGGCGACCGTTGTCCGCCGCGCTCGACGACAGTGAGGTGACCACGTGGTTCGGAGCACCGGTGACCGGCGTCGCACGCACGCTCGTCGACGTCGCGCGTGACGACCCACGCGATGCCCTGATGGCGGCCGACGCGGCCCTGCGTGCTGATCTCGTGACCACCCGGCGGATCGGGGCACAGCTGGCGCGGGCGTCCGGCTGGCGTTGCACCACGGCGGATTTCCGGTGCCTGAGCTGCAGGCGGTTATCGGTGACTACCGCGTCGACATGCTGTGGCGGCGGCACCGGGTCGTTCTGGAGGCCGACGGGCGGGGCAAGTACACGCAGCGGAGCTCTGGCGGGAGAAGCGCCGTGAGCACCGGCTCGCGCAACTCGGCTACCACGTGATTCGGGTGCTCTGGTCGGACGTGATGAGGGGCTGGCCAACGACCCGAGCCCTGCTGTGGTCGGCGCTCGGCCAGCGCGCTTCCTCCCCGTCCTGACCAGGATCCGGCGCTGGATCTGGTTCGTGCGGGGAGGATGACGCGACACGGCGCGCAACGCGGGAGTCAGCGCTTGGCGGCGACCAGCAGACCGTCGCCGGCTGCGAGCAGCACGGACACCAGCCGCTCGTCGTCGCGTACCGCCTTACCCAGGTCGCGCAGCGTGACGGTGTCCTGGTCACGCTGCGACGGGTCGGCGACGCGGTCGTGCCAGAGCGCGTTGTCGAAGGCCACCACGCCGCCCGGGCGCAACATCCGGATCGCCTGCTCGTAGTAGACCGCGTAGGTGTCCTTGTCGGCGTCGACGAACACCATGTCGTAGGCATTCTCGCGCATCCGCGGCAGCACATCGGCCGCCGAGCCGTTGATCAGCCGGTAGCGGTTGGCCGCGATGCCGGCCTCGGCGAAGGCGTCGCGGGCGGCGCGCTGGTGCTCGCCCTCGACGTCGATGCTGACCAGCTGCCCGTCGCCCGCCATGCCTTCGAGCAGGTATAGCCCTGAGACGCCGGCGCCCGTCCCGACCTCGACGACCGAGCGCGCCCGGGTGGCCACGGCGAGCACGCGCAACGTCGCACCGCCCGCCGGGCCGACCGGCGTGCAGCCCAGCTCCGCGCCGCGTTCGCGCGCCGACGTCATGACCTCGGACTCGACGGGGTACGACTCCGCGTAGGACAAACTGGTCTCGTTGAGCATCGCGTCGGCCATGGGCGAACGATATCGCCCGCGACCCGGGCCGTCCGACGGGTCAGCGCATCGAGTCGAGGATCAGGGCGAGGTCCGCGCCCGTGGTGAGCGGGTTGACGATCGCGAACCGGGTGCACACCCTTCCGGCATGCCGGGTCGGCGTCACGAACGCGGTCTGTTCGCGCAGGATGCGAGCGCTCCACTCGGTGTAGTCCGCGTCGGTCCAGCCGATCCGCTCGAAGATCAGCACGGACAGGTCGGACTCGACCAGCAGCCTGACGTGCGGTGCCGAGCGGATCAGTTCGGCGCCTTCGCGGGCGATCGTCATCGTCTGCTCGACCGCGTCGCGGTAAGCGTTCGTGCCGTACACGGCGAGGGAAAACCAGAACGGCAGGCCCCGCGCTCGCCGGGTCAACTGGATGGCGAAGTCGGACGGATTCCACTCGCCGTCGACATTCACCACGTCGAGGTAACCCGCGTGCTGGGTGTGGGCGGCGCGCGCAAGCACGGGGTCGCGGTAGAGCAGCGCGCATGCGTCGAACGGCGCGAATAGCCACTTGTGCGGGTCGACGATGAACGAGTCGGCGTGCTCGACGCCGGCGAACAGGTGCCGCACGCTCGGCGCGGCCAGCCCGGCGCCGCCGTACGCACCGTCGACGTGCAGCCACCAGCCGTGTTCGCGGGCGATCGCGCCCACTGCGGCGATGTCGTCGATCACACCGGTGTTGGTCGTCCCCGCCGTCGCCACCACGGCGAAGATGCCGTCGCGTGTCGTCGGGTCGAGCTGCGCGATCACCCGCCGCAGGTTCGCACCGGTCATCCGGCCACGCTCGTCCCCCGGGATCTCGATGATCTCGGCGTCCATCACGACCCGCACGGCGTGCTTGACCGAGGAATGCGTCTCCGCCGTGACGCACACCGCCCACCGGTGCGGACGGTGGCCCCGCCGGTGCAGCGCCACCTCGCGCGCGGCGACCAGGGCCGAGAGATTGCCGACGGTCCCGCCCTGCACGAACGCCCCGCCCGCCTCGTCGGGCAGCCCCGCGAGGTCGGCGATCCAGCGCAGCGCCTGGTTCTCGGCGTAAACTGCACCGGATCCCTCCAGCCATGACCCGCCGTAGACGTTGGACGCGCCGACGACCATGTCGAAGTAGCACGCGGCCTTGGTCGGCGCGTTCGGGATGAAGGACAGGTACCGCTTGTGATCGACCGACAGGCACGCCGGACCGAGCACGTCGGCCCACAGCCGCAACGCTTCGTCAGGGCCGACGCCGTCGGGCCTGACTGTCTCCCCCGCGAGCCGGTCGAGTTCCTGCGGCGACCGGGGCCGGTCGAGCGGGACATCGCGCGACAACCGGTCCAGGCAGTAGCCGACCAGCACATGCGCCATGCGGGTGTCGTCCTCGGTGTGGGAATGCACGCGCCGAGACTACGGACCGCCGTCGGAACCGGGAACGAACGCCGATCAGGTGGCGTTTAGCTGATGCCCAGGTTCGAGTGGTTACCTCGGCCGGGAACGCAGTTCCCGAACCGACGTAGAGGTGAGACGTGACGGCAGATAGCGGCGTGTGGGTTCCGCCCACGTGGGATGAGGTCGTGCGCGAGCACGCCGACCGCGTCTACCGCCTCGCGTACCGCCTGTCCGGCAACCGCGCCGACGCGGAGGACCTGACCCAGGAGACCTTCGTGCGCGTGTTCCGGTCCCTCGCGGAGTACACGCCTGGGACGTTCGAGGGCTGGCTGCATCGCATCACCACCAACCTCTTCCTCGACATGGTCCGCCGCCGGCAGCGGATCCGCTTCGACGCCCTGCCCGACGACGCCGGAGACAAGCTCGCCTCGCGCGAACACGGCCCCGAACAGGCCTACGAACAGATGAACCTGGATCCGGAAATCCAGCGCGCTCTGGACGAGCTGCCCGCGGACTTCCGCGTCGCCGTCGTGCTCTGCGATCTGGAACAGCTGTCCTACGAGGAGATCGCGGCGACGCTGGGTGTCAAGGTCGGGACCGTGCGCTCGCGCATCCACCGCGGTCGGGTACTGCTGCGCCAGGCACTCGCGCACCGCGCTCCGGGGCTGCGTCCGGCCGAGCCCGGATCGCCGCTTGAGGTCACTGCCTGATGCGCCAACAGCACCTGTCCGACGAGGCGATCGCGGCGTTCGCCGACGACGTGCTGCGCGGGCACGCGCGAGAGCGAGCCATGCGGCACACCGCGACCTGCACCGAGTGCAAGCACGCGGTCGCCGGGCAACGTGAGGCGGTCTGGGCGCTTCGGGCAGCCCCGGCGCCGGCACTGCCCAGCGGGCTGCTCGACCGCCTGCGCGAGGTACCGGCAACCACCCCGATCAACACCGTCCGGACGACGATCGGGCCGGACGGTTCGACGATGTTCGCCGCCTTCGGTTCGTTCGGGGCGGCCGCGCTCGTCCGGGACGGGAACGACGACGAAGGTGCAGGCCGGGCCCGCGGCATGCGGCCGTTCGTCATGACCGCCGCTGCGCTGGCGATGGTTTCCGCCCTCGGCGCGGTCGGCGCGAACCACGGCACCTCCGGACGTATCCCGGCGGCCCCGGCCCCTACGCACAGCCGGCACCTGCCCGCCGATGTCCCGGTACGGCTCGCGTTCATCACCGCGCCTACCCGTACCCGCTGACGCTTCTACAGCACCGCGTCCGTCGATGAGGCAGACTCGTCGGCGTGAGGAGCAGCGCGTGAGCGAGCAGCCCGGGCGGCCCGCGGCCCCCGGGCACGATGCTGCCGATGACACCGCGTTCCGCCGCCCCGACGGGGCCGACGCCGGGTTCGCTGTTCGCACCGAGCCACCGGCCTACACGCCGCCCCCGCCGACTGTCGCCCCGGCCGAGCGCGACGCGTTCGGCCGGCCCGCCGGCGCCGGGGCCTACGCACCGCCCGTCGGCGAGCGCATCGCGCCCCGACCGCGGCAGGCACCCGCCGTCCCCGCACCGGCCCGCGCGGCCTTCGGTCCGTCCCCGCAAGCCGCCGACGGCTTCGACCCGGCGCCGGGCACGCGGATCCGCCCGGCCGGCCGCGCACCCGAGTCGCCCTGGTGGCGGCAGGGCGCCGATCGCGATCCCTGGCGCGACCCGTCCGCACCGTTCTGGCTCGGCCGCGGCGCCGTCTTCGCCGGTGGTCGTCCCGCCCAGCTCGACCCGTTCGAGGACAGCGAATCCGCCGCGGCGAGCGGTGACGACGTCCTGCTCGGCGACGAGGAGTCGCTGGGAGACGAGGCCGAGGAGAACGACGATCCGTCCCACACCAATGTTGGACGCGGCCGGTTTGGGTTGAGCGCGCTGCTGTTGGCCCTGGTCGTCGCGCTCGTGGCCGGCGCGCTCGGCGGTGGTGTGGGCTATTGGCTCGCCGATCGCGCGCAGGACGTGCTGCACCGCAGCGACGTCGCGCTCTCACAGGTCGACAAGCCCGCGAACCGCCCGGCCGGTTCGGTCGCCGACATCGCAAAGCGGGTCGGCCCTGCGGTCGTCTCGATCGCGGTGTCCGACAGCGAGCGCAGTCGCAACGGCGTCGGTTCCGGGGTCGTCATCGACAAGCATGGCTACGTCCTGACCAACAACCACGTGGTGGCGATCGCTGCCGACGGCGGGACGATCATCGCGACGTTCTCGAACGAGGACACCGCGAACGCGCGAATTGTCGGGCGCGACCCGATCAGCGACCTCGCCGTCCTCAAGGTGCCCGAGACCAGCCTCACCGTGGCGGCGTTGGGGAAGTCGGCGCAACTGGCAGTCGGCGACCCGGTCGTCGCGATCGGCTCGCCGCTCGGGCTGGAGGGGACAGTCACCACCGGCATCGTGTCGGCGCTCGACCGGGCGGTGCACGTGTTCGGCGACGACGGGACCTCCGACGCCTATCTCGACGCGATTCAGACCGACGCAGCCATCAATCCCGGCAATTCCGGCGGCGCGCTGGTCGACGCGGCGGGCGCGGTCGTCGGTATCAACTCGGCCGCTGCTCTGGCCAGCTCGGGCTCCGGGCAGTCGACGCAGGCGAGCGGCATCGGGTACGCGATCCCGATCGACTATGCCCGCGACATCGCCCGGCAGCTGATCGGCTCCGGTAAGGCCGTCCACGGCTCGCTCGATGCGCAGGGCCGCACCGTGACCGCCAACCTGCAGGAGGGCGCCTACCTCGAGCAGGTCGTGCCCAAGGGGGCGGCGGCGAAAGCCGGTCTCCGCAACGGTGACGTGATCGTCGTCGCCGAAGGGCACCCGATCATCAGTTACGACCAGCTTGTCGTGATCGTGCAGGAGCACAAGCCGAAGGACACCGTCCACGTCACCTACTTCCGCGGCCCTTCCAAGACGGCCACGACGATCACCCTCGGCTCCCGTTGACGACGGCATCCAGCGTGCGGTTCGTCCTCGAGCACCTACACTCGGCTCATGTTCAACATCGGCCCGATGGAGCTCATGATCCTGGCCGTCGTCGGCTTGATCGTGCTCGGTCCGGACCGGCTGCCTGGCATGGCCCGCGACGCGGGACGCATGTTACGGACGTTGCGCGACATGGCCACCGGCGCCCGTTCGCAGCTGCGCGATGAGCTCGGACCCGAGTTCGCCGACGTCGATCTGCGCAATCTGAACCCCCGCACCGCTCTGCAGCGCGCCATCCTCGGCGACGACGACGAGGTCAGATCGCTGAACCCCCGCCGTCAGATCCGCGACGTGTTCAACGACGACGAGGAACCCGTGTCGCTGCAGAAGGCGACCCAGCAGGAGCCGGCACCGCAGCAACCGCTCGCCCGCGGCGAACAGGCACCCTTCGACACCGACGCCACCTGAGGTTGCAGCGCCGAGTACGGCGAGGGTTGGTACCGCGGTCAGTGAACGGCGGGTGAAAGCCCCAGGGACCGCCCCACGATGCTGGTCTGGCGCTGCGCGAGCCGGTCCGCCACTGCCAGCAGCGCCTGCGCCGCGGACGAGGTCGGGTCACTCAGCACGATCGGGCGCCCGTCGTCGCCGCCCTCGCGCACCCGCTGGTCGATCGGCACCTGGCCCAGCAGCGGTACTCGGGTGCCCGTCGAGATCGAGAGGGAATCTGCGACGGCCTGCCCGCCGCCGGCGCCGAAGAGCTCCATTCGCGAGCCGTCGGGCAGGTCCAGCCAGCTCATGTTCTCCACGACGCCGACGATCTGCTGATGCGTCTGCAGCGCGATCGATCCGGCGCGCTCGGCCACCTCGCAGGCGGCGAGTTGCGGAGTGGTCACGACGAGCAGTTCGGCGGACGGGACTAGCTGAGCAACCGAGATCGCGATGTCGCCCGTGCCCGGGGGCAAATCCATGAGCAGGACGTCCAGGTCTCCCCAGAACACGTCCGCCAGGAACTGCTGCAACGCCCGGTGCAGCATCGGGCCCCGCCAGACGACGGCAGTGTTGCCCGGGGTGAACATCCCGATCGAGATCACCTTCACGTCGTGCGCGACCGGCGGCATGATCATCTGCTCGACCTGCGTCGGCTTACCGGTGACGCCGAGCATGCGGGGAACCGAGAAGCCGTAGATGTCGGCGTCGAGCACGCCCACGGACAGCCCGCGCGCGGCGAGCGAAGCCGCCAGGTTCACCGTGACCGACGACTTGCCGACGCCGCCCTTGCCCGAGGCGACGGCGTAGACGCGCGTGCGCGATCCGGGCTGGGCGAAGGGGATCTCGTTGGTGGGCGCGTCCCCGCGCAGTTGCTGCCGCAGTGCCGTGCGCTGCTCGTCGCTCATCACACCCAGGTGCACCTGCACGTCGGTCACGCCCTCGACCTCGGACACCGCGGCAGTGACGCTGCGGGTGAGCTCGGCCTTCATCGGGCACCCCGAGACGGTCAGCAGCACCGTGACGCTCACCGTCGCGCCGGAGATGGCCACCGACTCGACCATGTTCAGCTCGGTGATCGGCCGGCGGATCTCGGGATCGTTCACCGTGGCGAGCGCGGCGCGGACTTCGGATTCAGTGGGCAAGGGCACGCTGCCGATGGTACGTGCGGGCTCCGGTCCTGGGCTCAGCGCGTTAAGGAGTCGACACCTACCCGCCGCTCACTCCTCGGACGGGACGCGTTCCTTCGCTTCACGGTGCTCGCGGGCCAGTTCGGAGCGCAGGAAGTCCCGCGTGGCGACCTCGCCGAGCGCCATGCGTATCGCCGCGATCTCGCGCGCCAGGTAGTCCAGGTCCGCCTTCGACTGACGCGCCTCGTCGCGGTCGGCCTCCAGGTTGACGCGGTCGCGGTCGTCCTGCCGATTCTGCGCCAGCAGGATGAGGGGCGCAGCGTAGGCGGCCTGCAGCGACAGGATCAGGGTGAGGAATGTGAACGTATACGGGTCGAAGCGCCACGACTTCGGCGTGACCGTGTTGAACAGCACCCAGACGATGATCGCGATCGATTGGTAGACCAGGTAGCGCCCGGTCCCCAGGAACCGTGCGACGCGCTCGGTGAGCCGGCCGAAGGCGTCGGCGTCGTAACGCAGGCGTGGTCCGCGCTCGACCTTCGGCTGGTCCAGCCGCGAGCGGGGCTCAGCCATGACTTGCCGTCCGGTCGGCGTCGCGCCACCCCTCGGGCAGCAGGTGATCGAGGACGTCGTCGACCGACACCGCGCCGAGCAACCGGTCCCGGTCGTCGACCACCGGTGCGGCGACCAGGTTGTAGGTCGCGAGATGGCGGGTGATGTCCTCGATGGACTCCTCCGGACGCAGCGCGCCGGTGTCCTTCTCGCAGACGCCGCTCACCAGTGCCGACGGCGGTTCGCGCAGCAGCCGCTGCAGATGGGCGGTGCCGAGGAACTTGCCGGTGGGCGTGGCTTGCGGCGCGCGCACCACGAACACCTGCGCCGCGACGGCGGGGGACAACTCCGGGTTGCGGACCAGCGCCAACGCCTCTGCCACCGTCGCGTCCGGAAGCATGATCACCGGCTCGGACGTCATCAACCCGCCCGCGGTGTAGTCGGCATAGCTCATCAGCCGGCGGACGGGCGCGGCTTCCTCGGGCTCCATCAGCTGCAGCAGTCGTTGCTGGTCGGCGGCCGGCATCTCACCGAGCAGATCTGCCGCGTCGTCGTCGTCCATCGCCTCGAGGACGTCAGCAGCGCGCTCGTCCGCGAGCGAGGCGAGCACCTTGACCTGGTCGTCCTCGTCCATCTCCTGCAGGACGTCGGCCAACCGCTCGTCGTCGAGTCCGGCGACCACCTCGAGCACGCGCTTGTCCGGCATGTCGGCGAGCGCGTGGGCGACGTCGGCGGCCCGCATATCGGAAAGTGTCGACAACAGCGCGTCGGTGCCCTGGTTCTTCTCCGGCAGCGCCAGCCCGTCGACCTCGTTCCAGTCGACCTGCGAGAGCTGGCCGCGACGGCGCGTCAGCCGCGGGGCGGTGGTGCGCACGGCGAGTCGCGAGATCACCCAGTCGCGGTTGCGGTTCTGCTCCATGCCCAGGTCGACGATGCTGGCCTGCTGCTCGCTCTCGCGCAGCGTCACGGTGCGGTCGAGCAGCTCCGCGAGCACGAGCGTCTCGCTGGGGCGGCGCTCGAAACGCCGCATGTTGATCGTCCCGCTGGACAGCACCACCGAATCGGGTTCGATGCGGGTGACGCGTCCCATCGGCACGAAGATGCGGTGTCGCTGCTGCAGTTCGAGGACGAGGCCGAGGATGCGTGGCGGCTGCCGGTCCACGCGCAGCGCAGTGACCGCGTCGCGGACTTTGCCGAGCTGGTCGCCGCTGGGGTCGAAGACGCCGATGCCGGCGAGTCGCGCGACGAAGACGCGCGACGCCGAGCTCATCGCTGTCTCCCCGCCGACGCCCGTGTCACGTATGCAGGTTAGTCGCTGGGTGGTGCGCGGACTCCGTGTGAGCCCGCCGACACGGGGTTGGCGAGCCTCGCGTTCGGTGGGCATGCTGCCCCGATGAGCCAAACTCTGCGTCCGCGCCGCTCGTGTCTCGCAGTCCCGGGCAGCAACCCGCGCTTTCTGGAGAAGGCGAAGGGACTCGGCGCCGACCAGGTGTTCCTCGATCTCGAGGACGCGTGCGCACCGCTGGCCAAGCCGGGCGCGCGCAAGAACATCGTCGCGGCGCTGAACGACGGCGGCTGGGGTTCGAAGATCCGCGTCGTGCGGGTCAACGACTGGACGACGCACTGGACCTACCGCGACGTCGTCGAGGTGGTCGAGGGCGCCGGGCCGAACCTGGACGCCATCATGCTGCCGAAGGTGCAGAGCGCCGATCAGGTCGTGGCGCTCGACATCCTCATGACGCAGATCGAGAAGACGATGGGCTATGAGGTCGGCAGGATCAGCATCGAGGCGCAGATCGAGAACGCGCAGGGCCTGATCGCCATTGATGCGATCGCCAAGGCGTCCCCACGTATCGAAACGCTGATCTTCGGCCCCGCCGACTTCATGGCGTCGATCAACATGAAGTCATTGGTCGTCGGCGAGCAGCCGCCGGGCTACGACGTCGGTGACGCCTACCACCACATCCTGATGTCGATCCTGATGGCGGCGCGCGCGAACAACAAGCAGGCCATCGACGGGCCTTACCTGCAGGTGCGCGACCCCGATGGCTTCCGCCGGGTGGCCGCGCGATCGGCAGCGTTGGGCTTCGACGGCAAGTGGGTGCTGCATCCCGATCAGGTTGCCATCGCCAACGAGATCTACGCGCCCTCCCAGGAGGACTACGACCACGCGGAGCTGATCCTGGACGCCTACGAGTGGGCGACGTCGGAGGCCGGAGGAAAGAAGGGCTCGGCGATGCTCGGTGACGAGATGATCGACGAGGCCTCGCGCAAGATGGCGCTGGTCATCTCCAGCAAGGGCCGCGCGGCCGGGATGCAGCGCACGTCGGCGTTCGAGCCGCCGCAGTAAGCGCTGCGTAGCGCCGTGCGCTGCTGATTCTGTCCCGCCGACTGTGATCTGGTGCGTCCGCTCATGGTGACCCGTTGTCCTGACCGGGATACTCGCCAGTAGTCCGTCACCCTCCGAACGGAGAAGAACTCATGGCCCGCCTCGCCCAGACCGCCGGTTTGACCGACGTCCAGTCCGAAATTCTGTCGGCGGTGAAGACGTTCGTGGACAAGGAGATTCTGCCCTACGCGACCGACCTCGAGCATAAGGACGAGTTCCCGGAGGCGATCGTCGAGGGCATGAAGGAGATGGGCCTGTTCGGTTTGACGATCCCGGAGCAGTACGGCGGCCTGGGGGAGTCGTTGCTGACCTACGCGCTGGTCGTCGAGCAGATCGCGCGGGGGTGGATGTCGGTCTCGGGTGTCATCAACACGCATTTCATCGTCGCCTACATGATCGGCCAGCACGGTACGGCCGAGCAGAAGCAGCGGCTGCTGCCCAAGATGGCGGCCGGTGAGATCCGTGGCGCCTTCTCGATGAGCGAGCCGGAATGCGGTTCCGACGTCGCGGCGATCAAGTCACGCGCAATGCAGGACGGGGATGACTTTATCTTGGACGGCCAGAAGATGTGGCTGACCAACGGCGCCCGCGCGGGGGTGGTGGCGACCCTGGTGAAGGACGAGCTGGGCGGGGAGTCGGTGTACAAGAACATGACGACGTTCCTGATCGAGAAGGAGCCCGGCTTCGGCGAAACGCGTCCCGGCCTGTCCATCCCGGGCAAGATCGACAAGATGGGTTACAAGGGTGTCGAGACGACGGAGATGATCCTCGACGGCGTCCACGTGCCGGGTTCGTCGGTGCTCGGCGGGCAGGCCGGACGGGGCCGCGGTTTCTATCAGATGATGGACGGCGTCGAGGTGGGCCGCGTGAACGTGGCCGCGCGGGGGTGTGGCGTCGCGATCCGTGCCTTCGAGTTGGCGATCAAGTACGCGCAGCAGCGCAAGACATTCGGCAAGCAGATCGCCGATCACCAGGCGGTGGCGTTCAAGCTGGCCGAGATGGCGACCAAGGTCGAGGCAGCGCACCTGATGATGGTCAATGCTGCGCGGCTCAAGGATGCCGGCGAGCGCAACGACGTCGAGGCGGGCATGGCGAAGCTGCTGGCATCCGAGTATTGCGCCGAGGTGACGCAGGAGTCGTTCCGCATCCACGGCGGTTACGGCTATTCCAAGGAGTACGAGATCGAACGGCTGATGCGCGAAGCGCCGTTCCTGCTCATCGGCGAAGGCACCTCGGAGATCCAGAAAACGATCATCAGCCGCGGCCTGCTGAAGGAATATCGCGTTCAGACCTGATCAGGCAGTTCTCGCTCAGTGCGCGACGTCGATCACCAGGCGCGCCGGCACCGCCAGGGTGAACACCCGCTAGAGACCGATTGCGATCCGCACCGCCTCGGCGGCGCGGCGTCCGGACACGAGCGCGCCCTGGATGGACGCGGTGTCACGGTGGTCGCCGGCCGTGAACAGGCCGTCGCCGAGGTCGACCGGTGCGCGCAGCGGCGTTCCGGGCGGGGTGCTGGGCAGTGCCGCTCGGATCGGATAGGTCGCGATGTGTTCCCACGCCGACGGGTCGGTGCCGTAGACGATGCCGGCGTGTCTGCGCACCCGCCCCTCCGTCGCGACGCTGCCGTCCGCGCCCAGGACGGTGGAGGCGATCAGGGTGCGGCCGGGTGCGTAACTCGGCGCGGCGTCGGTCATGACTGCGGTGTTCACCAGCGGGCCACGGGCCTCGGCGTCGATGTGCAGCAGCGCCCTGGCGCCTGGGGAGGAAGGTGCGAGGTGGTAGAAGGTCGTCAGCGAGTTGACGGCAGGCGGCACGACGCCGATGAGGTCGGCTGACGCGAGTGGTCCTGCGGCCACAATCACCGCTTCGGCCCGCCACGTCCCGTGCGTGGATTCGACCGAACCGGTGCGCACTGCGGTGACCTTCGTGTTCAGGTGCAGCGCGCCCTCCGGCAGGTGCGCGGCGAGCTGATCGGGCAGTGCCTGCATGCCAGTGGCGGGCACCCCGGGCGTCCCCCGGACGAACGAGCGGACCAGCAGTTCGGCCAGTCGCATCGACGTCGCAAACTGGTCCTCGGCGAGCACTCCGGCGAGGAACGGACGCACGACGCCGATGGTCAGGGCGCCGTTCAATCCGCGCCTTCCCAACCCGTCGACGAGACTCGTGTCGGTCCGCCGCTTGATGCGTGCGGCCGGGCCGTAGCCGACCTCGGCGGCCCAGCGCGCGAAGGCCACCTTTTCGCGCAGCGAGCCCAGAGGCAGGCGCAGTGCGCCGAGCATCTCGCGCGGCAGTCGGCGGGGGTCGGCCAGCACGTGGCGGGTGTCGCCGTGGGCGACGGTCACGCCCGCGTCGAACGAGCAGAGCTGCAGTGCGTCCAGGTCGAACGCGCGCGGGGCGTCGGGGTAGCTCGGGTTGAACAGCTGGAAGCCGCGGTCGAGCAGCACGCCGTCGACGCGGTCGGTGCGCACCCGTCCGCCCGGCCCGTCACTCGACTCGAGCACCGCGACCTCGAGCCCAGCCGCAGTGAGCAGGCGCGCAGCGTTCAGGCCGGCGAGCCCGGCGCCGACGACGACCACATCAGCGCTGCTCAGGCTCATGCACCGACCGTACCGACGCTGATCGGACGTGCGGCGTCAGTCGGCAACCAGGTCGGCGTACTCGGTGTGCTCGTGGATGAACGCGCCGATGAACGGGCACAGCGCGACGATCTGCTTGCCCTGGCTGCGCGCGTCGTCGAGTGCCGCCCGGACAAGGGTGCTCCCCACCCCGCGCCCGGAGACCGCCGGGTCGACGACGGTGTGGGTGAACACCACGCGTCCCGGCTCGGTCCGGTACGCAGCGAAGCCCGCCGATTCGCCATCGACGCGCACCACGTATCGGTTGTGCGCCTGATCATCATTCACACTGATTGCAGGATCGACCATGTGGTCGAGCATGCACTCAGGACGGGCGGTGCGCGTGGAAGCACGGCGTGATGTCGTTTATCGCTCGGCGCAAGGCCGCTGGGTATTGCTGGCGACGATCCTCGGCAGCGGCATGGCCCAGCTCGACGGGACGATCGTCAATGTCGCGCTGCCGCGCATCGGCGCCGATCTGGGGGCCGGCCTGACCAGCCTGCAATGGACGCTCAATGCGTACACCCTGACCTTGTCCGGTCTGTTGCTGCTCGGTGGCTCGCTGGGCGACCGGCTCGGACGTCGCCGGATCTTCATCATCGGCACGATCTGGTTCGCGATCGCTTCCGCGGGGTGCGCCGCGGCGCCGACGGCAGAGGTGCTGATCGGCATGCGCGCATTGCAGGGTGTGGGCGCCGCGTTGCTGACGCCGGGTTCACTGGCGATCCTAGAGTCGGTGTTCCAGCCCGACGACCGAGCAGAGGCGGTCGGGGCATGGTCCGGGCTGGGCGGGGTCGCGACGGCGATCGGTCCGGTGCTCGGCGGCGTGCTCGTGGGTGCCGCGCCGTGGGGCTGGCGGTTGGCATTCCTGATCAACCTGCCGATGGCAGCTGCGGTCGTGCTGGTCGCGGCCCGGCACGTTCCGGAAACCCGTGACGAGGAATCGAGCGGACGTCTCGACGTGGTGGGGGCCGGTGCCGCCGCACTGGGTCTCGGCTTCGTGATCTATGCGCTCACCGAGGGTCCGCAACAGGGTTGGCCCGCGGCGCCCGTCACGACGCTGGTGGCTGGGCTGGCGTTGCTGGTCGCCTTCGTGGTCAACGAGGCGCGGGTGCGCACGCCGATGATGCCGCTGAGCCTGTTTCGCTCGAGCCAGTTCACCGGTGCGAACGCGGTGACCTTCCTCGTGTACGCGGCCCTGTCCGGCGCGCTGTTCCTGCTGCCGGTGCAGTTGCAGATCGTGTCGGGTTTCTCGCCCGTGGCGGCGGGCAGCGCCCTGTTGCCGGTGACCGTGGTCATGCTGGTGCTGTCCGCACGGATGGGTCGAGTGGCGCAGCGGATCGGGCCGCGCCTGCCGATGACGATCGGGCCGCTCGTCGCGGGAGCGGGGATGGCGCTCTTCGCCCGGATCGACGCGCATTCGGGATACCTGACCACGGTGCTGCCGGCTGTGCTCGTCTTCGCGCTCGGGCTGTCGGCGACCGTCGCACCTCTGACGGCGACGGCCCTCGCGGCGGCCCCCGCGCACCAGGTGGGAGTGGCCTCGGCGGTGAACAATGACATCGCGCGGACCGCAGGGCTGCTGGCGGTCGCCGTGCTGCCCGGCCTTGCCGGGATCACCGAGTCCAGCTACGCACGGGCGGATCTGCTATCGACCGGCTTCCACCACGCTGTCCTCATCGCGGGCGGACTGTGCGCACTCGGTGGCGTGCTGGCGTGGTTGATGATCCGCAATGACGTTCTCGAGCGCACCGCGCGCAGTGCCGACGCCCAGGAGGAGGCGGCGGCCGGTTGCACGCATCCGACGCTCACCGCACCGCACGCCCGTCCTCGCTGAGGGAGATCGGGCGCGGTGATGACTACTCGCGATGCGCGGGAAAGCGGCCGGCCCGGGCAAGCTGGCCCGGAACCTGTGCGCCCAGCCGGGCACCCAACCAGTCCCCGATCGGAAGCAGCGCGTCGAGGTCCACGCCGGTGCTGACGCCTCCGCGTTCGAGCAGCTCGACGAGGTCCTCGGTGGCGATGTTCCCCGTCGCGTTCGGCGCGAACGGGCAGCCGCCGATACCACCCGCGCTCGCGTCGAGGGCGAGCGGGAGTTCCGGATCTGCAGCCTGCAGGGCAGCCCAGGCGTTGGCGTAGCCCGTATTGCGGGTGTTGTGGAAATGCCAGCGCAGCGCGATGCCGGACGCAACCTGCGCTGCCACCTCGGTGAGGGCCTCGACCTGCGGCGGCACGCCGACCCCGATGGTGTCGGCAAACGCGACCTCGTCGGGCGCTTGCTCGACACAGGCCGCGAGAACCTGACGTACTCGTTCTGCCGACACCTCCCCCTCGAACGGGCAGCCGAACGCTGCCGCGAGCGTGAGGGTCGTTCGCGCTCCCGCTGCCCGGGCTCGGTCAGCGATGCGGCGCCAGTTCTTGACACCTGCGGCGGTGTCGACACCTTGGTTGCGCTCACTGAACGTGTCGGTGCAGACGACGACGACATTCAGCTCCTCGAGCCCCGCGGCCAGTGCTCGGTCGAGCCCCCGGTCGTTGAGTACGAGCCCGCTCCAGGCCACCCCGGTCACCCGGGGCAGGCCGGCGCACACGGCCTCGGCGTCAGCCAGCTGCGGCACCTTGCGCGGATTGACGAAGCTGGTCACCTCCACGCGACGCAACCCGCCCGCGGCGAGCGAAGCGACAAGCTCGAGTTTGTCGCTCGTGCTGACAGGCACGGCCTCGTTTTGCAGGCCGTCGCGTGGCGACACCTCGACGATCTCGACCGATCTGCGCACAGGTACTGCTTACTCCACTCTCGCGATTGCATGCAATCTAATCAGGCAGTCACCACTAATGCCGATGACCCCTTGCGACATTCGTCACCGGAGGTGCAGGATTGCATGCAATTGGCGGGGTGATGCGGGTGGCTCAGGCAGTCGACTCCACGGTGCGATCGTTGCGCGAGGAGATCCTCTCCGGGCGCCTGCCCGCGGGCACCCGGCTCGGCGAGGCAGATCTCGCCGAGCTGCTCGCCGTGAGCCGCACGCCGGTGCGCGAGGCGTTGTCCCGCCTGAGCGCCGAGGGACTCGTCGACCTCGTTCCCAATCGCGGCGCCCGTGTGGCATCGTGGACCACCGAGCAGCTGCGCGAGATCTTCGACCTCCGCCTGGCGCTCGAGCCGGTGATCGTCGGGCTCGCAGTGCCGAGGTTGACGCCGGCCCAGATGGACGAGCTGGGCGAGCTGGCCCACCGCATGAAGCGGCTCGGTCGCCCCGGTCGCAATCAGGATCTCGACGCGATCGTGGCACTGAACCGGGCCTTCCACGACATCTTCGTCCGGGCCGCCGACAACGCCGCCTTCGCCGCCTCGCTGCGCACGGTGACGCATGCAGCCGTCGTTCGGCGCAATTTTCACGACTACGACGGCGCGTCCCTCGCACGCAGCCTGGAGCACCATCTGGAGATGGTGGCCGCCACCCGTGCGGGCGACGGCGCCTGGGCGGTCGCAATCATGCGTGCTCACCTGCACAACGCCCGCGCCACGATGCTGGGCAACCCGGTGAGCGCAGCATGAACCTCCCCTTGGACGACCTGCGGGTGGTCGAGTTCGGTCAGCTGCTGGCCGGTCCGTTCTGCGGGCAGCTGCTCGGGGACTTCGGCGCGGAAGTGGTGAAGATCGAGGACCCGGCGCAGGGCGACCCGATGCGGCAGTGGGGGCGTGAGAAGCCACACGGCAAGTCGCTGTGGTGGCCGGTGGTGGCCCGGAACAAGCTGTCCGTCACGTGCAACCTGCGACAAGCACAGGGGCAGCAACTCGCGCGGCGGCTGGTCGACACCGCCGACGTCGTCGTGGAGAACTTCCGTCCCGGCACGCTCGAACGCTGGGGTCTCGGTCCGGACGAGCTGTGGACCACCAACCCGAAGCTGATCATCACCCGGGTCACCGGCTACGGCCAGACCGGGCCGTACGCACCGCGTGCAGGATTCGGCTCGGTGGGTGAGGCGATGGGCGGAATCCGTTACGTGATGGGCGATCCGATGACACCGCCGGTACGCGCGGGCATCTCGCTCGGAGACTCACTGGCCGCCACGTTCGCGTGTCTGGGCACGCTCGTCGCCCTGCACAGCCGGGAACGGACCGGCCGGGGACAGGTCGTGGACTCCGCGATCTACGAAGCTGTGCTGGCGATGATGGAGTCGCTCGTGCCCGAGTGGGCCGTGGCCGGGTACCAGCGCGAGCGCACCGGCGCGACGCTACCCAACATCGCACCCAGCAACGTTTATCCGACCGCCGACGGTGACCTGGTGCTCATCGCGGCGAACCAGGACTCGGTGTTCGGTCGGCTGGCCACCGTGATGCAACGCCCCGAGCTCGCCGACGACGAGCGGTATGCCACGCACGGAGCGCGCGGTGCGAACATGGCCGAGCTCGACGATCTGATCGCGGCGTGGACGTCGCGCCTCGACGCCGATGCACTGCTGGAGCGGCTGCACGACGGCGGCGTGCCCGCGGGGCGGATCTTCCGCGCGAAGGACATGCTCAACGATCCGCACTTCGCCGCGCGTGAGGCGATCGTGCGCATCGCCCACCGCGACTTCGGCGAGGTGCCGATGCAGAACGTCGCGCCGAAGCTGTCGGCGACCCCCGGCGCCGTACGCACTGCCGGTCCGGAGCTTGGTGAGCACAACGAATCGGTGTGGGGAGGTCTGCTCGGTCTCGCGCCGGACGACCTGCGCCGGCTGCACGACAACGGCGTGATCTGACGCGTCACCTATCAGAAGGAGGCCACATGCCATATCGGCTCGGTGTGGACGTCGGGGGCACGTTCACCGACGTGCTGCTCGTGGACGAAGGGTCTGGCGAGACGTGGCGCGCCAAGACGTCCTCGACCCCGCAGGATCAGTCCGTCGGCGTGCTCGCCGGCGTCGATCAGGTGTGCCGTCAGGCGGGCATCGAGCGATCGGCGGTCGGGTCGGTACTGCACGGCACGACGGTCGCCACCAACGCGATCCTGGAGGGCAAGGGCGCGAAGGTCGGCCTCGTCACCACCAAGGGTTTCCGGCAAGTGCTGCAGATCGCCCGCTCGTTCGTGCCGGGCGGTCTCGCCGGGTGGATCATCTGGCCGAAACCCGAGCCGCTCGCTGCGCTCGAGAACACCGTCGAGGTCCCCGAGCGGACCGCCTCCGACGGCTCCGTGGTGCAGGAACTCGACGAGCCGGCCGCACGTGCGGCGTTGCGGTCGCTACGTGATGCCGGGATCGAGGCGCTGGCCATCTCGTTGATCAACGCTTTTGCCGACGGTGCGCACGAGCGGCGCCTCGCCGAGCTGGCCGCAGCCGAGCTGCCCGGTATCGAGGTGTCGCTGAGCAGCGTCGTGCTACCCGAACTGCGCGAGTACGAACGTGCACTGACGACCGTGGCCAATAGCTACGTCCAGCCCTACGTCGCTCGTTACGTCACCAACCTGACCCGGCAGCTCGACGCCGAGGGATTCGGGGCGCGGCTGTCGATCCTGCGCAGCGACGGCGGGCTGTCCACGGCCGACGCGGCCGTCGCGGCACCAGTGACCATGCTGTTGTCCGGCCCCGCGGGCGGCGTCACCGGCGCGATCTGGGTGGCCGAACAGTCTGGTCACCGCGATCTGCTCACCTTCGACATGGGCGGGACGTCCACCGACGTGGCGCTGGTCCGCGACCTTGCCCCGTCCATCGGCCGCGAGACGAAGGTCGGCGACCTGACGGTGCGTGCCTCGGCGGTCGACGTGCGCACCGTCGGCGCCGGTGGCGGCTCGATCGCACACGTTCCCCAGCTGACCCGCGCTCTGCGGGTGGGGCCGCAGTCGGCCGGCGCGGACCCCGGACCGGCCGCCTACGGCCGCGGCGGCACCGAGCCCACGGTGACCGATGCGAACGTCGTGCTCGGGTACCTGCCCGCGAGCCTCGCCGGTGGCGAGATCACCCTCGACATCGACGCGTCGCGGTCGGCGGTGCAGACCGTTGCCGACGCGATGGGTCTGTCCCTGGAGCAGGCGGCAGCCGGGATCATCGACATCGTCAACGAGAACATGCTCGGTGGGCTGCGCCTGGTCAGCGTCCAGAAGGGGCATGACCCGCGCGACTTCTCGCTGATCGCGTTCGGCGGCGCCGGGCCGCTGCACGCCAACGCGCTGGGTCGGCTGACCGGAGCCTGGCCGGTCATCGTTCCGCCGTCGCCCGGGGTGCTGTGCGCGCTCGGCGACGCCACGACCTCGGCCCGCGACGAGAGCGCGCGGACGTTGTTGCGCCGCTTCCACGACATGGACGCCGCGGAGCTGCGCGACATCCTCTCAGCGCTGTCCGAGCAGGCGTCCGAACGCCTGACGGCGCAGGGCATCGCGGAGGAGGAGCAGATGACTACCCACCGCATCGACGTGCGTTACTTCGGCCAGGGCAACGACATCACCGTCGAGGTGCCGGCAGACGCTCTCGGCTCCGACGACGTCCTCACGGTGCTCGCTGAGCGCTTCGACGCCGAGCACGAGCGGCTCTTCTCCTTCACCCTGGCCGTCGACCACGAACTGGTGAACGCGCGGGCCACCGTGACCGGGCCACGGCCGCACGTCGCGCCGACCACGCTGCCCGACGGCGATGGTGATCCCTCTGCCGCCCGCACCGAATCGACGCGCATCTACGTGGCGGGCAACTTCGTCGAGGCCGGCCTCTACGACCGCTCGAAGCTGCGGGCCGGCGATGTCATCACCGGCCCGGCCGTGATCGTCGAGATGGACGCCACGACGCTCGTCCTGCCCGGATACGCGGCCACCACGCACCGCAGCGGAAGCTTGCTCATCGAACCGGTCCCATCTGCTGCTGCGAAGGAGGGTTGAGCCGATGGCCCGCATCGTCGAGACCAGTACCGGCCCCGTCACGAAGGTGGACGTCGACCCCGTCACCCTCGACCTGATCGAGAACGCATTGCGCAACGCGCGTTACGAGATGGACGAGGTGTTGTTCCGCACCGCGCTCTCCCCGGGAATCCGCGAGCAGCACGATGAATTCCCGCTCATTGCCGACCCTGCAGGCAAGATGGTGGTCGGCCAGTTCGGCTTGTCGATCCCGGACTTCCTCAACGGTTTCGAGGGCGACATCGGCGAGGGCGACGTACTGCTCACATCCGACCCGTACGCCTGTGGAGCGGCGATCAGTCACGCCAACGACTGGCTGGTCGTCCTGCCGATCTACGTCGAGGGGCGGGTGGTGGGCTGGGCCTCGATGTTCGGGCACATGTCCGATGTGGGCGGCAAGACACCGAGTTCGATGCCCACCGACGCCCGCACGATCTTCGAGGAGGGCGTGCTCATCCCGCCGTTCCGGCTCTACAACGCCGGCACCCTGAACGAGGACGCGCTGCGCATCATCCTCAACCAGGTGCGGGTGCCTGACTGGAACCGCGCCGACCTCGGCGGACTCGTGGCGGCGTGCCGGACCGCCGCGCGGCGGGTGCAGGAGATGTGCGAGCGTTTCGGCACCGACACCTACCTCTCGGCTCTAGACGCCCTGCTGCAGCGCAACTACGACGCGATGAAGACGCTGCTGTCGATGGTGTTCGAGGAGGGCCGCACGCTCGCCTTCACCGACTACATCTGCGATGACGGCGTCGGTTTCGGCCCGTACGAGCTGAAGATGGCGCTGACCCGCACCGGCGACAAGGTGCACCTGGATCTCACCGGCAGCGCCCCCCAGGCCGTCGGGCCGGTGAACTACTACATCAACGAGAACCTCATCCGGATGTTCTTCGGCATCTACATGATCACTGTTGCCGACCCGCAGATCCTCTGGAACGACGGGTTCTATCCGCTCGTCGACGTGACCATCCCGGACGGCTCGTACTGGAAGCCGAAGTACCCGGCCGCGCTGAACGCGCGCAACCACGGCATCGGGCGGGTGTTCGACCTGTTCGGCGGCCTGCTCGGGCAGACCAACCCGGCGCTGCTCAACGCGGCCGGCTTCTCCTCCAGCCCGCATTTCATGTACTCCGGCAACTATGCGAGCGGCGACCGCAAGGGGGAATGGTTCCAGCTCTACTCGATCGGCTTCGGTGGCATCCCCGGACGCCCGATGGGCGACGGTCCCGACGGTCACTCGTTGTGGCCGAGCTTCGTCAACATCCCGTGCGAGTTCCTGGAGTCCTATTACCCGCTACGCATCGAGAAGTGGGAGACGATCGCCGACACCGGCGGCGCCGGGTTGCACCGTGGCGGCAACGGGGTCGACGTGGCGTACCACTTCCTCGAGCCCGGGACGATCGCCATTCACGACGACCGCTGGCTGACCTATCCGTGGGGTGTCAACGGCGGCACCCCGGGAACGCGCGGCACGAAGTGGGTCGACCGTGCCGATGGTTCGCACGAGGTGCTGCCGAGCAAATGCCACGACGTCGCGGTCGCACCGGGCGACGTGCTGCACTTCGTCACCTGGGGAGGTGGCGGGTGGGGCGATCCGCTCGAACGGGATCCCGAGTTGGTCGCTCTCGAGGTTCGCCGCGGGCTCGTGACGGCCGAGGGTGCGCGCCGCTACGGCGTGGTGGTGTCCGGGGCAGCGGTGGACGCCGATGCGACCGAGGCGCTGCGGACTGCGATGCGCGCGGATCGGCCCGCCGAGCTGCCGGTCTTCGACATGGGGCCGCCACTGGAGGAGATCCTGCAACGCTGCGAGGAGGAGACCGGCCTGCCGGCGCCGACACGTCCGGTCGCCCGGTGACCACACCCGCCGGCGGGTTCGGATCGTCGCTGGGGTGGGGACGTCGTCCGGCACTGCTGCTCGTCGACATGATGCAGGCCTATTTCACGCCGGGCTCGCCGATGTGCCTTCCCGACCGCAGTGCCGTCGCCGGGTGTGCGGCGCTGCTAGACGCGGCCCGAACCGCCGGCATCCCGGTCGTCCACACCCGGGTCGCCTACACCGCCGGCCTCAGTGACGGCGGGTTGTTCGTCCGCAAGATTCCGGCGCTCGCGCTGCTCACCGACGGCAGCGAACTCGGCATGTTCGTCCCCGAGTTGATGCCGGCAGCGGGCGAGGTGGTCGTCGTCAAGCAGTACGCGTCGGCGTTCTTCGGCACGTCGCTGTCGTCCACGCTGCGCGCAGCGGAGGTCGACACCATCGTCATCGGCGGGGTGTCGACCTCGGGTTGCATCAGGGCTAGCGCCACTGATGCGATGCAACACGGATTCCGGCCGCTGGTGGTGTCGGACGCGTGCGGTGACCGGGACGCCGTCGTGCATGACGCCAACCTGTTCGACCTCTCCGCCAAGTACGCCGACCTCCTACAGGTGGCCGAGGTGCGCGCGCACCTCATGCCCGGCGGGTGAGCTCACGCGGGAGTGTGCACGTACCCGTGAGGTGACTTTTTCCTCGGCGGCGGGCAATGTGTCCTAGAACATCGACGAGGAGGACGTCATGAGCTTGATCGGAAAAGCGTTGAAGATCGGTATGGTTGCCAAGGCTGTTCAGCTCGCACAGCGGGAGGCCAACAAGCCGGAGAACCGGCAGAAGATCACGGAGGCAGTGAACAAACTCAAGAACCGGCGATCTTCCGGCAACGGCAGCACCGGAATCTGAGCGGCGGATTCGCCGAATCCGCACGCCGAGGTGGAGCGCTCCGGCAGCCGTTCAGACGGCCGGATCGTTGGGATGCGGGTCGAGTTGGTCGTCGAGAGGGATATCGCCCAGGTTCGGGTCCGGCACCTGGCCTTCGCGCGCGTCGCGCTCGTTGAGTTCGGCTCCTGAGGAATCGCCCTGCTCGTCCTCGGATGTGGGCCAGTTCGTGCCGCTCTCGCTCGTCTCGCTCGTCTCGCCTGTTTCGGACACGGTTCCTCCTACGCTGGTCGCCGACTGGCAGTGCTCTGCTTAGGCTCCCCACCTCCGGCGGGGGATTCACATCGGCGTCGGACTGCGGTCAACGGCGCGCGGCATCGAGCGCCGTGCAGAACTCGGACGCCACCGCTATCTCGGCGTCCAGCGGCTCGAGGACGGTGCGCCGGGCGACGGACCGTATCCCCGCGTCCAGGGATCGGCGCGCGCGAGCGTGTCGTCGCCTGGCGCCGGCGGCCACGAACGGGCGCATGCCGACGGCGAGGAGCAGACCGAGAAAGAGTCCGCCGAACAGGAGGACGGTAGGCAGCGGGGCGCGCCCTACGTGCACCGTCGGCTGCGGCAGTTGCACGTAGGACGATGCGGCCAGCACGCCGAGCCAGACCCCACCTGCGATCGCTGCCGCCAGGAAGAGGAAATGCAGCAGGCGAACTGCGGCCCACCAGCGTGGCGTCTCATCGTGGGACAGATCGCCGGCCCGGACGGCACGGTCCAGTTCGGTCGGCAGCTTCGTCTGCTGCGCATCGACGACAGCTTGAGCGCTGCGACGCCATTCCACCGCGAGGCCGCCGGTTCGCTCGGCGACGACATTGCGCACCGCATTGGATACCTGAGCCTGCGCGATGCCGCCAGCCGCGGGAAGCGAGGTCGTCCCCGAAAGGCCGGTGCCGAGATGCAGCTTCCGCAACGGATTCAGCCGGAACCGGGTCAGCCACCGGGTCAGCGGCCACCCCATTCGCGCCGTCGCGCGCAGCCGATACGACGCCGCGGCGGCGTTCGCGACAGTCGGCACCCCAGCTGCTTCGGCCAACCCATGAACCAGTACCTCTTCACCGTGCGCGGCGTCGCGGCTGCGCCGCCGGTCACCAGACGAGGTGCACAGCGGAGCCAGCGCAGCGATCGAGGCGTCGACGTCCGCCTGCAGCCGTTGCACCGATGCACTGCGATCACGCACCCGTGCCGCCAGCTCCGCACTCAACTGCGCCATGCCCTCGCCGCGCGCGGCCGACGTCGCGATGATCGGGACACCGCGCAGCCCGTCGTCGGTAAGCAACTGGTGCAGATGGCGTTGACAGCTGTTGGCTGCGTCCGGATGGAGGCGGTCGATCTGGTTCAGCACGACCAGCATGACTTCGGCATGCGTACTCAACGGGCGCAGATAACGCTCGTGCACCGCGGCATCCGCGTACTTTTGCGGGTCGAGCACCCACACCAGCAGGTCGACCGCCTCGGTCAACCGATCGGCCTCGATGCGGTGGGTTTCCGCGGTCGAGTCGAAGTCCGGCAGATCGAGGAGCAGCAGGCCGGCCAGGTTCGGGCCGAGCGTGCCGGACACATCATGGCGGTCGCGGACGTCGAGCCAGTCCAGCAGCGCAGCCGCGTCAGCACTTGCTCCGTCAGGTCCGGACGAAGGCCAGATCGCTGCCCGCGAACGGCTCGTCGTCGGCCTCCGGACGCTGGTCGGAGCCAGCGGCGCACCGGCGAGGGAGTTGAACAGCGTCGACTTTCCGCTGCCGGTGCCTCCGGCCAACGCAACGACGGTTCGCTCGGCCGACAACCGGCGCCTGGCCGAGGCATGGGCGAGGATCGATTCGGCCTGGGCAAGCCTCGCCGGCTCGCACCGTCCCCGCGCCAACTCGACGGCGTGGCCGAGCGCATCGAGCCGGGCGTTGAGATCCGGGCGCCGGCGGCTCATCGCGCGGCCTGCACGTCGCGCAGGACGTCGCGGAACCGGGTAGCGATCCCCAGCGTCGGTACGGCGGCGTAGAGCAGGTCGCGGAACCGACAAGCGTCGGTTTCCAGGAGTATCTCGACGTGCCGCAGCAGCGAGGCACGGGCTTGCGCCGCCAGTGCGCGCACTGCCTGGTCGCCGAAGACCGCCTCGAGGACCTTCTGGCTCAGCACCGCCGTGCCGCCGGCGATCGCCACCTCGCCCCCGGTCAGCCCGCCGGTCTGGGCGAACAGCGCGACGATAAGCACCGAACCTGCGCCGTTCACGCCGTAGGACGCCAGCTTGGCCAGTTGTCGACGGTCACCGCCTTGGGCGCGGACCATCTCCAGAACCTCGATCTGCCACGCGCTGACGATGTCGCCGATCCGCGCCCCGATGTCGGGGTGGGCCCGACTCAGATCCTGCCCGGCTGCCGCGAGCAATTCAGCGCCGTCAGACCTGGTGAACCACGCGCCCGCCGCCGTCGCTGCGGCGCGTTCTGCGGCGTCGCGCAGCAGCGCTTCGAGGTTAGTTTCCAGCGCCGTCTCGACCCTCGTCGTCGCCGAGGGCCGGCCGGTGAATGTCGCTGCGACGCGGTCGCGCACCCGGCCGATCCGCGACTCCAGAGTCCGCATCAGTTCGCCGGTGCCGACCAATTCCTGCCAGCGTGCCAGGACCTCGCCGCGGAGCAGAGTGCCATCGCTGAGTTCGTTTCCGATCGTTTTCCGTGCTTGGCCGTACGCGGCGTCCACCGACACGTGCAGGTCCCAAGCGGCGCGTTCCTGCGACTCGGCGGCGTCGGCCAGGGCGTTGCCCCGGACCTGCAAGCTGTTCACCGCACCGGTCAAGGTCGCGCGGATGACCTCAGCGCGCGCGTTGGCATCCTCGGCGAGGGTCGTGATCCATCGTCGTACCGGGGCAACAGCGTGCTCGGGCAGACGATGGTCGATCAGCGGCACCTCCGCAACCACGAGCAGCGGGGCGTCGGCCAACCCCTCCTGGTCGAGCAGGTGGCGCAGGTGCGCGTCCACCTCGCCGAATGCCTCGACGGGCACTCGGTCGAGGACCACGGCGAGAGCGGTCGCGCGCTCACGCGCGGTGTGCAGCAGGTCCCAGGGCACCGCGTCCGCGTAGCGCGCCGCTGTGGTGACGAAGAGCCACAGATCGGCGGCGGCGAGCAGTTGGACGGCGAGTTCGCGGTTACGCGCGACCACGGAGTCGATGTCCGGCGCGTCCAACAACGCCATCCCCCGCGGGATGAACGGTGTGGCCACCAACCGCAACGAGCGGTTCGAATCGTCCTCGACGGCAGCCGAGCCCGGCCCGCTGACGCGGGCGAGGCCCGGCAGAATGCGGTCCCCGGCATACCAGTCGCCGTCACCCGGGTGAAAAATCAGCACCGGTGAGCGTGTCGTCGGACGAAGTACCCCCGCGCGGCTGACCTCCTCGCCGACCAGCGTGTTCACCAACGTGGACTTGCCGGCCCCGGTCGAGCCGCCGATGACCACGAGCAACGGGGCGTCCTGCTGCATCAACCGTGGGATGAGGTAGTCGTCGAGCTGGGCGAGCAGCTGGTCGCGAGTCGTGCGCGCCTGCGTCACCCCGGTGATCTGCAGCCCGAGCGGCAATTGTGCCGTCGCCTCGCGCAATTGGCGTAACGAGGGCAGCAGGGCAGATTCGGCGGGGCGCGCGCTACCCGTCACAGGTTCCTCGTCGGGTACGCAGCGTGACCATGCCGCAAGCGTGCCAGCGATCTCGACCCCGGACTTTCCCGGGGCCGAGATCGACGTGGCCGGCCGCTCTTGGTGCTGGCCGACTCAGCGGCTCACGGCGTGGCGGTTGCCGATGCGCAGCCAGATCAGCAGGACGATGACGGCGCCGATGACCGAGCCGATGATCCCCGAAGGCTGGAGGAACCCGTCCTGGGAGTCCTTATGGAAGATCAGGTAACCGAGGAAGCCTCCGACGAAGGATCCGGCGATCCCCAAGACGATGGTCATCGGGATGGAGATGTCCTGCTTGCCAGGCACGAGCAGGCGCGCGAGGGCACCGGCGATCAGACCGACGATGACGACGCTGACGATGAGTCCGAGCATGGCGGAGCCTTTCAGTTGAGGCACGTCTGCGACGTGCGACGGAACCAGAGGTTCGAAGCTGAGTAGTCAACTTCGGACAACGACGACTCAACCACCCCTAGGGATGGCGCAGTACACCCCTAGGTGGGTTTATCGTTGTCGGCATGACCCCGCCTGCCTCCGACCGGCCGATCACGGTGGCGTTGGTGGATGACTACGACGTCGTGCTGACCGGCGTGGCGCACATGTTGGACCCCTATCGCGAACGCGTCGTCGTCGCCGAGATCGACGCCAACACCGCCGTGCACGACGTCGTCGACATCGCGCTCTACGATTCCTTCGCCCAGCCGGAATCCGACCATGACGAGATCGACGTTCTGGTCCAGAACCCGCGAGCGCATCAGGTGGTGGTCTACACCTGGAACTTCCACCCCGATCTGGTCGCCAGCGCGCGCCGTCAGGGAGCACGGGGTTATCTATCCAAGACGCTCACCGCTCGCGACCTCGTGGCCGCGCTCGAAGCCGTGCACGGTGGCGAGATCGTCATCAGCGACCCGCCGCGGCGGGCGCGCAGCGCGATCGGATTGGAGTGGCCCGGGCGCCGCGACGGTCTCACCGACCGGGAATCAGAAATTCTGGCACTGATAACCCAGGGCAAGAGCAACGCCGACGTCGCTGCATTGACCTACCTGAGCCCCAATACGGTCAAGTCCTACATTCGGACGATCTACCGCAAGATCGAAGTGGGCAGCCGTACTCAGGCGGTGTTGTGGGGTGTCAAGAACGGGTTCACCCCCGACCACCATCGCATCGACCACTGGCGTGGCGGGCCTTGACCTGGACCGCCACGCTCGAGGCGCCCGTGTCCGGGCCATCCGCGCCTCGCTCAGGACGCCATTGCCGCCTTCATCACGGTCTGGCCGGGCCTGCCGATCAGGCTCCAGTTCCCGTTCGTACCCTTTCCCTCCCAGTAGTTCATCCAGAGGCAGTTCGTGTCGGCGCGGCAGTAGCTGATGACGCGCTGCAACCGCCTCGCCGCATCGGCATCGGTGTCGCCGGCAGCCTTCGTGGAGCGCTGGACGCCGTACTCGGGAATGCACCAGTTCGTGCCCAGCGCGCGAGCGGCCGCAGCCGCCGGGGCGAGGTGCCACCGTGCCGACCACCTCGCCGGCATCCACGAATCGTCGTAGAGGTCGTAGCCGACCGCGTTGATCGTCAGACCCTTGAGCAGGCTGACGGTGTCGTAACCGCCGGCGCGCGCACGCGCGGCCTGATCCTCAACGACGAACGCGTTCATGATCGGGACGAGCCGCACGTTGTGCCCGTGCGGATGTGCCTTGCGCAGCGCGTCCAGTCTCCGCCACACCCCCCGGTAGCGGGCGATGCTGATGTGGCCGTCGCGAATGTTGTCGTTGACCTCCTGCCAGAAACATGCCCAGATGATTCGGGTCTTGGCCCGATCGGTCATCAACTGGTTGAATGCGGCGTCCGTATGCGTCTTGGCGCAGAACACCGGCTTGATCTCGCCGGCGGCGTGGCCCCAACCCATCTTCGTCATGCTCCGGTTCGCGACTGCCCATCCGCCGCCCCCGTCGAAGAACTTCATGTGCCCCCCGAGGCCACCCCGGTACGCGGCCGCGACCTGCTTGTACTTCTGCGCGAGGGTCATGCTTTCGCCGTTGAGTGAGATGTCGAGCCCAAACTTGTCGGTGGGTATCCACGCTGTCGGCAGCGCAGCGGCGGTCAGCGCGCGGGGAGTGCCGGCCTGAGCGGTAGGCGCCCGCAAACCCGAGAACGCGGCGAGGCCGAGAGCAGCCGCACCACCTGCCAGAAAACCGCGCCTGCCGACAGGACTGATGCCTGCGGTCGTGCCGGTGCTCACGTGGTTCGCTACGTCTGTCACGCCATGGTTCGTCACGCCGTTCACATCGGCTGATTAATAACCGGCTTTAGTACCTCGGCTGGAGTGCCATAGCGGCCGTGAAGCGCGGCCCATGGGCGATGCGACGGCTGCTTCTCACAGCCGGCGGCGGCGATCCCCTCCCCCGCTCGACTCGCCGTCGACGCCGGACAGGCCGTCGGACTCATGGTGAACCGATGCCGGCCGCACTTCGTGTGGTGGGCATGACTGCTCGCATCGTGTTCGCCGACGGCACGCGTCGCCGCCCCGGACGTCGGCGTTGAGCGCGATGAGCGACGCCCGACGGGGTCAACGGTTCCCGGCGCGCGCAGTAGGTGGTCGCGCGCCGCGCGACCGCGAGAACGATGCGCAGCAGACGCTGCATGAGATCTTGGGTGAGCAACGGTCACCGATGAGCGACGAAGACCTCATGCGTGTCCTGCACGACCAACACGCGCGAGCGCTGTGGAGCTACCTTGTCGGGCTCACCAACGGCGACCGCGCACGGGCCCAGGACATCGTCCAGGAAACGCTGGTGCGCGCGTGGCGGAACCCGTCTGTGCTCGACCAGTCTCGGGGCTCAGCGCGCCCGTGGTTGTTCACGGTCGCGCGGCGCATCCTGATCGACGAATGGCGCTCCGGCCGCGCGCGTCACGAGGTGGTGAGCGACACGCCTCCGGAGGTGGCCGTGTCCGACCAGGTGGACCAGCTCGACAATCGTCGTCCGGTCGTGGCTGCGCTCAGCCGGCTTTCGGCGGACCATCGGGAGGTCCTGTCCGAGACCTACCTGCGTGGGTCGACGGTGGCCGAGGCGGCGTTGAAGCTCGGTGTGCCCACCGGGACTGTCAAGTCCCGGACGCACTATGCACTGCAGGCGTTCAGACATGCCATCGACGAGCTAGGAGGCGCGAAGTGACCGGCGATCCGTTCGAACACGACGACGCGGCGTACGTCATGGGGTTGTTGTCGACCGCCGACCGCGACGTGTTCGAGGCCCACCTCGAGTCCTGTGAGGACTGCATCCGCCGCGTGGCCGCGCTGTGGCCGACCCCCGATCTCCTTCGACTTGCGCCGCCCCGCGCCTTCACCCCTGACGTCAGCGAGTCCAGCGTCCTTCCGCCCCGGGGGGCCACGGACCCCGCTCCGACGCTCGATACCCACCTTGGGGGCGTCGCAGCACAGTCGGCACCGTCGGCGGCGCAGCTTCCAGATGAGCTCCTGCCGAGCCTGCTCCGCGCGGTGCGTCGCGAGCGGGGCCGCCGCAGGCTCATCGGTCGCGCTCTGGTCGCCGTGGCCGCGGCCTGCATCGCCGCATTGGTCGTCGTACTGGCGGTCGTGCGGCCGCACTCGTCCGTCCCGTCGGCAAGCGGGCCCACGTACACGAAAACGGTCTCGACGCCTGTCCTGGCCGCTCAGGTGAGTGTGACGCGGCACGACTCGTGGGATCAGGTCAACCTCGCCTGCACCTACACGTCGCAGGTCTTCCGCCGCGGCAACTACACCGCGGTCGCCACTGACCGCACCGGCCGTAGTGAGGTTGTCGGCAGCTGGCCCGCAATCCCCGGTCAGACCGCCGTCGTGCGCACCCCGACCAGCTTCCACGCCGGCGACATCACCATGATCGGCATCAGGGACCCGGCCGGCAATGCAGTGGCACGAATACCGATCTGAGGGCGGTGAGCTTCACGACGGCGGACTGACACCCTCGTTGGCCGGTTCTCACTGGCTGCCGCACACCCTGGGTGGCGGTCCAAATGAACCACCGACCGGTCCCCATCGTGCAGTCACCGTCAACTGACCACCGATCCCCGGGAGCATCGCGATGAGGAACCCCCTTACAACCTCGCCGTCGCCGTCGCCGCCGTCGCTGTCGCCGTCGCTGGCGATTCGATCGCGGAAAAGATGGCTCCGCGCGATCGTCTGCTTGGCCATCGCCTCCCCAGCGGTCGCGCTCACCCTCGCTACCCCGGCAGCCGCGTCAACGGTGACGCGACCGCATCCGGTGCCCGCGAACCGCGCAGACACACCCACGGCCAACAAGGCACTCGTGCTCAGGTTCGCCGATGAACTCTTCAACAAGGCGAATCTCGCTGTGATCGACGAGGACACCGATGGATACATCCAACACAACCCCACGGTCGCGGACGGACCGGACGGCCTGCGCAACCTGGTCGTGTTCCTGCACGGCCTGTTTCCCGACTCGCACACCACATTCGAGCGCGTGATCGCCCAAGGGGATCTGGTCCTGCTGCAAGACAAGGTCGTCACCACGCCGGGTACCGCGGGGCAGCAGATCATCGACATCTACCGCGTCGAACGAAACAAGATTGTCGAGCACTGGGACAACCTCGAACCGGTACCCGCCAGCTCGGTCAACGGGCACGATCTGTTCAGTACTCTGAGCGCACCACACACCAGCACGCCAGACCCGCGCGCCTCGACTCGCCTCAGCGCGGCCGTCGTGCGCCGCTACTACCACACCCTTCGACGTAACCACATCTGTGCCGGAGGTCAGCTAGTCGCGTTGAACCTCATCCAGCACGACCCGACGATCGCCGACGGCGCCGCGGCCACCAACCAGCATTACAGCGACCTGTTCGCACGCTATCCGCAGGCTAGATTTACGATCGCCCGCATCGTCGCCGAAGGGGATTTCGTGGCCGTCCACGCGCACTTCCAGAAGACACCAGACGACCTCGGCCAATCGATCGTCGACATCTACCGCGTCCAGCACCGCAGAATCGTCGAGCACTGGAACGGCACACAGAACGTCCCGGCAACGGCAGCGAACAACAACACAATGTTCTAACCTGTATCCGCTCCGGGCCGACCCTGATCGGCTCCAGAACCTCCCGGTCGTGGCGGCACAACCGTCACGACCGGGAGGTTCTTTTTCGCGCGACTGGTGCGTCGCCCGCCGTCCATGCCATGGCCGCCCGCCGAGGACGTCACCTTTGAGGAAACCGCCTGACTGGACTACCAGCGCACGACGCGGTGAATCTTCGCGTCAACCACAAAACAGTGCTATTGGGTTGAACCGTTAACGGGGCTGGACGGCTACCGGGCTGAGGTACCGATGACGTGCCCGATTCCGAATGTGACAGCGACCGCGACCGCGCCCAGGGCGAACTGGCGCACGCCCGAGCGGAGTATCGGTCGACCTGTCAGCCGGCCCACCAGCATGCCGCCGCCGACGAGCGCGACGGCGGTGACGAGCAGCGAAGTGAGCAAAGATGGTCGGCCGAGCAGGTAGGGCACCAACGGCAGTACTGCTCCCAGGGAGAAGGCGATCAGCGAGGCAATTGCGGCGACCACCGCCGAGGGCAGCTCATGATGGTCGACGCCGAGTTCTTCCCGGGTGTGGAAGCGCAACGCGGTCTCGGGATCGCGTGACACCGCCTCGGCCATCCGTGCCGCCGTCTCCGTGTCCGCCCCGTACCCGCGAAACGTCTCGGCAAGCTCCGCCCGTTCGGCCGCCGGGAACTTGGCGTGCATCGAGCGCTCGACCGCGACCTCGGCATGTACCAGTTCATTCTGGTTCGTCACCGAGACGTATTCCCCGGTGCCCATGGAGAAGGCACCCGCCACCAGACCGGCCAGCCCGGTCAGGACGACTGCATGCGCCGACACCCCACCCCCACCGACCCCCGCGATGAGCGCTGCATTCGTCACCAGGCCGTCCACTGCGCCGAACACCGTAGGCCGCAACCAGCCGCCAGACACATCGCGATGCCCGTGTGACCATCCTGCCGACAGCGCAGCCTCGGTCACCGCGGTGTCCTGCTCCGGCATTGGCTCAGCGGCCCGCTCTCTCGCCATGACCACCATCCTGCCCGCTGGGCGGCACGAGGCGCTCGCGCCGGCCGCCCAGCTCGGCCCGGTTTGGTGCGCATCCGATCACGCGAAGCCTCGTTGAACGAGGTGTAGTCCGGTTGGGAAGCGAGTTCCCACCGCGGATACACCGCCGCGCCGCGGGGCTCACCCGCGCTGCTGGGCGGTGGGGCGACGCCTCGGGTCGCCCGTCGATTCAGGTCGGCGGGCGGAACGTAGGGGACGATCCGAGGCGTCGTCCCTCCTCATCTCACCGCGCCCGGTCGCAGTTGTCGCCACCCGATGTGGGGGGCTGTTCGTCGCGGCCCGGGATTGCTCTGCACCCCCGGTTCGCGTTCCTCCGCGCCGAACCTGTTCCCGATTACGTACTGCCACCGACGGCGTCCGCGGTGCCGTTCACCGCCGCCACCACAGAATGGCAAGCCGGATGCGCACGCGACTATGGCCGCACACCACGTCTCGCCGCCCAGAAAACGGAGCATTGATGGTGATCGTCCTGGCCCTCTTGGCCGCCGCTGGTTACGGAGTTTGCGACGTCGCGGTGTGTCACCGCGCGGTATCCCGCGATCACTGGGTTCCTGGCGCTCCACGTGTTGCGTGAACGAGCCGGCTGGCTACCGCGTGCCGGACTGACCCTGTCCGTTGTCTCGCCGGCGCTCATCGCCGCCTGAGGCGGCGATCGCCTCGGCGACGGCGTCGCAGACCTGCTCGACGACCAGCGCTCGTGCGGTGGCCTTGTCGTCGCCCGGTATCACCGACCAGCGAGCCTTGGGCTGGTCGGTGCGGGCGAGCATCTCCTTCACCGCGTCCTCGTACTGGGTCCGCTTCTCGCGATTGCGCCAGTCCTCGTCGGTCAGCTTCCACTGCCGCACCGCGTCGGTGGCGCGGCTCTCGAACCGGGCAAGCTGTTCCTCAGCGCTGACGTGCATCCAGAACTTTGCGATGATCATGCCCTCGGCGGTGAGCGTGCGCTCGAAGTCTGCGATTTCACGGTAGGCACGCGACCACTGCTCCCGGGTGGCGAAACCCTCGACCCGCTCGACCAGCACGCGGCCATACCAGGAACGGTCGAGCACCACCATGCCTCCCCAGCCAGGCAAGATCGGCCAGAAGCGCCAGAGGAAGTGGTGGCGCTTCTCGTCGTAGGTGGGTGCCGCGAACTGCGCGACTCGGACGTGGCGCGGATCGAGGGGCTCGACGAGACGCTTGATGACCCCGCCTTTGCCCGAGGCGTCCCACCCTTCGAACACGACGCACAGGGGCGGGCCGAGGACACCACCGAGCTGCCCACCGAGCATCAGACGCAGTTCGAGTAGACGCTTCTGCGCCGCCTTGAGGCGCGCGCCGGCCTCCTTCTTGGGCAGCTTGTCCGACGGATCGACGCTGGCGAGCTCTGGCATGCCCCCATGGTGCCACCGGCCCGCGGAGAGCTACCGGGGCGAGGCGAACGAGGCCGACGTTCGTCGTCCGCGCGGGCGTCCATGGAAAAGAGCCAAACCGCCCGGCCGACGCGGGCACGCCGCGCCGCCGTCAGCGAAGCCCGGCGAACAGGTCGCCTTCCGGCAGTTCTGCGCCGGTGGTGTCATAGACGCGCACGAAAGTCTCGATGCCCATCATCTCGGTGAACTTCTCCCTGCCCATTCGCAGGAAGAAGATGTTCTCGCTCTGGCTGGCGTGCGCGGCGAGGGCGTCGAACTTCTGAGCTCCGAACTCGGTCGTGTCGACCCACGTGGTGATGTCGTCGTCGGGCAGACCGACCTGCGGTTGCGGGTCGGTCGCCTCGTCCGGCTCATCCCAGTCGGCGCCGTACTCACGCATGACTTCCCGGAACTCCTGCATTTTCGAGCGGGGCGCTGTCGTCCAGTAGACCTTCGCCGGCAGACCCGTCGAGGCGACAGCAGCCATCGTGATCCGATGTGCCTGGATGTGGTCGGGGTGGCCGTAGAAGCCGTTCTCGTCGTAGGTGACAACGACGTCGGGCCGGTATCTCAGTACCAACTCGGCAAGCCGGGAGGCCGCCTCACTGACCGGTGTCGCCCAGAACGCTGTGGGGTCGTTGTTCGTCGACCATCCCATCATCCCGGAATCGCCGTAACCGAGGAGCTCCAGGTGATCGACGCCGAGCACCGCACAGCTCGCCTCCAGCTCGCCGCGCCGCATTGTGATCACCGCCGAAGGGTCATGCCCGGGCTGACCCGGCTTGACGCCGCCGTGGCCGTCACCACAGCGGCCGTCGGTGCAGGTCACGAGCACCGTCCGGATACCTTCGGCCGAACATTGCGCCAGGATGCCGCCCGTACCCGTGGCCTCGTCATCCGGGTGAGCGTGAACTGCCATCAGCGTCAGTGCGCGAGCTTCCACCCGCTTACTGTAGATGCCCGAAGTTGCACTGCCCGCCGATGACGTAGCACACGCCTCGTCCTGGGCTGATGAACATGCATCGGTGGTGCGTGTGGCTTCCGGTGACCAGCCCGAATTCAGACCGTGTGCCGCGAAGCGCCCTTTTCGACGGCGTTGCGCGGCAATACCGGGTGCGGACCGGCGCAGGTATTCACCCGAGCGTGGTTGCGCCAATCGACGCGGCCTGGACGGGTCAACCGTGTGTCGACGGCGCACCCGATAGCAGTCCGATCGACACGGGCAGATCGAGGCGGTTGCGCGGTGATGACATCAGCCAAATGGCCCGTCGCGGCCCGTCCGCTGCCCATATTCGGGTTCGGCATTGCCGGCAGGCAAGGCCATCTCCACACGGCGAAGCGCCCCTACCGGTCGAGTGGCAAGGGCGCTTCACAATCAAGTCTACTTCGCAGCTTGATAAGCCTCGATTACAGCGGCGGCGATGCGTCCGCGCCCGGACACATCATATCCGTTGGCCCTCGCCCATCCCCGGATCGCGGCAACATCGTGCGTGCGGCTCGCTGGGCGACCAGCTCGCGACCGTGTCGCACGGACCTTGCGTGCCGCACCGACGTAGGGTGCGATCGCTTTGTCGAAAGCTCGGATATTGGCCTTAGAGAGGTCGATCTCGTAGGTCTGGCCGTCGTAGCCGAAGGTGACGGTCTTGTCGGCTTTAGTGCCGCTGATGTCATCGAGATACTCGGTCGTGGTTACCACTTGTTTTGCCACTTGCTTTGCTCCAGTCGAATCGATGTGTATGCGCCCACAGTACCGCTGCGAAAGCCACTTCTGTACTACCGGTGTCTCGCGGCTCGCGAATTTACCTCGCCGTGATCATTTGCGGCACGGGCGAGTTCAGGGGAAAGCTTCCAGGGGCCGGGTGGTCAGCGGCGAATTCGCAGCACCTGCGGCACAGAATAGCGACCGCGGCACAGATTCATGCACGAATGACTGCCCGGCACTCCCGTGGCAGCCACTCGCGCTGTCACGGGCCAGTCGGGCCATGTGACGGTGCTGGGCGAGCACATCGCGCGGGCGCCCTGTTTAGGTACGCGAACTATCGCAAGTGGTCGGCGTCGTGCAAAGCTCCTTTGCGACCTCGCACTAGGCAGGGCCGTGCCCAAGCGGGCTTTGCGAGGAGGAGGCAGACATGGCGGACAGCGTCTACCGGGTGACGGAGGTCATCGGTGTGAGCAGCGAGTCGTGGGCGGCGGCGGCTCGAAGCGCCGTGGAAACCGCGGCGAGCAGTATCCGCGACTTGCGCGTAGCCGAGGTCGTGAAACAGGACGTCGTCATCGAGAACGGGCGGGTGTCGGCGTTCCGGGTGCGCCTGGCGATCTCGTTCAAGTTCGAGTCAGGCGACTAGCGCCGATCCGCCCTCGCTAGGTGGCTTCGCCGTTCGGCCCTCAAGCGCAGCGGAGGCCGCTCTCGTTGCCGGGCCCGTGGGGGTTGGGCAACGCGAGCGGCCTCCGCTCCGCGCGGAGCCGACCACAGAGGGGCGTGTCGTGGATTCGGCCCACGTTGCGCCGTTTCGAGGTGGCGCGAGTGTGAGCTAAGTGGACAGCCGAACCGAGGACAACTGTCCAATGGTCTTAAGACCACTGCGACCCCGGTCGGGCAACCGCGCGATGGGCGGTGCGAAGCGTCGACGCGGTCGGGGCGCGCACCCGATTCCTGGGGTCACCGCCCTGTGGTGCAACGGCCTGGGTCACGTTCATCTGGTTACGTAACCATGACAATCGAGCGCCCGCGCGTCTCAGGGGCGTCGCCAATAAGGATCTATCGGGACACGACGGCCGCGGCGCCGGCAATCTCGGCGGCACCCCCTCGTATTGGGGGTCGAGTCGGCTGGTGCTTACGAATATCGTGCCCCTTGGTTCGGGCATCCCGTGGGGGCGGGGTTGCGGAGGGCCCAAGGGGAGAGCAGTTGATGGATGTCGTGGGGGGTTATCCGAGCGCGCCTGCAGGTAGGGCGCTCGAGATTCACTTGTTGGGCCGCTGGGAGGTTCGGCGGGCGGACGGTGGTGTGGTTGCGGAAAAAGCTTGGCGCACCGGCAAGAATGCGGACCTGATTCGCATGCTGGCGGTCCAGCCGGGACGACCGATCTCGGCGCAGAGCGCGATCAACGCGTTGTGGCCGGATTCGGATGAGCGGCGCGGGCAGAGCAGTCTGCGTACCGCAGTGTCGTTGGCGCGCAGTGTCGTTGGCGCTGATCATGTCGAGCGCACGGTGGCCGGGCTACGGCTGCGGAACGTGTGGGTTGATCTGGTGGCATTTCGCCACCTGGCAGCCGCCACGCACAACGCCTTGCAGGTGGGTGACTACTCCCGGGCGGCACTGCTGGCCCGCGATGCCGACGAGCTGTACGGCGGCGATTTGCGGGCGCACGACGAGACCGCGGAATGGGTTGCCGCCGAGCGACGATCCTTGGCCGGTGACTACCTGACCTTGTTGTGTGACAGCGCCGAAGCGGCAATCGGGGAGGCCAACGGGCACGACGCCACCGGCCTGGCGCGCCGCGCCCTCGCCGCCGACCCGTTCAGCGAACGGGCGAGCAGGTTGCTCATGCGCGCGTGGGTATCGGTGGGTGAGCTGCCCCTCGCAGTCCAGGAGTACGAACGCTGTCGCATGCTGCTCTGCGAGGAGTTGGGCATCGACCCGTCGCCACAGACGCAGGCGGTGTACTTCCGGCTGCTGCGTGGGCCTCAGACGGCACCACGTACCGACGACGATGCGCGCAGCCGAGCGCAGGCGAGAGCAGCGGCACTGCTCTCGACATCGGGGGAGACCACACAGTCGCAGGCAGAGGCACAGTCGCAGGCAGAGGCGCGGATCCGGGTGGCGATGTCGGAGTGCATACCCCGACGGCAGTTCGAACGTTGCCGTATCGGGGCTCTGGCCGTCGCCGACCAGCCCGTCACCGCGCAGGCGCGCATTCGCGCGCTGACGATCGCCTGCCTCCCCGACGTGCTCCTCGGGCGTCCGCGTGCTGCCGTTCCGATTCTGGAGCGGGCAATGTCGCTGTTGGAGACGGCGCACGACGAGGTGCTGCGCAGCCGGGTCGACGCGCTGGCCTGCCTCGTCGCGCACGACACCGGCAGCCCCGATTTCGCCGAATGGTGGCGGATCGCTCAGGAGTGGACTGCCGGAAACACCGACGTCAACTGGACGTGGGTGACGCTGCGCATCGCCGCCGAACGCGACGATCAGGCGACACTACGCACCGCGCTGCAGCTTCGGGCCGGCCCCGGCTCCGGGCCTCTCGCGCGGCGTCTGCACGCCCTGGCGGCCGCAGCCGCGCTCGCGCAGCTCGGTAACACCGACGACGCGATCGTCGGGCTGCGCGAGGTCATCGATGACGAGGACCGCGCGCATTCGACCCTGCTCCTCCCCGAAGCGCTGGCCAGGCTGATCCTGTTGCAAGCACCGAATGATCCGGTCGGCGCCGCTCGCGACGCCACGCGGCTCGAACGGATGATGGAAGAAACGACCGCGATGCCGCGCGAGACTTGCTTATGGCTACTGGCGCGCGCCGAGCTGGAAGCTGCACGCGGCCGATTGGCCGCCGCGAGCGCGGACGCCGCGACCGCGTCCCAGATCGCACAGGACCACGGACTTCAGCCACTCGCCGCGATCGCGCGCGAACACTGGTCGCGTCACGTCGACTCAACACGCGTCTGGACGGCACGAGAACTGCCCGCGACCTTGCCCCACCTGCGCCTCGGGTACCGGCCGAACGCCCTGGAAAGCACGCCACTTAGCCAGGCGCAGTAGCGCGAGCGCAGCCGGCTGGCCGTGAACAGGGCGCGGTCGCCACGACGCGCTGCGTCGAGTGACGTGACAGCCACGACGGTTCGCTGCGATCATTCGCGCATGTCGGACGCGCAGCCAGGTCCGGAAGCTACGCCGGCGGGGTTCATTGCCCCGCAGGGAGTCGACGCGCTCCGCCTGCAGCAGCTGGCTCGGGTAAGCGCTGAACTGGGCGCGGCAGACACCATGGAGGATGTGGTTGCTGCCGCGGTCACCCACGTCGCCGAGGCGATCGGTGCCGCGGTGACCACGCTGATGGTCGTGGACGGCGATCGGCTCGTCCTCGTCGCCGGACACGGGTTGCAGGCCGGTGTCGAGCAACGTTGGGCTACTTTCGGTCTGAACGACGTCAATCCGGCGAGCGAGGCGGCTCGCAGCGGTCGGGTAGTTGCGATCGGGGACGCCGCGCTCATCGAAGCTCGGTATCCGGTCCTGCGCGGTCAGGTACCGTCTGGGCGATCGCTGGTGTGTCTGCCGCTGAGCGGCGGTCCGCGACCGGTGGGGACGATCGGGCTGACCTTCGAGAATGGTTGGCTGCCAGGCCACCTCGAACTCGACTTTCTCGCGACCTTCGCACAGACGTGCGGTCAGGCGGTCCGTCGGATTCGCGCGCTGGAGGAGTTGCGCGAACGGGCGGCCCAGATGGCGTTCCTTGCCGAGGCATCGGCCGAGCTCGCGAGCAGCCTGGACTACCGCTTGACCCTGACCAACGTGTCCAACCTTGCCGTGCAGACGCTGGCTGACTGGTGTGCGGTGGATATCCTGCAGGACGGCGTCCCCGTCACGTTGGCGGTGGCGCACGTCGACCCCGCGAAGGTGTCGTGGGCGTGGGAACTGCAAGCGCGGTACCCGACGGACCCGGACTCGCCCACCGGTTCTCCGAACGTGATCCGCACCGGCGTCAGCGAGCTGTACGCGGAGGTCACCGACGAGATGCTCGTCGCGGCCGCTCGCGATCCGGAGCAGTTGCAGCTCACCCGCGAACTGCACCTGCGCAGCGTGCTGATAGTGCCGCTGAGCGCTCGAGGCCACACCCTGGGCTCCATCACCCTGATCCGCACTAAGGCCGGGCGTCCGTACGGCGCGACCGATCTGTCCGTGGCCGAGGATCTCGGCAGACGCGCAGGCGTCGCCATCGACAACGCTGGGCTCTTCGAGCGAACCCGAAATGTTGCACTTGCACTGCAACGCGCCGTCCTGCCCGACGCTCTCGACACGATCCCGCCCTGGGAGATCGCCACCTATTACGCGCCTGGTGGGGACGCCGAGGTCGGTGGCGATTTCTACGACGCGCTAGGGCTGCGCGACGGACGCCTGGCGTTCGCGATCGGCGACGTGACCGGCCACGGCGTGCATGCCGCCGCCGCGATGGCGCAGATGAGATCTGCCATGCGCGCCTACCTCGCCACCGATCCCGACCCCGAGGTAGTGGTCCGGAAGCTCGACAACATGTTTGACCTGCTGGTCATCACCCGGCTCGTCACCTTGATCTACGGCGTCATCGACCCGGTCAACAGGCTTGTCAGCTTCGTCAATGCGGGCCACTATCCGCCGCTGATTGCCACTGCCGGCGGAGAACCATTCTTTGCAGAGGCCCAAGCGGAACCGCCGGTGGGAACCGGACGGGTGACACGCACGGCGCACACGCGGGACTTCGGTCCGCGATCGGTGATGCTGCTCTACACAGACGGCCTCATCGAGCAGCGTGGCGAAATCATCGACCTCGGCTTGTCACGACTGCTCAGCGCCGCGCCGAACCTGCTTCGCGACCCGTTGTCAGCCGGACTGACGGAGCTGGTGAGCTGCGTGGGGCTGACAGGCGGGCGCGACGACATCACCGCCTTCGCGGTGCGCCATCGAAGTGGAAGGAAGTGACCGTGCTGACGCGGCGTCCAGGCGCTAGCGACCTGCCGGAGCGTGCAGCGAAACCGCGCCGGGTGAATACCCGCGCCGCCTGCCGGAATATGCGACGGTTGCGACATACCGTCCGGGAAGCGCTCGCCTTCTTTATCGCCATGCTTGGGCCGATCACCGCGGATGTGTCAGGGTGGGGCAGGTGACGACGTTCTCGGCGAGCTCGACCAGCGCGGGCGGCACCACGACCTTGCATATCGCCGGCGAGCTGGACATGGCCACCGCCGAGCAGATGCGGGAATTGGGTGACGCTGCCCTCGACGATCGGCAGTGCCGAACACTTGTTCTGGACGCTGCGGAACTGTCCTTCCTCGACTCCAGCGGGCTGAGCTGCTGGATGGAGCTTCGTCGCCGCGCAGTGGCCGGTGGTCAGCGCGTCGTCGTCAGGTCGGCGCAACCCCAGGTGCTGCGGATCCTCGATGTTGCCGGCTTGACCAACTATTTCGATGAGGGTTCTGAGACCAACCCGAGCTAACCCTGGGCAATGTCGAACCAGACGGCCTTGCCTGGGGGCAGTTCGGTGGGGGTCACTCCCCAGGCGGAGGCGAGGGCATCGACGATCAGCAGGCCCCGGCCGGACGGTTCCGAACTCGCTGGCCGCTCGCGGGGCAGGACCGGTAGGTCGGCGCCGGCGTCGATGACTGCGATGCCGATGCCCGGCGGGTGCAGTCGTACACGCAACGTGATGTCGGGGCGACCGTAACGCACAGCATTGCTCACGATCTCCGACGCCAGCAACTGCGCGTCCTCAATCAAGTCAGCGGAAAGGTGGTCAGAATTGTCGGCGACGAACTGCCGCGCGACTCGGACCGCGTCCGTACCCGCCGGCAGCACAATGCTGCTTACGGCCTCGTCGTGCGCCCGCCCCTGCTCTGACACCGGCTCCACCAGATAGGTATGCCGCGAACGGCCGGCTTAATCACGGGCAAGTGCGCGGATCTGTCGACCGGTCACGGATTGGGCAAGTGCCAGGGCAGGCGCTTCTTGTGGTCATCGAGCAAGCGCGGCCTTCCGGATCGATCCCGCAAGATCGAAGGTGTCCTACTCGGGGCGCCACATGCTCGGGTTGGGCGTCGTGCACGCCACTTTCGACATCAACTCGGGAGAGCTGCGGGTCACCGATCCGCCCACTGCTTCGAGCGTGGCTGTCTCCGTGGCCGCGGGCAGTTTCAGCTCCGGCAATGCCAAACGGGACAAGGACGTGCGCTCCGCGGGATTGCTGGACGTCGCTACCTATCCCGATATCACCTTCGCCTCGGACGGCCTGCGCGAGGACGCCGACCGCTGGGTGCTGTCGGGCACCGTGACGGCGCACGGCAACTCGGTGCCGGTCGAGGTGGTCATCGACCGGGTGACGCGCGAGGGCGAGGGATTGCGCATGCACGCGCGAGCCGAGCACCTGGACCGCCAGGCATTCGGTATCGCCAAGTCAAAGGGCATGGTCGGGCGCTACCTCGATCTGGACCTCGACGTGCTGGCGGTCCCGGCCGGGCTGTAGCCGACTGCCCCTGCGACAGTCCTCTTGCTTGGGGCGGCCGCTGGTACCAGGCTGCTCGTACAACGAATTCGCCAGTTCTCGCGATCGCGGGACGTCAAGCTGGGTGGTGACAGATGTCTGCTGAAATGCACGTGAGTCCGCCGACGGCAGCGACGCGCGGCGCGGTGTTCGTCGAGCACCGGATGAAGCGGCCGCAGGTTGCGGAATCGGCCTACATCGCGCCGACCGCGGTGCTGTGCGGGGATGTCAAGGTTGGTCCGCACAGCCGGGTGCTGTTCGGTGCGGTAATCACCGCCGAGGGTGGCGCGGTCGAGATCGGCGCGAACTGCGTCGTCATGGAGAACGCGGTGTTGCGTGGGACGCCGGGTCATCCCACGGTGCTGGGTGATCATGTGCTGGTAGGCCCGCATGCCCACCTCACCGGCTGCGTCGTCGAGGGGGAGAGCCGGATCGCAACGGGCGCGGTGGTGTTCAACGGGGCCCGCCTCGGGCTCGGCGCCGAGGTCGAGTTCCACGCGGTCGTGGGCGTCAACACGGTCGTGCCGGCCGGGATCGCTGTTCCGATGGGCTGGTTCGCCGGCGGGGATCCCGCCGAACTGGTTCCGCCGGGCGACTGGCCCCGCATCCAGGCGCTCCTCGGCCCGCTGGACTATCCAGGCACGGTCTTCGGAGTGGGTGACAACGACCGGAGCATGCCCGACATCGCTCGTCGATACGCCCGAGGCCTTGCGCTGCACCGCAAGGATGACATCCTGGCGCGACATCGCTGACCAGACCGGCGCTACGTCCCGATGCCCTTCGGGCCCGGCCCGGCATATCATCCGCATCTCGATTCCGTTGACTTCAGCGTTCGGGTGAACAATCCGCTCTTCCCGTTGACGGTCGGCAGGGCGTTGGTCTACTCCCTGTCCATCTCGATCACCGTGCCGTACGGCAGCTCCGGCACGCTGTTCGCATTGCCGAGCAGATAGCGTTGGAGCCGGACGTCCTGGACAACAAGTGGTACGTGACAACGCCAGCGGGCTCGGGTTGTTGATCGTGGCAGCGATCGCCGAAGGACACCGCGGCGCGCTCACGATCGAGGCCGGCCCTACCGGCGGAGCCCGGGTGGTGCTGACTCTTCCCGAGACGCGCCGACGTAGCCGCGCCGGGCGTGTTTCACGTGGGCTCGCGAGCCGTCGGTGTCAGACGACCATCCACGACAGCACGGAGGTCGACTGGAGGTAGACCAGTACGGCCATGAAGACCAGGAACGCGATGCTCCAGCCGAACACCCGACGGAAGAGGTGGCCTTCACGGCCCTCGAGTCCGACGGCGCCGGCCGCGATCGCGAGGTTCTGTGGCGAGATCATCTTGCCGAGCACGCCGCCGGAGGAGTTCGCCGCCGCGAGCAGGGTCGGCGACAGGTGTGCGTGGGACGCGGCGGTGATCTGCAGGGCGCCGAACAGGGTGTTGGAGGAGGTGTCCGATCCGGTGACCGCGACGCCGAGCCAACCTAGAATCGGGGACAGCAGAGCGAACAGGCCCCCGGCACCGGCGAGCCAGAGCCCGAGGGTCGTGGTCTGGCCGGACTGGTTCATGACGAAGCCCAGCGCCAGCACCGTCATCACCGTCAGGATCGCGAACTTCAGCTGGGCAAGCGTGCCGGCGTAGGTGCGAAGCGCACGTCCGACTCCTACCTGCAGCACGGCCATGGTGAGTAGCCCCGACACCAGCAGCAGGGTGCCGGCGGCCGACAGGATGTTGAGCTTGAAGGTGGTGGCGACGGGATCGCCCGCGCCGTTGGTGATGTGCAGGCCCGGCCAGTTGTAGAGGTGGGTCGCCGACTCCAGGCCGCTCCCGCCAGGGCCGGGCGTCTTCGGGGCCACGCCGGTGATGGCGGACACCCGGGTGGCGATGACGAACACCACGATGATGATCAGATACGGCGCGTAGGCCTTGAAGACGGTGAGCGGTGAGTCGCTGACCGCGGTGTCGGCAGGCGTCTGGGCGACCGCAGTCGGGCGGCCGGCTGGACCTGATGCCGTCTGGCCGGTGCTGCGGGCGGTTCGGGGCGCTCTGCCACTCCCGCCCGGCTCGTCCTCGCTCGCCTCGAGGTAGCCCTCCCGCGGATGCCACACCCGGGTGAAGGCCAGGACGGCGAGGGCTGACGCGAGCGCAGCGATGATGTCGGTGAGCGGGATCGACCAGAAATTGGATGCGACGTATTGGAATGCGCCGAAGGTCGCGCCGCACAGCAGCGCCGCCGGCCAGACCTGGCGCAGTCCGCGCATGCCGTCGACGATGAACACCAGGGCCAGGGGGACGAGGACCGCGAGGATCGGCGTCTGCCGGCCGACCATCGCGCCCAGGTCGTCGACCGGCAACTTCGTGACGGTGGCGAGGGTGGTGATCGGCACTGCCAGCGCCCCGAACGCGACCGGCGCGGTATTCGCCACCAGGGCCACCGTCGCTGCTTTGAGCGGTTGGAAGCCGAGTGCGATGAGCATGACCGAACTGATCGCTACCGGCGTGCCGAAGCCCGCGAGGGCCTCCATGAGCGCACCGAAGCAGAATGCGATGATCATCGCCTGGATGCGCTGATCGTCACTGATCGAGGCGAATGAGCGCCGAAGCACGTCGAAGTGCCCCGTCTCGACGGTCAGGTTGTAGATCCAGATTGCATTGATGACGATCCACATGATCGGAAAGAATCCGAAGGTGGCACCGAGCAGGCCGCTGCTCACGGCGTCGGCCACGGGCATGGAGTAGACGCTGACCGCGACGATCAGGGCGACCGCCAGCCCGATCAACGACGCGAGCCAGGCTCGCATCCGGAACACCCCGAGCAGCACGAACAAGGTGATCAGCGGCAGCGCGGCCACGATCGAGGAGAGACCGAGCGAGCTGCTGATCGGGTCATAGACCTGCTGGTAGTCCGCGAGCATGGCCGTGCTCCTTTGCGGTAGTAATGGCTAGCGGGCTGAGACTGCAGTCCGCGTGCTGTGCGTAGCCGGCGTGCCGGGTCCATCCAGTGCGTTCGCGAGCAGGTGTTCCAGCGGCACACCTCGAATCGATGCATCGATCACTTGCACGGTGTGCGCGACGGGCATCCGCTCGCCCATGCGAGCCAGAGTCGTGGCAACCTGCATCCAGCAGCCGGGGTTTGCGGTGACCATGAGCTCAGCGCCGGTGGCCAGGACGGCCTTGGCCTTGCGCTCGGCGAGTTCGCGTGCCGGCTCGGGGTGGAGCAGGTTGTAGGTTCCGGCGCTCCCGCAGCAGATCTCTGCCTCGGTCAATTCTCGCAGCTCGACGCCGGGGATGCCGCGCAACAGCTGGCGGGGCTGGTCGCGAATGCCCTGCGCATGCGCGAGGTGGCATGCGTCCTGGTAGGCGATGCCGACGTGCAGCGGTGAGCGTGGGGCTGCCGGGCCGAGCTCGGCGAGCAGTTCGGTGACGTCACGGACCTTTGCCTCCAGCGCCGCGCCGCGAGCGGCCCACCCGGGCTCGTCGCGCAACTGGTGGCTGTACTCCTTCAGGTTCGACCCGCACCCCGCAGCGTTGACCACGACTGTCTCGACACCGGCGGTCTCGAAGACCTCGATGACCCGCTTCGCGAATCCGAGCGCCTCGTCCTCACGTCCGGCATGCGCCGACAGCGCGCCACAGCAGGGCTGCCCTTTCGGGACTATCACCTCGCAGCCCTCGGCGGCCAGCACCCGCACCGTGGCGGCGTTGACGTCGGGGAAGAACGTGCCCTGCACGCAACCGGTGAGCAGCCCGACCGTCTGCCGCTTCGTGCCCGTGGCGGGAGTGCGTTCGGCCAGCTTCTCGACCTTGCCGAGCCGCGGGGCCAGGGCCTCCATAGCTTGCAGCGATTCGGGCAGCCGGGCCAGCAGACCGCTCGAGGCCAGCACCCGACCGAGTCCACTGGCCTGATAAGCGCGAAGCGGGCCGCGCAACGCCTTCAGGCGCTTCGGGTAGGGAAACAGACGGTAGATCGCCTCGCGCAGCATTTTCTCGGTCCGCGGGCGTGTCGATCGACGCTGAACCTGCGCCCTGGTGGCCTCGATCAGCTTGTCGTACTGCACGCCCGAGGGGCAGGCGGTGACACACGCCATGCAGCCCAGGCACTGATCGAGGTGGCGCATGGCGGACGGTTCGAGGGGGGCGCCTTCCAGCCCGCTCTTCATGATGTCGATGCGCCCACGGGGGCTATCCATCTCCTCGCCCCACAGCACGTAGGTGGGGCAGGTGGGCAGGCAGAAACCGCAGTGCACGCAGTCGCCCACGAGGGCGGCGTCCGGTGGATGGTGCTCGTCGAAGGCCGGCACCAGTGCCTGCGCGGTCAACGCCAGACCGAGCCCGATGGTGGCCTGGGCGGCGCTGTCGGCGATCGGCCCGCCCTGGCCGAGGTCGAGTGGACGGCGGGCGCCGACCACCTCAGCGGCAGCCTGGTCGCCGGCCTGCACGGAACCGGTGGGTGCACCCGCCGGCAGGTCGTCCGCTGAGCCCTGGACAGGTGGCGATCCCGTTGACATCTAGAGCCCCCCGACGAAGCGTCCGGGCGACAGCAGATGCTCGGGATCGAATTGGTCCTTGACCGTGCGCATCAGGTCCAGCGAGTCGCCGACCGGACCCCAGTGGTCCAGCCCTTCGCGGATCCCCGGCGGTGCGGACAACACGACCGCGGACCCGTCATAGGGCGCGAGCGCGGCCCGCAGGCCCGGGAGCGCCGCGGCGCCGACGTCGTCCGGGATTGCCGCGTAGGCCACGCCCGAGCAGGCCGAGGCAGTGCACACGGCAGCAGCGGGCAGGGCGGACAGTACGGCGGAGAGCGCAGCGGGCTGGTAGGCGAGGCGGAGGACGAGATCGCCTGCGGCGCCCGGCCGTTGTCCGAACCAGGCCGGCAACTGTTCGATCACCGCCCCGCGGCCGAGCATCGCCAGGACGGACTGGGCCTGCGACTGCACCGACTCGACGATCGACTCGAAGAGCACGACCAGTTCGAGCCCGTCGCCAGCGCTCCTCAGCTCGCAGGCAGCCGGTGTCAGAGTGGAGCGGGCGAGTGCCTGGGCGAGGCGACCGGCTTCGGCCGGGTCGTCCGCGGGAACGACAACCACGCGGCGGGACGGCGGCAACGGGTGCAGCCGCCAGGTCGTCGACACCACCACTCCCAGGCTGCCGTGCGCCCCGGTGTACAGCTTGCCGAGGTCGTAGCCCGCTACGTTCTTCACTACCTTGCCACCGGCTCGGGCCGTCGTGCCGTCGGCCAACACCACGGTGATGCCGATCAGCAGATCCCGGACCGTGCCATAGCGCAGCCGACGCGGTCCGGACGCGTTCGCCGACACGATGCCACCGAGCGTGGCGCCCTGCTCCGGCGGGTCGAGCGCCAGCATCTGTCGCGCCTGGCCGACCTGCACCTGCAGCGCGTCCAGCCGCACGCCCGCTTCGGCGACGACGACCAGGTCGCCGGCGCTATGTTCCACGACCCGGGTGAGCCCGGTCGTATCGAGCACCAGGTCACACGACGTCGGCGGCGCGGCCCACCCGGTCTTGGTTCCCGCGCCGACGGGCACCACGGTGGCCCGGTCGGCCCGGGCTGCCTGCAGGACGTCGACGACCTCCTCGACCGACGTCGGGCGCACCACCCGGACCGGCACGATGCCCGCCACCGCGTCCGCATCGGTCCCCGGTCGTGTCTCGACGGCCAGCACGGGCACTTAGAACACCTGGCCCATCGCCGGGTCGTGGTCATCGGCGCGGGTACGCGGCCCGGGGCGCTCGCCGCACAACCGCGGTGTCGGGAAGATCTTGCCGGGATTGGCGAGATTGCCGGGGTCGAAGGCGGAGCGCACCAGCTGCATCGTGTCGAGGTCCTCGGACGTGAACTGCCTCGACATCTTCGCCTTCTTCTCGTGACCGACCCCGTGCTCGCCTGTGATCGAGCCGCCGGAAGCCACGCACAGGTCGAGGATGGCGCCGGCCAGTTCCTCTGCGCCGCTCGCCTGGCCGTCGACCGTGTCGTCGAACAGCACCAGCGGGTGCAGGTTCCCGTCTCCGGCGTGGAAGACGTTCGCCACCCGCAGGCCCACCTTGTCGGCCAGCCGGGTGATCTCGGCGAGGATCTGCGGCAACTGGGTACGGGGGATGACACCGTCCTGCACGAAGTACGCGGGGCTGATGCGGCCTACCGCGGCGAACGCCGACTTGCGCCCCTTCCACATCAGCGCACGCTCCGCCGCGTCAGCGGCGACTCGCGTCTCGAAGGCGTGCCGTGCCTCGGCGAGCTGCGCGACCTGCGCGAACTGGGCCTCGACCTCGACCTGAGGGCCATCGAGTTCGATGATGAGCACTGCGGCCGCAGCACGCGGGTAGCCGCACTTCACGGCGGCCTCGGCGGCTTCGATGGCGAGAGCGTCCATCATCTCGATCGCTGCGGGCAGGATCCCCGCGGCGATGATGTCGCTGACCGTCCCGGCGGCGTCTTCGACGCTGTGGAAACCGACGAGCATCGTCTGGACCGCCTCGGGGACGTGCACCAGGCGCAGGGTCAGCTGGGTGGCAACGCCCAGGGTCCCCTCGCTGCCGACGAACACTCCGAGCAGGTCGTAGCCCGGATGCTCTGGTGCGGCGCCGCCGAGGTGGACGACCTGGCCGTCGGACAACACGATCTCGGCGCCCATGACGTGGTTGACGGTGAATCCGTATTTAAGGCAGTGCGCGCCGCCGGCGTTCTCGGCCACGTTGCCGCCGATCGAGCACACCTGCTGCGAGCTCGGGTCTGGGACATAGGCCAGCTCGTGAGGTGCGGCTTCGCGGCTGACCCAGAGATTGATGACACCGGGCTCGACGACGATGCGGGCATTGTCGGGGTCGACGTCCAGGATCGCGCGCAACCGCGACATCACTATGAGCACCCCGTCCGCCACGGGCAGCGCGCCGCCCGACAGTCCGGTGCCGGAGCCCCGGGCCACGAACGGCACGCCTGCTTCGGCGCACAGGCGCACGGTGTCGACCACGTGCTCCGTGCTCTCGGCCAGCACGACCACGCCCGGCAGCACGCGGAAATTTGCCAACCCGTCGCATTCGTAGGTGCGCAGCTGCGCGGGGTCGGTGAGGACCCGCTCGGCGCCCACCGCGTTGCGCAGGCGGGCAGCCAGGCGGACGACGGTGCCTGGCTCCTTGAGCGCCGTCATGTCGACTCAGCCGATCTGCTCGTAGGCCGGCAGGGTCAGGAACTCGACGAAGTCGTCGGCCAGGGCCACCTGCTCGAACAGCTCCTGGGCCTGCGCGTAGAAGCCCTTGGCGTAGACGTCGTCCCCGACGGCGGCCCGCACCTTCTCGAGCTCCTCGGTCTCCAGCGTGCGTACGTAGTCAGGGGTGATCGGGGTGCCCTCAGCGGTGGACACCCCGTTGTGGACCCATTGCCACACCTGCGATCGGCTGATCTCGGCCGTCGCGGCGTCCTCCATCAGGTTGAAGATGGCGACCGCGCCGGCCCCCCTGAGCCAGGACTCGAGGTACTGGATGCCGACGCTCACGTTGTTGCGCAATCCGGCCTCGGTGACCTGCCCTGGGGTGGCGCTGGCATCGAGCAGCTCGGCCGCGGAGACCTGCACCTCGTCGCGTCGGCGATCCAGCTGGTTCGGCCGCTCGCCCAGTTTCGCATCGAAGACCTCCATCGCGACCGGGACGAGGTCGGGATGGGCGACCCACGAGCCGTCGAAGCCGTCGTCGGCCTCCCGTGTCTTGTCGGCCTTGACTGCCGCAAGGGCCGCGTCATTGACCTCGGGATCACGCCGATTGGGGATGAAGGCAGCCATGCCACCGATCGCGTGGGCCCCCCGCGAATGGCAGGTCTTGACGAGCAACTCGGTGTAGGCGCGCATGAACGGCACGGTCATCTTCACCTCGGCGCGGTCGGGCAGTTGGAACTCCGCACCCCGCGTCCGGAACTTCTTGATCATCGAAAAGATGTAGTCCCAGCGGCCGGCGTTCATGCCGGACGAGTGCTCGCGCAACTCGTAGAGGATCTCGTCCATCTCAAAGGCTGCCAGGATCGTTTCGACGAGCACGGTGGCGCGGATCGTGCCGCGTGGTATTCCCAACGCCTGCTGGGTGGCGAGGAAGACGTCGTTCCAGAGTCTCGCTTCCGAGTGGCTCTCCAGCTTGGGCAGATAGAAGTACGGACCGATCCCCGCGTCGAGCGCCGCCTGGGCACTGGTCGTCATGTAAAGACCGAAGTCGAACAAGCTTCCTGACATCGGCTCGCCGTCCACCAGCACGTGTCGCTCACGCAGGTGCCACCCGCGAGGGCGGACCACCATCGTCGCGACGTCGTCGGCGAGGGCATAGCTCTTGCCCTCCGGTGTGCTGAAATCGATCTGGCGCAGCAACGCGTTACGCAGATTCAGTTGCCCGGTGACCAGATTGTCGAACGTGGGCGTATTGCTGTCCTCGAAGTCGGCCATGAAGACTCTCGCGCCACAGTTCAGTGCGTTGACGACCATTTTGCGATCCGTCGGGCCGGTGATCTCCACCCGACGGTCGACCAACCCCGCGGCCGGGGGCGCGACCGTCCAGTCGCCCTCGCGCACGTCCTTGGTCTCGTCCAGGAAGGCGGGCAGCGCGCCATCGGCCAGCGCGGCATCGCGGGCTGCGCGCTCCTTCAACAATTCCGCGCGGCGTGGCTCGAAGGTGCGGTGCAGCGTCGCCAGCAGGGCAAGCGCTTCACCGGTCAGCACGTGCTCATAGCCGTCCTGCCACGGCGCACGTACCTCCACGCCCGCAACGCTCGGGAAAGTGGTCATGCGACACCCCTCAGCCTTGGCAACAGCTTGCGCTGTACCGACGCGAGCCGCTGGCAAATACTAGACCCATAGCCGACGACGTTCCTCGGTCGCGGGGGAAGGCGAGCCGTCGCCGAAGCTGATTCTGTGCCTACCATTGGTGGGGCAGACGGTCGTCGGGCCGGCTACCGTGGCGTCCTCGCCGGTGATCGTGCCCAATCGTGCTCGCGCCGCCGAAGACAGCCAGGTGACCGCGATGTCGCCTAGCTACTTCGACGCACGCGATTCAAAATGCGGCCAACTCAGGGTGCGGCGCGGACGGTGATGATGCCGTTCATCGACGGCATCTCCGCGTGGTAGTAACAGACGAACTTGTATGCACCGGGTTTCGTGAAACCGACGAATGTCGTCTGCTGACCCTTTTCCAGGTTGCCTGAGGTGTAGGTCCACCCCGCCTTCGGCGCGGCGCTCCAGGTGTGCGCAGCGGCGTCCTCATTGATGACGCGGATGCGTTGTCCCACGTCGACAACCGGGGACTTGGGCACGTAGGCGAAGTTGCGAATACGGATGACAAGAGCGGGGGCAACCGCGGGCGGAGAGGTCGTCGGCGGCGGCCTCGAGATCGACGACGAAGCTCTGCTGAGCGAGTGCGTACCGGGGGTCGCGGGCGGTGGGGTAGCCGACGAGGTCGTGCGGCTGGGCACGGTGCTGCTGACCGGGGCGGGTGATCCGGCCGGCGGTGGGGTGGATGCGCTGCAGCCCGCCAGAGCCAATGCCGCTGCGACCACGATCGGCCCGGACAACGCACGCCAAGGACTCATCGAGGCACCGCATATACAACGATGTTGTCGAGATAATTCCGTGTGCGGCGGTTGAACTCGCCGCCGCACGTCACGAGCACCAAGCGGGGTTTGACGGCCTGGCTGAAGATCTGCGCGGCGGGCAGCGCGCTCTTGGGATAACTCCGGCGCGCAACGGCCACGTAGATCTTCGGTTTACCGGCCCTGCTCGAGACGATCACTCGATCACCGGGCTTGACTTCGCTCAGGCGAAAGAATGCGCCCAGCCCGCGGGTTGCGCTGTCGACGTGGCCGTCGATGACGACGCTGCCTGCGGGTGAACCGGGGCGGGCGCCGCCGCTCCACCATCCGGTGACCCTGGGATTGTCGGGCACCGCCAGCGCCCCCCCGTCCTGAGTCGACACCGGTCGCACCTCGGCGTCGATGTGCAGCCGGGGGATTCGCACGCGCACCGGGGGGCTTGGCGTGATCTGTGCGGGAGCAGAGCGAGTGGTCGCGACCCGATGGGCGGGTTGCCGACCACTCGACCCCATCCCGTCTAGCGATTGGACGTGCGCCTGCGGGATCGCGCCGACATCCGATACCGCGGGTCGGCCTGGCTCGTGCGTCGCGAGCCCGATGCCGCCGCCCACCATGCATCCGGCGCCCAGTAACAGGACGCCCCAACTAACGCCACGCCCGGTCGTTCGCGGTGGGGCACAACGGCGCAAGGTCAGCGCCGTGATAGGCGCCAGCCTGCGGCGCCGACGAGACCTGCTCCGGCCACGACGATGAGAATCAGCGCGATCTCGTTCCCGGACCCAGTCGCCGCCTGACCACCCGACCCGGCCGCAACCCCGGTCGGTGCTGCCGCAGCAAGTTGACCCCGCACCGCACCCCCGGGGAAATCTGCGGTGTGAATATTGAAGTAGAAACCGCTCGGATCGGCGGCAATCTGGGCGGCGGCGGACTTGGCCGTGACGCAGTCCGTACCGGCGTTGATCTTCTTCGCGTCGAAGGTCGCGACAACCGGGCCGTTGGCGCCGGCGGCTCCCTGGTGGACGTGCATGGCGGCAGCGCCCTTCATATCGCTGGTGACGGTGGCGCAGACCTGGCCGGACGCTGCGTCGGCGGTCACGGTGACAGAACCGCCGGCCTTGGTGTCACCCGGGCTGCCGACCTCGCTGGACCCGCTGAGGGTCGCGCTCGACGACGTCGACTCTGCCAGCGCTGGGCCGGCCGACAGGACGAGCGCGGCGGCCAACAGCACCGGTGCGGCAAGGGCGGTGACTACTGCCTTCGGAGTCATGGCATTTCCTCCTCCGGGGCCGGACGAGGGACTGGCGTCCCGACGCATCATGGCAACCCCGCTTTTGTTGCATACGTCGTGCGCGCGAGTTTGGTTCAGCGACACGACGACTGGGACGAGCACTCACACCGACCCCGCTAGCCGACGCCGACGGATAATGACGTTGCCCGCGGCGCGGTAGGCAGCGGGGCAGCCGTACGTACGACGCGGTCTAGAAGTTGAGCGATGCGGGAGTATTCACCTTGTCGGGCGCGATCTTGAGGATGATCCGGCCCTTCGGCCCGACCGGCAGCTGGTATTCGGTGCCCACATATTTCTGGGACAGCTGGTCGATGTGATCACGTGCGGGCTGTCCATCCACGGTCTCGACAACGTGACCGCGCACCTCCGACCAGTCCCACGGGTTGTCGGCAGAATGAATCAACACTGTGATCCGCGGGTCGCGGACGACGTTCTTGGCGCGCTGCCGCACGGGCTCGGTGTTCACGAGCAGGTTCTCGCCGTCGGTGTCGATCCAGGTGAGCAGCGCCTGGGGTTGCCCGTCGGGCATCAGCGTCACCACGCTGGCCAGGTTCTTGCCTCTGGCCAAGCGGATTGTGTCCTCATCGAGCGCCACGCGGCACCGTCCTCACCAATTCATCGATCGTCACCAGTACCGCGAATGCGGCTGACCAGCGCACGGTCGGCCCTGCATGACGTTACCGTGCGCTTCTTCCCCGGTTCGCATGTTCGCGCAAGCAACGGAGGCGTGCCGGGTCGGGGCATGCGACGGCGCAGTGATGCGCTGCCCGCCCTGCCGGTAACGGTCGGCGGACACGAGGTCGTAGCACCAAAGTCTTATTGGAACTGTCCGGTGCGAAGTGTCAGCCTGAGAGCCTGCAATGGCGCTCGAACACGCCACAGCCGCCTCCGAGATCGGACTCATGTCATGCGACGTCGTCTCTCGGCTCTTGCCGTACTGATCTGCGTGGTTCTGGGCGCAACGGCACTCGCAGCGCCGGCGACGGCACGCGGGGGTGGCGGCACACCACCCCCGCCCGCCTCTGCCAGCCTGGCTGTGTTCCCCGCGAAGATCGCGATCGGCGCGACCGGTCAGGGAACGCTGACGCTGGCGTCCGTTGCCACAGCCGCCGTCACCGTCACGCTGTTCGATGATTATATGAACAGCCCGGCCGTAGCCACGATGCCGACGTCGGTAACGGTGCCCGCGGGTCAGCGCTCGGCCAGCTTCCCCATTCACGGCGGCGATTATCCTGATCGGACCTTCCTTGTGCATATATCGACGAACCTTGCCGGGGTGACCGCGCAGTTCTACCGCACGCCGCTTGCCAACACCGACATCATCGCGATCACCAACGCCTCGCAATCCCCGAGCGGCGACCTGCGCTTCACCGCGACCACCGACACGGCGAGCGCACAGCTGAGCGCGTCTTTCAACGCTCAGCCGGTACCACTGAGCAGCAAGGGCGGTGGCGTTTGGGAGGGGCGCGGCCAGGTCGGCGCAAATCAGTCCGGCGAGATTGTCGTGCAGAGCAACCTGCTTGCCTGCTCGGCCAAGAACCCGCTCACCCCTACGGGGTGGCACTTCTGCTGATTAATCAGCTCCGTTGGCTCGGCAATCTTCCCGCTCCGGCGACGTCGCGGCCCCGGGCTGCCGCCTTGCCCGGCGAGATGTAACCGTGGTTTCATCTCGTTGTGTCGGAGGTAGAGTCGGACAGCATCGGCGCAGGCGATTCCGGGATGTGGGTGCTGCTGGCCTACCAGCTACCCAGAGAGCCCTCGACGCCACGGATCGCGTTGTGGCGGCGCCTGCGTAGGCTCGGTGTCGCCCAGCTGGGTGACGGCCTGGTGGCCTTGCCAGCCGATGCCCGGACCCGTGAGCAGTTGGAGTGGGCCGCGCAGGACGTCATCGAGCACGGCGGCACGGCCGGGGTGTGGATCGCCAGGCCGGGTCTGCGCTCCCAGGAACGCACGTTGGCGACACAGCTGGGCGCAGCTCGCGGTCAGGAGTACCTGCAGCTTGCCGCGGACGCGGAAGCGGCGGCTGAGCTCGACCCGGCCGGGCGGTCGCGGGCGCTGGCGGTGCTGCGGCGGCGATGGCGGGAGGTGACCCGCCGCGACTTCTTCCCTCCGGCCGAGCGTGAGTTGGCTGCGACCGCGTTGAGCGCGGCGACCCGAAAGTCCACGGCTTGCTCGCCCGGCTCACGCGCAGCCGGACCCGAACGTACGAGCCGGCGATGAGGTGGGCGACCAGGGCCGGCGTGCACATCGATCGGGCCGCGTCCGCGTGGTTGATCAGCCGGTTCTTGGACCCCGGCGCCGAATTCCTGTTCGTTACCGACCCCGACGATGTCGCTGCGGACGTGACCCCGTTCGACATGCGTGGTGTGCCATTCGGTCATCACGGCGACGACTGCACGTTCGAGACGCTGCTTCGCCACCACGATCTGGTCGATCCGGTGCTGTGGCGGATCGCTCAGATCGTGCACACCGCCGACCTCGACGACGATCGGTTCGACGCACCCGAGGCGCCGGGCCTGGACGCGATCTTCCGTGGTCTGTCGATCACCGGCGACGACGACCGCACCCTGACAGTGGGGACGCCGCTGTTCGATGGTCTCTACGCACTGTTCCGACGCGGCGCTGCTGGGACCTGACCTGACATGAACCCGGCCGATCGAAACACCCCGACCCCGACCCCAAGTCCGAACCCGAGTCCGGTGTCCGGTGGCCGCGGCGGCGGCGGCGACGCCGCCGGTCGGCCAGCGGCGGAAGCGTCGCGTCCTGTCGACGTGGTGCCGTTCCGCGCGGCATTGCGGGTATGGTTCGCGATCTCGTTGCAGACCTTCGGCGGGCCGGCCGGTCAGATCGCGGTGATGCACCGGGCACTGGTCGAGGAACGGCGCTGGATAGGGCCACGCCGGTTCCAGCACGCCCTGAACTACTGCATGCTGCTCCCCGGCCCAGAGGCGCAGCAGCTGGCCATCTACATCGGGTGGCTGCTCAACGGCGCCCGTGGTGGCCTGGCCGCCGGCACCTTGTTCGTGATCCCCGGCGTCGTCGCAATGGCAGTGCTGTCGGCGGTCTACGTCGCGTTCGGCAGCACCACCGTGGTGACGGCCGTGTTCACCGGGCTGGGTGCGGCGGTGCTGGCGATCGTCGCCCACGCCGTCGTCCGCGTCGCCAAGCGGGCGCTTGCGCATCCGGCCCTGGTCGCGCTGGCAGCGGCCTCGTTCGCTGCGCTGGCCGTGTTCGCGGTCCCGTTTCCCGTGGTCATCGCCGTCGCGGGGATCGTCGGCTGCGCGTTGGGCCGGTGGGTCCCCGCCGTGTTCGCGGGCGACAGCCGCCGTGACGACGACGCCGAACGCGCCCCGCTGATCAGCGACGACGTCCTGCACACCTCGCGGCCCGGTGCCGGTCGCTCCGCCCGGGTGCTGCTGATCGGCATCACTGTCTGGGCGGTCCCTGTCGCGGTGGTCGCGGCGACGACCGGCGCGAGCAGCATCATCACCCACCAGGGAGTGTTCTTCTCCGGCACCGCCGTGGTCACGTTCGGGGGGGCGTACGCCGTGTTGGCCTACGTGGCCCAGAAAGCGGTCGCGGGGTTTCACTGGCTCAGCGCCGCAGACATGGTCCACGGGCTCGCACTGGCCGAGACCACCCCCGGCCCGTTGATCATGGTGGTCCAGTTCGTTGTGTTCGTCGCCGCCTACAACAACCCCGGCAGCCTGAACCCGTGGGTCGCGGCGACGCTCGGCGCCGCCATCACTGTGTGGGTCACGTTCGTGCCGTGCTTCCTGTTCATCTTCCTCGGCGCCCCCTACGTCGAACGGCTACGCGGTAACGCTGCCATCGGCGCCGCCCTGGGCGGCATCACCGCTGCCGTCGTCGGAGTCATCGCCAACCTCGCTGTGTACTTCGCCGTACACACGCTTTTCGACGTCACCACCCGGCACGGCTGGGGGCCTGTCCACGCCGATCTGCCCGACCTCAGCACGCTGCACCCGGCCGCCCTGACCATCGCGGTGCTCGCCGGGATCCTGATCTTTCGGGTTCGCCTCAGCGTGCTGCGCACCCTGGGTGTCTGCGCCGTGCTGGGATTGTTCACCGGTGTGACCGGATTGTCCTGAACAGCTGAAACCTGGGGCAGATGTGGGCGGGACACCGATCCGATTCCGAGCGCAATTGTCATCGATCCCGCTACCGCAGGTTCTGTCGCGCTCTCCCGGTTGAGGTGTTGCTCGCCTAGACCGAACAACACCCACCGACTCGGCGCCCGCCTGTCCGTTCTCCCGCCGCGCCGAGTACCGCGGCAGATGCGCAAAGACACCGGAATCACGATCAACCAGGCCCCGGCTGGCCTGCGCCCTGACCGCGAACGACATGCACCACGGCGAGAGTCGGCAGGCGTCTGCCAACTGTTCACAGTCCAGAAGGTCAAGTTCCACGTCACCCGGCCGACAGAGAAGGAGATTGGCACGACCAGTCAGAACGATGTGGCGAGAGAGGTTCGGAATGCGTGCAGAGAGGGTTTTGGTCTGCACCCACGGACGGCGTGCGTCCACCGTGGTGCTGCCGGACAGTGACGGGTCGAATCCCGGCGACCTGGTGAGTGGCTCCGAGCGATGACGTTCGTGACCGGTCGAGGACGGGTGAAAGTGCGGGGGAAGGCGGCGGTGCCACCTGCGGTGTCCGGCCCCGGCACCTACGCCGACCGTGTCGCAGGCATAGACCGAACCACCGAGCAGCCTGTTTCGCGCGCCGCTCGGCATCCGAGATCGCTCGGCTGGACCGGAACGGCGGCGCTGGCGATGGGCGGCAGCAACCAGAGCCTGTTCCTACTGACAGGGTTGATCGCGACCCAGGGTGGCGCGGCCATCTGGTTGTTGGCGCTCGGACTGTTGCTGTCGTGGGCGGCAGCACCCGGTTGGACCGAGTTGACCTTGATGTGGCCGGACCGGGTAGGGGGTATTGCTGCGACCTGCGCGGAGGCGTTCCGCCGGTACAACCCGATGCTGAGCAATCTGACCGGCGTGTGTTATTGGTGGGGTTGGGTGCCGACCTGCGGGTTGACTGCCCTGCTGTCCGCGGAGGCGCTGCACGACTGGTACCTGCCTGTAGTGCCGGTCATGCCGATGGCCGTGTTGATCGTGGCGGCGTTCGCGGTGCTCAATCTGTTCGGGATTTCCAGGGTGACCTGGTTCGCGAAACTGATGGCCACGGGCGCTGCGTCCCTGGCCCTGCTCAGTGCAGTGCTGCCGCTGCTGCACGGTGACGTCAACGCGTCGCGCGCGTCGTCCTGGAACCTGCTGTCGCCGTTCGAAGGCGTATTCGGTGGCCTGTCCAGCGCAATGGCCGGACTGTATCTCGTCGGTTTCGCAGCTCCGGCGTTCGAGGCCGCTACCTGCCACGTGGGGGAGATGCGCGACCCTGCACGGTCGTTGCCGCGCGCCATGCTTGCCAGTGCCGTCATGGCCGGACTGTTCTTCCTCGTCCTTCCCACAATCTGGCTGGGCGTCTTCGGGGGCGCCGGTCTGGGAAGCGGCGACGGCGCGGACCTGGCGCACGTGTTGGGGCCCACGTTCGCACCACTGTTCGGCGGACTTGCCAAGAGTGCCGCGATCTGGTTTCTGGTGTTGAACATGTTTCACGGCACGGTTCAGCCCCTGGCGGGCGCCTCTCGGACTCTGTCGCAACTGTCCGACGATGGGCTGTTGCCGCGTCTGGTTGGGCGGCGCAACCGCTACGACGCCCCCCATGTCGCCATCGCGCTGACTGCGGCTGTCTCGATCGCCTTCCTGGTCGCCGGCGACCCGTTGTGGATGATCGCCGCGGCGAACTTCACCTACCTCATGAGCATCGCGCTGCCCAGCATCGCGGTGTGGTTATTGCGCCGTGACGCCCCCGATCAGCTGCGGCCGTGGCGGGCGCCCAAGGGCACGATCACCCTCGGGGTGGCCGCGGGCCTCGTGTGGCTGGCCGCGACCCTGCTCGGGTTCCAGCAGTTCGGCCTGCCCGTAGTGCTGTCCGGATTGGGCTTGGCCTACTCTGGTTCGATCTTCTATCTGTGGCGCAGATTCAGCGACTTGCGCCGTGACGGCCAACCCCGAATTGCTCGCAGCCTGCACTTCAAACTCACCGGGGCAATGCTGGCAGTGATGGTCCTCGACGGCGCCGGGTATCTGCTTGCCGTCGCCTCGGGCAACCGCGACGCTGCACGGGTGGCCGTCCTGGAAGACATCTTTGTAGCGGTCGCGCTGGTGACCATCGGCGTCGGGCTGGTGCTGCCCGGAATGATCTCCCATTCGGTGACCCAGGTCGCCGATGCTGCGAACGCACTCTCCACCGGGACGCTGGCCGAACTCACCAGCGCGATGGACGCGCTCGGCCGCGGAGATCTGGATCATGCCCGTGCCAGCCAGCAGGTGACGCCCGTCGCAGTGACCACGCGCGACGAGGTCGGGGCGATGGCAGTCGCGTTCAATCACATGCAGCAGGAGATCGGCCGAGCCGCGCTGGCTCTGGACGGAGCGCGCGAGGCGCTGGGCCGATCTCGCGGTGACCTGGAATACCTGGCCACCCACGACTCGCTCACCGCCCTGCCCAACCGGCGCCACGTCAAGGATGAGGTTGAACGCCTCATCGCAGAATGTGTGACCTCGGGCCGTCGCTGTGCGGTGGTGGTGCTGGATCTTGACGGATTCAAATACATCAACGACAGCCGCGGCCATGCCGTAGGGGATCAGGTTCTCACGCACGTCGCGGACCTCTTCCGCGCACAACTACGGCCCACCGACTTCATCGGGCGCGTGGGCGGCGATGAATTCGCCACGGTGTTGCCCAATATCTCGCCCGGCGACGCGCAATTGATCATTCTGCGGATGCTGGAAGCTTTGCGCTGTGAGGCAATCGTCGTCGAGGGGCGCGCGGTCCGGGTCACCGCCAGCGCCGGCATGGCGGTGTTGGACCCCCTTGCCCCGCAGACCGCCGCCGATCTGCTCATCGAAGCTGACGTCGCGATGTACCAGGCCAAAGACAGCGGCCGCGATCAACTGGCACTTTATTCCACCTCCGACATTCGCCAAGCCGATCTACGAGGTCGTCACACCTGGGTCGAGCGCATCAACGACGCGCTGGAGCACGACCGGTTCTTGCTCCACGCCCAGCCGATCCTGAACCTGCGCACCGGTAGGATCGACCGCTACGAAGTCCTGTTGCGCATGACCGGCCAAGACGGCTCGCTCGTCATGCCCGGGGACTTCCTTCCCGCCGCAGAGCGCTCCGGGCTGATCGGCCAGATCGACCAATGGGTCATCGTCGAGGCCTGCCGAATGCTTGGTCAACTGCAGCACGCCGGTCACGACACCCACATCGAAGTCAACCTGTCTGGACCATCGATGGGCGACCCGACCATCCTGGCGCTCATCACCCGCGAGCTGGCCGCACTGCCTCGTCGCGGCGGGTTGACCATCGAAGTCACCGAAACGGCGGCCATCACCGACATCGATCGTGCTCGATTCTTTGCCGAACACCTCGAAGGCCTCGGCTGCGAATTCGCGCTCGACGACTTCGGCGCCGGTTACGGATCCTTCTACTACCTCAAACATCTGCCGTTCGACTACTTGAAAATCGACGGCACGTTCATCCGTGACCTGGTGACCGACCGCGCCGACCAGGTCCTGGTCAGCTCGCTGGTGCAGATCGCCCGTGAGCTCGGCAAACTAACAGTCGCCGAATTCGTCGAAGACCAGGCAACGCTGAACATGTTGGAGGAACTGGGCGTGGACTACGCCCAGGGTTACCACATCGGCCGACCTGCGGCACTCGAACCGGCGCAGGGAGTCCACGCCGCCTGAAACATCGCTACCACGCGTTCAGGGGCGAGCTGTTCAGGAGCGAGCACGTATCAGATTGACGGCGGTCATGCTCAAGACCACGGTGCCGTCCTGATTCGAGGTCTCGATACGACTGCGGATGATGCCGCGATCGGGTTTGCTGCTCGACACCCGGTTCTCGACGACGGTCACGCTGGCGGACAGAACATCACCTGCTCGAACCGGAGCCGACCAACGGATCTCGTCGATGCCAGGTGAGCCCAGACTTGACAATGGCGAGAAGTAGCCTGCGACCAGCGCACGCATGGTCAGCGCGCAGGTGTGCCATCCGCTGGCGATCACCCCGCCGAATGGACCGCCGGCGGCCGCTTCGGGGTCCACATGAAACGGTTGCGGATCGTAGCTGGACCCGAAGTCGATGATTTCCTGCTCCGTCACCGACACCGGATCCAGAGTGAACACCGAGCCGGGTCGATAGTCCTCGAGGTACACGCTCAACAGCTTAGCGAGCACGGCGAGCCCGAGCAGCAGTCGCAGGCTGGTCGTACTTCTCGAGCCGTTGGCCCGCAGGAATGCGGTGCTGCAGTCGGCCTTTGACGGGGCGTGAGGCTCAGTCCCGGCCCAGTTGCGGATCGCTGGTGGCCGGGTGCCCGGTCTCGAGCCGTCCCGCGAACTGACGACGGAAGTGCGCGGCGCCGCGGATCGAGATGGTCAGGTCGTACCACCCTCCGGAGCGGCGGGTTTGCACATGCACGCGGCGCGTGTGCCGGGCCGGGATGTGAACGTGCCGCTCGTCCCCGTCGGCATAAGCGTCGGCGACACGGGCGGTGATCGGCGATCCGGTCCGGTTGGCGAGTTCGACGACCAGCAGATCACCGCCACCGGGGTGGCGATGCGTCATCACCTCGACGTGAGGATGGGCGGCATGGCCGGCCACGCGACGGAAGTAGCCGTTCGGCCCGTGCAAATCCAGGTCGTAGCGGCCCGTCACATCCCAGTGAGCCGCGAGCGATTCGCCTGCCCCGACGGTGTAGCTGAACGGCGCGCCGGCGATCGTCCGCGAGCGGGCCTGCAGGTGCGCGCCCAGTCGCCCGTTGTTGCGCAGCGTCACGGTGAGCCGGCCGTGTGCGACCGCGGCGTGCACGTCGAGCTCGTACCCGGTCGGACGTGACGGGCGTACACCCGGTTCCTGCGCGGGAACGTGTCCGTGCCGAGGCGCGACGGGCACATAGTCGGGGTGTCGCTGGTGGTCCGTCGGCCGGTACGCCGCAGTGTGCGGCAGGGTCAGCACGGCTGTGCGCGTGCGACCGAAATCGAACGCGGACGTGAGGTCGCCGCATACGGCACGACGCCAGGGGCTGATGTTGGGCTCGTGGACGCCGAAGCGCCTCTCGAGGAACCGGATGAGCGACGTGTGGTCGAACGTCTCCGAGCACACCCATCCGCCGCTGCTCCACGGTGACACGACCAGCATCGGCACTCGCTGGCCGAGTCCGTAATTGCCCGCAACTCCCGCCGTGCCCGTATACAGCTCGTCGGTGACCGCAACCGTCGAAGCACCCGGGAGGATCGACGAATCCGGGTAGGCCGGGACGACGTGGTCGAAGAACCCGTCGTTCTCGTCGTAGGTGATCAGCAGTGTGGTCTTCGACCAGACATCAGGATCCGACGTCAACGCGTCGAGGACCTTGGATATGTACCAGGCCCCGTAGTTGGCCGGCCAGTTCGGGTGCTCACTAAACGCTTCGGGAGCGACGATCCACGACACCTGCGGCAGGTTCCCGCCGCGGACGTCTGCCCGGAGGATGTCGAAGAAGCCTTCACCGTTCGCGGCGTGGGTGCCGGTGCGAGCCTTCTGGTAGAGCGCACTGCCCGCGGGGGCGTTGCGGTACTGGTCGAAGTAGAGCAGCGAGTTGTCGCCGTAGTTGCCGATGTATGGGTCGGTGGTCCATCCCCAAAATCCTGCGGCGTCCAATCCCGTCCCGGCATCCTGGTAGACCTTCCACGACACCCCGGCCTGGTCCAGCCGTGCAGGGTAGGTGTCCCACGAATAGCCCAGCTCGTCATTGGCAATGACCGGACCGCCGCCTCGGCCGTCATTGCCGGTCCACCCCGTCCAGGCGTAGTAGCGATTCGGGTCGGTCGGACCGATCATCGAGCAGTGGTAGGCGTCGCAGACGGTGAATGCGTCGGCGAGCGCGTATTGGAAGGGAATGTCCCTACGCGCCAGGTGCGCCATCGTGGTCGAGGTCTTGGTGTCGATCCATCGGTCGTAGTTGCCGGCATTGAATGCGGCGTGACCACCGTCCCAACTGTGGTCCAGATCCTGGATGAAAGCCAGGCCCAGGTCGTCCAGGTCCGGGCGGAACGGAAGAATATCCCGGGTGCCGTCGGACTGGTGCCACACCGACTTGCCCGACGGCAGGACGGCCGGGTGCGGGTCACCGAAGCCCCGGACCCCGCGCATCGTGCCGAAGTAGTGGTCGAACGAGCGGTTCTCCTGGATGAGGACGACGACGTGCTCGACATCGCTGATCGAGCCGTGACGACGATTGGCCGGTATTGCTGCCGCACGCGCAATGCTCGTGGGGAGCATGGACAGTGCCGCGGTACCTCCCACCAGCTGCAGGAATTTGCGACGGTCGACGGTAGCCATGGGTCCTCCAAGCGAGCGGGGTCGACACGACGTTGGCAGACCTACTCGACGCCGAGACGTCCAGGACATGAATGTCATCGGTCATGCTCCGCATCGAAAGCATGGTTCGCGCAGCGACCGGCCGATGACCGGACTCGTAACGTAGCAGCGGCATTCACGCCGAGTTGGCGCGCGAGGTGTGTCGGGTTCACCTGGGCTTGCGACGTTCGACAACCGTGGCACATGGAAATCTGCGCGACCTCGGTGGACCGGGCGAGCCATCGTTGCCTGAACGCATCGCGCAGCCGATCGTGGACAGGGAGCGGTGGCGAGCGGGCCAACCGGATATGTATCGGTGGCGGGTGGTCGCAGGGAACGGAAGAACCCTCGGTCAGTCGATAGGGCACTTCCCGGACGAAGCCTCCGCCGTTGCCGACTTCCGGGCCGTCGCACAGGCTGCTCTGCTCCTGACGGCGACTGTCGTGCATACCGACGCGCAGCGGGGCTGGACGTGGCGCATCGAGGACGCGGACGGCAGGGTCGTTGTCGGCTCGGGCCGCATCTATGAAAGGCACGGCAGTTGTCATCGAGCCGCGCGGCGAATGCTGGATTCACTGACTGCGCCGGGCCGTCGATGACGCTCCCCATGTCCATTGCACGAACGCCATGAGACGTTGATGAACGAGGGGGAAAACGGGTGTGTCGGGCTATGGCAATCCGTTGACCGCTGGACGAGCGGGCGCAGAAACTCGATGCGGCCGGGCATCGGCCCCGCGATCGCGGAACCAATCTTCTTCCCTGAGGGGGAAATTCATGCGCTCTCTCCACAAGTTCCTACGAACGGCAGGCGTTGCCGCCGGGGCAACGGCGGGCATCCTCGCCCTCGGTGTCGGGTCGGCGACCGCTGACCCGCCCACCGGCGTCACACCTGCGGCAACGTCGATCGTCGCGGTGGGTTCGGACACGACCCAAGCGGTAGCGGATCAGCTCTCGCTCGACTACAACGCGCAGGTTCCTGCGCCGGTCAACAAGTTCTACAGCTGGGACGCCACCGGCAGCACGACGATCACGCCCAAGGCCGGTTGCACGAGCATCACCCGCCCCAACGGGTCGGGCGCCGGAATCGCCGCCCTGAAGGCGGGCGCGAAGACGGGTGCGAGCTTCTGCATCGACATCGCGCGTTCCTCACGCGGTCCGGCGGCCGGAGACGGCAGCAACGGCGCGCTTGCGTTCGTGGCTTTCGCGAAAGACGCGGTCACCTGGTCCGCCAACAGGACAACCAACGCACCGGCGACCCTGTCCATCACGCAGCTGAAAGCCATCTACAGCTGTAACGCAGCGCTGCTCGGCACGGGCAAGACCGGCCGGGTCACGTGGAACGAGGTCGGTGGCACCAGCACAGCGGCGGTGGTTCCGGTAATCCCGCAGTCAGCTTCGGGTACCCGCTCCTTCTTCCTGTCGAAGATCGGCGTCACCACCCTCGGCAGCTGCGTTATCCCGACCAACAACTCGGTCGAGGAGAACGAGGGCATCAATGCGATCTTCAAGACCACGAGTGCCGTCAACGAGGTGTTCCCGTATTCGGTCGCCGTGTACCTCGCGCAGTCGGTGCACAACCACGGCGCCGGCACGCAGGGCAACCTCGTCCTGAAGCGCATCAACAATGTCGCTCCGACCACCGGAACCGGTACGAGCACAACCATCAATCCGGCATTCCCGCTCAGCCGGTCGGTGTACAACGTGGTTCGCGACAATGGCACCACGACCCACGTGCCGACCAGCCTGCAGGCCTTGCTCGGCAAGGGCAGCAGCACCGGGTTCGTGTGTACGAACGCTAAGGCCAAGGCTGACGTCACCAGCTACGGGTTCCTTCCGCTGGGCGCGAACTGCGGCAGCGTGACGCTTGCGCCGAACGGAAGCTGAGTCGCCACGCCGGTTCGAACAGTTCCGGTGCTTGGGGTGACCTACCTCCCGTCCCAGCCCGCCCCGGGCTGGGACGGGGCCGTCAATCGATGAACCACCGACCGTCCAGGAGAACTCACATGCATCCCTCGCTCATCAAGCCGGCCGTCATGGCCGCTGCGGCCGCCGCAGTAACGGCCGCGACCATCGGATTCTCGTCCTCGGCATCGGCGGTCGATCCCGACCCGGTGACGGGCGGCACGACGACGATCGGCGTCAGCCTGTCCGACGCCGTGCACGAGGCCCTGGAGCACATCGTCGTGCTCCCGATCAGGCCCGCTACCGCCACCTTCGACCCCACTCGCAAAGTCCTCGAGTACAAGTTCCCGGTCACCGGGGGCGACGGGAGCGTCAACACCTTCTTTGGCGACATCAAGAACGGTGGCGGCGTGCGAATTATCAATACCGAGAGCCGCAGGTCGGTCAAACTCACCAACATCACCCTGACCATTCAGGACGACACGGTCTCTGCCACGCCCGGCAGGTCGACGACACCTATCGTGTTCTTCGACGCGGTCGGCGAACACCAATTTGTCACGAGCCAGCCCGAGTCGTTCACGGCTTCGGATCTTCAGGTGGATGCTGCCGGCGCCTCGTACCTCGACCGGGTTCTGGACACCGACGCCTTCGTTGCCGGCCAACACGTCGGTACCTTCGCGACGACGTTCACCAACAGCCTGGACGGCTGACGGCTGGACATCCATCACTTCAGGACGCGGCGCCCATCTGAGCTGGTGCGTCGCGTCCGAAGTGGTGCCTGCCTTGTCCGTCCACCGATCACGCCGCGTTGGCGCACCGTTCACCTCACCCGTGCCTTCCGGACACTGCGTCTCGACACGATGTGCGGGAACCGTCGCCCTGAACGCGAAGGGCCGCAGCCGATCCGGTGATGCGCCCGACAAGACATCTGCGACGACCCATCCGTCCGACAACCGCCGCTGAACCGCGTGGCTGAGAGACCGAGTCAATGACTGTTCGACCGCACCGTATGCGAATGCGCCGCCTCGTCGCCCGAAGCGCAACGATCGCGCTGACCATGCTCGCGGCACCGCTGGCGATCGGTGACGCCGCGCCGGTGGCGCGTGCCGACAGCTCGGCACAGACGGTCACCGGCACCGACTTCGCCTGGGACGTCGTGAACAACACGCAGATGGGCAGTCTGCCGACCGCCACCGCGAGTCAGACGGAAAACCTCGTGGATCAGACCGTGCACATCACGTGGACCGGATTGACTCCGAGCAGCAATGGTGAATTCGACCCGACACCTACGCCGGGTGTGGTCTTTCAGCAAGGAAACACGCTGTATCCGGTAGGCGTGTATGAGTGCCGCGGCGCGGCCCCCGCTGCACTAAGTTCCTGTTATCTGACGACGGGTGGTTCGACGATCGGATCGCACGGGCTCGGCAACGCCGTCCGGACGATCACCCAGGCCGACGGCACGGGATTCGCGGATCTGCACATCGAAACGGGCGTGGACAACGACCTGCTCGGCTGTGACAGCACACACGACTGTTCGGTGGCGGTAGTTCCTGCGTGGGGCGGTTTTCAACCCGCAGACGACCAGCCCACGCGCTGTGACGATCACAGCTTCGACTACCCGACGGAAAGCAACAGCTTCGACAGCCAGGTCTTCGCCGCTGATCAATACCTCGGCGCGCGCTGCTCGTGGGCTGATCGGATCGTAATTCCGCTGCATTTCGCGCCCACGCCCCAGGACTGCCCGCGCACGGCGTCGGCGTTCGGCGCGTCCGGATCGCCGATGCTGCAACGCGCCATGCAGCAGTGGCGATCCGGCTGGTGCCAGGAGGAGAACCCGCTCACCTTTGACTACAACTCGACGAGCAACGAGTACCAGGCTCGCTCGTCGTTTGCGAGCGGCAACGGCGCGTTGACCGCCTCGACCGACGTGGCGTTCGCCAGTCAGCCGGCCGATGCAGGCGAGCCGGGCAAGTTCACCTATGCGCCGATAGCCAACACCGACATCGCAGTGGCGTTCGTCATCGACGACCCGGCAACGGGGACGGTTATCCCGGCCATCACGCTGAACGCCCGTCTCGTGGCGAAAATGCTCACGCAGTCCTATGCCCCCTACAACTACTCGTGTGTCATCACCAGCACTGCCGCGCAGTCGCTCACCTGTGACCCGGCGGTTCGGGGCAACCCCAACTCGATGCTCCAGGATCCTGAATTCCTGGCGCTGAATCCCCAACTGACAGCCAGTGATCTCCCCTTTAGCAGCGGCGACCCGTTCGGCGCGTTCTTCCCGACCGTGGTCAGTGGTAACAGCGACCTGACCTACGAGCTGACCAGATGGATCGACTCCGACCCGGAGGCACATGCCTTCCTCAAGGGACAGCCGGATCAATGGGGCATGCGGATCAACACCTACTACAAGGGCATCCAGTTCCCCACCAGCCAGCTGCAGGAGCTCGACCCCGGATATGTCGACCCGGCCGCCCCGGCGGGTAACGGGACCATGCAGAACACCTGGCAGCCGGTCTCGGGTCTTGAGGAGGTCGGCACCCTGCTCGCAGGCAACACGGCCTCCGCGCTCGGCCAGCCGGTCTGCGCCGTCGGCACCTGTAGCATCGCCAAGCTCACCGAACAGTACGGCGAACGCAACCTGTTCGCGATCCTCGATCAGGCGCAGGCGTCGGCCTACGCATTCCCGACTGCGCATCTGGTCAACGCCGCTGGGAAGGCCGTCGCTCCCGACACTGAGTCGGTATCGGCCGGGCTCGCAAGCATGACGAAGAACCCGGACCGGATCACCAGGAGCCCGAACTTCACGTCCGGGGACGCGGACGCCTACCCTCTCGCCATCGTTGACTACGCCCTTGTCCGCACGTGCGGTATGTCGCAGGGCAAGGCCGCCGCGGTGGCGAACATGCTGGACAAGGTGTCGCAATCGCAGACCTACGGCACAACCCCTGGCACGATCGCCGAAGGCTACCTCAGTCTGACCGACTCGCAGCTCGCCCAGCTGTCCACAGCGAGGGATGCCGTCGCTACCCAGTCCTGCCCGAGCTCCGGTTCAGGGCACCACGTACCGCCGGTGCCGACATCGCCTACCAGTGCGGCCGTGCAGGGCAGTCATGTCGGTGGAGCTGGCAACACGGCGAGCGGGGGGTCCGTCCCGTCGGGCGGCGGTCCCAACGCCCCGGCGAGCACCGGCGGCAGCAGCCCTGGTATTACCGCTGCTGCCGTTGCCACGGACAACGGCACCCCTCCGAAGACGGCCGGCAGTCCGGCTGCCCAATCCCGGTCGGCTGCGCCAGCCGCGTTCGGCGTCAAGCGGGCGGATTCGTCCGGTCCGATGAAGTACGTCCTGCCGGTCCTGCTCATTCTCGGCGGACTGCTGCTCACCGGTGGGCCTGCTGTCTTTCTCGCGGTGACCACCGGGTTCGGGACGTCGGTGGCGCGACGGATGGGCCGACTGGTGGGGCGCCGGCCATGAGCCGCGACCTGCTCGAGGAGTTCGCGCCGCGAGGGGCACCGAATGGGGGGGCGCCTGACCAGGATCGCCCCCGCCCCATCTCGTCGCCAATCGGTGCGGGCGACCGGGTGTTTCGCGCCGTCCTCCGCGGGGCCGGTGTCTCGGTACTGGTCATCACGGCGCTTATCGCGGTCTTCCTGGTCATCAAAGCGTCGTCGGCGCTGAGCCGCGCCAGGTGGTCGTTCTTCAGCACCAAGACCTGGATCCCGACGAGCAACAAGTTCGGGATCGCCAGCCTCCTGCCCAATGGCATCTTCATCGCCGCCATCGCACTCCTCGTCGCGGTGCCCGTGGCGATCGGGACTGCGATCTTCGTCTCCGAGTTCGCGCGGGGCCGGCTGCAGCGGGCGTTGATCGCGCTCATCGATCTGATGGCGGCCGTGCCCAGCATCATCTATGGCCTGTGGGGCGTCTTCTTCCTGCAGCCGAGGATCATCGGCACTCTCCGCTGGCTGTCGGACCATCTGTCCTTCATCCCGGTCTTCGCTGTCCGCGGGCAACATACGCCGAGCTCGTTCACGTCATCGACGTTCCTGGCTGGGCTGGTCGTCTCCTTGATGGTCGTCCCGCTCATTGCGTCAATCTGCCGCGAGGTGTTCTCCCAGGCACCGCATGGCGAACGGGAGGCTGCCTACGCCCTGGGGGCGAGCCGGTGGGGGATGGTCCGTACGGTCGTGCTTCCGTACGGGCGGGGCGGCACGATCGGCGCGGTCATGCTCGGGTTCGGTCGGGCGATGGGCGAGACGATCGCGATTGCACTGATCATCTCGCCGACCTATGACGTGGCGTGGCGAGTGCTGGAGAACCACGGTCTGTCGATCGCGGCCCTCATCGCGCTTCGCTATCAGGAGTCGACCCCGGAAATGCTGTCCTCCTTGCTCGCGGCCGGCCTCGTCCTGTTCGTGATCACTCTGCTGGTGAACGCGGCAGCCTCGGTGATCGTCACCCGTTCGCGGTCCGGCGCGCAGACGACGGGCTGAGCCGTGGCGACCCCGATCCTCGAACAGCCCACCGCTCGATCCGACGAGCCGCCCGAATCGCCGGAATCTCCTGCGGCGCCGAGGTCGTCCGAGAGCGATCCACAGCGCGTACGCATCCCGCGATTCAACTCCGAGTCGATCTGGTCGTTGCTTGCGGCCGGCTTCGGCGCGATCGCTCTGGTGTGGGTGCTCGACCAGCGGGTGCTGCCGCTGTCGGGAGCACTCGGTTTCTGGCTGCTCTGCTACGCCACGTTCCTGATGCTGTACGGCATGGTCGGTTGGGCGCAATGGCCGCTACGAATGGTCAGCGACCGGCTCGTGTCAGTGATCTTGGCGTCCGTAGCGATGCTTGTTGTGGTCGCGGTCGGTGACCAGGTTGTCTTCATCCTCGCGCGAGGCGTGAAAGCCATCGGGCACACGAACTTCTGGACGAGGACGATGTCGGTCACCGGGCCACTCGATCCGCTCACCTCCGGTGGAATGGTGCATGCCCTGGTCGGTTCGCTCGAGCAACTCGGTCTGGCAACACTGTTCTCGGTGCCGCTCGGCCTGCTGGCGGCGCTGTACCTCACGGAGGTCGACGATTGGCTCGCCCGGACGGTGCGCGTGATCGTCGAAGCGATGACCGCCCTGCCCGAGATCATCGCCGGCCTGTTCATCTATGTCTTGGTCATTCTGACCTTCGGGGTCGAGCGAAGCGGGTTCGCCGCCTCGCTGGCGCTGACCGTCATGATGATCCCGATCGTCACCCGTACTGCAGAGGTGGTGTTCCGGCTCGTGCCGGCGCCGCTTCGGGAGGCCTCGTACGCCCTTGGGTCCAGCCAGTTTCGGACGGTGTGGAACGTGGTCGTACCGACTGCCCGTTCCGGACTCGCCACGGCGGTCATCCTCGCCATGGCCCGCGCAGTGGGCGAGACCTCGCCGGTTCTGCTCACTGCGGGATTTACCAAGGAGCTGAACGCAAACCCGTTCAACGGTTCGCAGGCGAGCCTGCCGCTCTACATCTACAACTATGTCCGGTACCCGGAGCCGACCATGGTCTCGCGCGCGTTCGGTGCCGGCCTCGCGCTCATGATCATGGTGCTGATCCTCTTCGTGCTGGCCCGCATCGTGGGTGGCCGGGCGCCGGGCGAGCTCACGGCGCGGCAGCGGCGACGTATCAATCAAGATTCGAGCGAACCCACCGACCAACTACGCGCCGATGTAGGTGCCCCGAACGGGCAGATACCAACGTTCATCGCTCCCGGTTACCCGGACCCGGTGTGACCTGCGTGCCGAACATCCGACCGCAGAAAGGCTCTGTCGTGTCTCACCTCGCCCGGCGAATCGGTGCTGCGCTGAGTGTGTTCGTCCTCACCTGCGCAATCACTCCGGCTGAGCGCGCATCGGCCACCGCCTACCAACCGCTCAACGGTGACGGATCGTCGTGGGCGGGGCCGGCGATCGACCAATGGAGCCGAGACGTGCGCAACCAGGGCATAGTGATCAACTTCAATCCGGACGGCTCAGCGGCCGGACGGTCCAACTACACCCTGAACCAGGCCGACTTCGCCGCTACCGACATCCAGTACCTCACGCAGGGCGACCCGTTCGGCGGCGGTGTCGAGAACCCGTACTCGGTGGCGTACTCCTACGTTCCGATCGTCGCGGGTGGGACCTCGTTCTTATACAACCTCTCTGTCGGAGGTCGAAAGATCACCGATCTGCGCCTGTCCGGCGACACGATCACCAAGATCTTTACCGGCCAGATCTCCAATTGGAACGACTCGCGGATCACCAAGGACTACGGTCGCGCGCTGCCGAGCAAGCAGATCACCGTGGTCACTCGCTCGGACGGCTCCGGAGCGTCTTACCAATTCACCCGGTGGATGTCAAAGCAGTACACCAGCCAGTGGGACCAGTTCTGTGGCAAGCACGGGGGCCCTGGCAGCAACTGCGGGGCGACCGAGTTCTATCCGGGTTTTCAGGGTTCGCAGCAGCGTAACGGCTCCGACCAGGTGGCCAACTATGTTTCCGCTTCCTACGGCGAAGGTTCGATCGCGTACGACGAATACGCCTACGCGCTACAAAGTGGCATTCCGGTGGCCAAGGTCCTGAATTCCGCCGGGTATTACACGCTGCCGACGCCCTCAAACGTGGCGATCGCGTTGCAGAATGCGACCATCGATGAGAATCCGGCGAGCGTCACGTTCTTGATTCAGAACCTCGACAGGGTGTACACGAACGGTGACCCGCGCACGTACCCACTGTCGAGCTACAGCTACTTGATCGTTCCGAGGAGCAGTCGGGTCCACAACGGCAACTCTGTCGGGCCGCCGGCGCGTTTCAACACCACCCGCGGGGCCACACTGTCGACGTGGTTGAACTACGTGCTGTGCGGTGCCCAGCAGAGCGCGGGCCAACTCGGGTATTCACCATTGCCGAAGAACCTCGTCGTCGGCGGTTTCAAGCAGACTGCGTCCATTCCGGGACACGTCCCCATTCCGGACCTGAACAATTTGAATAATTGCAACAATCCCACCTATCACAACGGTGTCAACTACCTGATCAAACAAGCACCGTTCCCAGCGAAGTGCGACAAGGCAGGGGCCGCTCTCGACTGCGGGGGGGCTGGCGGCGGTGCTACCGGCGGGGGCACCGCGAGCGGTGGCTCCGCTGGTGGGTCGGGCGGTAGTGGCTCTGCCGGTAGTTCCGGCGGCGGTTCGGGTGGTGGTTCGAGCGGCGGCTCGAGCGGCGGTAGCTCGACCGGAGGAACCGGTAGCGGAGCCGGCGGCACGGGCGGAGGCGGCACGGGACAACAAGCGGGTCCGGCCGGTGCAGTGCCGGGGGGTGCCACCGGCGCCAGATCCGCGCCGGTCGTCGACCCGGACACCGGGCAGACCTTGAGCCCCGGCGGGAGCACCCAAGCAACCGAGGCAGCTCAGATCTACGCGGTGCCGGTCGCGGCGACCGGAAGCTCGGGCAATACCGGCCTGTTCGGGACGCTGTCGGCCCTGGAAATCGTGGCCGCGGTCCTCATCCCGGGATTATTCGGCTCCTGGCTGCACCGGCGTCGACGCGTGCGATGACGGCCGCAACCGCACTGGAGATTTCCCCGGCCGTTGCCGACCCGTCTGCGGTCTCGGGGGGAACGGGGGCGGCGAGGCGCCCACGCCTCGCCCGCCGCCAGAGCGCGTCGACGCGCCTTCGTGCCGGAACCTTGACCCTGCTTCTGGCGGGGCTCCTCATCCTCGGATTCGTCGGCTACCTGTTCGGCCTGACCGGACTGTCCGAGGCGCGCGCGCAGCACACGATGTTCAAGACCTTCCAGCGCACCCTTGGTCAGGCTGTGGCGCCGGTCGGGCCCGCGCCGACAGGTACTCCCGTCGCCGTCATCGACATCCCCGCCCTCGGGTTGCACAACGTCGTCATCGTCGAAGGCACCGACGCCCGCACCCTCACGCACGGGCCTGGGCACCGCCGCGACACGCCGCTGCCCGGTCAGGCAGGCGTAAGCGTCCTCTACGGTCGGCGGGCACTGTTCGGCGCCCCCTTCGCCGGGCTGACAGCGTTGCGCGTGGGCGATCGGATCACGGTCTGCACCGGGCAGGGCGCCGCTACCTACGCGGTGGCGTCGTTCGGTTCGGGAGCCCAGCCGGCAACAGCCACCTCGACGAACCGGTTGGTGCTGACCACCGCGGACTCTGCTTTCCTCCCGTCCTCCACTGTGTCGGTGAGTGCTGACCTGCGCACGGGGCTGCAGCCGCTACCCGGAGGCCTGCCCGCCATCGCCGACGACGAGCACGGCATGCGCGGAGCCATCGACGAGTCGGTAGGGCCGCTGATGTTGTGGGGTCAGGTACTGCTGGCTCTTGCTGTGCTTGGGACGCTCGCCGCGCGGCGCTGGGCGATCTGGCCGACCTACCTCTGCCTCGCGCCGACGACGTTGGCGGTCTTGTGGAATGTGTACGAGAACGCTGCGGGCATGTTGCCGAACCTCTTCTGAGAAGTGGACATAGATGACCTCGAACGAACCCGGGAAAGGCATTCCATGACCTATCACGATGTCCCAGGCAGCCGCTCCGACGCCGGCTTGCCTTCTCCTGCCGAACGCAACGGCATGCTCGAAACCATCGAAGCGCCGAATGATCGGCCGGACGACGCGATGCACCCTGGGCACGCGCGGCTGCAGGGACTGGAGACGCGCGACGTCTCGGCGTGGTTCGGGACCCACAAGGTGCTGGAAAGAGTGTCGCTGACAATGCACCCCGGCCGGGTCACCGCCCTGATCGGACCGTCCGGTTGCGGGAAATCCACCTACCTGCGCATCTTGAACCGCATGCACGAAATGGTGCGCGGCGCAGGCCTCGCCGGCGAGGTGCTTCTGGCCGGCGATGACATCTACTCGCGCGACCGTCGTCCGGCCGAAATTCGCCGCCGTATCGGCATGGTGTTCCAGAAGCCGAATCCGTTTCCCACGATGTCGATCTTCGACAATGTCGCGAGCGGGCCGAAACTCGCCGGCGTCAAGGTAGGTGACAAGGCAGCGCTCGTCGAGCGCAGTCTGCGCTCGGCGGGGCTTTGGGCAGAGGTCCAGAACCGGTTGCGCAGCCCCGGTGGGGCGCTGTCGGGCGGTCAGCAACAGCGGCTGTGCATCGCGCGCGCCCTGGCGCTCTCCCCGGACGTACTGCTCATGGACGAACCGTGCTCGGCCCTCGACCCCACCTCGACTCGGCGCATCGAAGAGACGCTGGCCGAGCTGGAGGGTCAGGTGACGATCGTCATCGTCACGCACAATATGCATCAGGCAGCGCGCGTCTCGGATAGTTGCGCGTTTTTCCTCGCCACGCACGACACACCTGGTCACATCGTCGAGGCCGGTCCTACGCGCCAGATCTTCGAGTCGCCGCACGACCCCCGGACGGCTGACTACGTGAACGGTCGCTTCGGCTGAGGCGTGCCGTCAACACTGACTTCGACACTCACCCTCGAGGTGCACACGTAACGAGACGGCCCTGATGCCACTGCGCAGGTGCACGCCATCGTGGTCAAGGCCGGCTAGGTTCGGTCGAGGCGGACCCCCCGGCACGAGGGCAGGGTGCCTGTTGGTGTTCTTGCCCGGGCGGGGTGCTGATTGATGTCGAGGCCGGGGCGAGGGGGTCATGCCTGCTGGTAGATCTGTGTGGGGCCTTGGCTTGGACGAGCCGGGAGATGCGCTCAGCGGAAGGCAGTACCCGCCCGAGGCGAACGACAGCGCGGCCGAGGCCAACCGTCTTGTTATGCATGAGCAGGATGTAGGCGAGGATGGTGAAGGCTGATCCGGACGACAATGTGCCGTTGCGTCCCGCATGGATGGTGAGGATCAGAATGGCGCAGGTGGACACGCCCAGGATGGCGTGGACTACCAGGGTCGTGGCCCCTTCGACGCGGGTGGCCTTGGACTTTGCGGTTCGGGTGGCCGGGCCTGTTTGCGAGACGGCGGCTGCCCCGTTGAAGAATTGATGGAGGTCTTCGGTGAGTTCGCCCTCGCGCTGCCGAGACCTTCGGATGATCATCGATGAACGCCAGGCACCTACCGCGCCGGCAGTGATCGTGGCGAGTCCGCCCAGCAGGAACACCATGCCGATGAGCGGATCGATGAGCATCACGATCACGGCGACGCCGAGGAAGAACCCACCGTTTCGGGTCATGCCGATCAGAATGGATTTCGTCCCGGTTTTCACCCGCGCAATGTCGGTGGTAACCGTCGAGATGAGGTCGCCGGCTTGTTGGCCGCGTTGCACCGCCCCAGGCAGGCGCTGCAGTGCCGCCTGCTGCGCTCCGCGCGCGAAGCCGATCGAGTAGCGGGTGAACTCCTGTCGCTGCAGCGATTCGGACAGGCCCCACATGAGGACGATGAGAGCAAACGCGGCGACGAGCCACACGACGGGATCACCGATCCGCGGAATGAGGGTGAGCACGGTTTCACCCCGAGTTGTGGTGTTGTGCTGAAACACAATTTCCATGACTCCCCGTAGCGGCCAAGGGAAAGCCAGCCGTACGGTGACAAGCACGGTGGTTGCCAGTCCACCCCGGATCAGGTGGGCTCGGAAGGGTCTGCCGAAGGGCAGTAGGACTCGCAACGCTGCCCCGGCCCGCCGAAGAGTAGTGCGGACCTGTGTCATGCGGTGAGCCGCAGCTCGTCGCGAAGCCAGTCCACTGCGACGGTTGTCGCGGTGCCGGGATTGTAGAAGAGGTCGTGGGCGATGGCTTGCCTGACGTCGGACTGCGCTGCCGGATTGTCGAGCCCATCCGCGATGCAACGTTCGGCGTCGGACACGTTACCTGCGATCACGCCGCCCTTGCGCCCCCAGGTTTCCAGATCGAGGCGGTCGTCCTCCGCGGCCGCTGCCGTGAGGAGTTCCGGCACATCGAGAAAGACCAGCGGGCGATCGAGCAGGAGGTACTCGTTGGCGATTGAGGACGCATCGCTGATCAGCAGGTCACACGCATGCAGCGCCGGCATGGCGTCGGACGCGCGCACCAGGCGAAGATGGTCGGTTTCGAGCGGGCCCAACCGCTCGAACCAGTCGATCGAGGCTTTGGCATGATCGTGTGGTTTCACCAGGAAGTCGTACTCGGTGGACATGCTCATCCGTTTGACCAAGTCCTCGCCGAACGTTTCCAGCGAGTTGTGGTGAGCTCCGGTCGGTGCGTACAGCACCACCGGCCGTTCACCGGACAGGCCGAGCTCGGCCAGTGTCGCTGCTCGGTCCAGGCTGCCGTCCAGTAAACGATCGGTCTTGGGGAAGCCGATGCGCACGCCGCGCGGATCATCGGGGCGCAGGACGTCTCGCTGCGACAACCTCCGGTGCTGGTAAGGACCAAGGACGAAGTATCGGTCGTAACTGTCCTGCTCGGTGCGGACGGCGCGGTTACGAAATGACAACCCGTGAAACATCTCGATGCACAGTGCGTAACTACGCGGCTTGATGGGCTTGGTGTTCGAGCAGATCAGAATGTCGACATCGACATCGGCGACATCAGCGATATCGATGACGCTGTGCGGTGGCAGCCCGAACCGGTCATACATCGCTGCGGTGTCGTGTGCTCGCCGGTCCTCCGAATCCTGGTAGCGGATCCCGCCGGACACCAGGACCTCGACTCCCGGTTCCGCGGCGAGGGTTTCGAACAGCGGCTGGAAGCAGACGAAGTGCACCGGGGCGTAGCCAGTGAACAAGATGCGCGTCATCCGGCCACCGCCGCTTCACGGGGCAACATCGACCCCGACCATCGAGATCGTTGGCCGAAGGCCTCCAGGGACTCGATCGCGGGCCAGATTTCAGTGCGGGCGCGGACCAGGTCCTCCGGGTAGTCGATCTCCACCCATGGCAGCCCGGCGACATCGACGCCGACGATCCGATGGGCGGCGGCGACAGAGCTCACCGCCGCCCCGAGCCAGTCACGCTGATGGCCACGGTCGATCAGCCCGGCCGCGGCATCGAAAACGGCGTCAGCAACAGTCGCGCTCAGATGCAGCAACCCGACGTTCTCGCCTTCGGTCTGCTGCTGCGGCAACTGCTTGCTCATGCCGACCAGTCGGCCATCCCGAAGGGATACCTTCATATGTTCCTCCTCCTCGCCCGAGGCGGAATCGAAGGCGAGCGCGCTGCCTCCCACTTCGAGTACGCGTCTGAGCACCTCGAACGGAAACAGCACGTCGCTGTTGAGGACCACCACGTCACCCTGGACCGCCGGGCGGGCCAGGTGGAAGGAGTACAGGCTGTTGGTGTCGGCGTATCGGTCGTTGACCACGAAGGTCGCCGCACCGAACGCCGCCGCACGCACCTCCTCGTGCCGGTAACCCACAACGACGGTGATGTCCTCGACGCCGGCTCGCCGCATCGTGTCGAGCTGAATTCGCAGCAGCGTCGCTCCGTCCACCCGCGCCACGCACTTCGGTGATCGCGTCCTCAATCGCGACCCGCAGCCGGCTGCCAGAATTAGTCCATCCATTTTGGTGCTCCAGTCAAACCATCGTAAATCGACATGAATTTCGAATGAAATCTTGGGATTGTCAGTCGTCAATCGGCCTCAGTCCGGCAGACCTGAGGGGGAATCGCCAGAACAACAGGAATGAGTTCAGCTGCGCAGTCGGCTGCGTCTAGCCGGCGTTCCCACGACCATCCGACACGCCCGAACCTTCGACCTGGGATCGATCCACGAAAAGCTCAGGTGGTCGAAGGTCGTGACAACCCCGGCGACCGCATGACCCGGCCGGGGACAACGCCCAGGAGTTGGTGCCGGTAGTGTCTGGACGCTCGAGTTGATCTCGAGTTCCGATCCCCACGCACCCTCATCGGCACGCTAGCGGTGAGCCGCCCCCAGGTCGACGCAATGCCGATGCCCGCCGTGCTGGCTAATACGCCTCGGCCCTTCGGCTCGTCCTGCCGAGCGGACGTTCGGCGGCACCAGGATCGTGGACCTGCCAACGCGAAATTGGGACGGATGTGGCGTGCTGTTGGCTGACGGCCTCACGTGCGCGTCGGTGGGTTGGGCTTGCGGGCGAGGACGTAGAGGCGCTGGGTGGTTTCGCCGCGGGGGGTGAGCGGGCCGCGGAGGTACCACTCGACGTCGAGGAGGCCGGCTCGCTCTACGGCGGTGACAACGTCGGCGGGGTCGTGCAGGACGAAGTCGAGGTCGATGTCGTGGCCGAACCAATCGGTGACGGTGCGTACGTCGGCGCCGGCGTGCAGGGCGAGCACGAGCCAGCCGTTCGCGCGCAGGGGTCGGGCGAGCGAGTCGATCGCTGCGGGCAGTTCGGACGCGGCGAGGTGGATGAGTGAGTACCACGCAAGGACGGCGCCCCACCCGTCGTGGGTGGTGGGACGCATCAGCCGGCGCAGGTCGCCGACCTGGTAGCTGATGCCGGGGTGGCGGCGGCGGGCCTGGCCCACCATCTCCGGGCTGACGTCAAGACCGGTTGCGTCTGCCCCCGCCTCGGCCAGGAACGCGGCGACGTGACCCGGGCCGGTGCCGACCTCGATCACCGGCGCACCGTCGGACAGCTCGACCACCCGGCGCAGCAACCACGTTTCGAAGGGCAGGCCGACGAGTTCGTCGCTGAGTTGCTCGGCATAGGACGCGGCGATGGTGGCGTAGGCTGCGCGGACCTTCGCATCGCGCACCTCGGCCCCGGCGTCGAGCACCGACTCGCGGTCGACGGGTATCGGGCCGGCAGCTGCCTCGGGCGACCCGACCGGGCCGAGCAGATGGATCCAACGGCTGTCCTGCTGACCCGGTTGGCGCGAAAGCTCGCGCACCATCGCCGCGTCCCCAGCGGCCATGCGAGCAAGACACGCCTCCACCTCGCTACGGTCGGAGAAGCGGTGCAGCCGCTCGGTGCGGGTCTTGAGCGCTCCGACGGACTGCGGCCCGCGCAGCAACAACACCGTGAGCAGTGCCCGCTCGTCCGGTTCGATCCCGCGTCGCTGAGCGAACGTCTGGACGTACTTCACCGTGCGGCTGCCCGCGCCCTGCCAGATGAGCGCAGCCAGGTCCTTGTCCTTGAGCAGGCGCAGCGCCCGATGCACCTGCTCCTCGTCATAGTCGACGACGGGCTCTCGGCTGCTGGTCTGGTTGCACGCGGTTCGCACGGAGTTGATGCTCATCGGGTACGACCCGGGGACGGTGATCTCCTTCTCCAGCAGGCTGCCTAGCACGCGCTGTTCGACGGCATCGAGCACCGGCAGGTCGGCCACGACGCCGAGGCTAGCCGAACGGCCACATCAGCCTCGTGCTGATGTCGGCTGCGATCGGCGCGCAGACGGTTCTGCAGCACAAGGGTGTCGGAAATTTCGTCTTCGGCCTCATCTTCGCTGTCGGCGTATGGGCGGTGGGCCGGGCCGTCCGGGCTCGGACGAAAGAGAATCGCGTGCTACAGGTGCGGGCCGTTGATCTGGTGAAGGAGCGGGACGCCAGCGACCGAGAGGCGGCCGCCGAGGAGCGCGGCCGGATCGCTCGCGAGCTGCACGATGTCATCTCACACTCGGTCAACGTAATGGTGGTGCAGGCAGGTGCCGCCGAGCAGATGGTCGACCTCGACCCGCCACGGGCCGCCGATGCCGTGCGCGTGGTACAGGCGGCCGGCCGAGAGGCCATCGGCCAGCTGGCGCACCTGCTGGGCATCCTGCGCGACGGCGGCGAAGAGGTGGGGCTTGCGCCCGAGCCCGCCATCCGTGACGTCCGGACGCTCATCGCCTCGGCGGCGGAAGCCGGACAGCCGGTCCAGCTCCGCGTGGAAGGAAAGGCGCACCGGCCGGCTCCCGGAGCGGAGCTGTCCCGCTTCCGCATCGTGCAGGAGGCGCTGACCAACGTTACGGCGTAGCCACCGCCAGGGCGGGGCGCGGCATGCAGTGCGCCGTCATGCATCGCGACCCGCTCCTGCTGATCGCGGATGACCAAGCGCTGGTCCGGGCCGGCTTCCGGATGATCTGGAGGCGGCCGGAGACATGACCGTAGTTGCCGAAGCGCAGACCGGCGAACAGGCGGTCGAGCTCGCGGGGTCGGCGTCACCCGAGGTCGTGCTGATGAACATCCGAACGCCGGGCGTCAACGGGTTGGAGGCGACACGCAGGCTGCGCAAGAGCTCGTCGGCGCCCGCCGTCCTGATCCTCACTACGTTCGACACCGACGTGTACGTCTATCAGGCGCTCAAGGCGGGCGCCGCAGGCTTCCTGCTCAAGTCCGCGCCCCCGGCCCGTCTCGTCGAGGCAGTGCGGACGGTCCATTCCGGGGAAGCACTGTTGGCGCCGAGCGTGACGAAACGGCTGATCGAGTCCTACGTCCAGCGCGCTGAGACGCGCAGCACGCCACCCGAGCCCGCGCGTCTGACCGGCCGGGAACGGGAGGTTCTGGTCTTGCTGGCCCAGGGCAGGTCCAACAGCGAGATGACGGGGTTGCTCTTCTTGAGCGAGGCAACGGTGAAGACCCACGTCAACCACGTCTTGACCAAGCTGGGCGTGCGCGACCGGGTTCAAGCGGTGGTCTTGCCTACCAGGCCGGGATCGCCGACGAGTGACGTTGGATCCGACGAGCCGAATCCGTTGGTTTCGATGCAAACCCTGCCGGCCGCGACGGAAGGTGGTCGATCTGCGCACGAACTTCATGCCTATGACGCAGGGGTCGGTTGCCAAATCGTTCAATTCAAGGATTTACTTTTGGACGGCTGCCACACATCTGTCGTTCAGGACTCGCGGCGGCCCGTCGAGGGCTCGACTTTATCGCTGAGTCCGGCTTGGTCGTGCTCACGAGACTGACTCCTGTCACTCCGTCAGCAGATTGCCCGGGGCCCCGGGGGTTTTCAGTACAGCCTGAGTGAGGGGACCGGCAGTCGCGATTCGAGGCTAGGTCAGAGTGAGACCGAACGCAGGCGACAGGTACTCGGTGGTGCAGCCCGATCGGATACACGGTGCATGGCTGAGCGTGGTGAGCAGCCGGGTGAGTGAGTAGTGAGTGAGTGGAGCCCTGACCACATGCGCCGACTGCGACGGGTGAATGACCGTGGTCAGCACGCTGTCGGCGGACTGGCCGCCGGCTTCGTCCGCAGTGACGATCACTGCCAGATGACCGCTACGCCAGTCAGTCGAGGCGTAGATCAGGGTGAGCCAGTTCTTGAGCCAGTGGTCCGCGGTGGCCAGTGAGCCGTCGTGCGCGTCGTTGTTCAGGTTCGGGGTCAGCTCGCCCACTTTCGGGAGGGTGCCGTTCACAATGTCACTGTGCAGCCTGCCCGACCGGGTAGTGCCGGAGGGGACGTCGTTGGCGGTGCACGCCCTACGGTGAAGCGTGTCGTAGGCCCACGGGTTGTGCTTCACCGCATACGGGAATCGCGAGACGAGCGCACAGTTGGCCGGCATCGACTCCTGGTAGGAACGCGCGGTGTAGCCGTGCGCCAAGGCAGTGGAGAACACGGTCGCGCCGGGTTGGTGGTGCACGCTCGGCGGTAGATCATCTTTTACGCCGAACGTGGAGCCGTACGCGATCGCGAGGTAGTTCGGCAACGACGGGTGGGTTATCGCGGTGTAATGCGTGGCGTAGCCGAACTTCCTGGCCTGCGCATACAGATACGGCATTCCTATCTGCATCTGCGCGAGGGAATGGTTCTCCTCGATGATGACCAGCACCTTGCTGATCTTCGGTGTCGCGGCAGCTGCCGTTACTGGGGCGCCAAGGGTCAGGGACGCGAGTGCGGCGGCAGCAATGAGGCAGGGTGTAGGGCGCATGCGAACCTCTAGTGTCGGTGGTTGCGATTACGCGACGGGGGCATTTCGGCGGCCACCGTCGCGTAATCGCAACCATGCGGGTCATCGCCGAATGTGCTGGCGACCGACCGTATCGTCGCATGAGAGCCGCGCGATGAGGTCTGACCGGGAACAAGCGCGCGGTGAAGACTGGCTGGCTATGCCGTGGATGGTGCGGCCGCCGGATGCGGCGCGGAAACCACTTCTGGCTGGCGGGGTCCAGATCGGCCCGGTACTCCAGGAAGACGTCGGCGAGCTCCGTCAATAGCTGGCGTTGTTGGGCGAGAGTCGGCGGATCGTTCACCCGCGCAGCGTCGAGTGTCGCGGTCAGTGTCTGGATGTAGAAAGCCACCACGCCGGTCAGCAACTCGGCCTTGGAGTTGAAGTGGTGCAGTACAGCGCCCCGCGTGACCCCGACCGGAGCACCGATCTCCTCCATCGTCGCAGTTCGGTAACCCCGCGCGCAGAATGTCGAGAGCGCCGAGCGCCTCAGCGCTACCCGCGAGTGTTCGGCATGGACGCGCATGCAACAGCTCCTCACGGACATCGGACGTGGCTCTTCGGCCTCCTAGTCCTTATCGGCACCGTTGCACCAGACTCAAACGGACTGGTCAGTGAACTCGGCTTGCCCGTGCGGATCGACGAGCGGCCGATCGTCGATCTGCTGGCGCTAGGTGTTCGCAGCGCGATAAGCGTCGATAACCGAAGTCGCGAGGCGTCCGCGGTCAGCGACGTGGTAGCCGTTGCTTCGCGCCCAGGCACGTATTGCGCCAAGATCGTGCGTCGCGGTTGTCGGGGTGCTGCGCCGGCTCACTCTGCCAGCAGACCCGCGCACTGTGCGAGCGGTGTCCAGATAGGGTTTGAGCGCCTTTTCAAAGGCGCGCCGGTTCGCTTTTGACAGATCAATTTCGTACGCGACGCCGCCCACGCTGAACCGGACGGTGTTCTCGGCTTTGCCGCCCGTGAGGTCGTCGGTGAATTGGGTGGTGGTGACAACGTGTCTCACCATGACGACCTCCGCGGTCTTATTTCCGGCTGACCACCTCAGCGTAAGGCCCGGGCGCGGAACAGGCCGCCTGAAATGGTGTCTCTGGGCCGCGACGATAGCGCATTAGGGTTGACGCAGCACTCTTCCTGCATCGAGTGCTCAGGTTGGCAATGTCGTCGAGAAATACTGCCAATTTCCGCAGGCAGGTGCGATCGACCGGATTGTCGCCGTGGCCGGGATCGAACACCTGAATGCGTTCGACCGCCGCGCGCTGTCACGGGGACAGAACCGGCATCTGATCAGTGCGGATTGATTGAATCCCGCCGTCCGCCGCCAAGCCGTGCTCTTCGACCGCCGCGCGCAAGATCAGGTGTCAGTCGTCGAGAAGACTTTGGACGACTGTCGCGACGACCAGGCCGTAGGCGAGGTGCGGCACGGCGTCGCTCAACCAATCCTGCGCGGCCCAGGTTCGGGGGTCGCTCACCCCGAGTGCGGCCATGGGTGCGTCGGCGCTAGCCATTGCGCCGGCGCCGACCACGACGCCCGCGACCACCACGTTCGGGCGGAACCCGAGGGCCGTCACCAGCCCGAAGGCCGCCCCGACGCCGAGGCCGGCAACGATCCCGGTCAGCGGACCGAGACCGGCCAGCCGGTTCTTGCGGGTTGCGTCATCACCGGCAATCACGACGCCCGTCTTCGCAGCCAACTTCTCGACGGTGTCTTCCGGCGTGCTGCTAACGGCACGCCCGCGCGCTGCCATGTCGAGATAGGTCACCGCGTTGAGCGCGGTCGTGCCGGCGGCGCCGGCCGCCAGCCCAGCGGCAAGTCCACGTCCGATGCTCATGGATCGACCATACCGAGCTATCCCCGCTCACGAGGGCGGCGTCTCATCACAAACGCGAGCCTGCCGTCGGCTTGCGATGCCACGCGCCGGAGCCGGCCCAACGGTCGACCGCACGGAGCACCTGCAGGTAGTGCGCGTCGTAGTCCTCGACCATTCGAACGTCCACATGTCACGCACCACGTCGCGACCCACCAGGACCCCGTCCACGACCGCGGCAGGTCGTCGGGTCTCGAGGTCGGCGTCCTGCAGATCCAGGTCAGCCCGTCCGGACGGCCGTGACAGGCGTAGAGGTGGCCGCGTGCGTCCTCGGCAGTCTCCAACGCGGCAGAGCGCTGCCGATAGCGGCGCACACACGGAGGGGACTCGAGTGCCGGCAAGTGACGGTTCAAGCTCCGCCGCCGGGACATTCATGATGCCCGCGGGAGACGGTGACCACGTCGAGCGAGGCCACCGTCCCCGTCCGTGGACCGGTGCGCCTACTCGACCCCGATCATGACCTCGGTCGACTTGATGACAGCTGTGGCCGGCGAGCCGACCGCCAGTCCCAGTTCCGCGACAGCGTCCTTGGTCACCGAAGCCGTGATCTGTTGGCCGCCGTCGAGGCCGATCTTGACGATCGCCATCACCGACCCGATCTCGATCGCGGCGACGCTACCGGTGAGCTGATTCCGTGCCGACAAACGCATAATTCCTCAATCGTGTTGACATTCCAACCGACAATAGTTGGTCAGTCCGCTACATCGCCCGGCTCAGCTGCATGGGCAGCCGGCACCCGGGCTTGCGTAGTGTTGTCGCGCAGTAGAACGGCACGATTCGCCATCCTCGAGCCGTATCTGCCCCCAATACTCGGCATGTGTCCTTGCCGACATGAGCGGTCTGGCCCGGTGGGGCGTCTCGCGTCACCTCGCGCGCATTCCCGACGCCTTGCTGCACGACCTCGTTCGGGCGGGTACGCCGCGTCCAGTCTGAACGGACCATGCTGCCGGAATGCCGGTCCCGACCGGGCAACGGGGTTCCCGCCGGCGCTGCGCGTCATCGAGCGAGGTGCTCAACCTCGATCAGGTGGGCTTGCAAAGAAGTGGGCTCGTCCTGTCTGACCTGTGGGAATTTGGATGTTGTATGACCAGGACGTGCTGAAGGAGCTGCTCCTGGTCTAGGGAAATCTGACCTCGGCTGACGCGACACGATCATGCCTGCACTGACCGAGAAACTCGCCGATGCGGCGGCCGATGTTTCCGAGGTTTTGGTGGAGGTCTTGATGCGTCTCGGGAGCACCTGCCCAGCGCTTCGGTTGCCGGAGCCACCACGACCAGCGTTCCGCCGACCAGCAGTGCCGCCATTAGAGTCCGAATTTTCAGGCTATGCCCCCGCGGCTGCGGTCAGTCGCTGGCGTGGACCCGGAAAGTACGACCCCGTCTACCTGTGTCTAGACCAGGTCGGTGGACAGTGCTCGGGAATTGAGGAATCCAAGGGTTCCCGATCAAGAGGCACGTGCCACGAGGCCGGCCAAGCGAGGTCGGCGAGACCCGCGGCGGTGCTGAACAGCCGAAGGCCTCGCGGCTCCCCGCCAGGCGCGTCGTGGCGGGTGCGCGTTCCGCTAAACGCGCACACGCAACGAGGCGGTGAGTTCGATGGCCAGCGGCGAACCGTCGATGTCGGTCAGACATGGGCGCCGCCCCAGGGATGCCGGGTTGCCCGCGCGGAATGACCCGCATCCCGGCTGGTCAGCAAGACAGTTCCGACACGCCGCGCCGCGGCGACGAATGCGCTCGGGCATCTCCGGCCGTCGGTGTCGGAGCAGGCTGACACGCCCGGGACTCGGCCAGGACCGTCAGGCCGATGGCGGACCGCCCCGCCGTCGGCGCGGACCAGCCCGATCTCGCCCGGGACGGCCATCGTGGCCGGATTGCTGAACTCGGTCGACGAACGTCACTACACGCCATCGCGGAGCACCGCCCCCCGCAGGGGCTCCGGCAGCGCACACGAGCTGCCCGTGAGTCTGGTGGGGCTGCTGGGACCGACGGTGCGAGAGCTCTGTCCACAGGTGGTGAGGGGGTCTCCCGAAGTGCTGGGCGGTCCCTTACGCTCTCGTGGTTGCTGTGCGGATCGATCGGGCGATCGGGGGAACGGTGCCGACGACAGGTCGCACGATTGTCGAGGCCGAGGTGCGCGAGTTGGTGCGCCGCCGTGGGTTGGACCCGGTCGCCGAACCCGCCGCCGTGGCGCGCCTGGTCGAGGACACGGTTACGGAGTATCTCGACCGCTCGACGACGGCGCACCTGCCCCCATTGGGCGATTCCCAAGACGTTGCGCGCGCGGTGCTGGACGCGGTGGCCGGGTTCGGGCCGTTGCAGCCGTTTCTCGACGATCCGAGCATCGAGGAAATCTGGATCAACGAGCCGGGGCGGGTCTTCATCGCCCGGCGCGGACGTTCCGAGCTGACCACACTGATCCTGACCACTGGCGAGCTAGCCGAACTCGTGGAACGCATGCTGCGCACATCCGGCCGCCGCATCGATTTGAGCACGCCGTTCGTCGACGCGATGCTGCCGGACGGATCGCGGTTGCACGTGGTCATCCCGTCCATCACCCGTCGCCACATGGCGGTGAACATCGCCAGTCGCTAAAGTACATGAGATTATGGGCGGTGAGAAGCCGGCACGCAACATTCGAGCGGTCATCTATGCCCGCATCTCGATGGATCGGGAGGGCGCAGGCCTGGGCGTCGAGCGACAGAGCGCAGACTGTCGCAAACTGATCGCCGATCGCGGATGGCAGCTCACCGAGGCTTATTACGACAACGACATCAGCGCGTACTCCGGCCGGTTGCGACCAAGCTATCGCCGGATGCTCGGCGCGGTGGCCGCGGGCCAGGTTGACGCCGTCATTGCCTGGCACACGGACCGCTTGCATCGCTCACCGCGCGAACTCGAAGAGTGGATTGAAATCTGCGAACGGAATGGGGTCGCGACGGTCACGGTTCGCGCAGGTGAGCTAGATCTCGCTACAGCTGCGGGTCGAATGGTCGCTCGTATGCTCGGGGCCGCCGCTCGCCACGAGTCGGAGCAGAAGTCCGAGAGGGTGAGCCGGGCGCGGCAGCAGGCCGCCGAAGCGGGACTAGCTCACGGGCCTCTCGGCTACGGGTTCAACGTCGACCAGACGATCAACGTCGACCAGGCCGAAATCATCCGAGAGGTTGCCGCGCGGATCATGGCGGGGGAAACTCTGTACTCAGTGGCGAGCGATCTCAATGGTCGCGCGGTCCCGATCCCAGGTGCGGGGAAGTGGACGTGGCGCACGCTCCGGCGGGTCGCAAGCGATGACCTTCTTGGTATGCGCGTAGCCGGCGCCGTTCGAAGTGAGATTGTTCAGCGCCTTGGCGACGGAGAAGCACCAGGCCGGATTGCGTCCGATTTGACCCGGCGAGGCGTCGTCGCGCCGACTGGCGGGTGGCGGTCAGCGAACTTACGGCAGATGATCATTCGCGGGTCACTGTGCGGGTATCGTGAGTGGGAGCCAGGCGGCCGCGGCCACGGCAAGGGAGAGCTGGTCGCACATGGCACGTGGACGGCGATCATCAGCCGTCAGGAGACGGAACGGCTCCGAGAGTTGCTGAACGCTCCGGGACGAGATTCGGGCCGGGCGGTCAAGCACCTTCTATCGGGTGTCCTGGCGTGCGGGCGATGTGGGGCGCGGATGGGCGGCCGAACTGACTCGCGCAGCGGCAAGCGCAATTACTCCTGCTCGGCGCAACCCGGCATGGATCGCTGCGGCAAGGTGGCGGTGAGGGCAGAACCCGTTGAAGCACTCATAGAAGCGAGTGTGTTGGACGTACTGTCACGATCGGCGATCGGAGAGCATCGAACGCATGTCGCTGGCAACGAGTCCGACCTTCGCAAGGAACTTGATGCAGCCCGCGAGACCCGCGACCTCCTCGTCGCGCAGCTTGCTCGCGGCGAGCTCTCAACCCGCGAGTGGGCGACTGCACGTCCGCTCCTCGACAGCCGTATCAAGCAAGCGCAAGAGGAGCTTGGCGCGACGTCGAATGCTGCTGGAACGCTTGCGACCGTCCCTTCAGGAAAGAGGGTTCACCAATGGTGGAAGGACGCCTCGGTAGCCCGGCGCCGAGCCGTCATCGTCGCCCTAATCGAGCGCGTCGAAGTTGCCCCCGGGGTGAAGGGACGCAATTGGTTCGACCCGACTCGGATAGCCCCGCCGGTGTGGCGCGCCTGACTCGGCGGGCGTGCACGAGGCTTGGCCGCGGCGGGTGTGACCCGTTTCCCGTCCCGCAGCCTTCGCCTGGCGAGTAGAAAGCGCTGCGAGGTTCAGTGCGCCATGATCAACTTCCTCAAGAAACTATGTCGTCTATGCCGACCTCGTTCGATGCGACTCGCGCTTCGCACGCGCCGCAATCGGACATAGCAGGCTTGCGACCCGACGCAAGACGACGTCGTCTCGGATACTCGGGCCCAGGCCTTGGGCGTTTCTGGAACCGATTGCTCTCGCGACATAGCAGCTGATCGCGTCGGCAGCCTGGGAAGTCGCGCTCCAAGCGTCCGCAGGCGTGCAGGCCTCCAGCGGGTGTCCTACGGCGGGACGACCGAGGGTGGCCGACCGCGGCGTCCCTCCCTTCCGGGCGACCGGTTGGCGAGAGTTCAAGCCCTCCTTGATTGACTTGCTCGTCACGCCGCCTCGCCCGCCTGGGTCGTTGAGTCAGGGACGCACGTGTCCGAGTCCTCTCACATGACCCAGGTGCTCCGGGCGCGCGGTTCGCGCGCACGGGGGTCTGACCAGTTCTCGATCGGGTCGCTGGGCGTCGGCGGCAGGTGCGGGTCCAATTCGAGGCTCGTCCTGGTGTGGACCTGGCGAGCACGACGCGAGTGAGCAGTTTGACGATGAACGAGGTCGCGCGCGTGTCTGAGATCCGCATGACACGCACGAGGAACTGCTATGGGCGTTTGATGCATCAGCTGCCGTCGGTTTCGGCCGCAAACTCTGGCGGCCGGCCGCAGTAGTGCTCCGCTCTGCCACAATATCGGCCCGAAATCGCCCATTCCGTCTTGACGCCGGCCAAGCTGTGAGCGCAGCGTATTCATGAAGCACTCGGCGCCACCCACGACGAGAGAAAGAACACCGCGCTGATGATGACTCGACTGGCGGGCATGGCTGCGGCGGCGTTGGCCGCGGTGATCATCGCCGCGTGCACTGCAAGCTCCGGCACGCACACGCAGCCCGCGCCATCAAGCTTGAGCGGCGGTTCCTTAACGTCCCGGTCGTCACCGACACCCAGCGACAAGCCCGTTGACTCCCGAGTGCACGCGGCGACGATCGCATATATCGCATTCACCAACGCGGTGCAGCACGCCGACGAAAACCCGATGGACGTGTCGCGGGAGCAGGCGATCAAGGCGCATGCAATCGACCCTGCGCTCGCGAACGAGGGTGGCCATCTGGTTGGCTTTCGGACCGAAGGGATCGCCTGGTCTGGGCACCCCCCGGCAGCGCGTGTCTCGGTGGCTGCGGTCGATCCTGCCGCGCAGCCGTATCCGATTGTTGTTCTCGTCGACTGCCCGACCGTGTCCGGCAGCTGGAAGCCGTACGACGTCAAGACGCATCAGCAGGTTCCGGTTACATACCCCAAGGGATCTGCGCCGCCGCCGCACGCGAGCACCGCGACCGTTGTCTCCTACCACTCCCGCTGGGTGGTCCAGAAGACGGTGACCAATGTGACGAAAACATGCGCACCGTCGTAGCGGGCTTCTTGGTCATGTTCGGCTCAGCGTTACTGCCCGCGCTTGCTCGCGCTGCTGGTTCGCCGCCGGGCGGTGGAATCGTCTGCGACAGTTCTGGATGCCACGTCCGCGTCGGAGGCGGTGGCCAGGGTGATCACCGCGGTGAAGGAGGAGGCGGCGGCGCGAATGCCTGCACCTGGAAAGGGACCAAAGTGTCCTGCTCGGATCCGGCAGCGGGCACCTTCAATCGTGCGGACGGCTGCTACTACAAGCCTGCGAACCCCCTACCGACGAGCGGTCCGGCGCTGGACGAGTACGAGAGGTACGGCGGCGGGATCTATATGGCGACGTGCCCGTTCGGGAGCGGGTCGGGTGGCTATGTGTGGTTGCCGCAACCGCCGGCGGGTATGCCGCCGTCGCCGGCGCAGCTGGCCCAGCGTGCGGCGGCGTCGTTCACGTTCGCCAAGCCGTCGGGGCACCGCTCGCCGCCCGAAGATCTTCGCTACCAGGGTTACCCGTTCTCGTATGTGAACTTGTGGCTCTTCTACTGGACGAACCCGGGCACGTGGAAGACGTTGACGGCGACGGCTCGGGCTGGCGGGGTGTGGGCGACGGCGACGGCGACGCCGTCTTCGTTGACATTCGATCCGGGTGATGGGTCGGCCGGGGTGTCGTGCCCTGGTCCGGGTCGGCGGTGGATGGACGTGGACGGCAACAACCCGCCGAGCGGTGGGGGGTGCGGCTATCAGTACAAGCGGGTGACGAGCTCGCCGATCACGTCGACGCAGACGATCAAGTGGCGGATCACGTGGCGGGGTTCGGGCGGCACGTCGGGGACGTTGCCCGACCGGTCGACCTCGACGTCGGGGCAGCTCCAGGTGATGCAGATTCAGACGGTGGTGACGCGATGACTGACACGGGTGCGCGGATGATGCCGCGGCAGCAGGCGCCGGCGGCGAACGGGCACGGGCCGCCGTCGGGGTTGGGCTCGCCGTTGTCGACGCGGCAGCGGCCGAAGGGATATGCGGCATTGGCGGTGGCGTTGATTGTCGGGCTGGGTGCGTTGGGGTACTGGTTCTACACGCAGGCCGGTGCGAAGGTGCCGGTGGTGGTTGCGGTGCACGACATCGCGGTGGGGCACACGATCGACCGCTCGGACCTGTCGACAGTGCAGGTGTCGGGCGGGGTGACGGCGGTGGCGGGCAACCACCTGTCGAGCCTGGTAGGGCAGACGGCGGCGGTGGAGATCCTGCCGAACACTTTGGTGCAGCGATCGATGGTTACGCGTGGTTCGGCGTTGACGTCGGGGCAGGGCTTGGTCGGAGTGGCGACTGCGCCCGGGCAGATCCCGTCCTCTGGCCTCGTGCCGGGCGATCGGGTGGAGGTGCTGCAGCTGCCGGACAAGGGCAGCGCCGCGTCCTCGTCGAGTGCGGCATCGGCGGTGCTGGTGCCAGCGGCGACGGTGTATGACGTGCGGGCGAATCCATCATCGGCTGGCGGGACGCTGTTGACTCTGGTGGTGCCGACCTCGGCGGCGTTCGGGGTGTCGCAGGCGTCCAATGCGGGGTCGATCGCGCTGGTGAAGGTCGGCGGCTGACGGTGATCGTCGCGGTGGGAAGTGACAAGGGGTCGCCGGGGGCGACGACGCTGGCCACGGTGCTTGGCCTGGTGTGGCCGGGCGCGCGGGTGTTGTGCGAGCTGGATCCGCGCGGCGCTGATCTGCCGTTTCGGCTGATGCGCGCCGGCGGCGGGCACATGCCGGGCTCGCCGTCGGTGGTGACGTTGGCGATCGACGCCCGCCCGGGCGCGCCCGCGCCGCTTCTGCAGCACTACGCGCAGCCGACCGTGCTGGGAGTGCCGGTGATCCGCGGCGAGGTGTCGACGCGGGCAATGAGCAAGCTGACACCGCATCAGCCGGCCATCGCGAAGGCGGCCGCGGCGTGGCCCGGGGTGGTGATCGCGGACGTGGGTTCGATGCAGCCGGGGAACCCGGCGCTGGTCGCGGCGCGGGCGGCGGCGGCGGTGCTGCTGGTGACCCGCTCGTCGACGGAGGGGCTGGGCCATCTGCGGGAGCGCGTCGAGGAGCTGGGCGAGTACGTCGGCGATCCGTCGCGTGAGCGCACCACGCTCGGGGTGGTGCTGGTGACCGAGCCGCGGCAGGAGCGCGCCGGGCTCGCGCGCACGAGGGAGCTGCTTGAACGGATCGGCTCGCCGGCGCCGGTCGTCGGCGGGTTCGCATCCGACCCGGCCGGCGCGACCGCGCTGTGGTCCGGGCCGCTGTCGAAGAAGCTGATCAAGTCCGCGCTGGTGCGCTCGGGCGAGGCGCTCGTGCGCGAGATGTGGCGGGTGTGGCCCGAGCTGAGCTATCAACGGCAGCTGCAGGAGCCTGCCGCGCTGGAGGGTGCGGCGCCCTACCCGCGGACGTCGGCCCCGGTTCAGCGTGGGGCGGTGGGCGCGTGAGCGTCGGGCAGGTGTCGGTGGAACCGCTGGACTACGGGGTGATCGGCCGGCTGCAGGCGCAGGTGGCGCAGCAGCTGAACGCGGAGGCGCAGCGGCGCGAGGCACAGCGCGCGCCGGAGCTGTCGGCCGCGGACGAGCAGCAGTTGGCGATCTCGCTCATCGATGCCGCGGTGACGGCTCACCTGGCGCAACAGTTGCATGCGGGGTCGGATGTGCCGGTGGACCGCCACTACGACGAGCGGCTGGCCTGCGGGGTGTACGCGGCGATGTTCGGCGCGGGCGAGTTGAGCGAGCTGCTCGAGGACGAGCGGGTAGAGAACATCAACATCAACGGCTGCGACGAGGTGTGGGTTACCTACGCCGGTGGCGGCGAGGCGGTGCGGCATCGGCCGATCGCGATGACCGACGCGGACTTGGTCGCGATCATTCAGTCGCAGGCGGCGCACGCCGGCATCAACGCCCGGCCGTGGACGCCGGCGACGCCGGAGCTTGATTTGCGGCTGTCGGACGGCTCGCGGCTGTCTGCGGTGATGAGCGCCGGCGATCGCCCGTCGGTCTCGATCAGGCGCAACCGGTACCCGCAGATGTTCCTGCCCACGCTCGTCGAGCTCGGCACCCTGGATGAGCAGCTGGCCACCTTCTTGCAGGCCGCGGTGCTGGCCCGGATGAACATCATGATCTGCGGGGCGACCAACGCCGGCAAGACGACGCTGCTGAGATCGCTGATCAACTGCATCGACCCGGCCGAGCGGCTGATCACGATAGAGAAGGCCCTCGAGCTGGGGTTGCGCCGCCATCCGGGGCTGCACCCGAACGTGGTGGAGTGGGAGATGGTGCTGCCCGATTCCGAGGGCCGCGGCGGGATCAGCATGGCTGCGCTGGTGCAGCGCTCGCTGCGGCAGGACCCGTCACGGGTGATCGTCGGCGAGGTGCTGGGCGATGAGATCGTCGTGATGCTCAACGCTATGAGCCAAGGCAACGACGGCAGCCTCAGCACGATCCATGCCCGCAATAGCCTGGCCGCGCTGGACCGCATCGCCTCCTACGCCGCTCAGGCGGACAACCTCGACTTCGCGGTCACCCATTCGCTGATCGCGGGCGCGCTGGACTTCATCGTGTTCATCCGGCAGAACCCGCTCACCGGCGGGATCCGCACGGTGGCCGAGGTGCGCGAGATCGCCGGCTTCGACCAGCAACGGGTGAGCACGGGGCAGGTGTTCATGCCCTCGCCCGTCGATGGCCGGGCGCTGCGCACGGACACGGCGCTGACCTCGGAGCGGGACAAGCGGCTACAAGAGGCCGGCTATGCCGACACCGGCTGGTATGGGGGCGTTTGATGTTGCCGGATCTGAACGGGCTGCTCGCCGCGCTGATGGCCGCGGGTTTCGGCGCCGGTCTGGTGTGCCTGGCGGTGTACGTGCACGGGGTGACGCCGAATCCGGGTAAGCCACCGAACCGGGCGCGGCGGCTCGGGGCCAGACTGCGCTCACCGGCGTTGAGCGGCCGGCTGGGCGGCGGCGTGCTGGTCGGGGTGCTGACGCTGGTGCTGACCCGCTGGCCGGTCCTCGCGTTCGGGTTGAGCGCGCTGGTGGTGTTCTGGCCGCAGATGTTCGGTGGGCAGCGGGCCGAGCAGAACCAGATCGTGCGCCTGGAAGGGCTGGTGATGTGGACCGAGTCGCTGCGCGACACGATCACCGCCCGGGCCAGCCTGGAGCAGGCGATCAAGGCGACGACGACGGATCAGTCGGCGCCGGCCGCTATCCGTGCGGCGCTGATCCGGCTGCGCGGGCTGATCCGCACGCGGGTGCCGCTGGAGCGGGCGCTGCTGATGCTCTCGGCCGATCTGGACGACGCGTCGGCGGACAAGGTGATCGGCGCGCTGATCCTCAACACCAAGCAGCGCGGCACCGGGCTGGTGACGATACTGACGTCGCTGGCGTCCTCGGCGCGGGCGGAGCTGGATCAGCGCAGGCGGGTCTCGGCCGGGCGGGCGAGCATGCGACGCAGCGTGCAGCTGGTCGTGCTGATCACGATCGGGTTCGGCGCGTTCCTGGTGCTGTTCTCCCGCTCCTACGTGCAGCCCTACGCCAGTCTCGGCGGGCAGGCCGCGCTGGCGGTAGTGGTCGCGCTGTTCGCGGCGGGGTTCTGGTGGATGCGCCGGCTGGCTGGCGGAGAGCCGGCCACCCGGTTCCTGGGGGTACGCCAGGAGGTGCGCGTCGAGGACGCGGATCTGCGGGTGGTGGCGCACCTGACCGGCCTCGACTCCGCGCAAGCTCAGCAGCTGACTGCGAATCGCGCCGCGGGGCCGGCCGACCGGGCACATGCGTCGGCGGCACAGTTCGAGGTGTGGCCATGATCGCGTTGACGTTGGTCGGAGCGGCGATCGGCGCTGCATTGTTCGAGCTGGTGGTGCAGATCCGTCCACCGCGCCCGGACCCGCTGGTGATGCTGGCGCGCTTTGACGCAGCGCAAGCCGGCCCTGTTGGCGGGCTGGCTGGTGACCGGCGCGAGTTGAGGGCGACGTCGGGCGCGGCGCCCCGCATCGGCCGCTGGTTGTCGGGCGAGCTTGCGAGGCGGGGGATCGCCTGTACCAGCCTGCGGCAGGACGTGGCGCTCAACGGGCAGTCGTTCGAGGCGGTGATGGGCCGCAAGGTGGTGGTGGCGGTGCTCGGTTTCGTGATCGGGCTGGTGATCACGGTGTTCCTCGGCGTCGCCGGGCTGAGCCTGCCGGCGGGGGTGCCGGTGGTGGTGGCGCTGGTGCTGGCCGCCGGGTTCTTCTTCGTGCCCGACCTCGACGCGCGCAGTGCCGCGGCCAAGCGCCGCAGACAGTTCCGCCGCGCGTTGGGCGCGTACCTGGATTGGGTGTACCTGCAGATGTCCGGCCTGGCCGCCGCGGAGCAGGCGCTGCCCGACGCGGCGAAGGTCGGGTCCGGCTGGCCGCTGGCGCTGATCCGGCACACCGTCACCAAGGCCACCAGCGCCGGGCAGGACGTGTGGGTGGCGCTGACCGAGTTGGGCGAACGGATCGGCGTCGCCCCGCTTCGCGAACTCGGCACCCTGGTGCAGCTCGTCGCCCACGACGGCGCGCAGGTCCGCGACACCATCGCCGCCCGCGCCGCGAGCCTGCGAGTGGAGGAACTAGCCGACGCCGACGGCACCGCCGGCAAGCGCGATCAGTCGATGCTGATGGCCCAAATCCTGCTCGGCGTCGGGTTCGCGGTGTTCCTCGGCTACCCGGCCGTCGTGAACTTCATGCGCATCTGAGGCCGTCCAACCGCAAACCCCGACCGAGAACCGAGAGGCGAGTCGATGACCGAGATCGAGATGCTGTGGGTGTGGGCCCTCGGCCGGGCCGAGCCGCTGCAGCGCCGACTGCGGAACAGGCTGGGGTCACAAGACTCCGAGCGCGGCGAGCTGCTGGTCTGGGTGGTGATGACGGCGCTGCTGGTCGCAGCGGCGATCGCGATCGTGGCGATCATCGTCACCAAGGCGACCAACACTGCCAATAACACCAAGACCCAATAACCACCCTGACACCGACACCGGGCGATGAGGACTGGACCGAGCAGCCGCGTCGGCGCCGCGCCACGGCGCCGACGGCGGCTGCTGCCCGCCGAACGCGACGGCGGTTACTCGGTGCTCGAGGCGGCGATCACCCTGCCGATCATGTTCGGGCTGCTGATGACCGTCGTGCAGTGGGCGATCGTGTGGCATTCGCGCAACGTCGCCCAGTCGGCGGCGCAGGAGGCGTTGCGGACGGCCGAGAGCTATCAGTCCAGCGCCGCGGCCGGGCACGCCGACGGCGTCACCTATCTGCGGCAGGTCGCCCCGCACGCGCTCCCGGACGCCACGGTCACCGTGCGCCGCACCGCGACCACGGTGAGCGTGCACGTGCACGGAGAGGTCATGAGCGTGATCCCGTTCGGCAGCTTCACCGTCGACGAGACCGCCTCCGGCCCGGTCGAGAGGTACGTAGGGTGACCGCTTCGGTTCAGCAATCGCGAACCCGCGTCCTCCTGAGGGAGCTGCGGCGTCCAACCCGCGACGGTGTCGGAGATCGGGGCGCGTTCGCCGCGCTCGAGCTGACCATCCTCGTCCCGTTCGTCATCGCGATGATGCTGCTGGTGGTCGGCTTCGGTCGGGTCTCGCGCGGCAGGCAGCTGGTCGATCAAGCGGCGCAGGCAGCTGCCCGCGCCGCGTCGCTGCAGCTGACCCCTGCGGCGGCGGACGCCGCCGCGCAGCAGGCCGGTGTACAGGCGGTGCGCGACGGCGGGCTCAGCTGCAGCCCGGTACAGGTCCGGTTGGACGTGTCGCAATTTCGTGCGGGCGGTCAAGTGGTCGCGCACCTGAGCTGCCACGCGTCGCTGTCCGGGTTGGCGTTGGCGGGCCTGCCCGGCGAGGTGGCCCTCACCGCCGACTCGACGTCGCCGATCGAAACGTACCGTCAGATCGGAGGCCAGCGGTGACGCCACGTCCCCGCAACGGCGAGCGGGTGCGGAGGCGGAGCCGGCGCTGGGCACTCGTGGACGACCGCGGGTCGATCGCGCTGTGGTATGCGGTCACCGCGATTGCAGCGCTGGTGATGGCCGGCTTCGTCCTCGACGGTGGAGCCGCTCTGGCGGCGCGGGAACGGGCGGCGGACCTGGCGACGCAGGCCGCTCGGGCCGGCGCGGACGCGCTCGCGCCGGCGTCGCTGCGGGCCCTGCCGGGCGGGCTGGCGCCGAACCCGGCCGCGGCGCAGGCGGCGGCAGTGCGGGTGCTGGCCGCGGGAAGCGCGACCGGCGATGTCAGCGTCGAGGGCGGCCGGGTCACGGTCACCGCGACGGTGCACAAACACACAGTGATCTTGTCCGCGGTCGGGCTGGACGACGTCTCGCAGACGGCGACTGCCAGTGCCTTCCCGATCTACGGACGCGCCACGCAGGCAGGAGGCTGATTCGGTCATGACGGTGCGTCGATTTCGCGGCCTGCTCGCCCTGCTGCTGCTGCTCGCCTTGGCGGTGGGGCTGCCGTGGGCGATGGCCGCGACGATCGGCAACCCGCTGCACGCTTGGGACTCCATCCGCGCCGGTGACATGTCCGACCAGGACGTCATCGCGATCATGGCCGCGGTCACGTATCTGGCCTGGGCGAGTTTCGCGCTCGCGGTTCTTGTCGAGTTCGGCGAGACTGTCTCGGCGGCGCTGAGCCACCGTCCTCGGCGGCTGGCGCGAATCCCGCTGCTCGGGGCGCAGCAGGATCTGGCCCGCACCCTGATCGCGACGGTGCTGCTGCTCGCCCCGGCCGTGGTCAGCACACTCGGACCGACCGCGTCAGCGTTCGCCACACCAGCCACAAGGCCTGCGTCCACGACACCGGTCACGGTGTCGCAGGCTGGGGCACACACCGGCGCAACGCCATCCTCGCCAGCCGGCGGCAACGCGTCGCGATCGTCATCGCTCGCCGAAACCGCCGTTCGGTACGTCATCCCGGAACACGGTGGCTTGCGCAGTTATTGGGCGCTGGCCGAGCACTACCTCGACGACGGGCAACGCTGGCCGGAGATCTGGCAGCTCAACCAGGGCCGCCGTCAGCACGACGGGTCGGTGATGCAGTCCCCACAACTGCTGCGCCGCGGCTGGAGCGTCCTCATCCCGCAGGACGGCCGGCCCGCGGACAGCCAGCACGGCGACCGTAGGCATCGCACCACGCACGAGGTCACCGTGCACGAGGGTGACAACCTGTCCGGGCTGGCGGCTGATGACGGCGTGTCGAACTGGCGAACGGTTTGGCCAACGAACACCGGACACGCCGAGCCAGGCGGCGCACAGTTCACCGATCCGGACTTCATCCAACCGGGCTGGAAGGTCACCCTGCCCGGACCCGCCGCGACAGCACCGCCCCCCGCCGCGCCGACCCGGGCTCACCGACCGGCACAACCCGCACCGCAGCCGCTGCCGCACCGCACGCACCCGCCCACGCCGACCGACCCGAACGAGACGCCCAGTGACAGCACGCCGGGGGGCAGTTCGATGCCCACCACTTCGGCGCGCACGGTGCCGGGCCAGGCACAGCCCAGCGCCCCGGCATTCCGCGCACCCGCCGCGCCCGCATCTGCGGACGCACCGAGCTCGGACTCGGCGGCGCTGCCCGTGGTGGCGTTCACCGCCGGCGGCGCGCTGCTGGCCGGGGTGACCTTGACCGCGCTGCGGCGCCACCGGCGCCGCCAGTTCCGGTGGCGCGGGCCCGGGCGGATGATCGCCGAGTCCCCGGCGCGGCTGGCGCCGATGGAGAAGGCGCTGGTCAGCGCCACCGCCGGGGTGGCCGACGCGACCTGGCTGGACCAGGCCCTGCGTGGCCTGGTCCAGCAGCTGGCGGCCCGACCCGACGGGCAACTGCCAGACGTGATCGCCGCCGGCATCGACGCGGACGGCCTGCAGCTGGTGCTGACCACCGCGCGACATGATCCGCCGTCGCCGTGGCGCGCCGACGAGGCGGGCACCCGCTGGCGGATCAGCCGCGAGGACGAGCTGGGCTACGACCCCGAGCAGAAGGTCTATCACTTCGCGCCGTTTCCAACCTTGAGCAGCGTCGGCTACACCCCCGACGGGCGGAACTGGCTGCTCGACCTCGAGCGGGTGGGCGCGGCCTCGCTGGTGGGTGATCCGACCCGGTGCCTGAACCTGGCCCGCTACCTGGCCGCGGAATTGAGCCACAACAGCTGGTCGGAGCAGCTGCAGGTCACCCTGGTCGGCTTCGGCGCCGAGATGACCGCGCTGAACCCGGGCCGGCTGAGCCACACCGAGGACCTCGACGGCGCGATCGCCGAGCTGCACCGCCAGTTCGACGACATCGGCGCCGCCGCCGACGAAGCGGGCGTCGGGGTGCTCGAAGGACGGCTGCGCAACGTGGCCGGGGACGTGTGGGCACCGCACGTACTGTTGATCGCCCCGGCCGTCGCCGTCGACTCGACCGCTGTGGACCGGCTGCTGGCGGCGCTGCGAACCCGCGCGGCCCGCACTGCGATCGCGCTCGTGCTCAGCGAACCCGCCGACGTCGGCAACGCGGGTGACGAGACCGGTCAGGCGTCCGAGGACGCGGCGACCCGCTGGCAGCTGGAGGTCACCGGTGACGGGATGGTCCGCATCCCGGCGCTGGGCCTGGAACTGATCGCGCAGCAACTGCCGGTCGAGGAGGCCGCGGATCTGGCCGCGCTGCTCGCGTTGGCCGCAACGACCGAAGATCGGCCGATGCCGGCGCCGATGGGGGAGCAGCCGTGGGACGAGCTGTCCGACGCTGCTGGCGCGCCCCGCCCTGAGATCACAGTGCAGCCGACGCAGCCGCCGGCCGATGGCCGCCTGCGCGCCGCGTCCGTGCCGGCGATCGGACTGGTCGAGAGCCGGCCCATGACTGCAGCGTCGCTGCTGCCCCTGCCGACCGCGAGGTATCTCGAACAGAGCGCGGCCACCGCCGCCGACCTGGCAACGCTCGCGCCGACAGTGAGCGCGGACAACCGGCGCCGGGTGGAGGAGGCGAACCCCGGCCTGGACGAAGATCTGGCCGAGTGGCGCAACCCGGACTCGCTGCGGCCCAAGCTGATGCTGCTGTGTCGACCGCGGCTGGAGGGGGCGCGGGGGCAGCTACCGCCCGGCCGGCCGCGGCTGGACTTCTACACCGAGGTGGTCACCTACCTGGCGACCCGGCCCGGCGCCACCGTGGCGCAGCTGGGCGCTGCGCTTTGGCCCAACGACCCGGACGTCGCGAGGAAGACCACGCCGCGACAGGCAGTGGGCGTAGTGCGCAAGTGGCTCGGCGTCGATCCGCGTACCGGTCGCGAGCACGTTCCCTACGGCGGGGACGGGAGAAGTGCTGGCGTGTACCGGGTGGATGGGCTGCTCGTCGACGCCGAGCTGTTCCGGCGGCTGCGCCTGCGGGCGGTGGCCCGGGGCGCGGCCAGCGACGGCATCGAGGACCTGCTCGCCGCGCTCGAACTCGTGCAGGGAGTGCCCCTCGAACACCAGCACATGCGCCGCAAGCGAGGCATTGCTGCGGCCAACGCGGACACCCGGCCGGGTGACCTGGAACCGTATTCATGGCTCGTCGATGACCAGCTCGGCTACCAGTACCGCGCGATGATCACCGACGTCGCGCACACGGTGGCCACCCACTTCCTCGGTGCAGGTGACCCTGTTCGCGCGGCCGCGGCAGCGCAGGTGCCGCTAAGGGCCGGAAGCGATTCGGACGACCCGTTGTGCGATCTGGTCTTCGCGAGCGACGCGCAGGACCGTCACGTCCAAGGCGACGAGTACGTGCGCCAAATTATGACCAAGAACGACGCCGAGGTCGAAGAGGACCTGCCGCCACGCACCTACGAGAAGCTGCTGCGACGCAGGTACGCGCACACCAGCTAACCGGACGGTTCATCCAAGAAGCATGGATTCAAAGGGACAATCTAGGGCAACACCGGCCGCAGACGGCGCATTCCTAGGTCCTCTCGGAACACGGTCAGCGCCGGAGCCGGCCAGCCACCCAGCAACGGCGACCCCCCGGGCCGGGTCGGGCCGCGAGCGGCTCGCTTCCACATCGGCGGAGAGCACACCACGATCTCCAGTGGTATCGACCTGGTGACCGGTGTGGAGCAATGGGCGGCCGCCGCCGAAGCGGCAACTCGATACCACGCAGTTCGTATGGGCGAGCCCAGCCCAGCGCAGCTGCGGCGACAGGCGATCAGCACCTCAACGACGCTGATTCTTTCCTTGTCAAGAGGTCACTTTCAGCGTTACGGCGCCGAACGATCAGCTACTCCGTCCGCGGATTGGCTAAATCGCGAGGCGATGGCGGCGGGCCAGCGGTGGACCGGCAGGACGAATCGGTGCACCTGCTGTGGGTCCTTGTGAGTCCCGTTGGGCTTCGACCCCCTGATGCCGCCTCAAGTCCAGGCACGGATGTTCAGTTCGGTCAGGAAGCGGGTCGATGGGTCTCGCAGGTCGAGGTCGGTCAGCTCGCGGATGCGCCTGATGCGGTACCGCAGGGTGTTGACGTGGACGTGCAGCGACTCCGCCGCGACCTTGATGTCGCCAGCGTTAAGGAAGAACGCCCGCAGGCTCGCAACTAGTGCCCCGTCGTGTGACTTGTCGTAGTCGACGAGGTCTTTAATTCGGGGATCGAGCAGGTCTGGTCGCACACGCAGATGGGTGACGACGTCTTGCAGAAGGACCGGGATCCTGAGGTCGGCGAGCGTGGCTACTCCGCCGTCTCGTCGCTGACCAATGACGTCCAATATGCGATCGACATCGGCTCGTGCGCCCGCGATTTCGCTCAGGTTCAGCACCGCCTCACTGATGCCGACGCAAATCGGTGAGCCCAAGCGCCGCGTCAAGACTTCGGCCACGCGGCCGGTCCACGACCGCATCCCTTCGAGCGCACGCACGTTGGGATTGACCACGTACACTCGTTCGCCGACGGCGGTGACGAGCGCGTCCTCGGTAAACGTTGTGGCGTAGAAGTTGATGAGGTCGGTGGCGTCCCGAGCCTGCAGGATCGTTTGGTCCGCATCCGCGGTGGGGGCGAACCCGGCAACGCTGATGGCTGTGCCCACCTGGAGCGTCAGCTGCAGTCCGAACGCGTCATAGGGCGCCGGGCTGATCGGCAGCCCGATCAACTGCCGTACATACTCGACCTGAAACTGCGGGATCAGACGGCTGTTACTGATCAGCCGCGCCGCAAAGTGGCTAGCCGACTCGATGATCTCGGCCGCGTCCTCCGAGAACCCCGTGTCCCGCTCTTGCACCCACATCAGCCCCAAGAATCTGTCGGTGGCATCGCGCATGCTCACGCAGAATCGACGACGGAAATTTTCCTTCGCCTCCAATACCGACACGCCTCGGGCGTGCATTGCCTTCTCCAGGAAGCCCCTTATGCGCAACTCCTCCAGGTGGCCGGGCGGCGGCTTGCGGCCGAGGATGGACAGTATTCGGATTTCATCCGCCGACTCATCCAATGGTGAGAACGCCAAGGTACGTCCCTCTTCGTCGTCGATGCTCACCAGGCCATTGACGAGTTGTGCGATCGTGTTGGCTAAGCCGAAGAGGTCACTCTGCGCGCCGAATGCTTCCAGGCCGTGGTCGACCGTGGCCAAGGTGCCCGCTCGGAGCACGCGTTCCACCATCGAATGCACGTGTGCCCACCGCGCATCCGGGTGCACGGCTAGCAGCGCAATGCCTATATCACCATGCTGTTGCGCGAAGTCGGCGGGCGGGGTCTCTGTCTTGACCAGTACCGCCCTGACGCCGGAGCCCACCAGCGGCTTCACGAGGTCGACGACCTCGTCCCCGCGGATTCCGAGCAGGAGGAGCACGTCGACCCCGGCCTCCGGATGACTTATCCAATCCGCCAAGTCCCGTGCATCTAGCACGGCGGCGCGTCTCAGCCCCTCGTTCGGCCCATTAGGCATGCACAGCGGTTCGAGCAGTGGGGCCAAGGCCCTGAGGACCCCCGCGAGAGTCGGCCTGCCCAACATGCTGGCCCCGACTTCCATCGCGCGCGTCTCCAATCCGATCCATCGACTCCAGACGAGATTGTCCCACTCTACATGTCCTAGGTCGAGGAGCTTGTCGAAGACACCAACGCGGTCGTGCCTCAGATTGGCTATCTTTCGAGTCACGTCGCTTGCCCCACCGGCAATGTAGACGCCTAGTTTCACGCCCCACGTCGAAACGTGCGGCATCCCTGCCGAAGACCGATCTCCATGACGAAGGATGTGGCTGCCGTGACTCATAACCTCGGAAGAACTAGCTCGACCACAACAAGATTGCTGTACCTCGTCACCTCATCGGCCTTGGTCCTGGGCCTCGCCTCCTGTGGAAGCAGTGGGGGATCGTCTTCGAAGACGTCAGGAACGGCTGGAACGGCTGGAACGGCTGGAACGTCAGAAACGGCTGGAACGTCGGAGCCCGCGGGCGGCAAGGTGACGTATACGGTCCCGCAACAGCAAGGCACGGCCTTCCCCTACGTGGCCACCAGCAGCAAGGGTCAATTGGAGGGCATCCTGCCGACCCTCGCGCTGGCCGAAGGCGCCGCGATGGGCGCCACTACCAAGAACGTGACTACGTCGTTCGAGTCTTCACTCCTCGGCCTCAAACGCAAAATCTACGCTTGGGTCCCCGGAGCGGACGTGACGGCGGATCGGCTCAAAAGCTTCGACTTCGCTACTACCCTGCGCGACAGCTACACCTTCGAGGCTCCGGCCGGCGGCGTCACAATCGGGAACTCGATGATGGCCGTCTGCGGTCACTCCGTCGGGGTTGTCGCTGCATCGAGCCCCGTCAAGGTTCTCCAGACGCAGTCCACCACTTGTACGAACGCGGGCAAGAAGGCGATCGATGTTCAGACCTTCGCTGACTACGCGACTGCCAGTCTTGCCGCGAAAAGTCACCGGGTGGACGTGGCCGTCCTATCGACGAGCTCAATCGGCTACCAGATCAAGAGTGACCCGGGGGTCTGGAAGCAGACCGGCCCGAAGTTCAACTACGTTATCATCGGCGATGCCACTCCCAAGGGCAACGGCATGGCGCAGAAGTTGGCTGACGCCATCAACAGGTTGATCGCCGATGGCACTTACGCGAAGATCCTCGCCAAGTACGGCGCTTCGGACCTCGCCATCACCAAGTCCGTGATCAACCCCAAGCCGAACAGCTGACCGGCTGTGACGAAGGTCGTACCGGACACAGAATGGCAAAGGCAGGCGCGAGCGATAGCCGCACTACCCATCGGAAGAAGGGTGCACCTCACCCGCACGGTGATCGCCACCCTCGCGTTGCTCTCCGTGGTTTTCGTCCTGCAGGGTCTGGCGCGCAACCACAACTTCGAATGGCACGTGGTCCGCAAGTACTTCTTTGCATCCTCCGTGCTCGACGGCATCAAGCGGACAATCTCCCTGACCGTCATATCGATGGCGATCGCCATTGTCTTCGCCGTGGTTCTCGCAAACATGAGGTTGGCCCAGAACCCGGTACTTCGAGGTATAGCCGGGGTCTACGTCTGGTTCTTCCGATCCATACCTCTGCTGGTTCTGCTGATCTTGGGCTTCAACTTCTCGATCATCTATCCGACTTTGGGGCTGGGGATTCCGTTCGGGCGGCAGTTGTTCTCAGTGTCGCTGGCGCACCTGCTCACGGCGTACTGGACAGCTGCCCTGTCCTTTGGCCTGCAGCAGGCCGCGTACACCTCAGAGACGATCAGGGCCTCGATCCTCGCCGTCCCGACCGGGCAGCGGGAGGCCGCCAGAGCCTTGGGTATGACGCCTGCCCGTTCGTTCTTCCGGATCATCTTCCCCCAGGCGATGAAGATCGCGATCCCACCGATCGGCAACGACACGATTAATCTGCTCAAGGGAACCTCGCTGGTGGCCTTCATTGCCGTGCCCGACCTGCTGTACTCCGTGCAGACGATTTACAACAGGACCTATGAGGTCGTCCCGCTCCTGATGGTCGCCTGCATCTGGTACATGATATTCGTCAGCATTCTTTCGGTTGGCCAATATTACCTGGAGCAGAAGCTGCACAGGGGTCGCCAGATAAGCAACCGGCCTCAACGCAGCCGCAGGGCCTAACTATGGCGATGCCGGTCATCAGCGCTGTGAATGTGTCGAAGTCGTTCGGAAAGCACAAGGTGTTGGACGAGGTGTCACTCAACGTGTCCCGAGGTGAGGTCGTCTGCATGCTTGGACGGTCGGGCAGTGGAAAGACCACCCTGTTGCGATGCCTAAACATGCTGGAGCGCCCGGATTCGGGGGCGGTATTCCTGGACGGCGAGCTGATGGGTTTCACGCAAAAGGGCGACCGCCTGCGCGAGCTTCCCGCCGGGGCCGAGTCGCGACAGCGGCGGAGGCTCGGCATGGTCTTCCAGCAGTTCAACCTGTTCCCGCACATGACCGTTGCGGAGAACATCTGCGAGGCTCCCATGCACGTGCTCGGCCAGGGCAAGGCGGCCGCTCGCGAACAAGCCCACGCCCTCCTGGCACGGGTGGGGCTCAGGGACAAGGCCGACGCCTTTCCCGAGGCGTTGTCAGGTGGCCAACAGCAACGGGTAGCCATCGCCCGAGCCTTGGCCATGGGGCCCGAGGCCCTTCTCTTCGACGAACCGACGTCGGCGCTGGATCCAGAGATGGTCAGCGAAGTGCTGCAGGTGATCCGCTCGCTGGTCGAGGAGGGCCGGACGATCGTCATCGTCTCCCATGAGATCGGATTCGCGCGGGAGGTCTGCGATCGCTTCGTCTTCATGGATAGCGGCCGCATCGTGGAAGAAGGCTCACCGGACGTGCTTATCAGCGGCGGGTACCACCCGGCGACGCAGGAGTTCATGTCCAAGGTTCTCTAGGCACTGAACACGACCCGGATCGCCGGATACGGCAACCGTCCGGGCTGCCCAAGGTACTGCGAGCTTGTGGTGCCCGGATCGTCAATCATTTGAGAGGGTTGACATGTTGAGTGGAACGCCCATGAAGGTTGGCATCGTGGGGGCGGGCGTAAGCGGCATCACCGCGTTGCACGCCCTGCGAAGGCAGGGATTTGCGGCGACAGCCTTCGAGCGCAGGTCGACCTTCGCCGGGTTGTGGAACTCGGGTTACGACTCCCTTCACCTGTTCACCTCCAAGACCATGGCCAGCCTTCCCGGCTACCCCATGCCGGAGGACTATCCGCTGTGCCCCAGCCGCGATCAGTTCCGGCGCTACATCTGCGCATTCGTGCGCGACAAGGGCCTCTCCGAGCACATCCGGTTAGACAAGGAGATCACCCGCATGGTCGCCGTGGAGGGCGGCCGCGGGGGGTGGTTGCTCGAGCTGGACTCGGGCGAACAGGAGCATTTCGACGCCATCGTGCTGGCCAACGGCCACCTATACAAACCGGCGCCGAGGCCGAACTATCCCGGAAAGTTCGCCGGCCTCCAGATGCATACAAGCGACTATCGGAGTGCCGCCCAGTTCGAGGGCGACACGGTTCTCGTGGTGGGCTCAGGAACGTCGGCGACGGATGTCGCGACCGACGGCGTAGCCGCGAACAAAACTGTTCTGATGTCAGTGCGATCGCCGCGATTCTTCATCCCAACCTCGGTCGGGAGCCGGACGCGCATGGACATCGCCATACCGAGACTCGTCCCTCGCTTCGTCCAGAATGCACTCGACAGCGCCTTGCTCAGTGTCACCACGGGGCGACCGGAGGCGTTGGGGATGCCTAAACCGGCTGGCGGCATGACCAAGACGAAATTGACCATGTCCACTCTCGTCCCGTACTGGATCCAGCGCGGCCGCATCCGCATCGTTCCCGAGATCGCCTCGTTCGCCGGCGTGGACGTGACGTTCAAGGACGGATCATCCAGCAACGTCGCAACGATCGTGTGGGCCAACGGGTACGAGGCTGAGATTCCGTTCCTGGAGGACGGAACGATCTCCTGGATCGACGGCATGCCGGCCCGTGTCGTTGGCGGACTCTTGTCACCGGATGCACCCAACCTCTACTACAACGGCTGGGTGTCCGCGATCGGGTCGTCCTCGCAGCTCTACAGTGGCAGCGCTGACGTCATCGCCAAGATGATCTCCGCACAGCAACGGATCGACGGATCGCTCTATGAGCGCGTTTTCAGCGACGAGCAGCCTTCAGGTCAACTTCGGTTCGACCTCATCGAGTGGCGGAACATATTGGTGGCGGCCGACAGGCGCCTGTCGGCCGTGCTCGGGGTCGCACCACCCCGCCGCCGCGATATCGCGGAGCGCTACCCGTGGGCGCGCCACCGACTCAGCGTCTTCTAGCGACGGACTGTACGCCGCGGCCAGCACTGCTGGCGTCTGTGCCGGGATGCTTGCACGCGATCGTTGCGTGGCGCCGGGGCGTTATCCGGCGAGCCATGGCCACAGCACCAGTGGGTTGCGACGGCGAGGCCCACGCCTGGGCGGGCTCGACTTTGCACCGCCAGCGGCGTCACCCACGCGACCACACCGCGATCAGGTCACTAGACGCCAGTGCGTCCGCGCCGTCGGCAACCCCACTTCGGACGCGGCCAAACCCCATACATGCGGGCGTCCCCCAAGCGTCACCCATGTCCGGTGGGGGACGCGATGCATAACGCAGTCCGGGCAGGGTCGCTGCCATCACACCGATGGCAGGAGGCGCGGCATGTTGCAGGACTCGCGGATCGCAGGGAGCTGGCCCGACCTTGTCGACCGCCTCGACAGGTCGGGGCAGTTGCGGCGTTGGGCGGTGGCGGAGCCGACACTTGCGGCGGCCGATTCGCTGGCCGACTTAGCGGCGCTGACAGGCCAGAAGGCCGACCCGGCACCGAGCGACGCGGTATGCGGCGCCCTCGTGCGCATCGCCGTGAGCGACTCGCCGGGTCATCAAGACGCACTGCTTGTGTTGGTGCATCTGCTCAGCCGAGGGCTGGTGCAGCTGGCCCGCGAGCTGGCTGATCTGACGCCCTGCCCGCTGGAGATGGTCGTCGGCGAGCTGACGCTGCAGGTCCGCAGCTTCGGCCCTGGCCCGCGCGGCGGACAGCGACGGCGGGCGTTCGCGGCGAACCTGCTCCTGGACACGCGTCGGGCGCTCTTGCGCGAGTTGCGCGAGCACTGCACGCCGAGCCGGCCGGATACGGTCGACGAGCTGATCGATCCGACCGACGCCGGCCAGGTGGCCGCGTTTTTCGACAGGCCGTTGCCGGGGCCGGGAGGCCGCGTCGGCGACTGGGGCGACGTCGAGCTGGGCGACGTGCTGGTGTGGGCCGAGACGAAAGGTGTCGCGTGCGCCAGAGACCTTGAAGTGCTGCTGGCGGCCGAGTGCAGTCGCGATCGGAGCGCCGGCGCCGCCGGACAGCAGCGCGTCGCCGCCGCGCTTGGCATCCATCACAGCACTCTGCGCCGGCGCCGCGACCGAGCGTTGGCCGCGTTGCAGCGAGCCAGGGGGCAGTTCCCTGCCTGGCTCGCAGCGTGAGATCGCCAACCGAATGGACTGGCGGACCGGCCCGCCGGAATCCGCCACCGAAGTTTTCGGGTCGGTGCGCGCGAGCGCCGATCTCGGAGCACCTGGGTCAGGTGACAAGCCGCATCCGTGAGGAGCGCCTCGTGCACCCACCCGCCGTCGCGTGGCCAGCGGCACCCGCCGCGAAAAGCTTCGCCGACCTGCCGGAGACGCTTTCGACTACGCATCAGCGTCGCGGCGGCCACGCCGGCGCGTCCGCGAGACCGGCGGCGCAGTGGTGGTCCCGCAAGGCCGAGACGTGAACCAGCTGAACCGCGCCCGCCTCGGGCGCCCCGGCGAGCAGGTCGACGTCCGTGACGGGGAAGACGTCGATCCGGCGACCGGGCAGCTGCTGACGGTGGCGGAACTGCAGGTCGTGCTGCGCGCCGCTCGTGCGAGAGCGTTGCCAACACTGCTCGCCGCTGCGGTCCCCGTCGCCGGGTGCACCAATGCGGCTGCCGTGCCTCGGATCGCCGCACCATCGAGCCCGGCGGTCGGCGTGGTCGCGGCGCACGCTGGCGCCGGCGCCTCAACCGTGGCACTGGCCATTGCCGACGCCGCCGCCGTAGAGGCGCGCGCGGTGCAGTTGAGCGAGTGGTGCGACCCGTACCGCTCCGGGCTGGCAAGCGTCACGACCAGCGAACTCGGCAGGCCGCGTGACGGATCGTGGTGTCGGGGCGTGCGCGGCGCTGTCGTGCTTGACCGGCGGGCGGATCAGACCTGGCCGACCGGCTGGCCTGCGCCGGTTGACGCGGCACGGCTGCACGTCGCAGACCTGGGGCAGCTCGGCGCTGGGCAGCTGCCCGACGGGTTGGCGCTGGTGCTCGTGTGCCGGGCGAGCGTGCCGGGCTTCCGCTCCCTCGAACAACTGCTCCGCGTAGCCGACGCAGTCGCAGTTGCCGTCGTCGGCCCGGCCCGCTGGTCCGGTGCGGTGACAGCCACCGCGGGTTCGCGGGTGCGCGGGCTGCGCGAGAAGGGCCAGCTGGTGCGCGTGCCGATCGACCGGTCGCTGGAGAGCGACGGCTTGACCGCGGCGGTGCTGCCCAAGTCCCTGCTGGCCGCCGGCCGGCAGCTGGTCGCCCTGATCGACGCCGCCCACCCGGACGGCGCTGGCGCAGTCCACCGCACAGCGAAGGGAAGCACGCGATGAGCAACGTGCTCGCAGCACAGCTCGGAGGTCGGCTGCTCGCGGCCAGCGTGTGCCCGAAGTCGCCGCCGGGCGTCCAGCGGTACTCGAATGAGATCCTGTCCTGGGTCAAGTGGGGCGTGCTCGCCATCTTGGCGATCAGCTTCTTCGCCTCGATCGGCATGCTGATCTGGGGCCGGGTGACCCACCACCCGCGCGGCGCCCGGCTCGGCTTTGACGGCCTGATGATCTGCCTGGTCGGCGCGATCATCTACGTCGTCGGCTACGTCATCATCACCTCGATCACCGGGAACGGCTGCTGATGTTCGGGCGCCGGAACGCGAAGGACCGACCACCGCCGGAGTGGACGAGGCAGAAGATGCTGGCGCTACTGCTCGGCGCTGGCATTCTCGCCGTGGTGCTTCTCCTCGGCCTGGCGCTGGCCGTGGCGTACGCCGGGTCATCGCCGGACGCGGCCGTGCACGGCACGCACCTCGGCACACACGCCGGCACGACGGCGCCGAGTGACGGCGGAACGTCCGGTCCTCGCCGGACCGGCGCCAGCGACCCGCGCGAGACGTTGGCCCGGAAGGCGATGCCGGAGGTCGGCGAAGATGCTTCGCACCCCGGGCCGGTGTCGGCCATCGACCCCGGCACGCCGATCGCGTTACCCGCCGCCTCCGGCACCGGCTCGGCGCAGGTGCCGACCGGCTTTCCACACACCCCGGCGGGGGCGATGGCGCAGCTGGCCGCGATCGACCAGGTGGCCTTGCAGTCTGGCTCGCTCGCCGGTGTCCGTGCGGTGATCGGCGGCTGGGCGATGCCGGGCGGGCCGGACGGCAGCAGCTGGTCGGTGGTGCGCGGCCTGGCCGGCATGTTGGCTCAGGCCGGGCTGTCCGGCGGCGGCTCGTCGCAGCTGGCGATCGTCCTCACCCCGCTGATGGGGCTGGTGAAGGGCAGCGTCGGGCCCGACTTCGTGATCCCGTGCGTCGACTTCGAACTCGACGTCACGCTGCAACAGACCGCTCGCGGCGCGACCGCTGACTGTCAGCGGATGGTTTGGCAGCCCGCCATCGCGACGCAGACCGGCGCCATCGCCCGCGCCGGAGGCCGGTGGCTGATCGGCGCTGGCGCCGAGCCGTCCACCCCTGCCTCGGTGTGGCCGGACACCGACGTCGCGATCGCCGTCGGCTACCGCGATCTGCAACAGGAGCACTGATCATGGCTGCAACCACCAGGGTCGAAGCGATCGACCTCAACCCGCTGCATTGGCTGGGCGACGCCGCGTCGGCCGCGGTCGGGGACGTGTGGAAGGCCGCGATGACCGGCCTGTGGTCGGCCGCGTTATGGGTGTTGAAGCTGGCGTTCCGCATCATCGACGCGTTCACCACGCCCGACCTGTCCGCGTCCGGGCCGGTGGGCGCGGTGCTGCCCACCACGCTGTGGCTCGGCGCCACCCTCGCGGTGATCATGATGTTCGTCCAACTCACCGTGGCGCTGTTGCGCCGCGACGGTCAGTCGCTGGGACGGATCTTCCTCGGCATCGGCCAGTTCGGGCTGGTCTGGGTCGGCTACCTCGGGCTGTGTGCCGGGCTCGTGGCCGCGGCCGCCGGCCTCGAACGCGGAATCCTCGAGGGGATGCTGCACGTGCGGGTGATGTCCGAATTCGACTTCAACAAGACGTTCGTCAACCAGGTCGAGGACATCACCCTCGCCACGGTCCTCGGCATTCTCGGGCTGCTCATCGTCATCCCCGCCGCGTTCTTCTACCTGCTGATCATGTTCGTGCGGGAGGCCGCGCTGATCATCCTGGTCGCCACCGCGCCCATCTCTGCCGCCGGCCTGGTCAGCGAGACCGGCAAGGTGTGGTTCTGGAAGACCCTGCGCTGGTTCTTCAGTTGCCTGCTGATCTCACCGATGGCCGCGCTGCTGCTGGGCATCGGCGTCAGGTTGTCCGACGGTGTCATCGACCCGCCCCCGGCGAACTGGAAAAAGACCTGCGCACACAACGGCTGCAACGTGCTCGAGGGCGGCAAAGGGCTGGCCAACTACAGCAGCCAGGTGAACACCGCCCACGCCGGGATGGCGGTCGTGGGCTGCATCATCATCGCGATCGGCGCGTGCTGCCCGCTGATCCTGTTCCGGCTGCTGGCCTTCGTGGAACCGGGCACCGCGTCGGGTGCGGCGCTGCGCCAGTCGTGGTCGGACTCCGGTGGCATGTCCGGCCTCCTGTCCGGCGGGAAGCAGTCCGCGGGAAGTTCGGCGGCCACGCAGAGCAGCGGCGGCCGCTCGGGCGGCGAGGCCGGTGCGGAGTCGCAAACCCAGTCGCGGCTCGCCACGGCGATGGGCGCGTTCGGCGCCGGCGTCGCCGCCGTCAGCTCGATCGCCAACCGCGCTGCTGACATCGGTTCGGACGTCCTCGGCCAGGCCGGTGTCGGATCGCCCGGATACAGCATGACTCCGACCGACGAGCGCAGCACCCGCCGCGGCGCGTCGACCAACGGCGCGGGCGGCGGCACCGGCAACTCGGACGGCGCGGACGGCGCGGACGGCACGGGCGGCGGCGGGAGCGGGCCCACCGATCCGCCGGAACCGCCGACGCCACCTACATCTCCGTCGCCGCTGGGAACTGGAGGCGGTGGCGTGCCCGGCAAGCGGGGCGGACCCGCCGATGGCGCAGGCGCTGCGGGCGCGGCCAGCAGTGGAGCCGAGGCTGCCGCCGTGGTGGGCGTCTGATGGGCGCCGCCATGTCGAAGAACGGGGGGCCGGTGCGCTACGGCGCCTGGTCGAAGGACCGCCAAGGCTGGCTGTTCGGCCTGTCCGGCGGGGCGTGGGTCACGATCCTGCTCGGCGGGTTGCCGCTGCTCGTCGCCGCCGGCGCCCACGAGTGGGCGCTGGCGCTGGCGTGGACCCCGGCTTGGGCGGTGCTGATCGTGCTGGTCGCCGTGCCGGTGCGCGGCCGGTCGGCGTTGCGCTGGTTACTGGATTCCTTCTTTCGATGCATTGGAGTCGTGATGCGTTGGACGGACTGGCAGTCACGCGCTGCCGCCGGGACGGTCGAGAACTTCGACGAGGCCGACCTGCCCGGTGTGCTGTCCGGGATCCGCACGCACGACGGACCGCCGTTCGGGCCGCTGCTGTCCCGTCCGGCGGTAATCGCCGACAATCGGGAACGGACCTGGGCGGTGGTCGCGCGCATCACCCATCCCGGCATCGGGCTGAGCGAGGTCGCGGCGCGGACCCGGATGGGCAACGGGCTGGCCGAGCTGCTCGAGGGCGCGGCGACCGCCGAACTGGTCTCGGTGATCGCGCTTCAAATCCGCACCGTCCCCGACGACGGCGCCGAGCGGACCGCGTGGCAGCAGGCCAACCTGCACAAGGACGCGCCACGTCTGGCGCTGACCGTCAACGCCGAACTCGCGCACGTCATGACCCAGGCCGGGGTCCGGCACGAAGCGTTCGTCACCGTCGTCGTCCCGGAAAGCCGCATCGCGAAGCAGGCCAAGGAGGCCGGCGGAGGCATCGACGGACGTGCGCGGGTGCTGCACGGGGTGATGGGCGAGATCGAGATCCGGCTGATGGGCCCGGTCGGCTGCACGAGCGTGACCTGGCTGGATTCTCCGGCGCTCGCGGCGGCGATCCGCACCGGCTTCGCCCCAGGGGACCGGGCCGCGCTCACCGCCGCGCAGATCGCCGCCCAGTCCGACCCGAACGTCGCCGCCACGCTGCCGATGGCGGCAGCGGGACCGAGCTCGACGCCGAACCCGGAACGGCGCCATTACGCCCACGACGCGTGGTGCTCGGTGACCTGCACGATCCTGCTGCCGGACAAGGGCGCGGTGATGGGTGCGCTGGCCCCGGTCATCACCCCGACCACCGCAGGCGAGCGGCGTTCGGTCACCGTGTTCTACGAACCCATCGCCCACGCCAAGGCTGATCGGATGGTCGGCAGCGAGTCGATGTCCTCGGATCTGGGCGCCGAGGTGCGGCGCAAGAGCGGCTTCCAGGTCCGCGCCGCCCATCGCCGTGACGCGGCCCGCGTCGAGGGCCAGGACGTGCGGCTGGCCGCCGGCCACTGTCTGGTCCGGGTCGCGATCGCCGCCGCGGTGACCGTGCCCACCACGTGGTCGATCAGCGACTTCGGCCGCCGCCTCGAGTCCAACATCACCGGGTCCGGGTTCAAGCCGCTGCGCCTGGATCTAGCCCAGGACGCCGGGTTCGCCGCCGCCTGCATCCCGCTCGGCATCGGGCTGCCCAAGCGGCGAGGCGTCACATGACCCGCAGCGCTCCTAAAGGCCGCGACCGTGGGCGAGGGGTGGCGCAGCTGGTCGCCGACTTCGGCCACCAGCTACCGGCGCTCACCGCGCCGCCGTCGCCGGTGAAGGACACCGACCCGTTCACGGTCACGGTGGGCAGGCACGGCCGCTCCGGCCGCGGCGCCGGATGGGCGCCGGTCCCGGCGCCGCTTCAGGTGTATCGGATGACATCAGAGCAGGTCGGGGGAGTGTGGCCGCTGATCGCCGGTGACGGGCTGCCGTGCACCGGCGCGCAGCTGGGCATCGACTACCTGTCCGGCGGGGCGTTTCACGTCGACCCGATCGGCTGGACTCTGCAGGGGGTCGCCGGCGTCACCAACCCGAACATGATCTTTTTCGGGTCTCCGGGGCGCGGCAAAAGCGGCACGGTGAAGATGCTCGCGCTGCGGATGATGGCCTACAACTACCGCACCCTGATTCTCGGCGACGTCAAGGACGAGTACGAGCCGCTGTGCCGCGCGCTCGGCGTCGAGCCGCACGCGGTCGGGCACGGTCTGCGCACGAGGATCAACCCGCTCGATTTCGGGCCTCTGGGCAACGACTGGACCCGGCTGCCGGCCGCCGAGGCCCGCCGCCGCGCGGCGATGGTGTTCAGCCGGTGGCTGCTGCTGATCAAAGGCTTGGTCGGCTCGCAGCACGTCGTCTTCGACCCCACCGCCGAACGCGCGGTCGGGGTCGTGATCCGGGAACTGACCGGCTACCACGACAGCAACGACCAGCTGGCCGAGATCACCCTCCCGCACGTGTGGACGGCGCTGAACAGCCCCAACGACCAGCTCGTCGGCGAGTGCCGCTACTCCTCCACGCAGCATTTCCTCGACGACACCCGAGCGTTGCGCGACGCGCTCGGCGCCCTCGTCACCGGCCATCTGCGTGGCCTGTTCGACGAGCCGACCACGATCAACGTCGACTGGCGGGCACCGATCCAGTCGCTGTCGCTGGCCCGCCTCGACCCTCTCGGCGACGAGGCGGTCGGGGTGGCGTTGACCTGCCTGAATTCGTGGGGACGGGCGATGACGCAGATCGCCGCACCCGGCGATCTGCGCCTCATCGTCCGCGACGAGTGCTGGAAGCAGATGCGCCTGGGCGTCGACGCGGTGAAGTCCCTCGACGCCGACCTGCGGCTCTCGCGCGCCGAGGGCTGTATCCAGGTCGTCATCGCGCACAAACCCTCGGACATGCTCACCGTCGGCGACGCCGGCTCGCAGGCGGTCGCAATAGCCAAAGACCTGCTGCACCTGTGCGCGACGAAGGTGCTGCTCGGCCAGGACGAGCAGATCGGCGACGAGCTGGGCGAGCTGCTCGGCCTAACGCCAATGGCCAACCGCATCGTCACCGACTGGGCCACGGCGGCGAAAGGCCGCGCGCTGTGGCTGGTGGGCAATCACGTCGCGAAAGTGGCTACCGTGCGCACGACGATCGACCTGGGTGTCACCGAGACAAACCAAGCATTCAAGATTTCCGAAGGGTCGCCCGACGAGGACGTCGATGCGGCGGCCGCTCGCGACGGCGACGACAACGTCGCCGGGGCGGCGTAACCGATGGCCGGCGACGGGCACACCGTGAAGCTTGCGGGCGGGGTGGCGGCGCTGCCGCTGGTGGCGATGTCCGCCGTCCTGATGACGCTTGGTGGTGGCGGCGCGAGCGCGTCCCCGGGCTCGAGCGTGTGCGGGGGCGGTGGGACCGGTCAGACGATCAACAATGTCCGCCTGGACGCCGAGCAGATGGGCAACGCCAAAACGGTCGTCTCGGTGGTGGCCGGCCGGCACCTGCCGGTGTACGCGGCCGAGGTCGCGGTCACCACCGCCTACACCGAGTCCGCGTTGCACAACTCCGCCGCACAGACCGACCACGACTCCGTGGGCCTGTTCCAGCAGCGGGTGTCGGTCTACACCGAGCAGGTGGCGGCCGATCCGGTGAAGGCCACCAACGCCTTCCTCGACCGGCTCATCAAGATCACCGACTGGCAGCGGAACCCAGTGGGTGTCGACGCCCAAGCCGTTCAGCGCTCGACGTACCCGGGCCGCTACCAACCCAACGCGGCGCTGGGCAAGGCGGTCGTCGGCCAGTTCTGGTCCTCGGCCGCCGCGGCGCCCGGACCCGTGCCCGCCGCGATGTCGCCGGGGCACCGGAAGTCCAGCGGCGCGACGCGGAGCGCTACCGAACCGCCGCCGCTGGCTGGTGCGGTTCCCGCGGTCTGCGCCGGCGGCGGGGGAGCGGTCACCGGCGGCGAAGTCGCCGGGACGATCATCGGGCCGACCGGAAACAACATCGCCGGCACGACCACCATCCCGGCCGGGTTCGTGATCTCCGGATCGGCGAAGGGCGTGCTCGCCGTGCGCTACGCGCTCGAGCAACTCGGCAAGCCCTACGTCTTCGGCGTTGCCGGCCCGGACTCGTTCGACTGCTCCGGGCTGACGATGGCTGCGTGGGCCGCGGCCGGCGTCGCGCTCCCGCACCTGGCCGCCGACCAGACCCACTACGGCAAACCATCACCGACCAACCTCACCCAGGCCGTCGGCGGCGACCTGGTGATGATCCCCGGCTCGAATGGCACCGCGGCCAACCCGGGTCACGTCGGCATGGTCGCCGGCTATGTCGACGCCGAGGACGGCCGGCATCTCTACCTCGTCCAAGCCGCCGAGTCCGGCGTGCCCATCGAACTCACCGAGGCCACCGAGTGGAACGGCCAGATCGTCGCCGTCCGCCACATCGCCTGACCCACCACCACCGACGTACGCCGACGGAGACGCGCCTGATGTTCGACTCAGATTCCCAATCCCAACGAAGCCGCTCTGCTCCTAGTGACGCCGACAGTCGGGCGGTAATCGAGCAGCGGCCGGCGGCGCGCGCAGGGGGTGCTGGCGGGCTGACGATCCCGGAGGCGGTGTGGTCGCCGCCGGTCGCTGAGGCGCAGTGGACCGGCATGCGGCCGCAGCTGCCGCTGCTGGTCAGGCTGATGCCGCCTGCGGCGATGGTGCTCGCCTACCTGTCCGCGGTGCTGACGGCGGCTGGCCACGCGGCAGCAGGCGGTGTGCTGCTGTGCGCGGCGTTCACCGCCCTGCTCTGGTTCGGTGCTGCGCTGGTCTACCACGGCGCGCGCCTTGTCCGGTACCGCAGCGAGGCTCCGTGATGACCGCGCCGTTTCAACGCCGCCGTGACCCGCAGCCGATGGGGCGAGGCTGGGAGGTGGCCGTCGCCGTGGTCGGCGGGGTGCTGCTCGCCGCCGCGCTGGCCGCGTTGGCCGGGCTCGGGCTGGCGTCGCTGCTGTTCGGCGGCGGCTGGGTGTGGCCTCATGGCTCCGACACCGCCGCACACGTGCTGGGCGGGCTGATCGCCGGGCACCCCGGCCGGGGGCTGCCGGCCGCGCAGGCCCGGCTCGCCGCCACACCGGCTGCGGTGTACGGCTGCGCCGCCGGCTGCGAGCTGGCACTGCTCGCGGCCTCGATCACCGGCGGGGTGCTGATCGCTCGCTACCGAAGACCGTGCGATGCCCGCGGCGGCATGGCAAGCCGGGCCGAGGCCAAACGGGTGCTCGGGGTCAGCCGGCTGCGCACCGCGAAGACGATCATCCGACCCGACCTGTACGGCCCAGGCGCGGCCGTGAACGACAACCGCACGGAGGCACACCGGTGAGGTTCCAAGCACGCGATGTCGGCTGGCGGCTGGGCCGCTCACAGCTCCCGCGCGGCGTGCAGCTGTGGTGCCGCTACGACCGCACCTGCGGGGTGTACGGGGCGCAGGGTTCGGGCAAGACGCTGGACCTGCTCACCCCGGCGTTGCTCGCCCACGCCGGCGCGGCGCTGGTGACGCTGACCAAGGTCGAGGACCTGCTGCTCACCGCCGGGCGGCGGCAGCGGCCCGCGCTGCACAACCGAGATGGGGACCGGGCCGCCGGCCCGCAAGCGGCGCCGCGGCCGATCGCGGTGCTGGATCCGTTCGGGCTCGCCCCCGGTCTGCCCGAGCTGATCTGGGATCCGATCGCCGGTTGCGCGGATCCGATGGTAGCCGAGCGGCGCGCGAAGGCGTTCGCCGCCGGCACCGTCACCGGCTCGGTCGCCGGCGGCCGCAGCGACAACGCCGCCCGCTTCTACGCCGCGGAGACCAGCAAGGTGCTACAGGGCTTCTTCCACGCCGCCGCACTGACCGGGCGCTCGCTCGAGCATGTGATGGAGTGGGTCGCGAGCCCGGTCGCGGCCGAGCAGCCGATTGAGATCTTGCGCCAGCACCCGCACGCCGCCCGGTTCTGGGACGGGCTGCTGTCCGGCGCGCTGGACGGCTCGTCGGACACGGTCAGCAACACCGTCACCACGGTGCAGCAGGCGCTCGGCTTGTTCTTCCAGCCCGCGATCCGGGCCCGCTGCGTGCCCGGACCAGGGCGGGCGGCGACCGACCTCGCGCAGCTGGTCCGGGCGGCCGGCACGCTCTACCTGCTGGGCCGCGAGGACCCCTACGCCTCGGCGTCACCGCTGCTGACCGCGGTCGCCGAGCACGTGCTGGACACCGTTCTCGCGTCGGCCGCCGAGTCGCCGCACGGGCGGGTGTGCCCGTCGTTTCTGGCCGTGCTCGATGAGCTGCCCTCCACCGCGCCGCTGCCCACGCTGCGCATCAGGATGGCCAACGAACGGGCCCTCGGGTTGAGCTTCCTGTACGCAGCGCAGACCTGGCGGCAGATGGTCGTGTGCTACGGCGAGGACGAGGCCCGCAGCCTGCTCGGCCTCACCAACGTGCTGGTGCTCTTCGGCGGCGGCAAGGACATCCACTTCTACCGGGAGATGTCGGAGCTGCTCGGCTCCACCCGGGTGTCCAGGCAGACGTTCAGCGACGGGCCAGCCGGCTTCGGCACCTCCCGCTCCGGTGAGGACACGCCGATCCTGCGTCCGGAGCAGCTGCGGTTGGTTCCCGAGCGGCAGGCGGTCGTGGTCGCCGAGAACGCCCCGCCGATCATCGCCCAGCTACGACGCTGCCTCGACGGCAAGGACGGCCGGGCGCTCACCCGCGAGCTCGACGCGGCCCGCACGCGGATGGCCGCCGCGCGCTGCGCCACCGAGGACCCGGCGGCCCGCGCCGCCGCTGCCGTCGCCTACGCCCGAGATCACCGGCTGCACCCCGGTTCGACACCGGACAGCGAGAACCCGGCAGGCCCCGCGAGGCAGTGGGTCTGGTGATGATCGTTGCGCGGTTTCCGCGGCCACCCACGCTCGTCGCGCATGTACTCGCGCAGCTGCGCATCGTGCGCTGCGGCGACACCGACGCCATCGCCGAACTCGGAGACCTCGACTACCTTCCCCGGCCGTGGCTGCCCGCCAGTTGCAGTGACCAACTGCGCCACCACGTGTGGATGTGGTGCGACGACGTTGCGATGTGGATCAACCAGTCCTATGTCTGGCGTAGCGCGCAAATGATCCCCGACTGCTGGCCGCAGCACCCGCACATCGCCAACGAACTGCCCGTCCTCGCGTGTCAGCGGGTGCACGCCGAGGACTCGGCCGGAACCGACCTGCTCGAGGAATGGCACCGGCACACCCTGCTGCTGTTCCTGGACCGCCTGACCGCCCGCCTCGGCGACTCCTGCCGCGCCGGCAAGCACGTGGACTGGCCCGCCGCCGCCCGGTTCGACGCGTCGCAGAGCGGCGCCAGCATCGCCGACCGGCAGGACCGCTACTACCTCGACACCCACCCGCCGCGCCACCTGCACCCGGCCACACACGACACCCGATAACCGAACCGTTCGAGCAAGGAGCACGCCGATTAGCACACCGACCGACCCGCCGCCGGCGCCCGACAATGGCGTCAGCCGCATCGTCGAGGACGAGGGTCAGGCGTTCCTGCGGGTCACCCGCGAGCACGCCATCAGCGAAGCGTGGCTGCTCGAACACGAGCCGGACCTTTACGCCGCGTGGGAGGCGGCCGCCACACCAGGTGACCGGGACGAGATCGCGGCCAGCATCGACCTGCGGTTCGACGCGATCGAACCCGCGACCTCCGCTGCCGATCGGCTCCCCGCGGCCAGCCGAAGCGTCGTCGCCGAGACGCACCAGCGGGCCGCCGCGCCGTTGACGCGTCCGGCACCGCCGACCGCTCGCGTCGAGTTGGAGGATTTGATCGAGGACTACGAGACCTGGCTGATCGGTTCCGGTGGTGCACGCGGCTGCCTTCCCGAGCACCGCTCACACATCGAGGCGCACATCGGGTGGCATCAGGTCGGAGAAACCTCGCCCGCGTTCGGGTGGCGGCTGCGGGACTGGGCCGAACATGCCGTGCCCACGCTGCTGGCGGCGTGGCAGCGCGACGTGCCCGCAGACGGCGGCCTACCGGCCGGCGACGAGCGGATGGCTGCAATCGCCTCGACCCGCCGCTGGTCGCGGGTGTTGACGAACATCGACCCTAGGGCGGCTGACCCAGCTGATCTGCCCGCGCTGGACGCGGCACGGGACCCCGTCCTCAGGTCGGGATACCCGATTGCCGAGCATCTGCCGCGGCTGGCCGCGGAGGATCAGTTGTTGCACGGTCACCGCGGCGGGGAACCGCTCTACCGCCTGACCGGCGAGTCCACGGCCCCCGTGCATCCGGCCCCACCCAGCGCCCAGATCGCCGAGGCGACAGACCCCGGCCCCGCCGCCGGCGCAGCCGAACCACTCTTGCGCTCCCCTACCGAACCGTCCGCACCCGGCCCACCGGCCCACCCGGTGCGGCCGCCGCGCCGCTGACTGCGGCCGATGCGGCACTCAACGCCGACGGCGACCACACCAGCAGCCCTCTTTACCACCCGCGACAGGCAGCCGATCGCGGTGGTCCACAACCGGCGCCCGAAAGCCGCTTGTCCACAACCAGTCGCGGCCAACCCGGCGACGCACGGCACGCTCGACAAGCGAGTCACAACGAGCCGACGAAGGAGCTGACAAGTCATGACGAGCTTCCATCCCGACACCGCTGGCGACCTGGACGCGGCAGCCTCGCTGCTGGTCAGTGTCGGCCACGCCGATCCCGACCGCTGCGAGCCGGCGGTGCGGATCCACTGCCTGGGCGCCGCCGACCAGCTGCAGGCCGCCGGGGCGCGGCCGAGCCGCATCGATGTCGCCCCGGACGTGATCCCGGCGACGATCCGCGCCGCGATGGCGCACCTCGGCCGGCTCCCGAGATCGATGTTCGCCACCGTCGCGGTCGTAGCGGCCGCGGACGCCGCGCAAACCGCGCTCGAACGAGTCGAAGACCGCCGAGCCGAGCCGTGAGCGGCACCGTCCGTGGTCTGTTCAACGAGGCGCAGGCCAACCTGCAGCGCCAACCTGCGGACGCCGAGGCATCAGCGCAGGCAGCGGCCGTGATCAGGCACTGCGGCCGTGCGCTCGCGGAACTCGAATTCGGGCTATCTCTCGAGCCGGGCTACCGCCCGATGGCGCATGCGATCACGCAGCTGGTCGAGCCCTGTCGAGTCGCGGGTGCAACCTGGCCGGGCGTGAGCGGGCGAGCCGAAGCGCTCACCGGCGCCGCGGCCGATGTGCTGGCCCACGGCGCGCCGACGATGTCGGTTGCGCAACGGTGGGCGGGCGCGGTCGCCGTGGCCCGGATGGCGCGCTGGGGCGCTGACCGGGCCAGGCAATTCCCGCCCTACGTCGCGGTGCCGCAGCTTCTCGCGGTCGCCGACGCGGCCATCGACCTCCAGCAGCTGGCGATGCTGTACCCACCCAGCGGATCCGACCGGTCGCTGCTCGACCGCGCCGTGCCCGTGGTCAGGCCCTCCCCCGGCGCTGCCCCGGCACAGGCCGCCGAGGATGCCGTGTCGGCGCTCGCCGCCGCCGTCCACGCAAGGGTGGCCCGCCGCGAGCTGAGCATGGGCGAGACGCTGGCCTGCGCGGCGGTCCTGGAAATCGCCTGCGGCCATGCGATCAGCGTCGCCACCAGGGCAGATTCTGCAGTGTCGGCCGACGCGCCGTGGCGGGCTGCTGCCGAAGCATGGCGGGCGGCGCAGCGCGCCTGCGCGCCCTTCGACGACGGCAGCAAGGCTGTCCCACCGGCAGGATCACCGGTCATCGTCTGGGCGGCCCGGCTCGAGCGAGCCCTCACCGCGGCATTCGAGCCGCCGGTCGGCGACGAGCAAGGGCGACCCACCCCGGGCACGGCCCGTCTCGCCACCGGCGTCCGGGCGGTGGCCAATCAGGTGCCCGACATCGCCGCTGACCTGGCGCGGGGTACCGCCCGGTGGTCGGGCGGGTACCTACTCGCGCGGGAACGCAACCTGCCCAGCTACGAAGACCGCAACTTCAACGCCGCCGTCGCCACCGATCGCGTCGTCCTCGCCGGCTTCGGCGACCTCACCGAGCTGGCGGTCGCCCTCGACGATGCCCGACGCTTGGGCATGAGCCTGGCGCGCGAACTCGACCACCGCACCGGAACGCTCGGCCACCAAACCCACCCCGACGTCGCCGCCGCCCACGCGATGCGGTCCACGCGGCCCGGGGACCTCGCGGTGCTCCGGGTCATGGCCGAGCGCGCGCACCGGGGCGCGACCGCAGTCGCCGGATCGCCACAGTGGTCATTCGCCCGACGCCAGCCGCGCCAGGAGCGTGGCAGATGAGCGCGTAGTCGCGCATGCTCGGCACGGGCCATACGTTCCGGTCGCTCCCAACAGTCCCGCAGCCGAGGCTTGTCTCGGCGAGCTCGCGCCGGCGATCCGAGGCACTCGACTGTGCGCAGATCGCCGATTGTGCCGACCTGTTGATTGTGCCGACCTCTTGGATGCGCCCCCCGCCGTTCGGCGGCATCCTGCCCAAGAGGTCGGCACAATCCGGGTCGATCGACATGCGGCGACGCCGGCCAGGACCGACATTGCGTGCGGTCATCGGCCCGGCTGGCCGGAATGATCCAGGGCGCCGCGGACAAGCAGATGCCCGCCGCCGCATGGGAATCCGCGCGGTTCGCCATGTGCAGCGCGCCGAACGGCCCGTGCCTCAGTCCGCGCGACTACTTCGGATCGCGCAACCGCTGCGAGCGCCCGAGAACCTTGGATTGTGCCGACCTTGCGAGCCCGAAGCTCCCGTATCGCTGGGCATTCGGGAGGACGTCGGCACAATCACGAGGTCGGCACAACTGTGATTCTCTCGAGCCCGGCAACGCGATCTCTGCGGGGGCGGCCACTCGTCGTCGTGGACATGTCGCCGTACCGGCTTCCGTGGCAGCGTAAACAGGCAAGAACGCATCGACGAAGGGGAATCGATGGTGCTGACGTCGGAGACTCGGCTCAAGAGAACGTGTCTACAACCGGTCGCCACGCCCAGGGAGGCGACATCGTGGACACGCCAGGAACGCTCAAGAGAATCGACGTTGTGCCGACGTCGGCACAACGCCGAGTATGTACTCCCGGTAGATAGCCTGTCGTGACGATTTGGCTGGTGCGTTATGCGCGCAGGTCGGTAAAGCGCCTAGGGCTGACTTGAGTCGGTCACCGACAGTGTGCTCCGCCGACCACGAGTCGGAAGGCTGTCGGCAACAGTGGCCCGGCTCACGTGGCAGTCCTGGGTAAGACGCAGGCCGGGGGTACCCAGCACGTTTCCCTGAGCGTGTCGGATGGCGCCCCTACCATTCACGTATGTCGCGCTGCACTGCACCTGTCCGAGGCCACCGCTCCTCAGCCGCGGTTGCGAATTGCCCTGCGTGCAGCGGGAGGAGGTCGTCCTACTCCTCCTACTCCTATTCGCCACGGGCATCCTCCTACGGCGGTGGGTCGTCGTACGGCATCCGCGGCCGATCGTCGTTCAGCGGCGGGAGCTCACGTCGGACCAGGACCGGCAGATCGGTGTCGTACACACCCACGGAATGGCGCACGGTTGAGCCGCTGGCTGAGAAGGCCGTGCAGCAGGCCTGCGATTACCCGGAACGTCGCGACCTCTTCCTCTGCCACGCCTGGGGCGACCGAAAGGGCAGCGCAGCCGAGCTGTATGGCCATCTGAAGTCAAATGGCGCCTCGGTGTGGTTCAGCGAGGAAGACCTCCCCCTTGGTTCCCTGATGATTCGCGAGATCGACAAGGGGCTGAGGAACTCCCGCGTCGGAATCGTGCTCGTCACGCCCGCGCTGCTCAAGAGCATCAACGACGAGGGCATCGCCGAAAAGGAACTCTCCGTGTTGCTCGCCAGCCGCCGCGTGATCCCTGTCATGCATGGGGTGACCTTCGACGACCTCAACAACGTCAGTCCCATGCTGGCGTCGCACGCCGGACTCAACACCGTTGAGTCATCACTGGATGACCTAGCCGCCAAGGTTGCCGCTGCTGCCGCCGCGCTCGGCGACCCCTGACTCCGACAGATCCGCTCACCACAGGCCGCACCCTGCACGCAATCAGCGAAGACCACATTTGGCTCTACGCCCGCTGCGAAGCCTGCCGTGCGGGCTCACTGCGCTTGTGGCGCATGGGCGCCGATGCTTCTAGCGTGACCCGATCCGCGAACACGTCCGAAGGATGGGACGGGATCGGTCTGCGTTGAGTTCGGATTTCCGGAACGATCTATCTGCGCGCGAACCACGCTTCGCTGCAATCATGCATATCGAGGCCTTTGGTGCGCCGGAACGCCAGCGAGACTAGTTGGGCACCGCTCGGCCCGCTCCGGGTCGGCCGGCCATTCACGAGCGGTGAGGTGCGCGGCCTCTGATCCACCACTCGAGGGAGCTGCCCGGCGAGATGGCGAGACTACGCGACGGGCCTCGCGACCCTTTGTGGTCCACTGATCAACTAAGGTTCATTGCTGGCGGTATGGATCATCCAAGACCCGATCGCACAACGGCGAAACACCTGACGGGGGCATCAATTGTTGAGGATCTCGGCTCTGGTGGCAGTCACCGCGTGCGCGTTGAGCGCATGCAGCAGCAACACGGGGGGATCCGGGCCGGCGACAGCGTCAACCGACGGCAGCGCGATCTCGTCAACGTCGCGCTCCCCTTCAATCGCGAGCCAAGCTCGGACCGTCGCTCAATGCCAACCAGCGAGCGCAGAGGTTGTGACGGCCGTGGCAGGCGGCTCGAAGCAGCCAGCCAGGTCACTGATCGGGTCGTTCACCGTGGCCACCACTGCAGCCGAACGCGCGACGGGTGAGCAGGCGAGCGTCATCCTGGCCGCGCGTGTGGTGGGCGGTGGCAATGCCGTCGGCACCTGGGCGTACTCAGGAAACGGCATTGACGCTCTCAACCCCGTCGCACAAAAGTACAGCGAATGGGGAGCCGCAGCCCAACCAGGATCCCCAGCAATCAAAGCACGGGCGGCGGCACTCCGGTATCCGGAGACGATCCGAGCGTCCGCCTGTGCCGCTAAAGGCAAGGCCGGTGGCGCCAGTGCATCGATCGGCGCCAACCAGTGTGGATTCCCGCCGGCACCCGACGTCATCTACTGGTTCAAGACGCCCGGCCAACCTGCGACCGCGCAGCTGCTCGGAGCGTACGACCTTGGCAATTGCACCAAGACGGCCGACCCGGCTGAATTGAACAAGACTAGCCCGCAGGGCAGCGGATTCTGCTCGCTCGTGGCCGCTACTAGCGCCAACCCGGGTTACAACGTCGACGCGACTCCAGCGCCGCGACCAAAGGGCGTCCTCGCCGAATCCGGCGCCGGCTGCTGACGGTCATCACGCCGAATAGGGACGCGGGCTACACGCGAGTCGCGACTGATGCAGGCGCAATATGTACGGGAGGCACGGTCCCGCATCGGCACCTGGCGTGAAGGTGACGAAGCAGGTCGGCCGCGGCTCAGCTCGGGTCACCCGCGATGGATGGATCGCCGCCGGCAGCCACGATTTGGCGGAGTCCGGTGCAGGGCACGGCGCGGAAAGGGCAGCCCGAGCGGCTGCTCCATCCATCGAGTAAACCGTGCATTCCGAGCGATGCAGACGTCGTGGGCCGCCGTCCGGCCTGTAGCATCGCGGCGGCGTTCTATGGAGGACTGAGTTGCCGGACCTGTTCTTCGTCGCATCACGAGACTTCTTTAGTGAGCACACTCAGATCTGCGACCTCGCCCACGCGTCGGCGGCGGCGCTTTGGAACATGCGGTTCCACGTCAAGGGGTACTACGCAGAACACGGCTACTACGCCAACGGCACCAAGCCTGCACAGACTGACCTCGTCTCACGGTTCTTGGCAGGCAGCGGGCTGAGAAAAGCCAACTTCCTTGGGCTCGTTGCGGGTCCAACCTGGAACGACCTTCTAGATCTGCAAGCAAGGGCGAATCTCCTGTCGACCATCAGCCTGTTCGAAGGGTGGTCGGAGGCCCTAAGAGCCGAGATTGGCTCCTCGAAGAACGATGCCGATTGTTTGCAGTGGCCCAGCAGTGCGGTGCATCCGCGGCAGCAGCGGGACGGGTCCTTAAAACCGGGTATCGGCGAACTGATTTCGAAGGCCAAGCAACCCGGTCAGCCCGACGTCATGATGCGTTGCGTCTTTCCGACCCTTGCAGCGAGCCGCAACTATCGCACCCCTCAGCTTGATTCGTTGTATGTCTGCTACCGCGCATGGAAGGAGGTCCGAAACTGTGTCGTTCATTCGGGCGGACGGGCGACCCCGCGAATGATCGATGACGTGGCCAAGCTGTCGACCCTCACCCCCGCGGACCTCGGAATGTCCTGGGTACCGACACCGTCGATCTCGTCTGCTGGCGAGCAGATCTCGCTCGCGTTCACGGACGTAATGAGCTTTGGCGAAGTGCTGCAGAAAATCGTCACCACGGTTGACGCGGAGCTCGCGACAACGCAGGGCGCTGAGCATCTGCTCTGGGCGCGGTGGGAGCAGTACCGCCGCGAGCACTACGGGACGCCTCCGCGAACAAGTCAAAACGTTGGGGGCGGATCCGCCTTGATTTCCAGGGGGCGAGATTGCCGCGCCCGTCGGACCTCGGTCACCTTGATCAAGTGATGCAGGAACGATACGGGCCGTTCCTACGCCCTCAAAATGCCAGTCCGAGCGGTTGATCCGCCCCGCCTTGTTCGCTGCGCTGTACGTCGTCGTGCCGGCGCGTGGCTAGAGCTCGGCGCAGCAGACCCCTCTAGCACCATCGGCACCGTGCTAGCCGTGCCGACGTGCAGCCCCGGGCTGTCCTCGCTGCATGGGACGTCCCATCCTTGATTGCGATCCCGTACCGGACACGTCCTGTGTTGATATCGAGCCAGGCGCCAGATTTCGGGCTCGGGGCTGCTGCACAAACTGGTGACACCAATCCCAAGGGCGCAGTAGCGCATACTTCCCGATCTGCGCGGCCGACCTCGGTCGACGACGTTGCGCGAGATCGACGGGTAGACGTGCGTTCTGCTGAAGGTTCCGCCGGTCCGAGCAGGGCCACCACAATGACGGCATGCGATCTTTCCGTTTCCTGGCCGATGTCCATGAGATCGTCGGCGGTGCCGAGCTGGCTGCCCGCGCCAAGCGCGCCGAGCAGCTGGGCTATCACTCACTCGTGCTGCCGGATCACCTGCTCGGGCAATTGTCGCCGGTGGTGACGATGGCGACGATCGCGGCAGCGACGTCAACCCTGCGAATGTCGGCGTTCGTGATGAACAACGATCTGCGTCATCCGGCCGTGCTCGCCCAAGATCTGGCGAGCATCGACGTACTGTCCGGTGGCAGGTTGGATGTCGCGATCGGCGCCGGCTGGAACAAGCCCGAGTACGACGCCATCGGTATCACCTTCGACCGCGCTCCGCTACGCCAGGCGCGCCTGGCCGAGTCGATCACTGTGCTGAAGGGGCTGTTCGCCGGGTCCCCGTTCAGCTTCGCCGGCGAGTACTACACGATCACTGACTACGCCGCCGAACCCATCCCGACACAACGCCCGCATCCACCGTTCTTCATCGGCGGCGGCGGCCGGCGCACGCTGGGCCTGGCCGGTCGGGAAGCGGACATCGTCGGGTTGGCGCCCCGCATCCTGCCGAACGCAACCGTCGATGCTGCGTCGCTGACGTTAGCGGCCACTCGAGAGAAGATCGGCTGGGTGCGCGAGGCCGCGGGCGATCGATTCGAGTCCCTGGAGTTCAACATTTATCCATCGACGTGGCCGGTGACCGTGACCGACAACCTGCGGGGCGAGGCTCGTCGGGTGATCGACGGGCTGCGCTCACCGACGGGCATCGAGCTCACCGAGGACGAGGTCATCGACTCTCCGCACCTATTCATCGGATCGATCGACCGACTGGTGGAGAAGTTCCTGCAGCTGCGCGAGGAACTCGGCATTACGTCCATCAGGGCTATCCATCTGAGCCGACTAAACTGGCGCGGTGCAGATCGATCACCCACGCGGTGGGGTGCACTACCCGCGGTCGCTGGGCGAGTTCCAGTCGTGGTTCGCCACGGACGCGGACTGCCTGGACTACCTGGCGTGGCTGCGCTGGCCGGACGGGTTCGTCTGCCCGCGCTGCGGGAACGTCGGTGGTTGGCGTGTCGCGGACGGCAGCTTCAAATGTGCCGGATGCAAGGCCCAGACCGCGGTAACGGCGGGCACGCTGTTCGATCGTCGCCGGACGCCGCTGACGGTCTGGTTTCAGGTGTGCTGGGAGTTCGCCACGGCCAAGGACGGCGTCTCGGCGCTCGCGCTGAAGCGAACACTGCAGATCGGCTCGTACCAGACGGCGTGGGCGATGCTGCACCGGTTGCGTTCAGTGCTGATCCGCCCCGGTCGGGAGTTGCTGTCGGGGCAGGTGGAGGTAGATGAGACCTACATCGGCGGTGAGGAGGTCGGACTGGCCGGCGGGCGGGCCAAGGGCAAGAAAGCACTGGTCGCCGTTGCGGTAGAAGTGACCTCACCCAAGGGCTTCGGGCGCTGCCGGATGCGCATCATCCCCGACGGCTCCGCCAGCACCCTGCACCCGTTCATCACCGACAACATCGCTTCTGGCTCCACAGTGATCACCGACGGATGGAACGGCTACCTGGGCATCAACAAGGCCGGCTACACCCACGACCGGCGCAGCCAGCGTGCCGCCAAGGCCCTGGGCGAGGACATCGACAAGCTGCTGCCCGGTGTGCACAGGGTGGCGTCGCTGGCCAAGCGCTGGCTGCTGTCCACCCACCAAGGCGCCGTGGATACCGAGCACCTGACTGCTTACCTGGACGAGTTCTGCTTCCGGTTCAACCGCCGCCGCTCGCGCAGTCGCGGACTGGTGTTCCTGCGGGTGCTGCAACTGGCCGTTGGCCACGACCCGGTGCGCTACCGGCAGATCATCGCGAACCCCACGCCCAAGAAGGTCCCGCCGACGCCGCCCGGCCGCCGGGGTCACCCGCCAAGCCTGGATCGCCCTCGCGCCGGGCGGCCTTGGCGTCACGCTCCCTCCGCAACGGAGGTGAACTAGTCGGTTCAGATGGATAGCCCTGACTGGGCTTATCCACAACGCGCCCCGAGGCTTCGTAGAACCGGCAGTGGCTTCGCCCGCTGATCGCATCGGCCACTGCGGACACTGCCGCCCCGGCACCGTGACGATTCTGGATCGCGTCCAGTGCAGCACCCCCGGCGCAGGGCGACCCGGTTGTTAAGGCGTCGTGGCCGGCACTCCCCGCTAGCCGTGCCACCATCATCGGGTGACACCCGGTTCGTGGTGGGCGACGGCTTCTGCCGCGCGGGTTCCATCCCGCTCCGGATTCGGCTCGGGCTCGGGCTCGGGCTCGGAAAGAGCCACCTCTACCGGCGCGTCAACGGTCGCGGTGAGGTGCCGCAACCGGCTGGCTTCGCGCACGCTCAGATTGTCGCCGCACCACTTCACCGCGTCCCTTAACGCGAGTCC